>JBFHIJ010000001.1:0-181652 GCA_041596515.1 Chlorobiota bacterium
AAGGGCCACTGGATTTTGAGTCCAGCGCGTCTACCAGTTCCGCCACTTCTGCAAGGCTGTGGGCGAGGAGAGAGTCGAACTCCCGACCCCCTGCTTGTAAGGCAGGTGCTCTAGACCAACTGAGCTACTCGCCCTTGCATTATTTAAGCATTTACAAACATACAAAAATTCTCAATTTAAGTCAAGTATTTTTTTATGTCTTTATGTAAAGAACATTATATGCGGCATCTCTTTCAAAGAGGAATGCAATATAAGCTAAAATTAGAAATCTAACAAATAAAATATCAATATTTTTCAATTCTTTTTATTTCCGGTATATAGTGCAGTATTAATCTCTCAATGCCTGCACGAAGGGTCATCATGTGTAGTGGGCATGTGGCACAAGCACCTAACAATTTCAAGACTAATGTGCCATTTTCCGGTTCGTAAGTGTGAAATTCAACATCGCCCCCGTCTTCTTGGAGATAGGGGCGTATGTCTTTGAGTATCGATTCAACTCTATTTTTCATGTTATCCATAAAAAAGAGAACCTATATATTTATTTTTAGTCCAGGATTATGCAACTTAGAATTATTTAAAACTCTAACCTTCCTAATGAGATTACGAGTAATATCCATAATAATTTTACCTTGCTCTCCGGCATCTTCAGAAAGTACAAATGGTTTACCGCCATCGTTACCTTCGCGCATACCTATATTTAATGGTATTTGACCTAATAGCTCAGAGTTAGTTTCTTTTGCTACAGATGCGCCACCACCTTCGCCGAAGATGAAGTATTTTTTATCGGGCATGTCCGGTGGGATAAAATAACTCATATTTTCTACGATACCTAAAATATCAACGTCTACCTTGCGGAACATAGTAATACTTCTTCTTACGTCAGCTAAGGCTATTTCCTGCGGTGTAGTGACTATCACAGCGCCTGTAAGCGGAATTTTTTGAGTTAGTGTGAGCTGTATGTCGCCGGTGCCCGGAGGCAAGTCAAAGATTAAGTAATCTAATTCACCCCATTCTACCTGCTCGAACAGCATAGAAAAATAACCTGCTAATAGTGGTCCGCGAACAATAGCTGCTTCGTCTCTGTTCATAACAAAGCCCATAGATGCCACTTTGACTCCGTACTGCTCAGAGGGAAATGCCTTTGTCGAGCCATCCGGCATCTGAACTGCTTCCAGTTGTCTTCCGTTAAGACCATACATTGTCGGTTGACTTGGGCCATAAACATCGCCGTCTAAAATCCCTACTTTAGCACCTGTTAGTGAAAGAGAAGCAGCAATATTAGAGGAGATTGAAGATTTGCCTACTCCGCCTTTACCGGATGCAACAGCAATAATGTTTTTAACACCCTGTAAGATTGTCTTATTGGTATTTATACCCTTTTCACCGACATATACTTCTAATATAGCGTCTGGAGCTATCTCTCTGATTGCTTCTACGCACATATTATTGACATCTTCAGCAATAAGATGTACCGGTTGGATAAGTTCTAAATACAATTTTATAGAATTGCCTTCGATAATAATATTATTAATGGCATCTAATTCTAAAAATGAAAGTCCTAAATCAGGATCTTTCAATTTGCCTATGACTTCTTTTATCTGAGTTTGATTCAGACTCATGATATATCCTTGATATAATTGAGTAAACAATAATAGGATAAAAACGAACCTATTTTAAAATTGTTATGCAAAGATATTCTTTTATTTTGAAAATCAAAAATCTTATATTAATATAACTTGTGAGATTAATCGAGGTAACAAAAAATATAGAACAATATAAAAAATATTGTAACCAATATTATGTTTGAAGTGTTTAGTAGATATAGAGTGTATTAAACGTATTACTTAAACAAAAGTTCAAAAAAAAATAGGATTTTGAAAAAAAAACTTGTAATAAGTCCTAATAGCTTGTAACTTTGCCAAATAGACTTAAAAGAAGAAAAAAAGAAAACTGTTAATATCATGTTAAATACTATTTTTGGAGCACTGTGATGAAAAAATTACTATCACTTCTTGTGCTGATTGCTGTAGCACCATTTGTACTCAACGCAGAAGTACACGAAACAATGGAAATGCAAGTAGCAAAAGCTGTACAAGTTCAAAATTCTATTACTGCAGAGCCTTTATCAGGCTTTAGTGGCATACAAACTCAAGTAGAGTCTGATGTAGTTAATTTGTCTCCGGGCTATGACACTACTTTTCTTGCTACAGCTCAAAATCCACCATTTAGTTTTGCTTCTGCTACTACTTGTATGAATTACGAGCCAATTTCTCAAACAGTATCTATTTTAGAATCATATTACAGATGGATTTCTGATGATCCTGATAGATATGGTAATATGAGAGTTATTACTACTAGTGATCTTGGAGAAACTTTTGCAATTAGAGATATAATTGCAAAAACACCTTTAGTTTTCCCATTGCAATCTTCACTATCAGTTTTCAACTTATATAATTCTGAAGACCCTCAAGACTTACAATACCTATGTAATTATAGATCTTTCGAATGGGATGAAGCTCAGCAAGGTTATTATGCTACTCAAGGTATTAATATTGCTTATGTTCCTGCAGTACAAGATGGTGATCCTGAAACATTTCAGGTAATCCAACCTAGCGACAATAACGATGCAGGTGGTTATAGTTTCAGCTTGTCAAGAATGGCTTCTGCTCAGTATGATGGTGAAGCTATTGCTTACGCTACAGGCTATGGCTCTCCTGCTAACACAGTAGATTTCCAATACGGACCTGCTTTCTTTTCTTCTTTCAACTTTGAAGAAGGAGATTTTGTAGCTAACATGATGCTTCCTCACTACACAGATACTGATATTACATATTGGGCTGATACTAAAGGTAGTGGTACTACTAGTGATACTTATGTAGATACAGATGATGAAGGAAATGTTTATATTGGTGCTGTTAACCACTTTTTCCCTAATCACCCTGAAAATGGTGAAGATGTAGTTGACAGATTAAGAACCGTTGGATTCATGAAGTCTGCTGATAATGGCCAAACATGGACTGACTGGATTAAATGTCCAACTGAAAAAATGAAAAAATTCATGGAAGATAATGGTCAAGACCAAACAGCAAATTATCCAGGCGTTGCCGGTATGTCTCCTTATTATGATTTAGGTTTCATATCTACAGGTGTTGATGAAATATCTTTTGTAATTCCTATTTATATAGTTGTTGATGGTTCTGACGAAAACTACCAAGCAAAATCAATATTGACAGAATTCAGATATGAAAATGGCACTTGGAATGATCCTGTAGCTGTTTATGAATTACCTGAACCTCAAGTAGCTTTACCTACTATTAACGAAGCAATAGAAGGTGATATAGATTCACTTGATAGAAATGGTCAATCAGGTCAAGGTCTTGAAATATCTTTGGCTAGAGTAGTTGGAACAAAAGATATCGTATTGAAATTTGCTCAATGGGACGGTACTTCTTTTCCTTTAGATACAACTATTAAACTTAAAGATTATGATAGACTTACGCAGCAAGTTATTTATACTGAACTTGACAGTATGGACAATACCGGTATCTATGGTGCAGCTAAAGTTGGTGGAACATGGACTAATGCTATTCCTATAGTTGATGATCCGATTAGAAATGAAAGAGGTGCTAGGCTTCCTGCTCGCGTACCATCAGTTTCTCAGGTTCCTATGCTTTATAGCCTTGCTCCTAAATCTTCTAGTGAAACTTATTATAGATTCAAATATAGTTCTGGTATTTTTGATATGATTCCAAGATGGTATCATAGCTATATTTATGGTACATTCAACTTTGCCGGTGTTGGCGTAGAAGATAATGCAACTATGACACAAGACGTGAATTTGAATATTTATCCTAATCCTGCAGATGCTGATGTCAATATCGAATTCACTACAGGTACTAACGATAATGTTCGTATGGAAATCTTCAATACTTTAGGTAGTAAAGTAATGACTGTTCTTCCTGATCAAATTAAAGAAGCAGGTACTAAAGTAGCTCCGGTTAATGTTAGCGGACTTCCTAACGGTACTTACTATGTAAACTTGACAGTTGGAAACGAAACATTCACTAAAACTCTTAACGTAGTTCGTTAATAGATTTAGAATATATATTTTCAAAAAAGAGACGAGGTGTTTTTCACTTCGTCTTTTTTTTGTTCTTTTTCTTTTGTAAATTATATTGCCACAAAAGTGGTTTTAATTTATAGAAGAGGTGTTATGATGCACAGAAAAATATACTGCCCTGGTGAAACTGTCTACGATATTATGTTCAAAGATAATGTAGCATTTAACTCTGTGCCTGGCGGTTCGATGCTAAATGCTTCTATTTCGATGGGGCGTTTGGGCTTGCCTGTGCATTTTATAAGCGAATATGGCACTGATAAAATAGGTAGGACTGTGGATGCTTTTCTACATAACAACTTTGTAAATACTGAGTATGTAAGAAGATATTCTGATGGTAAAACAGCTCTTGCAATTGCCTTTTTAGATGAAAATAATAATGCAAGATATGACTTCTATAAAATATTTCCGCCGGAAAGAATCATTACTCAGAATATTGAATTTAAAGAAAATGATATTTTGCTTTATGGTTCCTCCTATTCTGTTTCTCAGATATTAAGAAATCAACTCGTGACTCTTATCAAAAAAGCTAAAAAAGCAGGTGCTATACTGATTTACGACCCTAATTTTAGAAAAGCTTATCTAAAAGATATGGATGTTATTAAGCATTATATCTTAGAAAACATGCAACTTGCTGATATTGTGAAAGGTTCAGATGAAGATTTCAAGATTATTTTTGGGACTGATAATGCTTTGGATACTTATCACAAAGTAAAAGAGTTTTGCCCCAATTTTATTTATACTAAAGGAAAGGACGAAGTGGATCTGATTACTGCTTCAATCAATGCCGAGTACTCTGTACCTGATATTATTCCGATTAGCACTATTGGTGCCGGGGATAACTTCAATGTAGGTGTTATTTATAGCATTTATAATAACCCAAATATTACTAAAGAGACCTTAGACGCTTTGGGTAAGGAAGACTGGGATAAAATCGTAAGCACAGGAATAGAATTTGCAATAGATGTATGCCAAAATCCGGATAATTATATTAGCTCAAAAATCACAGAAACTTATGCGATTAACGCTGAGGATTTATGTGTTTAGAAATAATATACAAATATTTACTTCAATCAAGGGTGGGGGATGCCTCTGCACATAATGTTTATATTATGCACAGAGTATGATATTGTAAGTTCTTAAATATGCCAGCAATTTAACGTAATATCAATTAGCTTAGCAGTCACAATATATTCTGCATCAAAATTCCGATTTCAAGAAATTAAATTTACAAATTCCTGCTCGCTCAAAATAGGAACCCCGAGTTCCTGAGCTTTTTTGTACTTAGAGCCTGGCTTATCGCCAACAACTACATAAGAAGTTTTTTTACTGACACTTTTAGTCTCTTTTCCTCCAAGCATAATAGCCTTTTCAGCTGCCTCTTTTCGAGTCATTGTTTCTAACTCGCCTGTAAAAACAAATGTTTCTCCGTTGAATTTTTGTTCGATACCAGATTCTATAACTTCCTGCTCGAACTGAAGTCCTGCAGATTTAAGTCTGTTGACAATCTCCAACTCAGCTTCATTAGAGAAATAATTGAGTATAGAATCTGCCATTTTGTTACCTATTTCATTTACAGAGATTAAAGTGTCTCTGTCAGCTCGAATTAACTGCTCTAAGGACTTAAAATGGTTTGCGAGTACCTTTGCTCCCCCTTCGCCAATAAAGCGAATACCAAGTGCGAAAAGCACATTTGCGAAACTTCTCTCTTTTGATTTTTCTATATTTAGAAATAAATTATTTACGCTTTTGTCTCCCCATCTCTCTAAAGCTAACATGGCAGATTTTTTATTGTGTAAATCATAAATATCAGCAATGCCTGAAATTAAGTTTTCGCTTAATAGCTGTTCTACAATTTTTTCTCCAAAACCGTCAATATTCATTGCATTTCGACTGACAAAATGTTCCATGCGTCGCTTTATTTGTGATGGACAATCAGGGTTAGTGCAGTAATAGTTTGCCTCTCCTTCAGGACGTATTAGTTCTCCTTCTTTGCCGCAGTTGCATACGTTTGGGAATTTGTAAGGAACTGAATCTTCGGATCTTTTGTCTATGTTTACACCTGTAACTTTTGGTATGACATCTCCGCCTTTTTCAACATATACATAATCACCTTCTCTTACATCTTTTTCTGTTATATAGTCTATGTTATGCAAGGTCGCTCGGCTTACAGTCGAGCCAGCCACGAGTACAGGCTCTAACTCTGCGACGGGCGTGACCGTACCGGTTCTTCCAACTTGTAGGCTAATTGATTTTAGCAAAGTTTCTACTGATTCTGCTTCGTATTTATAAGCAATAGCCCACTTGGGAGAGCGAGCTACATATCCCATTTCTTCCTGCTGAGCCAAATTATCAACTTTAACTACAGCACCGTCAATTTGAAATGGAAGCGAGTTCCTTTTATCTTGAATGGATACGATAAAATCAATCACATCTTTGATACTCTCACATTTTTGTATTTGGTCAGAGACAGGGAATCCCATTTTTTTAAGTAACTCAATATTCCTATAGTGAGTTTCTAATTTTGTATCTTCAGATCTTAAATAATAACACACCATCCTGAGTTTTCGTGAGCTCACTACTTTTGAATCTAATAGCTTAAGAGTGCCTGCAGTTAGATTACGTGGATTAGCATAGAGTTTTTCCCCGGCATCTTCTCGTTTGCGGTTTATTTCAATAAAGTCTTTATTTAACATATAAACCTCGCCACGAACTTCGAAGTTTTGCAAGTTACCTGAAACAGATAAGGGAAGAGTTTTTATCGTTTTGATATTCTGAGTTACATCGTCACCTCTATATCCATCACCACGAGTAATAGCTTTATCTAAGATACCATTTACATACCTCAAACTCATTGCTACGCCGTCAAACTTAAGTTCTACAGAGTAACTATAGTTATTTTCGCCGAGCGTTTCTCTCACTTTTCTATCAAAATCGTGCAACTCTTCGGCACTATATGTGTTTGATAAAGAAAGCATAGGGATAATATGCTCGACATTTTGAAATTCTTTGAGTGGCTGCCCACCAACTCTTTGAGTAGGTGAATCAGGAGTCGATATTTCAGGGAAATATTTTTCGAGAGTAGAGAGCTGCTTAAATAATTCGTCATATTCTTTATCGCTTATCAGAGATTCAGAGTTTTGATAATATGCAATGTCATATTTATTTATAAGCTTTCTAAGTTCGCTGGCTTGCTTAGATGCAATTTCAATTTCTTTAGAGAAAAGGTTAGTATCCATAAGAATTTGTATTTATAAAGTTTGGAATTACAATAAATATACAGTATGTTACTTTTTGAATAAAAGTATTCGATAAATATATATAAGAAACAAGATGAAACCAATATCTTTTTATTTTTTAGCTTTTCTTTTATGCTTGCCGGCTTTTTCATTTGCCCAAAAACAACATAATGATACACTTCTTTATTATGGACTCTATGGCGGATTAAACTATAATATACATTTTACAGATTTCCAAGCCTTGCCCGGAAAGCCAATATGCTGTACTAATTTTGAGGGAGGTAGCGGATATGGGTTTAACATTGGCGGTATGATGGAAGTGCCTCTTAACGATGCTGTATTTTTGGGTGGAAGGTTTGGGTTCTCCAAATTAGATGGTACTCTTTCCAAGGATGATGTTACCGGGAATACTGAATTTAGAGACTTAAATCCACCATATAATACTATAAGTATTGAGCAAGCTAAGTCAAACTATGAAATACAAGCTGCAATAAATATGTTAGATATTGAAGCTCATGCCGGATTTAATTTCTTTGAAAAATTTTATACTACTGCCGGATTAAAACTAGGGTATATCGCCTCTACTAATTTGAATCAGAAAGAGGAACTCTTACAGCCTGGCAATGTTGTATTTGTTGAAAATGGCAAAAGAACGAGATCTGAGTATAATGATTTTGATATGCCGGATTTAAAATCTATGCAGTTATTTGCTGCTTTTAGTTTAGGCTATAGGATACCTGTTTTTGAAACAGGAGTTTTCCAGCCGGAAGTGAGATATCATCTACCTTTCTCTGAAATTAGTTCTGTGGATTGGTTAGTATCATCACTTTCAATTGGAGCTGCATTAAAGTTCCCATATCTAAAGGAAAGAGCAAAACCCATTGATAAACAGTATAAAGTGCAAAGAGATACAATAATAGATTATATCGCCGGAATTAACAACGAACGTATAGAACTTATAGATTCTCGAGAAGAAGTTACAAAAACAGAAGAAGAGGATGTGATAGTTGAACTGACAACAAAGTTTGAAAAATATAGATTAGAGAAGCCTAAAGTAGAAGATGTGAATATAGAATTGATGGTTTATGGAATCGACCCACAAGGTCAGATTATGATAAATCCTACAGTAGTTATTGAAGAGACAGAGTATCAGGAAATGTTCCCACTTTTGCCTTATGTATTCTTTGAGCAAGGCACTGACCAAATAAATCATGGTAGTTTAAACTTTTTAGATAAAAACGAAGTACTAAACTTTGATCCTGATAAATTGAATCCAAGCACTATGGACATCTATAAAGATATGCTCAATATTGTAGGAAAACGTGCGAAAGACTCGGGAGCTGAATTAATTATTACGGGTTGTAATAATAACACAGGAGCAGAGAAGAACAATTTATCTCTTTCAAAAAGTAGAGCTGAGTCAGTTAAAGATTATTTTGTAGACGTATGGGGAATATCCGAAAACAAAATTATAGTAAAAAGCAGATTACTTCCGCTTACTGCTGCTAACAATGATAACAAGGACGGGAAACAAGAAAACAGAAGGGTAGAGATTAGCTCTGCGGATAAAACTGTAACAGCTCCTTTTATCATTAAAGATATTAAGAGGACAGCTACGCCACCTGTTTTAGAAATAAAACCTAAGTTTTCTGGTAGAGAAATTGATAGTGCAGTAGTTTACGTTAAGCATAATGGAGAAATACTTAGAAGATTTGACTTAGGAAATAAAATAGACAAAAGAATATGGGAAATAGAAAAACTACCTATCCCAAGATACGATAAACAAGTTGATATTGATTTCATTGTCTACTCAGGAAATGATGTTTATAAAGAGTCCCAAACTATTGGTATTTCTCAAAAAACAATAAGAAAAAAACGTGAAATCTTACAAGATGACAGGATAATTGACAGATTTGCTTTGATTCTTTTTGACTATGATAAAGCAAACTTAAAAGCTGAACATTTAGAAGTCCTAAAAACTGTAAAAGAGCATATCAAAGATAATTCCGAAATAATTATTACCGGATATGCCGATAGAACAGGCGATCCTGATTACAATGAAAAACTTGCAGCAGAAAGAATAAATAATGTTTTATCTGCTTTGAAAATCAATAATAGTGTAGAAAAAAACAGTGTAGGTAGCAGACTCTTGTTATATAACAATGATTCCCCGGAAGGGCGTAACTATTCAAGAACAGTAATAATTGAGTTACGAACACCTATAAAACAATTCAAAAAATAGAAAACAGTATTGTCTTTTTTTTAAGATAAGATTTAGGGCAAGATGTTAATAGTCTTGTCCTAAAATATGATTGGTCTGGAAAAGCGAATAGGACTATTTACAAATACTGAACGGTATCAAAAAAAATACAAATGTTTATAAAAAGTATGTAACCAAATTTAGGTTTGCTGTGTTTACCAATAAAGCCGGGAAATAAACTAGAATAATATGTTTTTTAAAAAAGCAAAAATAGAGGAACATGATCTTCCTGAAACTTTAGAAAGTTTCAAGAATGGTAGTGCTCAAGCTTTCGGAATGCTGTATAAAAAGTATGGTGACCGGATATATCGTTTTTGCTTGAGATTACTGGGTGATGAGGCCCAGGCAAAAGATGCTTTTCAGGAAACATTTGTGAAAGTTTATGAAAATAGTAAAAAGTTTTACGGCGAAAATTTTACTGCTTGGGTTTTTACTATAGCGAGGCATACGTGCCTTAATATGATAAGAGCCAAGAAAGATATAGAATCTTACGATGATTATGTTCATGGCCAGTCAGTGGAAATGAATCATGATTTTGGATTACAAAAATCATTGCAGGATGCTATTCAATCACTGCCGGTAATTTTAAAAGAAGCCCTCTTGCTCAGAGAATATGAAGGACATTCATATCAAGAAATAGCTGAAATCTTAGATATTGATTTATCTTTAGCTAAAGTAAGAGTGCACCGTGCAAGGGTACAACTAAGAAAAATTCTAAAACCAATAGTCAAGGAAATCAATGAGTCTCGATAATCTCATATCGAAATATCTTGATGGCGAACTTAATCAAGAAGAAGATTTACTTCTTCGGCATTATTTGACCGATGACAAAGCAGCAAAAGAAGATTTTGACATTGCTGTAGAGTTAAATCATGCTATGCACAAAGATGCTAATTCCATCAAAGCTCCAGCGGACTTGCTTAGCGAGACCGAAGATAGGATAATGATGCAAATTATAAATGATAGCAAAGCAAATGTGCTTGATCTTCCTAAAGTTAAAAAATCTAAGTTTAACATAAATTATAGATATGTAAGTGCAGCTGCTGTTTTGCTATTTATGTTTGCAATTGGAAAAATTAGTGATTATCAGATAGGCTACCCTTCTGAATATGCTCAGATGAACCATAGCGAATATAGATCTGTGGATAAAGAAATCTATGGCGTGTCCAACGTTGATGGGATAGAAGATCAAGAAATGCTTGTTATGGAAATTCCTAAAGAACAAAAGTTTAGAAGTATTTCTAGTTCTACTATCGATGGGTCCCATAGTGTTATAGCTACAAGTCTATTTGCAGGTAATAATAGAGGCTATTCTAATCAGGTTTTAGAAAATAAAATAAATGATTTTAATGTGGCAGATATTAATATTTCTAATTTTACTTTTTATAATCAAGAATCTAATCAAGATGGATATAATGCCTTAAATGGTACTTTGCTTTCTAAGAAAAACTATAATGAACCTAAAATGCCAAGCATTTTACCGGCTACTCCGGGGCAAGGCGATTTTAATTATTATGATGACTTACAGTATCAACTTACATCCGGTAATGTAAATATTAGTTTTTTTGCTGCTACTGACTATTCTAATAGTGGTTATAACAAAACATCTAATTCTACGATTACAAATTATTCTCTTTCTATATCTTATGCAGTGGAAGATAATTTAGACGTTGGTATAGAATTGGGAAATCTTGCCTATCTATCTAAGATAGATGTCGTTGTAAGAATTCCAAATCCTACTCCTAATCAAATGATAGAGGTTGGAAGTATACCTACTGAATATATTGATTTGCCAAGAACAATTAACTTAGATAATCAAATATTTTGGCTTTCTGCATTTACTGAGCATAATATTATTCCTGTAACTGATAACAGTTGGTTTAATTTGTCTGCCCGTTTAGGTTTGGGTGCTTCCAATAGCGGAGCTTTATTCTATGGCAGAGTAAGAGGTAAATTAGAAATATATAACAATCTGTTTTTAACTGTTGGTACGGAAATGCGATATATGTATCTCAACTTCGGTCAAAGATTAGGAGGTACAAATTGGAGTAGAGCTGGCTTCTTAGTTTATGGGTTTGAATACAATTTGAGGTAGTTTTTTTCAACAATACAGTAAAGATTTTGTGTAGAAAAAAAAATTTGTGTTATATTTGGCAATTGTAAACCACTACATGTTTTGTAGGGAGTGGTTTGTTATGCTGTAATAAGATTGTATTTCTTTAAAGCTTATAGACTTATAATTTCTTTAATAGTAAATACGCTTTTTGAAAATAAATGTTGCAAATAAAGATTTATATTTTGTGCTAGGTTGTATAAAGGAGTTAAACTAATGCGAAGATTTTTCGTTTTAATCATGCTGGTTACGCTACTGTTACCTATAGCGACGTTCGCTCAGGTGCATGGTTCCATCCAAGGGACTGTAGTAGACGAAAACAGTAAGCCTCTTCCCGGGGTAACAATAATGATACTCGGGACTAAAAGAGGTGCCAGGACTAAACCAAACGGCAAGTTTGTCATTAACAATGTTGTTGCTAATGAGTACGATGTAAAAGTTACACACGTGGCTAAAGGTGACCAAATTATCAAAGGTGTCAGAGTATTGGCTGGACAGTCTACTCCACTAAACGTTACAATGCAAGATAAAGTAAGCCAGACTGAAGTAGTAGTCGTTACGGCTGACAGAGACATGGTAAAAGTAAATGTTACCGGCTCTCAAAGTGTAGTTACAGGCGACGCAATGGCTAAAGGTTCTGCTGAAGGCATCGTAGATGCGATTTCACAACAAGCAGGTGTAACCAACTCTGGTTCCGGTTATAGTATTCGTAGTGCCCGTCAGGCTGACACTCAAATCCTTGTAGAAGGGATGGACATGAGTAATAAGTTTACAGGTGGTATGGGTATCGGTGGTTCTAAGTACTATCCTATGGTTTCTGCTGCAGCTACTGAATCTGCTCAGGTAATGAAAGGTGGTATGGGAGCTGAGTATTCTGGTTTTGGAGCAGTTAATACTTCTATGAAATCAGGTAGAAATGATAAATACGAAGGTTATTTAAGATATAGAACAGATTTGTCATTCCTAAATGGCCGTCAATCAAGTGGTCTTGACCTAGTAAGAGTAGGTAATAACTTCGAATATAATAATGTCGGAGAAGGTCACAAATTGCAAGGTTCAAATGAAGGTAAATATGAATTTGGTATAGGCGGTCCACTGCCAGGCTTAAATGATGTTACTTTCTTTGTATCAGGTTATTACTTTCATGAAGATTATCGTGGTGCAAGCTATGAAATCTATGATCCGCTTGGGAACAATATGTCTCAAGTGCCTAATAACCAAACATGGATGAAAAATATTTCCGGTAAATTCACTTATGAGTTAGCCTCAGGTATTAAAATGGTAGTAGGTGGTACTTATGGTATGACCAACTTTGAAAATGCCGGTTACACTTCTTATTATTTGACAGGCGAAGGCATGTCTACTGATAGTGTTTATAATGGAGTAAATCAGGGCTTTGCTAAGATAAACGTAGCAAACCAAGTTTTGTCTAACATTTATGTTAAGTTAAACCATACTTTATCTGAATCAATGTTTTATGAAGTGAGAGTATCTCGTTCATCTAACAGTGATTACCAAGGTAGAAGAGGTTCTTTTGATGATCCAAACTTTATCTCAGGTTTTGATATTTTAGAACCACAAGATAATTTACAACCTCAGAATGAACTAATGGTAAGTGGTTCTGACTTTGTAGTAGATCAATATACACAAATGAACACAGCAACAGGCTTTACAAAAGATGGATATTTGCAAGGTGAAATGCCTATAAGAAATCCACTTACAGGTTACTATGAAGGTCGTCCTTATTCATCAGGTACACAGAATGCTTTTGGTCTACAGAATAGTTTTTATTCTGATGGTTCCGTTGGTGGTGGATTTGACTTTAGAGACGGTAGTTATATGCAGTTAGATGGTAAATTTAGCTGGATATTAAATGAAGCAGATATAGACCAAGAATTTTCTGCAGGTTTTAACTTGAAATTATATGAATTGCATAGACACTACAATGGTAGTCCTTATAGTGGCGACCCAAGCTATGATCTTTATACTGATAAATGGGGTGGCAATATTTATGCTACTAACGAAGATTACATTTATCAAAAAACAAGTAAACCATTTAAACCAACTTCATTTGACTTTTATGTAAGTGATCGTATTAAATACAAAGATGTGACACTTAGTGCGGGTCTTCGTATGGATTATTTCGATGCAAATTCTCAATACCGTTTGCCAAATGACTCTTATAACTTCGTTTCTATCGCAAATGAAGAAGGGTTAGGTGACGTTGATTCAAAAATGAAACTATCTCCAAAAATAGGTGTAAACTATAGAATTACAGATCAATCTGTATTCAAAGTAAACTACGGTGTATATTATTCATATCCATCGCTTCAGTTGCTTTATGATGGTTTTAACAAAGTAAACCTTCGTGGTAGTTCTATTATTGGTAATCCTGATTTGGATGCTCAAAGAAAGAACGAATATCAGGTAGGTTACGAATCAATTATAACAGAAGATATGATGATTGAACTATCTGCTTATTATAATGACATATATAATGAAGTTGGAACAGTTTATATTCCTGCAGTTCCAATTCCATATTACCAATATACAGTTACAGAATACGGTAACTCTCGTGGTCTTGAATTAAGTTTGAGACGTCGTATGATTGATCACTTCAACTTTGAAATTAACTATACATTAGGCTGGGCGACTGGTACTTCTTCAAGTGCTACTTCTAATGCATCTCTTAATACGGATCCTTTCACAGGTAATCCTATGTTCCCATTAGCAGCTTACTCTACTAGCCGTGATATCAGACATAGAGTCAGTGCTAGTGTTAACTTTAACTGGGGAGATGACGAAGGCCCTGCTATCGCAGGTATCCAACCTTTGCAAAACACAAATATTAACTTGACAGCAAGTTACAGATCAGGTGCTCCTTACACTAAAACAGACCTTACAGGTAATATGCTATCAAATAGAAATGGTGAACGCTTACCTTCTTACTGGAACTTAGATATGCGTTTAACTAAAGCTATCAAAATGAGTGATGTTTGGGAAGGTGCAGGAGACACTGAAATCGAATTTTTCCTTGACGTAAATAACTTACTTGATATTACTTCAGCATACTCATTCTATACTGTTACCGGCGACCCTGATGATGATGGACAGCTTTCAAGAGTAAACGTAGGTGACTACAGTACTACTATTTGGTACAAAGAAGCAGATTATGCTAATTCTCAGTCATTTAACTCTTTACAGTATGACTACTATGGAAATAGAATGTATAATGAACAAGCTGATATTGATAATAATGGTCAAGTAAATCAGATTGAAAAATACGAATCATATATCAATTACGTTGAAAAATTGCGTTCTTTCAAAGGTAACTATAAAGCTCCAAGAACAGTTTACTTTGGGGTAAAAGTTAAGTTTTAATTGTAGAAAACTACACTTAGAATGTTAATAAATTAAAATAGAGGATACAATGATAATTTCATTCAAAAAAGTTTTATTAAGCATGATTGCTCTGCTTTTACTTGTAGTTCAAACTACAATGAATGCTGACATTCATGAGAAATTTAAAACTGATGATGACAGTCCTGAAGTGCTTTTGAGAAAAGCAACAGGGGCATTTGATTTGCAGATGAATACTGTAAGTAATATCCAATTTTACACTACAAACTATGGTATTTTTGGTTATAACGTAGCGAACCGTACTGGTGGTTCGCACTGGCCTAGAAATTCCCTCAACCAATATATCTATGCCGGTGGTGCATGGATTGGTGCAAAAGTTCAAGCTGTTGATCAAAGCACTGGGGAGAAAATATTCAACCCTGAGACTGGTGAACCTGAGCTATTGAAACTTTGTGAGTTGACTTATAATCCTAGAGATGGTCAGTCATGGATGGTACCGGGACGAATTAGAGACGTTGCCGGAAGTGAAACTTTTTTAGTTGACAATGATGCAACTGCAGTTGAAAAATATAGAACATATTTTTCGACAGATTTCTTAGGCAATGGTGAGCCAAGAGATGTAACTGACGGAACAAACTGGCCAATCTGGGACTCCAGTGATGATCCTGAAGATACTTTGAAAACAAAAAGATATTTTGGTTACTATATAGAAGATGAATCTCTCAGAAGTGAAAACACTTACCAAAAAGGTCCGGCTTTCATTTCAGGTGAGGATATCTTTGCTACTTATAAAGATACTGATTTAAGATATTTTGAAGGTGGATATTCTTCAGCTCAAAAAAAGGGTTATCCATTTTATATCCAATACGAACAAATGATCTACTCTTGGGGTTTTGGTGATTATAAAGATTTTGTATTCATCAAATATGACTTGATTTCTTTTAACGAAGATACACTGAGAGCATGTTGGTTAGCTCCTGTAATGGATGTCGATATTGCTCGTGAACCTAATACAAGTGCAGGCGCTGTAAATGATAGAGTAAGATATTATGCTGAAGACTCTACTCTTAACATGGCGGTGCAATGGTCGCAAGCAGATAGAGGCGAAGCAGGACGTGGTTTCGGTTACTTAGGTTATGACTTCTTAGAGTCTCCAGCTGTACAAGGTAAATATCTACCTGATAGCAGTTTAAATCCTTTAGAAGGTTTCCTAAGAACTGATAAAAGAAAATATACAAATGCTGAGCAGTTAGGTCTGCAAACGTTTAATAACTGGAACATAGCAGATGACTTGGAAAATGACGTAGAACGTTATGACTTCCTTTCTACTTTTGCACGAGATGGTGATGAAGGTGCCGGTGACAAACGTTTTATGATGGCTACCGGTCCATTTAATATGAAACCTTATGATACTGCGAGAGTAGTAGTAGGTATCATTATCGCTGATGCTGTAAAAGACCTTGCATCACCGGATGGTACAACAGAAGATATGGCAAATCTTGTTACAAAAGACAAATTTGCTCAAACTGTATATGATAATAACTTTAGAGCACCTATGCCTCCAAGACGTGCTAATTTATCAGCAAAAGGCGTAAATAATGGTGTTGTTTTATCATGGGATAATTATTCTGAGTTGTCTGAAGATAATGAAGAAAATGGCCTTGACTTTATGGGTTATAGACTTTACAGATCTAGAAGAACAGACATCGCTAACTATACAGAACATCAAACTGATACTTCAGGACCTCTTGGTTGGAGACAAATAGCAGAATGGTCAATGCCTACTGCATTCAAAAAATCTTATCTTAAAGCAGGTAAGCCAGCCGACGAGCATAAAATGCCATTTATTGATTCGCTTATGGTGATTGGACCTGTAGCTAATACTATTTATGGTGAGGTTGATGTATTGGATTCTTTCAATATCAGAGTTATGAGAGTCTGCCAAGGCTGTATCATGGAAAGACAAGATTTCTTTAATAAGAAATCTTATAATAATGGAAATGAATCTAGATTTGATACTTTAAATCTACCTATGATAGTAGATATCGATACTTCTGAGATTACTACCGGCCCTTGGGGTAAATACTTCTATAGTGTTGCCAATAAAAACAAATTAGGTGTTAATCTTAATAAATATAGATATGAAGCAGCACAGCCTTATGATGGTGGTAATTCAGACGAATACTTTGCTAAAATAAGAGAAAATAGAAAAGAATATCTTGAAAGAGGTTATAGATTTAATCCTCAACAAAATGATTTTCTATTAGATTCAATTCTTATTGGTACAATCGAACTTGAAAGTGCGGTTTTAGATTATAATCCAATCTATTACATCAAAGAAACGACTAAAATAGATGCAAGCACTTATTTAGGTTTTGCAAACTTTGTAGCAACACCTGCTGATCAACGTCCTGCAGACACAAAAGATATTGATACTCTTAAATGGACTTACTTTGAAGATATCGATTCTAATAATCAAGTTATTTATGTTAAGCATAACGTAGATACTATTTATTACTATAGTACTGCGAAAAAAATTAAAGAAGCAGGTTCTGATAAATATGTTATCGACTACGCTTTAATTAATAACTCAGCTAAAGCAATTATGTCTAACGCAGAACACTTGGACTATGTTAACAAATTGGTTTACCAATATCTAAAAGAAGGGAAAGCTAAAGCGATATTCCCTAAATTTGAAGAAAAAACTACATATGAAGTTCCTGCTACTGACTCTATTACCGGGGATATTCTTGTTGATCCTAACACAGGTGAAGTTATTTATGAAACAATCACAGTGGTAGATAGAGTTGATTTCCAACAATCTAAATACATACGTGAAGGTCTAATACCTGAATATATGGAAGAGTTAACTGATGGAAGAACTTTTGTAGATCTTGGTGATAATGGGGATGGCATATTTTACTATGACGAAGACCCAACCAAATCAGAAAGAATGATTAATAACGTGGATTATTACTACAAATTATTATCATTTGACGAAGGTGATTACCAACAACCAACCGAAATTAAAGAAAATGATGCGTCTTTAGCACTACCTAACGCTTTGGCAGTTAGACCAAAAGCAGCGGCAATTACTAATGATGTTAAATTTGATGTCGAAGTAGTTAATCCGGAAAGAATGGGTGGTGTTTATAATTTTGAATTCTTCCCACTTGATGAACAAAGAGTTTCACAATTCTTCGCTGGTCACGTGTTTGAATTAGAATTTAAACCTTACTGGTCTTTAGGTTCTTATACATTCACAGGTCGTGAAGAGCCGGCATATTTTGGTAAATATGTTAGAATGATGACATTAAGAGATACTGTTACTAATCAAATCTTATATGAAGGTATAACTGAGTTCGAAGAAGATCCGGGTGATTTTTCTTATTTAGGTGCTTTTACTGAAAATGGTCTTTCTTATGTATTGGCTGATTCGTTAATTGAAGATCCATATTCTAACAAAGACATTAATTTTGCTGCTCATGATTCAAGAGAAGTAAGAGAAAGATTTGGTTCTTGGAGTACTGGTGAAATGGTAGAAGGTTTATACACTCCTTATATTGGAACAGGTTATAGAATATCGCCTGATGCAAGTGGTGTTATATTTTCTTCTGGTATGAATAAACCAGCTTATGGTGCATTTGGTTTCAAATTTGATTTTGATATCAAACAATATGGTGGTAACTATCGCATGGATACTGTACGCCTTGAAGAAGGGAAAACAGTTGATATGTTGATTCCTCGTTACACTGACATAAAACGCAAAACATTAAATATTGCCGATAAATTAGAAAGTAACGATGACTACACAAAATCTACTGCCAATACAATTACTACACAAAAAATTGGTAGTATAGCTAACTATAAGTATGCTACAATTCCGACACAAAAAGATCTTTCAAGAATTAATGCAACATATCCTCAGGTTGCAACTACAGATATCATGGCAAGTTATAATAACGGTCCTGGTACTTATGAGTTAGAGTTTACTGGAAAAGAAAAACGACACATCAAAGTATGGTACCAACCATCTAAATCTGAAGATGTAATGAAAGAATTTGATGTAGACGTACTTACTGTAAAAGTTAGAAATGTTACAAAATATGATAGAAGAGACGGCGAAGGTGGATTTGCCGAGGTATCTTATGAGTCCGATATGGAACACATAAATATACCGGCTAAGCCTTACAATAATGACGAATACTCTACATTTGCTCCTTATGACAATATTGGTCAGAGTCCTTATTGGATAGCTACAGGTTCTGCAAACTACTTATATACAAAAGCGTTCCCTTATCCTGTAAATACAGTTGCAGATGGTATACATCCTGATGAATTATATAATACTTATAATATGTTCGCATCAGGTTGGATTGACGTTAGAGAAACTAAATTGAATGCTTTGCAAAAACCTAAACATTTAGTTTATCGTGTTTTGGATAATGGCGAATTTTACAATGAAGATGGTAAAAAAGAAATATATTCCGGTATACAAGGTGGATTTGCGTTGCCTGCAACTGCTGCAGATGGCACAACTATCGACTTTGTAAACGTAATTTATATTGCAGGTGTTCCATTCTTCTTTGATGGTGCTAATGCCGGTTCTAATACTTTAGGTGATGGCTGGGATCAAGTAGATATTAAAGAATTCAACTATGGCGGACAGAACTTCCAAGTTGGAGATAAAATTACGTTATCTACTACAGGTGGTGCTTTAGGCTTGCCGGCTCCGGGTGCAAAAGTTAGAGTAAAAGTGGGTGGTACTGTTAAATCTCCAGATCAAGTATCTGATGAAGATTTGGATGCAGTTAAAGTAGTTCCTAATCCATATTTTATTTCTCATCAAGGTCAGAAATCACCATACGGTGCAGAATTGTACTTTACTAGATTACCAGAAAAATGTACAATCGATATTTACACTGTTACAGGTGAAATAGTAACGCGTATAGAACATAATGAGTTTAATTCTCCTGATCCTGATAAAGTTGCTGTTGATATTTGGGACTTGTTATCTGATAATAACCAGAGAGTTGCTTCTCAAGCATTAGTTGCAGTTATAACTACTCCAAACGGAGCTCAGACTGTTAAAAACTTCTCTGTTGTTGTTGGTAGCTACAGGATTATTACAGACTAATAGTTTTTTGCCCAATCGCTGCCTTTAAGGAGGCAGCGATATTAAGTAAAGAAATTAAATCAAGGATATTAAAAATGAAGAAAATACTCACATTAATTTGTTTAGTCGCTCTTTCTGTTCTTACCGTTAAAGAAGCTTATGCTGCAGGTTCTGTTATTCCTGGTGCTGCTTCTTCTGCGGGTGAGATAAATAAAGTAGGTGCTGCAGGCTCTCAGTTCCTCAAGATTCCAATTGGAACTAGAGCGACTGGTATGGCTGGTGCTAATGGTGCCGCTGTAAATGATTTATCTTGTCTATTTTGGAACCCTGCTGCATTAGTTAACTTAGATGGTGCAACTGCTACAGTAGAACACACAACATGGTTTGCTGACTATGGAGTTAGCTTTGCGGCTGCTTCTATACCAGTAAGTGACCAGTTTGCAGTTGCTGCTTCTATTATCTCTCTTTCAAGTGGTGATATAGAAACAACTACTATGGATTTCCAAAATGGTACAGGCTCTCACTATACTGTGCAGGATATGTCTGCTCAGCTTACTTTCTCAGGTAAGATTACTGACCAGTTTAGCTTTGGTGTAACTGCTAAGTATTTAAATAATAAAATTGCTAACCTTTCAAGTGGTGGTTTTGCTTTTGATATCGGTACACTTTATGATACCGGTATTCAAGGTATTAAGATTGGCTTTTCTATTCATAACTTCGGTGGCGACATGAAGTATGAAGGCCAAGAGCTAAGAACTGAAACTGCTCTTTATAGTAATGAAATTTACCAATCAGAGTTAGATGCTTCGTATTTAAGCTCTACTTATAGCGCTCCTGTAATTTTCCGAGCAGGCTTGTCTTCTGAAGTATATAATGAAGGCGACAATGCAATTACTGCTGCGTTTGACTTTATTACTCACTCTGATATTCCTGAACAGTTTGCATTTGGTGCAGAATATGTATGGAAAGAATTTCTATCTCTAAGAGGTGGATATAATATCGGACACGATAATAATGGTGTAGCTTTTGGTGTTGGTTTGAAATACTTTACAGGCGGCATGACTGCTGACTTCGGTTATTCAATGACTCCGGCTATGGAAATTGATCAATTAGTTCACAGAATAGGTGTTAGTTTGCACTTCGGTAACTAATTTGAATTATTAGTGTATATAATAAAGCCGTTAGATAATCTATTCTAACGGCTTTTTTTAAAACAATATCAATAAAGGTATAAAATGAGAATCAGCTTTGTATTGTTTTGTCTCTTTGGCTTATTTACTAGTGGATTTGCACAAAAAATTGAAACTGATCATGCAGCTTTTTTTAAGTCTGACGGTAGTTTTTTGTGGGAATTCTATTATAGTATTTCAAACAATCAGCTATCTTACCAGCATTCTTCCGGCGATAACTACAATACACAAATGGATTGTAAACTTCTTTTATTATCCGGCTCCGATACTATAGTAAATGAAAAATGGAATATTTCTGATTTAAGAAGTGTTTCTGATTCTACTATTAGAGATTTGATAGGACAAAAGCGCTATAATTTAAATGCAGGGAATTATAAGGTATACTTTGGTTATTCTGATGTGTTTGGGGAAAATCAACTCAAGCATAAAACTTTTTCTTTTGAATTAAAGTCACAAGATCGTAACGTAGTTATAGGTGATATACAATTAGCTAGAAATATAATCAAAAGTGATGATATAAATAGCTTTACAAAATTTGGTTATTATATAGTCCCAAACCCTGAAGCTGTGTTTGCTACAAATCAAATTGAAATGTACTTGTGCCATAGTTATAAAGTATTAGCTCAAGAGAATGACGATAGCAAATATTCTCTTCGATATAAATTACTTGATGCAGCAAAGATGCCGGTAAGGAAACAACTTCAATATGTTGAAATAGAAAATGAATCAAATACTTACTTTACATATTTTAATACTTCACTCTCCGGTCTTCCTAGTGGTGTGTATTATGCTGTAGTAGAAATTTATAAAGATCAATATTTATTTGAGTCGAAAGAAAAGAAATTCTTTATGTATAATTACGAAATGCCTTTGGATGCTACTATTATTTTTACTGAGGATCAGATATTTGAAATGAGTGAGTTCGCTACAATGACTGACGAGCAAGTTGACTTAAACATAAAAATGTCTAATATTGTAGCCAATGAACCCGAAAAAGAATTGTTTGTAAGATTAACCTCAGTGAAAGGAAAGCAAAGAGCTTTGTATCGTTTTTGGAAAATGCGAGACAGAGATACTAGTACTCTAACTAATGAAACATTAATAGAATTTCAAAGACGCATAAAGTATGCTAATAGACACTTTTCATCCAATACTGACGATAACGGCTGGAATACTGACAGGGGATGGGTGCTTATTAAATACGGATTCCCTGATGATAAAGACATACATCCATTATCTATGGATAATAATGCCTGGGAAGAGTGGCATTATACCAGATATGAAGGAGGAGCTTTATTCTACTTTGTAGAAAGGTTAGGATATAATGACTACCAGTTAGTGCACTCTACAGTCACAGGAGAGGCGTATAATCCGGATTGGTATGATAAATATGTACCAACAGATAATAGAGCAAAATCTACTTACGAATTAGAAAACGATAAATAATATGAATAGAATTATTGACTATATCGTTAGCTCTTTACTCTATATTTTGTGTTTTATCTCTCAGCATATAAATGACCACATTAGAATTAAATTGGGCAGAATGGTTGGCAATATCCTCAGAGTGATTAGTAAGAAGAGATATGGGATTACTATAGATAATATTGTCAAATCATTTCCTGATAAATCTATTTCAGATTGTAAAATTATTGCTGCTAAGTCTTATCAGAATTTAGGAATAACAATGATGGAGCTCATGGCTATTCCTACTATGTCAGAAAACTATTTAAAACAAAAAGTGGTATATGATAATATTGACTTGATTGATGAGCTACGTAAAAAAGGCAATGGTGTAATTTTACTTTCCGGGCACTATGGGAATTGGGAATTGCTTGCTTATACAGCAGGATATTTTACAGGTATTCCTGTAACTATTATTGTCAAACCTCAACGAAATAAAATAGCAGATAGTACTTTAAATAATTATCGAACATTTCATAATAACAAAGTAGTTTCAATGTATAAAGCTGCTCGACCTATTGTTTCTGAGATAAGAAAGGGTAATATGGTTGCTTTATTGGCGGATCAAAGTGCTACAAAAGATAAAGATATTTTTGTAGATTTCTTTGGTAGGCCGGCAGCTACTTACGAATCTCCAGCGGCTATGGCTTTAAGACTCAATGCTCCAATCGTGATTGGGTTCTCGGAAAGGCAAACTGACGGTACATATAGAGTGAAGCTCCAAGAAATACCACATGAAGATTTAAAAGATAGGGAAGATGCTATACAAATCCTAACAGAAAGGCATGTAAAAGTTTTAGAAAATCAGATTAAAAAAATCCCTGAATTATGGGCTTGGCAGCATAAAAGATGGAAACATTCACCCGGTAAGTAATATGACAAAGCTTAATCTAAATAGTTATAAGTCCATAGCTGTTATTCAAACAGCATTTTTAGGCGATTTTGTGCTCACTCTACCACTTTTTCAAGTAATACGCAATAACACTCAAGATTGCAAAATTATCTCTGTATGCACGCCTATTTCGACTCAAATTGCTGCTTTATCTTCTTCTGTTGATGTGATATTATCTTATGATAAAAGAGGTAAACATAAAGGATATAGTGGTATTAAATTACTTGCTCAGCAACTCAAAGAGCAAAATGTTGATTTAATAATAGCACCTCACAGGTCATTTCGTACAACTTTGCTTGCCAAGTTGGTTGGTGCTAAAATGACAATAGGATTTGATATTAATGCCTTTTCTTTTCTCTACAAAAGAACTGTTCCGTACGATAAATTGAAGCATGAAACATTAAGAAATCTATCCTTACTGTCTCCATTTGAAAATATAAATCGCATTTACGCCAAAATTGATTTGTCTTTTGACATAAAAGATGAGCAACTTATTCAGCATCTCTTTCTTGAAAATTCTATCCAGGCTGAATCTAAAATAGTCGTATTAGCTCCGGGCTCAGTATGGGCAACTAAAAAGTGGTGCGTTGATCATTTTGCTAATTTAGCATCGATGATGTCTTCAAAAGGGCTAAAAGTTTTTGTTATTGGCGCAAAAGAGGATAGTAAGGATGCTGAAGTAATTGTAAACGCTTCCGGAGCGATTAATTTATGTGGCAAAACCAGTATACCTCAATCTATCGCTTTACTGTCGCACGTAGATTTATTAATTACTAACGATAGTGCACCAACGCACTTCGCCGGCCTTGTCAAATGTCCGACTATTACTCTCTATGGTCCGACTATTCCTGAATTTGGATTTGCTCCTATTGGGAAAAAAGACAGAACCTTGTCCGTAGGAGAGATGAATTGTAGACCTTGTGCAATTCATGGTTCGAAGAAGTGTCCCCTCAAACATTTTAAATGTATGGAAGAGTTGCTTCCTGACTATGTTTTCCAAAATGCCATGGAACTGTTGGATATTCAATAAGATTTACCACTTCTGCTTATTTTTTATTTTTTGAATTTTAAGCACTATTTTCTGCCAAGATAAAAACCTTAATCTCATATATGCTCTAAGTTTGACGAATTTTATAAATTCTATGAGCCTAATAATAGATTTTAGCAGAGGATTAGATGAGAATATGCCTGATTTAGATGCAACTGTCACTATTTTATCATTTACTATCTTGTCAATTTGCTTCAAAATATTTTCCCTTTCGACAAATTCATTGAGCTTATTATCCGTAAACCAAGGGCGCGACATAAATTCAATATATTTATCGTCGTCCTGATCCAATTCAATGATTTTCTCTATTAAGGCCTCGTCTGAACCATAGTCATACCAATTCAAAATAGCCTCAGTATTGAAGTCTAAGCTAACTTTTGGGTTGCCCCAGTATATAGGGATATTGTTTAGCATCATAGCTTCAAAAGGCTTTTCTGTAGTGTAGTAATCAGCTTCTTCATTTTCAAAGCAAATACAGAATTTGTAAGGTTTCATAAATTCCCATTTATCTTCTACGCGCATACCAAGTGGCTTATCCATATTATTCAGGAATCTGCCTGCAGAGTCTACTTTTTTATATTTACTCAATTTATGGAAGAAGTCATTTCGCTTTTTGCAACTGGGATTTGAAAATATAAAATTGCAAAATTTAGTTTTTTCTTTGAGTAATTCATTGGGGTCAGGCTTTTCTAATAGTTTTTCCGGTCTGCTATATTGATAATAATGAGGTAGCCTGTATTTCCGAGGATTACCATTAGGCATTTCAAAAGAAAAAGAATAGTCGCACTTTTTCATATCTGCAGGCATATTTTCGCCTGAGAAAAATATTCTAGTGCAATTATAGTTTATATGATTATTGCCAAAAAGTGAGAAAAACAAAAATTCCGGTTCTTTATCATCAAGAGTAACTGTGTAATGCTCTTGTAGCAAATCCATAAAAATATTATTCTCGTTATCAAAATTTTGCCAAAAATCAGTAAACCAAACCCGAATACTATTCTTCATTGCCAACTCTATTTTTTAGACATTTCAATTATTTTGTCAAACTCTTCTCTACTAATTGGCATCACAGATAATCTGGATTGCTTAATCAAGGCAATATTCTGTAGTTCTTCGGTAACTTTAATATCTTTTAGGTTGATCGGATTCTCTAATTCTTCAAAAGCTTCCAACTCTACCGCTACCCAGCGATTATCATCTGTTGTCGTATCTGGGTAGTGTTCCTTAGTTACTTTTGCGATACCCACAAGATTTTTAGTAGATATGCTTTCATAGACGAGAACCAAATCACCTTGCTTCATTACTTTGAGATTATTTCTTGCCTGGTAGTTTCTGACACCGTCCCAATCAGTTTTTTTATCTCTCTTTAAGTCTTGCCAAGAGTAAGAGTCAGGATCAGACTTTACTATCCAATAGTTCATAATATATCTCCTATTATTCTTTACCAATAGCGTTTAAAAGAGCTTTTTCAAAAGTCTGTTCACTATAGTCCAGTTCTTCTCTGATAGAAATTAAAGAAGCAACAGGTTCACCGTTTTTGAAAAGGTAAGCTTCCGGGAATTCTTCTATCACCACCTTACTTTTGTAAGGAGTATCGGCATCAACTGAAGTCATAAGATAAATAGTCATATTCGAATCAGGTATATCGCAGTATGTCATAATCTTTGCCAAGTGAGGTAGGTACGTTGAATTATCCTCGCAGTTACAAAGATAAGAAGTAAACATCACCACGTGATAGATAGAGGGGTCGTACTCTTGCTTAATCAAAGTGCATAAAGAGTCTATTGGTTGGTATTCCTGATAATGGTAATCAAACCAAGAAAGACCGGGCTCTTTTCTGATGCTCGTGAGCGTATGCTCCACTCCATCTTTGATTACAGGAGAGTCGTTGCAAGCAACTAATAAAGCAAAAAGTAAAAGGAAGTATTTATAAAATCTCATATATATGCTCCAATAAAAAATGATAATAGCAAAAATACAAAAAAATATGGATTTAAGATACTTTGATATAGTTTCTACTATGATATTTCAAAATAAATTCAATGGATAAAGTAATATTATGGCACTAACTTTGATTATATAATAACAAGTGGTCTGATTAAAAATTACATTGAAACATACAATATATGTCTAGAGTCAGATAAAAATGGTATTGTATATACTAAAATATTTGTATCGTAAAATATAGACTCTTACTTATAGTCTTTTATATTAGGGGTAGTTTAAGAAGTATTTTATAGGTGAAAAATATGGCAAAACGTGCATTAGGCAAAGCTACGCAAAGAAGCATGGATTTAAGCAAAGACGCTCCTTCCAAAAAAGTAAAGGATGACGAAAATCTTGCTATAAATAAGCTTAGAAAGAAGCTGGCTCATAGTGGAACTGTAGACGAGGCTTTTGAAGATAAAGTTATGGAGTTTAACAAAGCTCTTCGTCGCAAAGCGGGTTATGAAATATATGGTGTATTACACACTATGATGACAGATGATGAAAAGAAAAATCAACGATTTTTAAGGGATGATTGAGCTATAGCGTATAATACTCTTAACTCTGCAAATCCGATATCAAATGATAATTTGGATTTCAATTCCTTGAGACTCAAATTGACTGAGTTCTGACTGATTCTTTTTAGCTCTTCAAACTTAAAGTCATTTAGAAAAAGATTATGATTTAATTTCTCACCTGCTAATATCATTTCTTGCAAGTTATAAGCAATTTTGCCTTCAGTGCTACGCAATTCTTGAGCTATTGCACTAAGCGACATACCCTGCCTTGCCATATTCAAAGAAACTATAGATTCCTGAGAGATATTTGGTGAACTATCATCAGCTTTTTTATCAAAAAAGTCTTTTATTTCAGTTAGAAATATTTTACCGTAATTATCAGTAAAAAAGAGTGATACGCCACTTATCTTGGATAGCTCTTCGATGCTACCCGGTATAAGTTCTGACATTTTTCTTATTGCAACGTCTGACAATACACCACGTGGGACTATTCCTTCTTTTCTGGCTATATCATTTCGTAGGTTCTTAAGCCTGTTCGATAATTCTTTTGCTATATCTTTGGTTATGCGTTTCCTTTCCGGTAAATATGGAGTAGGTTTTCTGCCTATTTCTTTTATTCCAAGTTCGCTAACAGACAGAACAGGATACTGACCTGAATCAATATCTATATAGCGTTTCATATAAGCAGTTTCAATATTTCTTTTTATTTCTTCCACTGCTATGTCTTTGCAAGCTGCATAATATTGAGCTTTTTCAAGCTGAAATGAGCTGATTTTGCTTGTTTTATTACCTTTGAGGAAATC
The DNA here is from genome assembly GCA_041596515.1 of Chlorobiota bacterium. GTDB lineage: Bacteria > Bacteroidota > Ignavibacteria > Kapaibacteriales > UBA2268 > JBFHIJ01. The sequence continues at coordinate 28,107 of JBFHIJ010000001.1, forward strand.
AGTAATCATTGCTTTGCCAAATCTTCCGTCTAACTCTCCAATGCCAAAGAGTATTTGCTTGATGATAAACTTCTCTTTTTCGTTATTGATAAAGACTTTGCCACCGTTAGACGAAGTGCATGAAGAGCATTTACCACAAACTTCGCTTTGTTTTTCATTATGGAAATACTCCAGTATAAAGTTCCTTTTACAGGTTAGAGTTTCTGCATATTTGACCATAGTTTCCATTTTTTTAAAAGCGTGGTTACGCCTCTCATTCAGAGCTTTTAAGTCGAGCGGTAATTTATCAATAGGCATTCGTTCCATAGTGAGCATCATGCCTCCTGCGAGACCTGCTTCACGGAATCTGATTACTCCTGAAATTTGCAAAGCATTCATAGAACGCTTAAGCAGTTCATCATCAATCTCATGCTTATACATTAACTCATGCAAATCTACCTCTTCCGGTTTTAAAAACGCTTCGCTGCTCAAACTACGTAGTAAAGCCTCAAGCACAGCACGATTGTCGTCATTTGTATTAGAATAATACTCACGAATTCTGTTTTGCGTTTCTGTGAACTGAATTGTGGCTCTACTGTGGACTGAGTTTTTACGGATGATATTGTTTCTTTCAAATAGAGCAATCACATTGTTAACGATAGAGTGGGGGATATTTGCCATGTTCGCTATAGCTGACGGACTGTGGACAATCGGATTATTCGTTTTGTAACCGAAATCCACTCCGTGAATGTTGTACAGTGCATCATAGACAGACTGTATTTCTCTATTCGTCGGATAATTTGTTTTCACAAAGAAGTTCATCAGCTTAATATCTTCAGGGTCGTACAGAAGAAAACAATCAGAATTATCACCATCCCTACCGGCTCTACCTGCTTCCTGATAGTAACCTTCCAAAGTTAGAGTCAAATCATGATGAATTACTCTTCTTACATTTGCCTTATCTATTCCCATACCAAAGGCATTGGTAGCTACAATAATAGCGTCCTTTTGCTTGATAAATCTATCTTGGACTTGCTGTCTGATGTAATCTGGCATACCTGCATGATAGGCTTCTGATTTGATACCATAAGCAATTAATTGATTATTTATATTTTCAACCCGTTTTCGAGACGCACAGTAGATAACTATGGAGCCATCCTTTGTTTCTTTGACTAAATCTATAATTCTTTCAGCTTTCTTATTGCTTGTGATAGTTTTATATGAAAGGTTTGGTCTGTCAAATCCCTTTAGGAATCTGTTTACATTGAGCATCTCTAAGATATTAACAATGTCATTCTGCACATCAGGAGTGGCAGTAGCCGTGAGAGCAATAATGGGCAAATTTGGGAATAAAGTTCTTATGTTTGCGATATTTTTATAAGCCGGACGAAAATCATGCCCCCATTCGGAGATACAATGTGCTTCATCAACAGCAATAAAAGATACCTCCATAGATGCAAGCAAATTTATAAACAACTTACTTTCAAGTCTTTCAGGAGCGACGTATATCAAAGAATAAGCGCCTGACTCAGCTTTTTGCAGTCTATGGGTTAATTCCTGATAGGCTAGGCTGCTATTAATATAAGTAGCCGAAATGCCTTTCTTATTTAAAGTATCTACCTGATCTTTCATTAGTGCAATAAGTGGCGATATAACAATGCAAGTCCCAGGTTTTACTATAGCAGGAAGCTGATAACATATAGACTTACCTCCACCGGTGGGCATTACTGCAAGAGTATTGTGTCCGTTTAAAATAGACATAATAATCTCTTCCTGACCTTCTCGGAAAGAGTCATAGCCGAAATGCTTTTTAAGATATTTTATAAGGATATTTTCTGCCATAGTATAAAGGCCCGTGATTGTCTCATTTCTTAGCAATATAATATATTTTAACTCAAAGACAAGAAATTGTAGAAAAGTTTAAGACTTTAAATATTTTGAATAAGTTTTCAAAATGAGTAAAACTTATAGAACTATTTTAGATTTAATTACGTATTATCTTTTATGTATATAGTTTCTTAAAACCTCTAATTAATCAAAGGCAGTGATATGAGAAGGAATCTTTTGTTATTATTATTCGCATTATTTATTTTGCCTGTTATAAGTCAAGCAGATGAGAAGCCATATATTGAAGTTACGGGTAGTGCAGAGATGGAAATTGCTCCTGATGAGATAATTCTACAAGTTGGGTTTTCAGAGTATTTTGAAGAAGAATATGAAGAAGGTAAAGAATGGAAGGATTACCAAACAAAAGTTACGATGGATGAGATAGAACCGCTTGTTCTTGCTCAGCTGAAGGAATTGGGCATAAATAATAATCAGATAACCTGGAATGATGGTGGCAATCAGTGGCAGCAGAGAGGTAAAAGATTTTTGAAGAGGAAAGAGATACATATTAGTATCACAGATTTTAAACAGGTTGATGTGCTGATGACTAATTTAAGTGTTAGAGGTTTGGATCAAGTATCAATATTTGATTTGAAACATAAAAATATGCTGAATTATCGCAAACAGGTAAAAATTGATGCACTAAAAGCAGCAAAAGCTAAAGCAGCATATTTAGTTGAAAGTGTAGGACAAAAAATAGGAGCTGTCTTGGTAATTCAGGAAGTAGAAAATTATTATTCTAATTATAACCAACCATTCCGTGTACAGTCTAACACAGTCCGAACGGCAACACCAATGGAATCAAATTTTGAGAACTTTAAAAAAATTACTATCAGATACCAAGTAAAAGCAAGATTCGAAATACTATAAAAGAGGTCTTAGATGAACAGGAAACCAATTATTACGGCGACTTTATTGGCTATTGCTCTATCGGCTTGTTCCTTTTTTTCTGCAGGAATTGAAGGTAACAGTAATGTAACAGAAACTGAAAGATTTGTAGAAAGTTTTGAAAACATTAAACTTGAAGGTTGTGCAAAAATTCATCTGATTCAGGGAAGCCGAAGTGTCAAAATGGTTACAGATGCTAACTTGCAGAAGTTTGTGAAACTAACAGTAGATAATGGTACCTTATATATATTTGAAGACAAAAAAATATACCCTACTAAACTTGAAATCTATATTTCTAACCCAAATTACCATGAGTTAGATATAGACGGCGCCGGGAATATTACATGCCAAACTCAGCTCACCGGTGAAAATCTAGATGTGGAAATAGATGGTTCCGGCTTTATTACTTTGGATAACATCAAATATAATGAAATGGAAGTTGATTTAGATGGCTCCGGAGATATTGATATTGCAGGCGAAGTAAAAGAATTAGATTTAGAGCAAAACGGCAGTGGTAATATTAATATGATTAACTGCAGTACGGAAAATGCTGAAGTAGAGCTTAATGGTAGCGGTGATGTTTCTATAAATGTTAATAACAGAATAGTAGCAGAGCTAAACGGCAGCGGTGATATTAGATATAAGGGTAACCCTAAAGACACGCAGACTATGAACAATGGTTCCGGAAATATAGTTAGATTAGATTAGACAGATATAAATTTAAAGATGCATTAAAACCGCCGGATTAGTTCGGCGGTTTTATTTTCAGAGAGATTGTATCAACAGATTAGGGATGATTGGCAAAGATGTTACTACTTTTTGTTTATCTTTTTATAGCATTATTTGTATCATTTTTATGCTCGATTATGGAAGCAGTGTTACTGTCTACTTCCAAAGCATACTTGATGGTTCATGTTCAGAATAATACGGCATGGGCATCAAAGTTTTTAGAATATAAAACGGATATTGACAGACCACTATCAGCTATTCTATCATTAAATACAGTAGCACATACAGTTGGTGCTGCCGGTGTCGGAGCTCAAGCCTCTTTAGTCTTCGGGAATGAATATTTTGGGATTGTCTCTGCTATTTTAACATTATTAATACTGGTAGTTACTGAGATTATTCCTAAAACATTAGGAGCAAGATATTGGGACAAATTAGCAGGAACAGTGTGTAAATTAATATCGATAAGTATAGTTTTAACCTACCCTTTAGTTAAAATATCTTCTTTGATAACGAGAGTATTTTCGTCAGAAAATCAAGTGGGAACAACCAGCAGAGAAGAAATTTCAATGCTTGCAAGCATCGGTGCAGAAGAAGGATTGGTAGATTCCAAAGAGCAAAAAGTTATACATAATATTTTAAAATTGAAAACACTTAAGATATCTACAATAATGACACCACGAACGGTGATTGCGGCTGCAAATGAAACGATGACTCTTGAAGAATTTAAAAAGTCAAAATCCTTGCGAGCCTTCTCAAGGATTCCTATATTTAAAGAAGATTTGGATGATATCGAATATTATGTGGTCAAGCAAGATGTCTTTGAAAATGACGAGTCCGACAAAACAAGTCTCATTGATTTCCGAAGAAAGATGATAGAAGTACCTGAAACAAACGCGGTATTTGAGCTATGGGAAATATTGCTAAATAAAAAAGAACAAATAGCCCTGGTTATTGACGAATTCGGTGGGGTGGATGGAATAGTAACGATGGAAGACATTATTGAAGCTATTTTAGGCTTGGAAATTATTGACGAAAAAGATACAGTCATAAACATGCAACAGTATGCTTTAGAAAGATGGAAAGCTAAGCAACATAAATATAAATTTATAGATTAGAGAAGATAGGGGAGCGAATTAAGCTCCATTTCTGCTTAGTTGCTATTTAATTGATTTATAATTTTTTCTATTTTTGTAAAAGTATTTTCCAAGTCAGCTTGGATAAACTTAACAATATGTTGTTGTGAAGTATCAATTTGTTCTTGTGTTAGATTGACAGAAAAGTTGTTTTCTAACTTAGCTTTTTTGTAATTAGGGAATTCTACAAAATATTTATATCTATTAACTTTAAATTTTACTTCTATAGATATAGAATGATTTGGCTCTATATTGTTTTTTAGTTTAAGCATCATGTATTTGAATAATATTTCCGGAATCTGATTATTTTTCTCTATTAAAGTATCTAAGTCAGAGGTTTTTTCTGAATTTGATGATTTATCCTGCCATGAGATGTTTGGAAATTTTTTTGTCGTTAGTGCTGATAGATATTTATTTATCTGAGAATAACAAATCAAACTTCTCAAGTTTACTCAACAATTTTAGAATGTACGGTCGGAAATTGCTTTTATAAGTGTCTCTATATACTTCGCTATTCAAGATAACCGGATTTTCTAAACTATCGAGTTTAGCTTCCATCATTTTTACAATACTTGTCAATATCAGTCGATGCTGTAATATTTTCACCCTTATCTGCTATGAGCCAAAGTTCCAGCGCTTCAATTAGCCTTTGAGCAATAAATTCTACAAACTTGTCAATATCTTGATTATCTGGATATTGTAAAGCATTAAGGTAATCTTCTTTTTTAGAAGTTTCAATAATTACCGGAGGATAGCCAAATTTAAGAAGAATCAAATTCATAAGTAGTCGCGACAATCTACCGTTTCATCATCAAAAGGATGAATTCTCACAAATTTGTAGTGAAAGACCGTAGCTAAGACTAATGGATGCGTTTTATCATTTTCTGATTCAAGTCTGTACCACTTAATTAAAGCCTCCATATCTGCAGGAGTGCTTCCAGGATAGAGAAATAGAACATTTCTCCCGTGATTGTTCTAATATGATTTGGAGCAGATTTATATTTACCCGGGACTATAAGTCTTTTTGTTGGTTCCCCGTCAGCTGTATGTGCATCATTTTCATAAGGTTCCGGAAGGATAATCTCATGCAACTGACGGATAAAGCTTACTGTTATATTTATTTCTTTACCGGCTAATACTTCTAAAATATATTCTACAGCTTCGTTATGTCCTTTGGTTTCTTAAGTGGTTTCCCATGGGCAGTGATGCCCCAGATTTTGTTTCTCCCAAACTGAGCTGATTACCTTCAATTTTACTTGAGTAGTCATTCCAGTCTAATTTGATTTTTTGCAGCAGGCGTAGATACTGATCTTTTGGAAAATGTCTAAGACTATCTACTTCATGTTTCAAATCAATTAATTGGGTTAGTATATCTCTCTAATCCACAATTTTGCCTTTAGAATTATTATATGTTTTACAACATACAAAGAAGAAAAGAAATTATATTTATTTACTGAAGATAGTTTAGAGTTAGTAACACAAAAAAAAGCGTAAACAACGATATGCTTACGCTTTTGGCTTATTTTTCAAATTTATTATTTATCCGAATGATGAGAAATTACCGCCACCACCTTCTCTCTGACGTTTTTTAGCTCTGATAACAGCTCTGATTATTAAGATAATTACACCTAAAATCATGATTGTAAATATCAGTTTACCAAAAGAGAAAGTAGGAGGGTAAACTCCGATAGTTCCATCCGGATTATTAACATAGTATGGTCTTGAATAGTAAAAAGCAGGGTGGAAAGGCATAGCCCACATCCAACTTGTACTGCCCATCATATAGCCGGTCATCAACCCGCTGCCATAGCCACCATAATTATTGACAACATAGTTTTGATTCTGACCTGCAGCATTTTTACCGCTGTATGTGCTTGTTTTTCTAGGAGCACCATATTTAGAAGTATAAGCTTTCTGATTAGATAATCTATTACCACCAAAACTGGATTGCTTAGTTTTCGGGATACTTGATCGAGTTGTTGTTCTTGAACTCTTATTTAAGCGGGAGCTTGAACGCTTTTTGCCAAAGCTACTTTTAGACCTTGAGCTTTTACTTTTAAAACTCGAGCTTCTACTTCTCCCGAAACTGCTTCTGCCACTTCTGCCGCCTCGTGCTTCTGCAAAATCAGGAGACAAAAATACTCCCAGTATAAAAATAATTGTAAGAATCCCCAGCATTCTCCGTAATAAATTACTATGTTCCATCTTAAAATATCTCCTCAGTTTCTAGAGTATCATCATCGTTTCTAAAAGTAATTTCAGCTTTAAAGTCTTCAGTTTCAGGCAAAGAGTTGTTGCTTTTAAGAACTTTTTCCATAAAAGTTTTAGTTTTAGCAGGCTTTACATGCAGATATAGACTAACTATGCCATCAAGTTCTTCATCATTATGATATACAATACAAGACTCTATATCACCTTGACTTTCTACTGTCAAAAGCTGAAGTTGCAAATTATCTATGTCTTCCTCAGTAAATGAAGGATCAGTAAAGACTACATTTGTGAGTCTTTCTTCAAAAATATGCTTTGTGTGGATTTCTTTATCACTGCCTTCGTATTGTATCACAGAGTCAAAAGTACCATCTTCATCTAAATTTAAAAATACCTCTTTAATTCCTTTTACCTGTTGCCCGTTATAATAAACTGCAGTTTGTTCTATTCGACCGTTCGATTCGACAGAAAAAGTTGGCATTATAAGCTTCTCCATTTTAAATAAATACTATAATAAACAATACGAGTAAAATAATTGTTTGTTCTAGTGAAAGCAAAGTGCAAAAGAAGTAGAGAATATACAAATTAAATATCCACATATTTATTCAATTATAAATCTGATAGAAATTCTGCTTTTGGTAAGTGAAAGTAGAGAATCCTTGTATAATTACAAAGATTATCTTAATAAATTTATATATTTCAAAGTATTTTCTTATTTTAGTACTTAGAGAAAGTGTAGCTATCTACCAAGTCTCTAAGCAGCATAAAGTTAAAATATTTCACTGAAAAATCGGAGTCGTGATGAAAAAAAGCACGCTGATGGTGCTTTATGCATTGTTTTTGTCGTTTGGTAATTTGTTTGCCCAAACTCCTGCTGACACTGTCGCTGTGAAGAAACCGCTCGACTCATTGGAGCAGGCTAAAATAGAGCAAATGAAACCAAGATATGGCATTTACGGGCATTACGCTTTAAATATTCATTCTGCAGACTTTCAAGGTCTTCCGGGATTGCCATCTTGTTGCCCGATTTATGATGGGGGGACTTCAAGCGGTCTCAATTTAGGTGTATTAGTCGAAATGCCTTTAAATGATGAGTTTATGATTGGTGCTCGCTTAGGATACGCTGACTATAGCATCTTGATGGAAACAAATGAGCCTATGCAGTTCATTGTGGATGGAAAGCCTGCTATGGGAAGTTATGATCATTATTTAGATTCGAAAATCGGAACGTTTGGTGTAGAGCCTTATGTTTCTTATAAGTTAGCTGATAATTTCTATGCTTTGGCAGGTGTGCGAGCTGCTCTGATGACTCGCAAATATTATAATACAAAGCAGACTCTTAATCCGCCAAATGAAACGGGGACAAATATTGACGGAAGCATTATAAACAATGTTTCCTCAGGTGATATTCCTGACGCAACATCTTTACTTTTAGGCATTCAGGTAGGTATCAGTTATGAATTACCTCTGAATAAAAACGGCTGGTTGATGCTTTGCCCTGAGTTGATGTTTGATTACAATGTAAATCCTTTAGTAAGTGGTTTAGACTGGAATGTTTACTCTGTGCATGCTGGCGTTGCTGTTAAATTTAAGCAACCACCACCCCCACCACCACCACCGCCACCACCGGCTGCGCCTCCAATACCGAGAATGTTTAACCCTGTTAAACCACCAGTATTGATTGCGAATATTTCTGCTGTGGAGATAGATACAAATGGAAGAGAGAGAAAGAATTTCAATATTAAAATAGAAGATTTTATATCTCTTAATATGCGTCCTTTGCTTAACTATGTATTTTTTGCAGATAGTTCTGCCGAGATACCTGCCAGATACACAAGACTGCAAGCAAAAGACACTGCCAATTTTAACTTAGTAGAGCTTCAAAATCTTGATGCGATGCAGACTTACTACAATGTAATGAATATTGTAGGTAAGCGTATGCAGCAGGATGATAAATCAAAAATTACTCTTGTAGGCTGTAACTCAAATACAGATGCTGAAAAGAACAATAAAACACTTTCTAAACAGAGAGCCGAATCTGTCAAATATTATTTGACATCTGTTTGGGGAATTGAAGAAAATAGAATTAGAATTGAAGCTCGTAACTTACCACGTCAGGAAACAATTTCTGATGAGGAAGGTGCAGATGATGAAAACAGAAGAGTAGAAATTCTGTCTGATAATCTGCAAATAGTTGAGCCGGTAATTACTGTAGATACCATGCGAGTAATCTCTAAGTCTACTGTCAGGTTTTTACCGGATATAAAAGCTGAAGCAGGATTGAAGTCATGGAGACTTGAAGCAGCCAAAGAAGGTGCAACTCTTGTAACTTATGCCGGTAAAGATGAAATACCCGGAAAGATAGACTGGGCATTATCTAATGAAGACTCTAACGTTCCTCGTAAAGCTGGATCAGTGGAGGTCACTCTTGTGGCAGAAGACTCTTTAGGACAAAGAGCTACAGCTAAGAAATACAGAGTGCCTGTAGCACAGCTGACAATAGACAGAAAGCGTTTAGAAAGTATCTCTGATAAAGAATTTGAATATTATAGTCTGATTTTATTTGACTATGGTAAAACAAATTTGGCCTCTGCCCATAGGAAAGTAGTCGATTTCGTAAAAGACAGATTAACTGATGATGCTACTATATATATCAAAGGCTATACTGATAGAATGGGTGAAGAAGATATCAATAAACGAATATCTACTAAAAGAGCGCAGGCAGTTGCTCGTAGACTTAAAATACCTGAAGCTCAGGTAATAGGTCTTGGTGAGGCAGAGTTGCTTTATGACAATAGTCTTCCTGAAGGCAGATTCTATTGCAGGACAGTAACGATTACAATAGAAACACCTGTGAAAAAAGCAGAAGAATAAGAATATAAAACTTAAATATAGAAAAGCTAACTCAGTTATTGATTGGGTTAGCTTTTTTTTAAGTGTGCCAGAGTTCTAATAAATTTCCACATTTTATCTAACGACATTTTCTCTTTAACTAATCAGATGATATAAAAAAAGGTATCAGTTTTTAAACGGATACCTTTAAGAGTTGGGAGACGCAAAACATTACTTCTCTATCTATATGCTTTGAAAGATTCTATTTCAGAAATTCCATAGAGTCGCCGGGAGCAATTTCCATTGGAGCCATTCCATGTTTGAAAATGCGAGCTTCCTTTTCACCTAACAGCTGCATATCACCGCCGTCAACTAAAATCGTAGAACCTTCTCTAAGGCCAACTACAAAGATATTTGGATTGAGCATCAAATACTCTTCTAGCCTTTGCTCTCTGGTTTCACCATGGTGACCTTCAGGATGAGCATCAAGATAATGAGGATTAATCTGGAAAGGCAATAATTCCAATGCCTGAAAACTTTCAGGTTCGATGATAGGCATATCGTTAGTTGTACGAATAGTCGGGCAAGCAAGATTGGAACCTGCGCTCCATCCCATATAAGGAATACCCTCTTCTACTCTTTTAGGAATAACATCGATAATGCCTGTTTGATAGCATTTGTTTAGTAGCTGAAAAGTGTTGCCCCCACCGACAACTATAGCTTCAGCATCCAAAATCATATCCATCGGGTCCTCAGTTTCATGCACTGATTCTACTTCATAGCCCAATGGCTCAAACACATTTTTTACTTTTTGAGTATATTCATCATAAGTAACAGTTACTCCGGCATAAGGTACAAAAGTTATCTTGCGAATTCCTGTACTCAAAAATTCTTTTATCTGATTCGTGGCATGCTCTAAATAGCCATAACCATGTGTAGTCGAATTACTAAGCAATAATAGTTTCATAATCACCTTAGAAGATTTTATTAGCTAAATCAATTATTAATGAAGGATAAATCCCAAACAATATAACCCCAAAAGTTGAAATAGCCAAAGCAATTCCTGCCATTCCGGGGCAAACTTTTTCGTGTTCAGTTTCACTTTTTCTAAAGTACATGTTCAAAACTAAGCCTATATAGAAATACATTGAGATAATTGAAGAAATAACGGCAACTATCGTCAACCATAAATAACCTGCGTCCATTGTAGCCATAAAGAGGTAATACTTACCAAAGAAGCCTGCCATAGGCGGAATGCCAGCTAATGAGAACATAAAAAGAGCCATCATCGCTGCTATAACAGGATTTGATTTTCTAAGCCCTACATAATCATCTAATTCCAGATATTGATTTTTTCTTTCCATCACAGAAACTATCAGGAATGCACCCATTTGCATAAAAATATAAGCTGTTGCATAAAACACTATGCCACTTCGACCATCAGGAGTATTTGCAACTATGCCCATTAGCAAATAGCCTGCGTGAGCTACTGAGGAGTATGCCAGCATTCTCTTAATATTTTTTTGAGTCAGAGCACTAATGTTACCGATTAACATCGTTGCCGCAGACATAAATGCTATTAAATCTCTAAATTTATCCAAGTTATTAGTCAAGATTTCATTTGCTTTAGTAACCGGGATGATTGCCTGAGCAATAACAATAAAAGCTATAAGACCGGCTGCCTTACCTGCTGTGCTCATAAAAGCAGTAACTACAGTAGGAGCACCTTCGTAAACGTCCGGTGCCCATTGATGGAATGGAAAAGCCGCAACTTTAAATCCCAAACCTACAGTAAGCAAGCCAATACCAAGCGAGAGGTAGAGGCTATGAAAATCACCCATCATCATCTTTTCTGATATTTGATTTAAGTATAAAGTGCCCGTAGCACCATATATCATAGCTATACCATAAAGCAGGAAGCCTGAAGCAAATGAACCTAACAAAAAGTATTTAAGAGCTGATTCCATCGATTTTTCTCTATTTCTGAAAAATCCGGAAAGCACATAAAATGTTATAGTCATTACTTCAATACCGATAAAAATCATAAGCAAGTTAGCCGCATGAGATATAAATATCATACCGCAAATTGCAAATAAGATTAAAGAGTAAAACTCTTTATAGTCTTTATATTCTCTTGCGTTGTACTGCTTGGCGGCAAGTATAGTCAGGATACCGGCTAAAGTAAACAGCATATCAAAATATGCTGCATAGCCACCAAAATTAATCATACCTTTGGAAATAGAATCTGCTACATCAAAGGCTGCTATGGTTTCAGTAGGAATCGTAAGCGTATATGCTGCAGCACTAAAAGTTAAAACCAAGCCAAACAATACAAAATTGTATACTGCTGCTTTGTTTTTGCCTGTCATAAAGTCAATAGTCAATGCAATTAACGTAACTATTGCTATAATATAAACCGGGGCTGATAATTGTATTTCTTGAATCATTGTGTAAACTCTGATACTATTCCAAATAACTATTGATTATTAGTAGGAGCTGCTTCAGTTTCTATCTGAGGTAACTCATATCGTACTTTGTTAAACTTGATAAGTTCTAATTTATTGACTAGAGCCTTTGTTGAAGCATCCGAAATTTTCAGGAATGAATTTGGTGCAACACCAATCCAAACTATGAATATTAAAGGAGCTACTAACATCACCCATTCTTTTTTTGACAAATCTTGTAAATCTTTGTTTTTAGGATTGCTCAATTCGCCAAACATTACTCTTTGGAACATCCAAAGCAAGTATACTGCTGCAAAAATAACACCTGTAGCACTAATAATAGTGTACCATTGTGATTTTAAAAACGGTGAATTAAATGCACCAATCAATGTCAGGTATTCGCCCACAAAGCCATTTAAGCCCGGTAGACCAACGGAAGCAAGCATAGCCAAAGCAAAGAACACTGTAAATGCAGGCATCACTCTTGCAAGTCCGCCAAACTCGGATATTTCTCTAGTGTGTCGTCTTTCATAAATCATGCCCACCGCAAGGAATAACATTCCTGTGGAAAGACCGTGATTGACCATCTGGATGATACCACCCTGAAGGCCTTCTACTGTCATTGAGAAAATACCTAAGACAACAAACCCCAAGTGAGAAACAGAAGAGTATGCTACTAACTTTTTTACATCCGTTTGAACCATTGCAACCAAAGCACCGTAAATAATGCCTATAACCGCCAATACGGCAATAGTAGGGGCATAATCAAACGAAGCCTGAGGGAATAAGTCCAAATTGAAACGAATCAAACCGTAAGTACCCATTTTCAATAAGACACCTGCCAATATAACTGAACCCGGAGTAGGAGCCTCGGTGTGTGCATCAGCAAGCCATGTGTGAACAGGGAATAGAGGTACTTTAATACCGAATGACAATGCAAATGCAAGGAACAACCAAGATTGAGTTTCAAGAGGTATCTGAGAAGATACTTCTCTAATTAACTGAAAGTTACTTGTAAAGCCTGCTGCATTGTTTAAGATTTCTTTGCCGACATAATGGCCTAACCAAACAATAGCTACAAGCATAAAAAGAGAACCTACCACTGTGAATAGGAAGAACTTAACTGTAGCGTAAAGTCTGTTTTTACCACCCCATATACCAATAATGAAATACATTGGTATAAGGATAATTTCCCAAAACACGTAGAATAAAAATAAATCTAATGCCACGAAAACACCCGTCATAGCAAACTGTAATATGCTAATCATGATGAAGTACTCTTTATGTCTTTCCTTTATTGCACTAAAGGAAGCAAGTATTGCAATGGGTGTGATAAATGTAGTCAATAGTAACAATAACATTGACATACCGTCAATCCCAATTCTAAATCCGGCATCTACTGATGGTATCCAAGAGTAATCTATTACAAATTGGAAGTTCGGATTTAGATGATCGAAACTACTGTACAAAAAGAGTGAAATTATAAAAGTTAGTATTGATACCCCAAGAGTATAGTACTTTATCGCTTTTACATTTTCCTTATTGAAAAACAGCAAGGAAATTGCAGCAAATAGGGGTAAAAGTAATGTCGCTAAAAATGCTGTCATGTCTTTATCTGAAATTTATTACTAAACTTACTTATTATATCAGTAGCCATGCTAAAATAGCTACAATGCCTGCCATCATCAAAACTGCATAGTTTTGAGCTACACCGCTTTGAATTTTCCTTAGAGAGCCGGAAATCAAATTCATAGATTTACCGGAACCATTGACGATACCATCTATAACTTTCACATCAAATATCTTCCATAAGAAAGAGCGAGATGTATTTACAATAGGATCAATAATGCTCTTAAAGTATATTTCATCTAAGAAGTATTTGTTCCATAGTAAATTGTAAAATCCTTTAAAAGATTTTGCAAGATTATTAGGAGTTGCACTCTCAGTAGCATACATTTTTTTAGCTGCATTCCAAGCTACAAGAGCAATTATTACAGAAATGGCCATAAAAGCATATTCTATAGCGTGAATCTCATGCCCGTGTGAAATATCTAATATTTCATTAGCCTGAGCAAAAATAGGATGCAGGAAGCCTTCCATTAGGTTCGGGCTGTCACTAAAGAAGAAGCCTAATACATACGGAATACCTAAAAATCCGGAAAATGCTGAAAGTATGGCTAATACGACCAAAGGAATAGTCATAGTTTTAGGTGACTCATGCGGGTGTACGTGATTGTGATCAAACCTTTCTTTGCCATGGAAAGTTAGATACACCAAACGGAACATATAGAACGCAGTAAAAAATGCCGCTATAGCTAAAGTAAGCCATAAATAAATATTACCCTGGCTAAATGTGTACCACAAGATTTCATCTTTTGAGAAGAAACCTGCAAACAGCGGGATACCTGAAATAGCTAACGTTCCAATCATAAATGTTTTATATGTAGTAGGCATATATTTCGCTAAACCGCCCATTTTCTGTATGTCTTGCTCTTCGTGCATGCCATGAATTACTGAGCCGGAGCCAAGGAATAACAAAGCTTTAAAGAAAGCGTGAGTCATAACGTGAAAAATAGCTGCACCATAAGCGCCAACACCCAAAGCAGTAAACATAAAGCCTAACTGGCTGACTGTAGAATAAGCCAATACCTTTTTAATATCATTTTGAACTAAGCCAACAGATGCGGCTAAAACTGCTGTCAAAGCACCCACAATAGCGACTGTTTCCATAGAAATCGGAGCAAGTGAGAAAAGGACAGAGTTTCTTGCTACTAAAAACACACCACCGGTTACCATGGTTGCTGCGTGAATCAAAGCAGAAACCGGTGTAGGGCCCGCCATCGCATCCGGTAACCAAACAGCAAGAGGCAACTGTGCCGATTTACCGGTGCAGCCTAAGAAAAGAAGCATTGTAATAGCAGTGATGATACCGGCATCCATATAAAATGATTTACCGGCAAAAGCAGCTTCTGTAACTTGAGTGTACTCTAAAGTGCCGAAAGTAGTAAAAATCAGAAACATGGCAATCAAAAAGCCAAAGTCACCAATTCTGTTTACTATAAATGCCTTATTTGCAGCTTGCCCTGTCCATTTGATGCGGACACCGTCAAATTTCTTATCATACCAAAAACCAATAAGTAGGTAAGAAGAAAGTCCAACACCTTCCCAGCCAAAAAATGTAAGCAAGAAGTTGCTGGCAAGCACCAAATTAAGCATCATAAAGATAAAGAGATTCAAATATGCAAAGAAGCGGTAAAAACTTCTGTCTCCGTGCATATAACCAATAGAATATACATGAATGAGGAACCCAACTCCGGTGATTACCAAAGTAAATAAGATAGACAACTGATCTACCTGATAGGACACATTTGCCGAAAAGTTACCGGCACTAATCCATTCATATACTTTTACGATAACGGCTTCTTCCTGGTGAGAAGAAGAAATATCCATAAAAATTACTAATGCAGTAATAAAAGACAGACCCACCGCAGCACTGGCAATAGTGCCGATGAGAGCTTCTTTTTTTAAGTATTTCCCAAGCAGACCGATAATAATGAAGCCTATCAGAGGAAATAGAGGTACTAATGTGATTAAATCATGCATAATACTTTGACCAATTCTATTAATTCAATTAATTTCAAATAGTTAGTATATTTTATATCTATATTGCTTTATTTATGTAGACATGACATAAACTTAAAGAAGTCTCTATATCAATAAAATAAAGCATAAGACAAGGCAAATGACGCAAATATGCTTAGTTTATTAGGAAAATAAATAATTTTATTCAATACTCCAATTTCTTATATTTGGAATACATGCTAAGTAATATTTAACGGATGATATGCACTATTTATTAGACATAAATTTTCCACCGGCGATAGTAAATGTCGCAGAGAAGCCTCAATTTTGGGAAGAAGAAGAGGTAAGTGTCGGTGATGATACAAAGTTAAGTGCCAGAGTTATACTCTTTAATGACGAATGGCACTCATTTGATGAAGTGATAGACCAAATAATCAAAGCAATTAACTGCGGTTATGATAGGGCAGAGGCTATTACATGGGAAGTACATGCCAAAGGGAAAGCCTGCGTTTACGAAGGTGCCATGAATAAATGCCTGAGAGTCAGTAATATTTTAGAAGAAATATCTCTGCATACACAAATTGAATGCTAAAATTCTTCTTCATCATCTGAGTCGTCATCATAATCACCTTCGGCAAGGTATTCTTCTTCTACATTTTCGCCATTTAACTCTTCAAAGATACTTTGATTTTCATCACTGGCTTTTTGTTCTTCTATGAACTCGTCTCGCACTTTTTCTCTTTCATCATCAGAAAGGAAAGGTTCGAATCCGGGATTATCTTTTATTATTTCTGACGAAGATTCTAACCCACTGTCTTGGTCAAAGTAATCAAAAGCAATAAGAGTTCGCTCTCCGCATTTACATAATACTTCGATAGATTCTAGCTCACCCTCTTCATCTCTATTTACTATCACTGATGTTGAGGAATGCCTATTATCTTTGAAATTTGGGTCGTCTGTTATTTCAATTTTCTTTGAATTTTTACTTACCGTTTCAGCTTTGACTATATTAGAATTTAAATCAGAGTGTTTGTTCCCAGTAATTTTAGGTATTTGCAGAAAGTCTTTAAATTTCCCTCTAAGGTACATTTCGCGAGCTATTTCATCTTCTTTGTCTAATTTGTAGTTATCCTTGAAAACACTTTTTAAACGGTCATCTTCTGCTAAGCTGAGAGCTTCGAATAAATCAGATTCGCTGAGATTAAACCTCTCAAGTATAGTTTCAGGAGAAATCAGACCCGAAGATTTTAGATCAACCGTAGATGAAAAATTCTTTTGCAACCTTTGTTGCTCATCATAAGCAATTAGATTTTCTATATCCTGAGCCGTAAGTGGAAGAGCTCTTTTCTTTTCTAAAGAGTCTTTATTTATAATAGCGTTTTGGTCAAACTCTTCAGCAAAAGGATTTTTTTCATTCACTTCTTCTTCGCGATTAACTACATCACTGCTGTTAAACTCTTCAGGAAATGGATTTTCTTGAGTTTGTTCTTCATCTTTTTGATTTGAGTCGTCATTCTCAAATTCTTCAAAATTAAATTCGTTATTTTGCATATCATCCATGAAAATGCATCCCAAAATTACTTAGTGAAATTAAATAAAGAAGCAAGATATTCCGCAATGTCTGCTAACGGAATAATCTCATCAACAGCATCTTTTTTTATTACGCTATTAGGCATACCAGGCACTACGCACGAATCTGGAGATTGTGAGATAACGTAGCCTCCGTTTTTATGTAGCTCTGCCATAGCGTTAGCTCCGTCGCTCCCCATACCAGTCATAATTACAGCAACTGCATTTCCACGATAAACATTATTAACAGAGTCAACCAGGACATTAACACTCGGCTTAAATAGCTCGGTAGAAGGTTCATCTGAAATATTTATTTTTTTCCATCTAGTTACTGTCGTTATTTTTCCACCGGGAGCAATATAAGCACAACCAGCTTGCAGTCTTTCATTATCTTCGGCTTCTTTTACGCAAAGTTTAGATTTTGAATTTAACCTGTCTGCCAAGGTTTTAGTAAAGTACGGAGGCATGTGCTGCGCAATCACAATAGGAACCGGAAAATCTTTTGGTAAATTAGGAAGAACTTCATGCAGAGCTACAGGTCCACCAGTAGAAATACCAATTACTACAATTTCAATCTTAGAGGCTTTAGGTTTAGTACGCCCGCTTAAGTTCTGGGATGTAATATGAGCAGATCTTGGAGATTTAGCAGGAGAAGTTTTACCATATTTAGAGGCATATTTACTTTTTAATTTACGCCTCATCAGCATAGATTTAATGCCAGGGCTTGAGCCCAGTTCTACTATCTTTTCAATGAGCTCATCCTTTAATCCGTGCATTTCAGTAAAAGCTGATCTTTTAGTGATAAAATCCATAGCCCCATTTGACAAAGCCTCAACAGTAGCTTCCGCACCTTCGCTGGTAAGCGTGCTGACCATTAAAATAGGAGTAGGATCTTTTTCCATAATTATTTTTAATGCTTCCAGTCCGGTCATAATAGGCATTTCGATATCCATAGTAATCACATCGGGCTTTAAAGCCAAGGCTTTTTCTACTCCATCTTTTCCGTTTACAGCCGTATCTATAACTTCTATTTGATCGCCATTAATTATGCGAGTAAGTGTTCGCCTCATAAAAAGCGAATCGTCAACTATTAAAACTCTAATTTTTTTCATAAGCGTAGGTGTCAATTGTGTATATAATATAAACCCCCAAATAAAATAATCTTTTATCTGGGGGAATCTAAAAGAACGAAATCATTTATTTAGAAAATTGAACAAACTCATTGTTTTGGTACAAGCTTTCCACCAATTCAGCGACGTCTATAATCATAATTACAGAACCATCCCCTAGAATAGTAGAACCAGCTATGCCTCTAATGTTTCCTAAGTATTCACCAAGTGACTTGATTACAATTTCTTGTTGTCCAAGTAATTCGTCTACCACTAAACCAATACGTTTCATGCCAAGTCCGACATTCACAACGTACCTGCTGTCAAGCTCTTTAGTAATAGTCTTAGTTTTAAGAGTTTTATCCATTCTAACAATAGGAAGCACTTCCTGTCTGATTCTTATAACTTCCTGTTTGTTTACACTTTTTACAGATCCGGATTCAATTGCTACTACTTCCACTACACTGCTAAGAGGAAGTGCGTAAGTTTCATCTTGCACTTTTACTAGCAAACCTTGAATAATGGCAAGAGTCAGGGGCAATTTGATAATGAAAGTAGAGCCTTTGTCCAACTCAGATTCTATATCAATCATGCCCTTAAGATTTTGAATATTAGTACGAACTACGTCCATACCAACACCACGACCTGAGACATTAGAAACTTTTTGAGCTGTAGAAAATCCTGGCATAAAGATTAACTGGTATGCTTCTCTATCAGTCATAACGGCTGCTTGCTCTTGCGTAATGACTCCTTTTTCCAAAGCTTTAGCTTTTAGTTTCTCAGGATCCATACCTCTACCGTCATCCGATATTTTCAGAACAATATTATTACCTTCTTGCTCAGCATCCAAAGTAATCGTACCGTAAGGAGTTTTCCCAATTTTACTACGAGTATCCGGATCTTCTACACCATGGTCACAAGAGTTTCTTATCATGTGCACAAGAGGATCGTTAAGTTCTTCTATAATGCCTCTATCTATCTCAGTTTCTTCGCCTTTGACTACCAATTTTATCTGTTTTCCAAACTCTTTTGATAAGTCACGCACTATTCTAGGTGCTTTTTGATATAATTTACCAACGGGCACCATACGCATACGCATAACAGCAGCTTGAATTTCTGAAGTAACAAAATCTACAGAAGCAGTAGTTTCGATCAAATCACGTATATGGTCAGTGTGCTCAAACTCCTGTTCCATAATCTCAGTTATTTGTGCTAATCTGTTTCTTCCAAGCACTAACTCGCCTGATAAGTCCATTAGTTCTTCCACACGAGTAATATCTATACGTATCGTTTCAGTGGTAGCTTTTGCACTAACATTTGTAGGCTTTTGCGCACCATTGCCAGGTGAAGATTTAGGAGGAGAAGATTTAAGCGGAGGAGCTTTAACAGAATCTTTACTCTTAGTTTTTTCTGGTTTAGATTCCTCTACTGTTTGAGTTTCAGAATCAGGAGTCGCATCTACTCCCTCATAAATTTCTTCATTAGAGCCAGCTTCTTGCTTATTATCATAAAAGTTTTGATTTACTTCGGCAAATGCTGCTTGAATCAAATCAATTTCATCATCGCTAAAGTCATCTGGCCCTTTTACTATTTCAGCATTAGTTAAAACAGAATCCAGAGCGTTTTCAGTTTTCAATTTTTTTGGAGAGTCTGAGCTATTTACAGCAGTTGGAAAACTTTCTTGCTGCTGACTGCCGGAACTTAAACTTTCTAACTCTGCAATAGTATTTTGATAATCAACTTTTTCGTTGATACCTTGTTGTAATTGATTCATTAAAAATTGAATCCAATCTTGCACTTCAAGTAGCACATCAGTGATTGCCTGGTTTGCTTTAAGTTCTTCACGCCTAAGTTTATTAAGCAAATCTTCGGCGTGGTGAGTAATGTGAGCAATATTATCAAACCCCATAAAAGAAGAAGTACCTTTTATAGTATGAAAACTTCTAAAAATTCTATTAAGAAGTTCCATATCATCAGGATTATCTTCAATGAGCATAAGGTCATGAGAAAGACTATCAATCAGTTCTTGAGTTTCTACTAAAAAACCTTCGAAAATTTCTTGCATTTCCGAGTCGTTAAACATAGCTTCAGACATAAAAATCTCCGATTACTATCGTTGTTATAATTATTTACCACCAAAAAGAGCGTCAATGTCATCAGCTGACGCCGGTTCATCGGAATTACCAAAAAGAGCATCAATATCATCCGCAGAAGCAGGCTCAGTACCGTCATCGGTTGTTTCCTCTTCATCAGGTGAACTAAATAATGCATCAATATCATCGGCAGAGGCATGGGTATTGCCATCATCTTCAGTACCACTAAAAAGAGCGTCAATGTCATCCTGAGATGCAGGCGAAGTATTAGATACTTGCTCTGTTATTACAGGAGTTTCTTCCTTTTTCGTTGCCTCTTCAATTTCAGAACTATCTAATTCGTTCATTAAATCATCAATGTTGGCATCACCACCAAAAATGGCGTCTACCTGACCTTGTCGAATATCTTTATTTTCAATTGCAGAAACAGCCTCCGGATCAAAAGCAATATCTCTGTGCATTTTAGAGACGTTAGTATTATCAACGGGTTCTTCAGCATCAATCATATCTTGAATATTAGATTCTTGGAAATTTTTAAGAATTCTACCAAGCTTACCTTGAATAGTTTCAAGTAGATTATTAACTGCTGCAATCTGCTGAGATGTGATATCTTGCACCTGAAGAGACATCATAATAGAACTGGAATCCATAGCAATGCTTTGAGTCAGCTCATTCGTTTCATCTACAATCTTCATGACACTTTGATTTTTGGATTGTTTAAGGCTATTTATCGTCTTAGCAAGGTGAGGCATAATCTCTTTTAAATTATTTCCGGAATCAATACCTTTGTATATGATTTCTAGAAGTTTTAAATGATTAGCCATTTTTTTGCCGACTATTTCGTTCAGTTTATTTGTATTAGAAGTAATTATATCAGATTTATAAACAAGCCCATCAACAATGTCCATAATTTCAGTAGTAGCCAGCTCAGTAGCTTCGGTTACTTTTGATAATTGCTTAGAAGCATTCGGCATTTTGGACAAATTATCTTGGATGGACACGTTAATATCGTCAAGCAAGGGTTGAATTTCGCTTACAAATAGGAAAATTTCTTCTAAAAAAGGTATGACTCTTTGCCCAAGAACAAATAATGCTCTCAGTTCGTCAGCTTTTTTTAATAAAACTGAGACATCTTTATTATTCATAATCTGTCTCCGATTAGATTTGATTTACTTTTTAAGTTGAGTTAAAATTGTGTCCATTTTTTCTTTCAAGACCTGAGGAGTGAAGGGCTTTACAACATAGTTGTTTACTTTCGCCTTCAAAGCTTCAATAATATCCTGCTTTAACCCACGAGTCGTAACCATAAGAATAGGCAAATGCTTAAACTTGTCGTTAGACCTGATAGAAAGCGTCAATTCTAATCCAGTCATATTAGGCATATTCCAGTCAGTAATCACAAAATCAATTGGACCCTCTTCTAATTTTGCCATAGCCTCATGACCATCACCTGCTTCTACCACTTCAGTGTAACCAAAAGTTTTTAACGCATTGATTACAATTCTGCGCATAGTTGGGGAATCGTCAACAACTAAAAAACGCATCCTATTTTCCTTCAAAAATTTAATTAAAACTATTAATATCTCTAAAAAGAGAGAAACTTAGCTACTT
This sequence comes from Chlorobiota bacterium, assembly GCA_041596515.1. Taxonomy (GTDB): domain Bacteria; phylum Bacteroidota; class Ignavibacteria; order Kapaibacteriales; family UBA2268; genus JBFHIJ01. The sequence goes on from JBFHIJ010000001.1 coordinate 50,171, forward strand.
CGTATTGAATTCTTTTAGTGTTAAATGGCTTAATAAGATACGAGTTAGCTCCTGCAGATAGACCGGCATTAATATCTTCATCTTTTGAAAGGGAAGAAAGTATAATTATCGGTAAATCTTTATATTCTGCAGATTCTCTAATTGTTTTTATTAGTTTTAAACCATCTATATTAGGCATATTTAAATCAGTGACCAACATGTCTATATGCTCAGTTGGCAATTTCTCAAGTGCATCCATACCATCAACTGCAGGAATTACTTTATACCCTTTGATTTTCAGTGCCAAAGTGATAAACTTACGAACTGCAGCTGAATCTTCAGCAATTAAAATTGTTTTTGGCATTGTATTTACTCTAAATTACTTAATCTTTCTTTATAACTGAAATTAAATGATAGTAATGTTTAGTCTTTTTTGTAAGCCATTGCTTTGGGTAAGTGCACAAGTTTGAATGCCTTGGTAATTCCATGCAACGACTCCGAATAGCCAATGAAAAGGTAGCTCCCCTTATTCATTGAATTGTAAAGATTATTTACAACTTTCTGTTTCGAAGGTATATCAAAATAGATTAATACGTTACAGCAAAAAACAACGTCGCAACTTGTTACCATTCTTGTCTGATTCGCATCATACAAGTTGATATTCATAAATTTTACCATTTGCTTGATATCATCACTGAGTATATAATTGTGCCCTTGATTTTTGAAATATTTACTCATATAAAGTGGAGGAATATTTCTTACAGCATATTCTTTAAACACACCGGATCTGGCTTTATCTAATACAGCATTGTTTATATCACTTGCCAATATTTGAAATTTCACATTTGGAAACATCGGCTGGATTCTTTCTTTTATCAAAATAGCTAAGGTATAAGCCTCTTCTCCGGTGGAGGAGGCGGCGCTCCAAATACGAAATACCGGATTGAATAAATCTTTTTTAACTTTTAAAATTTCCGGAACTATAAGTTGCTCAAAAGCATCGAATTGCTGTGGAGCTCTAAAGAAATAGGTTTCATTAATAGTTATAGCCTCGAACAAGTCGTTCATTTCTACTCTGCCCTGGGGCGAACCAATGAACTTAAGATATTCTTCGAAGGAATCCATATTTCTAGCCGCAATTCTTTTGGCTATTCTACCTTCTAATAAATATTTTTTACTTTCTGTAAAATAAATGCCACTGAGTTTATATATTAAGTCCCTCAAGTCGGCAAAAGTAGCATCGCTCATCATAAGCTTTTTCTCCGTTGGTGATGAGAGACTCGGCTTTATCTGTCCCAAAGTAGGTTTTGCCTTGTTTCCAAATTTGAATAGTTGAGAAGCCATAAGTTTAATACTCTCAGGATAAAAAATTATTTTAATTAAATCAATTCTTGTAAGATTTCTTTGGCGTAGTTACCCAAATCACTATCGTCTGAGGCGATTGCTTCCAAATCATCTTTCATAGAAATTAAGTGCAATTGGCTTATTAAATCCAGTACCTCTCTTTTGTACTGTATGTTTTCGCCCTGGAGTACGGAACTTAGCTTGCTATCCAGTCTCTCTGAGTCAAACTTTCTTATAAGTTCTATTACCGCAGATATGCCTCCTTTAGGGTAAGCTAATGCAGCATTTAAAATCGCTGTTATTAAGCAGTTTGTGTTTTCATTTGGCAAATCTTGCCAAAATCCTGCCAATATACCTAAAAATTCAACCTCACTTCCTTCAGGATCTGCACCACTGAAATATGCGTTAAAGAAAGCGGTAAGTATTGCCTCATTATTGCTGTTTGCAAGTATCCACAGTATATGCTGTTGAGTGTCCTGATTGTTATGATAAACTTCTTGCAGCAAAGCATTAATATCTTCATGCCTGTATGACTCACCCAGTGCTACTAAGCCGGCACTTCGAATTTCTATATCTTCGTCATGAAGAGCGTTATGTGCAATGTATCTATATTCTAATGGGAATTCTATTTCTTGCTCTAATCTGAAGGCTATTGCAAAAATTGTCTTCAAAATTATTGGCTGTAAGTCTTTGCTGATGTTAGGCAGTTCAGAGAGCAACTCGTAACAAATAGAAATATCTTCACCACTGTATGCTAATGCATCTATAGAAGCAAATTTTGTAAAAGATTCTTCATCAGACCTAATTATTGAGATTAGAAAGCTTTGTGCCTCTTCTCCACCTATTTTGCCTAAAGCATCTATTATATTAGGACGAAAGTCTTCATTTTTCTGATATAATTCAATTATGGAATTAACAGATTTAATATTACCAATATTACCTAATGCTTCTATAGCAGATGCGACGCAGTTGCTATCTTCATCATTTAATAAAGGAATTATAAATTCTACTTCTTCATCTCCGGCTGATAGTCCAATTATATCACATGCATATTTTCGGACATCTCTGTCAGTATCAGCAAGGTATGGCAAAAGTGAATTTACAGCAAACTGACCTAAGTTAAGTAATATATCACCTGCTAAATTTCGAACTTCAATATTGTTTGTTGTGATAAGGTCTGCAATTGCTTCTGCAGCTACATGAGCCATATCGGAGCAAACATTCATTAAGGCTCTGGAGCACATATCTCTTATACCTCGATCCTCGTCTTTCAAGCCAATAGCAAAAGCATTTATTGCTTCTTGAGTGCACTTTCCGTTATCTAATATTTGCTGCCCTGCTTGTAGCCTTTCACCTATGTCTTCAGCATTTCTGAAGGCATTTAACTGAGTTGATAAATCCATAATTAACTCTCTATGTCTTACACTATTATTTAGACGACTTGAACCGATAAAATTGTTTCATATTCTTTTGCAAAAAAAATTCCTGTTATTTATTCTAGAATAAATAAGGATACGTGTTTATATGCAAATAATTTTTAGCTAATATTTTTCCCTGATATGTTAATTCCTAATTGCTCTATCCTATATCGGAGTTTAGCACGAGAAACGCCCATTAGCTTAGCTGCTTTAATTTGGTTACCATTTGTAATCTTTAGAGTCTGCACTATCAAATCCCTGATAATGTTACCCATTGGAGCACCAAGTTTAGAAATTTTTAAATAATGCTGACCTTCAGCCAGTTCTATAGTCTCATGCGATATGGTTTCTACATTGCCGCCGATAGGCTTTAAAAAGCTCAACGCCTCTTTTGTTATCAGCTCATTTGTCTCTAATAGAATTACTCTTTCTATTGCATTCCTTAGCTCTCTGACATTACCTTTCCATGGGTAGGTATTGATAATTGTACCTGCTTCCGGTGCAAAACCTGTAACATTTTTTGCAAATTTTTTGTTAAATTCTTTTACAAAGGCAGTAGCTAATTTTAGCTTGTCATCACCTCGCTCACGCAAAGGTGGCAGTGTGATTACTGCTACGTTTAGCCTATAAAACAAATCTTCTCTAAACTTACCTTCTTTTACCAACTCTTCCAAATCTCTATTGGTAGAAGCCACTACACGTACATCGACTGATATTTCTTTTTGGCCGCCTAACCTATAAAATCTTCTTTCCTGCAACACTCGCAAAAGCTTAACTTGCAGCTCTAAACTTAACTCTCCAATCTCATCTAAAAGTATTGTGCCATGCTGTGCCTGCTCAAACTTACCTTGCTTTATCTTTTCAGTAGCACCAGTAAAGGCACCTCTTTCATAACCAAATAGTTCATTTTCTGCCAACTCATGCGGAATAGCCCCGCAGTTAACTGTAATAAATGGTCCTTTTGATCTAGGTGAATTGTCATGAATAAACCTTGCTACCAGCTCTTTACCGGTTCCGGATTCACCCAAAATAAGAGCTGTAGTGTCTTCTGCACCGGCTATTATTGTACACATGTCCAGTGCCTTTTTCATTCCTATGCTTTCGCCTAAAATCTCACTAGGGGAGTCTTGTTTTACTTGTTCGGAAAGGACTTCTACTCTACGTTTCAAATCATAGTTTTGCAGTGCTCGCTCTACTGACACCTCAAGCTGCTCAAGATCAATAGGTTTAGTAATAAAGTCTTCTGCTCCTAATTTCATAGCTCTAACAGCCATTTTTATATCGGAGAATGCAGTCATGATAATGACAGGCATCTGATAGCCCTGCTTTCTAAGTTGCTCCAAAATATCAAGTCCGTTTGCGTGCCCTAAAAATATATCTAATAGAACCAAATCCGGCCCTATAGTATGCAATTCATCTTGAGCTTTTTGCGGATCAGTGTATGTCTCTACACGTGAATATTTTGAAGACAAAATATCGCCTAATGTCGAATTTACTAACGGATCGTCTTCTATAACCACTATTGTGTAATTTTGTTTAGCCACGTTATCTTGCCGGGATTAGTTATGAAATTAGTTTTTTGGTACTGGTAATTTGACATAAAAAGTTGTGCCATCGCCCATTGTACTTTCTACATCTATTATTCCGTTATGCTGATGCATTATCCTTTGGGTAATAGGTAAACCCAAGCCCGTTCCGTCAGCTTTTCGAGTAAAAAACGGATTGAAAATCTTTTGCAAGTCTTCAGGCGGGATACCCACACCATTGTCGGAAATAGCTACTATGGCGAATTCCCCCTCGCCATGCTTAGTAGCAGGTTCCGTATAAGTTTTAATTTTTATATTTCCTTTAGTCTTGATTGCATCTGCAGCATTAGTTACTAAATTAATAAACACTTGTTGCAACTGTTTATTGTCTGCCGGTACCATAGGTAAATTGTTATCAAAATCAAGCTCTACTTTTATTTCCTTCCTTTTCAGGACAGATGCTACTAATTCTAACGTAATCGGTATTAGATTATTTAAATTTATTCCCTGTATATCAGGCATAGCAGGTCTGGAGAAGTTTAAAGTTACTTCTACTATTCGAGAAATCCTTTCTACGCCCTGCATTGCAGTTTCTACATACTTATACTCAGGGTCTGTTTTAGCAACATTCCTCTGTAAGATTTGCAAGTTCAAATTTACAGCCGCTAAAGGATTGCGAATTTCATGAGCAACGCCTGCCGATAGTTGACCAAGTAAAACTAACTTGTCAGCTTGAACTAATTTATCAGTCAGAGCATGCTGCTCACTTACGTCTCTGGCAATAGCTTGTATAAGTTTTTGGCCATTGTAATCTACAAAACGAGCACTAACTTCTACCATTAAAGTTTCACTGTTGCCAGTATCTAAGCTCAGCTCAGAAAGAACTATTGGAGAGCTTGTCTTTTTTAGTAGCTTTAAAATTCGTCTAAACTGTGGAAGAGTAGTGCCTATCAAATCATCCTTGGTCTTCCCAAGTAGAGTTGCAGAATACTCATTAGCATCTAAAACGCTCCAAGTTTCAGGCTGTACTATAAAAACTGCATCAGTTGCATTATCAAAAAAAGATTTATACCATGCCAGTTTTTTCTCTAATTTTTCAATCTGTAAGTCTTTATCTGTTTGCATAAGTGCTACTTTTTCTTATTAGTTTCAGTGTTCGTATCAGGACTACTTTTTTTTGTGTCGCTACTATCTTTTTTTAAATCATTAAATGGGTTTTGTATATCAATGAAGCCACTTGGTTTTTCTATATCCATATCTTTTAGTAAGCTTTTAGGATTATTGAATAACTGTTTGCTTTGCTCTAAGACTTCTTGCTGTTTAGCTTTTATCGCATCCTTAGGGTCTGTTTTCATAGGATTTAAAGCATTCTTATTATTAGGAGTCATATTTTGATCAAAAGAAGGTCGTTTTAGGATTTGCTGCCCTTCACCTGCATTTTTACCATTTTCTAATTTAAAGCCGGATTCATTCTTCGGAATAAATTTATATTTCAAATCGTTTGCTTCACCATTTTCTAAAGCTATTTTGTAGTTAGTACTAAATAATATGTCCTCAGCATACTTCGAACCCGGGTACTTGTTAATTAGTTCCAGATAGTAAATTTTAGCACTATCCAAATTATCTAAATCTTTCTCATAAGTCCAGCCTACAGAATATAGGGATTTAGGTGCTAATGTATGTTTCGGATATTTTTCATACAGCTTCAGGAACTGATCTATTGCAAAGTAATATTCGCCATAAGTTCTTAAATCTGCTCCCGAATTGTAAAGTTCCGCTACGGAATCAATTTCCATTGCTTCTGTAAATCCTAAAAGCTTACCCGCCTCTGCAGAGTATTCTGTAAGTGGGAACTTATTTACAATTTCTTCGAGAATAGAATCTGCTACGTAAGGGTCAGATTCTTTAAGAATATGAGCATAATTGAAATAATATTTTGCAGAAATTGTATCATTTGTAGGTGCAACTTGTACTGCTAATTTATAATAATAAAATGCAGAATCAGGTTCGCCTAGCTTCTCCTGGACACGAGCCAAATCATAAAACGTTGCAGATAACTGTGGTCTTAATGTATCGGGTACAAATTCATTTTTCTGAACTCTTATGAGACCCGGCTCAGCTTCTGTTTTAAGTAAGTCCCAAATATTTACGTTGTAGTAAATCTCCTCCGCAGCATCGAACACAGGACCTCTACTCGTGCGAGCCTTAGCGAAGTAACTTCGTGAAGAATTCCAATCATGTTCGTTAAAATAGTCCATCCCTCTTTCGTAATAGTAGCAATTTAAAGCAGAATTACTTACAAATGCAGAGTCAGCGTATCTTTCGTACTCAGGTATAGAGTGTTCATCTTTCTGTAGTCGTTTTGATTGCATCCTTTCAATGTAGACATAAGGTTGCCACTCTTCCCACTTTCCATCATTGTCCAAGTCATCCAAAATTTCTTCAGCTTCTTCATATTTTTCTAGTCGATTAAGGCAAGCCGCTTCATACAGATATGATTCAAATGTCGCGAGGTAATCAGGGCTGTAGTCTCTAGCCTTGATAAATTCGGTTTTTGCTCTTTCAAACTTACCCATTCTATAAAGTAAACCTGCCATAGCTACCTGCCATTCGGCTTTATACTTTCCATCATCGGTTTGGATAATAGCCTGTTTGTATGGGCGTAAAGCTGCCTCTAAATCAGCATTGTATAATGCAAGCTCAGCCTCTAACTTGAACGCCTCTGACAAAATATCATAACGCTGGAGCTGCCATGCAATATCTACAGTCCTGGAAAGCATTATCTTACCGGAGTAAAATTTCCTTTGTATCAGCAATGTTTTAGAAAGCAATAAATGGGCATCAGGCGACCACTCTCCACCAGGATATTTATCAATCAACTCACCACATTTGATTTCCGCAGGAAGCCACTCACTTTTATAGAAATAAGTTTTTGCCATTAAAAACAAAGTGCCCTCGACATACTTACTTTTAGGGTGCTTTGCTAATATTTTAGAACCTTTGATAATCACCGAGTCAAGTTTAACTTTGACCGGCTGCAGCTTGTCTTTAGTAATGATAAATCCCTTAAGAAACGGAGGTGTGCCTCTGTCTGTATCAATTTTTGAATAGATGCTCGGATCGGGGATATACACGTGAGGAGTAACTCGAGTTTTATCTTCGAAATATTCGAACTCGTTTTCACTTTTATGCATTAGTTTTTGAGCATTGTAGTATGTATTAAAAAAAGTAGTAAAATTGTCGTACTGACGGCAACCAACCAACACTACAAGTGCTAAAACAGTAAGAAGTGTAATGATTTTATATTTTTGGAAAAGCATAAAAATCCCGTTTTATTCATGAATAATAGTCCTTAGCGCAACTATCACTCCACATTACCGCAATATAATAAAAAATGGCTAATATTAGCAATAATTCAATCAAACGGAAAGAAATAAGTGATATTGTTTGCCAAGGATATATACACTAATATATACACGGGGCGTATTTGCTTAGTTCACGCTATGTGATAATTGAGAATTTTTATCATCAATTAGATTTTTAGTTAAATTATCTAATCTCCTTTTATCAGCTCGAATCTTCATTTCAATTTCAAGAATACGATTTTTAAGCTTTATTTTTCTGGAAGTCACCCAAAAAGCATCTTTTAATTTCTCACTGATTTTAAAGGAATCAGAATTTTTCAAGTCTTCTATTTTTTGTTTTTCTCTTTGGATTTGGATTTCAATCTGACGAATCTCTGTTCTTAGAGCTATTTCTTTCAGCTTTGGAACACTTATCTTATTACTGCTTTCTTCGCAGAGGGCAGTGTGAAACATTCTTAGTCTGTCCAAGTTTTTTGAGCGATAAGCATCCTGCACATTATTCCAATATTTCTCAAACAAATGAGAATCTCCATTAGCGTCCGGATGTAGCCTTTTTACCAGCTGCCTGTAAAGTTGTGGGATTTCATAGTTTACATTTACTTCGCAGTTATTCCTTATAGAAGCCTTTACCGAAGAAAATTCTTTTTCAACAACCACGTCGACCATATTTAAAGTTCTTTGAGAAATTCGTTCGCCTTTGCGTATCTTGCCGTGAAGAATTTCCAGTCTTCTTTCGATTTCTGATTGCAAGCGTGATTTCTTCTTTAATTCCGATTCTAAAGTACCAAATACTGTATCATAGGTAAACATCAAAGATGGTTTTACCTCATGATTAAGTTTAAACCAATCATCTAAAATATTTAGCAAATCTTGTCTGTATTGTTCTTTTTGATTTAAAAGATCGCTTACAACAGAGGAACCCGAATCTTTAAACATTTGTTATTTCTCCTTTCTTAACCTTCCATGTTTACTTGAGCTCGTCCAGAGCTTCCAGTGCAAACCTGAGATGCGGAATCACAATCGATCCGCCAATAACCAAAGCTATGTTGCAAGCTTCGTTTATTTCTTTATGACTTGCCCCTACTTGAACACTTTTTTCTAAATGGTATAGTATGCAATCATTGCATCTGAGTACCATAGAGCCAACTAAGCCCATCAGTTCTTTATTTTTAGCAGATATGGCGCCTTCTTCGTAGGTCTTAGTATCTAAAGCCATAAATCGCTTATATGGCAAGAAATCCTGCTCCATGATCTTAGCATTGCCACTTTCTCTTCTTGCATGGAAATCATCAAACTTTTTCATAAAAATCAAATCTTATTTTGTCTATAAACTAAAGTTTTCAATAAGTATGCCGATAATAAAATGTTTTATCACTCTGATTGTAAAGATAAGTATAAGTGCTAAATATTGTGAGCTTAGTTTTCCACAAAATTCCTAAATACTAAATAGGAAAGCATTGATTTATAAGTGGATTAGAGATTCTATAAAGTTTTGGAAGATTGATACTTAAAGAATAAAAAAAAAGCAAGGATGAGGTATTCCTAAAACTTGCTTTTTGGTAAAGTATCTGAAATAATTGGATAAAATCAGCCTAAGTGGCTAAAATTGACATTACATTTGATCTTCATTCTTAGAAACTCTAGCTACTAACATTTCTAAAAGAAGGCATATCAAAGTTGCAATTACAAAAAATTTCCAAAGCTCAGTGCCCAAACGCACTCTGGTGATTGAGTCTTCAGGGGATTTGCCATAATCAATCATATTCACGGATGAAGTTCCGGCTATACTGGTAATAAATCTTTCTATAGCCTCATCTTCAGATTCAGTTAGGTCGGACTCTATTGTAGATGGATTTACTGAGTAAATGCCTACCGGTTTACCATCAGAAGTTTCAATTTTGTAAGAGCCCGTTATTTCGTTATTACCAAATACCAGTTTGTTGCCGCTAGGGAGGGAGACTTTATAAGTATAAGCCTCTATTTTATTAGGATCAATAACTTTGAATTGCTCTTCGCTGGCAAACCTGTTTTCAAGAGCTAATGATAACTTATCAGTAGGAGCGATAGTTAAAAGATCCGTTTTCTTAGAGTTAAGATATAAAATAGAACGATTGACTAACGCAGGGAATAAACTTGTAATAGGAAAAGTACCGGACTCTAAAGTAGGAGTCATTGATAAATATAAAACTTTGCCCTTTGCGATATTGATTTCTGAAAGCAAAGATTTTCCTAAAACACTTACAAGGCTTTTACCTTGCTTGGAAGTAGTTAACCAGTTTATCTGTGGAGCTTCCAGTATCTTATTGCCTGAAGATGTTTGGAAAACCCCTTTAAAAAACGGATGATTTTGCTCAAATTCGTTGATAGGTACAGATTTATTGATAGCAAAGTTACTATAATTGCCTAAGAAATAGGCATTGCTGTTGGCATTCGAACTATCCGGAGCAAAAATCAAAGCTGATTTGCCTTCGGATATATAAGAGTTTAATGTATTGGCAACGCTTGCTGATACAAATGTGCCATTATAAACTATCACATCATATTTATTAATGTCAATGCTGTTTACTTCATCCTGCCTGAAATAGTCCAGATTATATCTGTCAGGAATCACTTCCAGTGCAGCTTTTAGGAAATCCATTGAATTAAATGCAGAAAAAACAGCAACTTTAGGAGATTTTTCAATTATAAAACCAAAATGGTATTTATTATCGGCGTCAAGCTCATCTGTTTCTAATTCTAAAACTGCGTCCACAAATCCGGATTCATTATACACTCCTGAAATAGAAATGGATTTAGTTTCCGAAGAGCTTATGTCAAAAGTTCTTTGAGCCGATTTCTTACCGTTAAAGTATAGATTCAGAATAGAGTTTTCTATTTTTTGAGTGCCAAAATTAGTAACATTGAGTTTAATATTGACAGGAGTGCTTTTTTCAAAAATATTAGTCTCTACTTTAACTGAATCAATACACAGATTCTCAATTTTACTACCATCAGAAACAGGAATAAAATAAAAAGTAGGCGAGAAGTCTAAGTTCAAAGAGTCTGTAAGATTACGAACAAAATTAATATTTTGCATGTCGCTTACTACATAAACTTCTTTATTTATATTTTTTGATTCTTGAAGTAACGTAAGAGCATCAAATACTGTTTGTTCAAAATTTGCAGGGGCAAAAGATAAGTTAATATCTCTGATATTAGATTTTAAAGTAGCTCTGTTAGTGCTAAAATTATATCTATTTTTAGTAAGACTGGAAGATATCGCCGGCATAATTATAGCTTCATCACCCGGCTTTAGAAAATCTATCAGAGCATTGGAATACGATATAGCATTTCTAAAACTGTTACCGGTGCCGGAATTTGCATCCATGCTGTAAGAGTTATCGATGATGATAATAGCTCCTGTTTTGGCAAACGATTCGAATCCTGATATAGTACCCTCTATGGTAGGACGCGAAAAGGCAAGCACTGCAAAAATGATAGCCAGAGTCCTAAGAATCAGCAGTAAAATTTGCTTGAGTTTAACCCTCTTGATTTTAGTCTTTTTTAGTTCTTTGATAAATTTCAAAGAAGAAAACTCAACCTTCTTTAACTTTCGGAGGTTGAGTAAATGTAAAAGTATAGGAATTGAGGCACCTATAAGCCCTATTAACACTAAAGGGTTTAGAAAATTCATATTTCAAGACCTATCATATTCAAATTAGCTAAGCACTACTATTCATCAGTAAAGTAGAACTCAGAAAGATCATCAAATTTAATGTTTGTAACAATCCAGCCCATTTCAGGTGATTTATAAAAAGTAAAAATCCATCGCATAGGATACTTTTCATGTAGCCCCAGAAAGCGCAGTCTAATATACGAAGGAGAAACTGTTTCAGAGCTTACTGCTTCATAAGATTTCAAGTTACCGTATAGTTGCATTGCTCGTTTTGTTTGAGAAATTAGCTGCTTTCGAGCCTCTTTCTTTTCAGCTAAAGGGCTATTGCTTAAAATACCATCAAAAGCTTCAACAATTTTTAGATTTATTACATTAGCAAAGAAATCGTTTGTCTTGTTTGTCAATTCAATGGGTACACCAATAAACTGCTGCTGCATGGAAGCAGAGTTTTCGCCTCCTGTTTGAGCAGATGCATAGCTCCCAAATAAACAAATCGAAAGGAACAGGGTAATAATAATTTTCATACATACTCCGGTTAGCTTTTTAGCCTTTCAAGTCTACTATTTTTTTTAAGGCACGAATTTCATTAGTTTTAAGGTGTCTATATTCACCTTTGTCCATTCCTCTGACGTTTAAAGTCGCAAAATGTTTACGGTGAAGTTGTTTAACCTGATAACCAAAATGTTCAAAAATTCTTCTTACTTCTCTGTTTTTACCCTCGCGGATAGACAAATGTATAACAGTTCGGTCGTTCGGGTCGAAAAGTAGCTCTACCGGTCCGGTAGTGCCGTCTTCCAGCTTCACTCCTTTTACTATTTCTTCACCGTGTTCGGGTAGAAGAGGTTTGTCCAAAACTGCTCTATATACTTTTTCTATTTCGTAAGATGGATGTGTCAGACGATTAGCCAGCTCACCGTCATTTGTAAATAGAAGTACCCCTGTAGTGTTTCTGTCAAGTCTTCCCACGGGGTAAACCCTGCTGGATGATTTAACAATATCCATTACTGTTTTTCTACCTAAGTCATCACTGGTTGTAGTAATTGCATCTTTTGGTTTGTTTAGCAGGATATACACAAATCTTATGATTTCCTTTACCGGATCACCGTTTACAGTCACAAAATCACTTTTGAGGACTTTTGTTCCTAACTCTTTTACTACTTTTCCATTTACTTTTACAAGCCCCTGAGCTATAAGTTCGTCAGCTTTACGTCTGGAGCAAGTTCCACTGTCCGCCAAGTATTTGTTTAGTCTTACAGGAGCATTAAGATCTTCTTTTGGCTCTCTGATGTCTTTTGGCTTATAATTCTTATTTGTTTTCATTTCCCACCGGTATAAAATATTCTACTTACAAAAATACGTATTTATAGACTAACAAAAAACACATATAATGAGAAACGATTGCTATCTAAAAAATAATGAAACAAACGTTCGTTTTTAACGTCAAAGCAAATGAAGTTATTACAAATACAAAATTGCCTATAGTTCGTAAAAATCTGCTATTATTTGTTCAGCGTTTTGGTTAGAGGAACTAATGTTTTTTACGATTCAATAGATTAAATCGACAATTCGCAAAAAAATAATTTGAAATGTTACAACAACAATATATATTTGTACGAACGAACGTTAGATAAAAACAAGTGAGAGTTATGAACTTTGGATTGATAGCTGCAGGAGAAGGATCTAGACTTAAAGCTGAAGGTTGGGATAAGCCCAAAGGATTGGCTGAACTTAATGGAGAACCGCTTATCAAGAGATTTCTTGATTTGGCTAATGACTTCAAAGCAGAAAAGATTTGCATAATCGTCAATGAGGAATCTCCGGAGCTATTGGAATATATAAACTCATACCAAAGCAAATCTCCTATTTTGATACAAGTAAAATCAACACCAAGTTCTTTGCATAGCTTCTATGAAGTCTCACTATTTTCACAAACTGAATCAATAATGCTTTTTACTATTGATACAGTTTTTGAAAGAAAAGAGTTTGAAAAGTTTTATCTAAACATAGAAACTACTCAGCACGATGGAGTGTGGGGAGTTACTACTTATGTGGATGATGAGAAACCACTGTATGTATCCATGGATGACAGCGATGTTATCACAGGATTCCATGACGAAGGCGAATATGATTATGTTACAGGTGGGTTTTATTATATGAAGCCTACTTTGCATAAACATCTAAAAACAGCAGTAGAAAGTGGAATGTCACGAATGAGAAATTTCCAGAGATTTTTAATAGAAATGAATCATAATATTATGGGCTACAAATTTTCAAAGATTGTAGATGTAGACCATATAAGCGACATCAAAAAAGCTGAAAAGTTTTTACAAGAAATACAAAGATAATTATTCAATAAAGCAGATCGCAAGACATGAGAAATATAATATTTATCATGACGATTTTATTTTTCTTGCAGGGCTTATATTCCGCTGAAAATAAAAAATCAAATACAAAGAAAGGCACATTAATTGTAAAAGTGTCCAACTTGAGAACAAACCAAGGGTATGTGGTTTGTCATCTCTTTGACGACCCTGATGCTTATCCTCTAAAATCTAAAAAAGCATTGATTTTTCAGGATGATTTAGATATCTCAGATAGTACAGCCTCTTTTGTCTTTACAGATTTACCTTATGGTGACTATGCTTTTACTACTCACCATGACGAAAATGCTAATCACAAGATGGACAAAACATGGTTAGGATTGCCTGCGGAAGGTTGGGCTTGCTCGAAAAATGCTCAGGGTATATTAGGCGTTGGCCCCCCGGGTTTTAAAGAAGCTCACTTTCAAGTAAATAAAGATACTGTTATAGAATATGTCAAAATGAATTACTAAACTTGGGGAAGTAGATTACATGCAACTCGAATTTGCAGCTATTAAAAGAGCAAAGAAATTTTCTCCCAATCATATAGAAAATGATGCTCTTATATTAACTCAGACTGCTGAGGAACTTCACAGACTTGGTGCAAAAGTAAAGTTTTACGATGAAGAAATGCTTTTCGGTAATAGCATTAAAGAAGATTTTATCTTTTCTATGTCAAGAGAAGATGATGTTATAAAAAAATTGAAACAGCTACAGAAGAAAGGAAAAGTTGTTATCAACTCACCTAAAGCAGTTAAAAACTGTTTCCGTGAAAATGTTACAACTAAACTATTGGTTTATGGAGTCCCTTACCCAGATAGTGTTATCATCAAAACAAATGATTTTGATCCTATAACACTTGCCAAATTTAATGGTCAAAAAGTATGGGTAAAAAGAGATAAGCATATCCAACATAGCGAAGATAGAGCCTTAGCTACTTGCGATGCTGAAAGAGATAATATTGTTCGTGAATTTGGCAGACGTGGTATCAAAAAAGCCATAGTGCAAGAGCATTTAATAGGTAATGAAGTTAAATTCTACGGCGTAAGAGGCTCAGAGTTTTTCCATTGGTATTACTCACATGAGACTATTCCGGGAATCAAAATTGACGAACAAAAATTCATTACTTTGGCAAGGCGTGCTGCTGAAACACTCAAAGTAGATGTTTATGGCGGAGATGCTTTAATTATGCCTGATGGCTCCATCTATATCATTGATTTTAATGACTGGCCTAGCTTTGCTCCATGCAGAAACGAAGCCGCTCAAGCAATAGCAAAAATGATATACAGAAAAGCTCAGTTTAGGATGCTTACACCTGATCATTCATTTGTTTCGGAAGAAACTAACGAAGTAATCGAAATAGAAACCAATTTTAATTGAATAGGATAAAACATGGCTGAAATGAATGTCGAAGCTACTCTGAAGTCAAAAGACACAGAAGAGACACTTGATATACTTTTTTATAGGCCTTTGGGATTTATACTGGCTAAGTTTTGTGAAAAGACGGGTATCTCTCCAAACACTGTTACATGGACTAGCATTGTGCTTGGTGGTATAGCAGGTCATGCGTTCTATTACTCTGATTTGCAAATAAATATACTGGGTATGCTACTTTTGATATTTGCTAACCTTTTAGATTCTACCGACGGTCAGCTTGCGAGGATGACGAATCAATGCACGCGAATGGGTAGGTTCCTTGATGGCTTTGGTGGTAATGTCTGGTTTACGAGCATTTATATCCATATCGGATTGCGAATGATAAATGAAGGATACGAGCCGTGGATATTTGGTTTTGTAATTGTTACAGGGCTTTTTCACTCGTTTCAGGCGGCGATGGCTGACTATTACCGTAATGCCCATCTATTCTTCATCCAAGGAAAAAATAAATCAGAAGTAGACAGTTCCAAAAAGTTAGAGCATCAATATCAAGCAGCTTCTTGGAGTGGTGAGTTCTGGACTAAAGTCTTTTTGTTTATGTATACAAATTATACAAAAGAACAAGAGATTCTATCTAAAAATTTGCAGAAACTCTATGATAAAGTTTCGGAAAAGTATCCGACAGGGGCACCTGAATGGCTTGTTGCTAACTTTAGAAAAGGGAGTAAACCTTTGATGAAATATACCAATATTTTGACTACCAATACACGTATGTGGGCATTGTTTTTCTCAATGTTTTTTGGAGAAGTTATTTGGTATTTGGTGTTTGAAATAACTGTGCTAAATATTTTACTTATACAAATGGTAGTAAGACAAGAAAGACTAAGCAAAAAAATGATATTGGAAATTGAGCAAGCGTGAAAAGTCAGAATACATACAAAACTATATTTATGATTTTAGGTTTGGGCATATTCTCTTATCTGGTATATAATTTTGGGATAGACAGAATACTGCAAAACCTGCAGGAAACCGGATGGTGGTTTGCTGCTATAGTCGCTACATGGGGGTTCGTGTATTTGTTTAATGCACTTTCCTGGTCGAAGATAGTAAAATCCAAAGAGAACAAAATACCTTTTTCGCAAGTATTTGGTTTGACAGTAAGTGGCTTTTCGCTTAACTACATCACTCCATTTGTAGGCTTAGGTGGTGAACCTTATAGAATTATGGCTTATAAAGAATACATAGGCACAGAGAAATCAGTTTCCTCTGTGATAATATATACTTTGATGCACATGATAAGCCACGTTGTTTTTTGGGTCTTTAGCATGGCGTGGGTTATTTTATTCTTAGAGATGCCATTCCATTATTGGCTGATAATGGCAGCTATTTTTGTTATTCTTATTTTGCTGTTATCCATATACATTAAAGCCATGAAGTCAGGGCTTCTCAATACTTTAAAATTGATAGTCTCTAAGCTTCCATTTAAAAAACTGACTTCAGTTATAGAGCAGCATCACGATAAACTAAACGAAGCAGACGCATATATCAGAGACTTTTACAATACAAGGAAGTCTGACTTTTTCACAGTAGTTTTTTATGAGTTCGTTTCCAGAGTGATTAGCTCCATGGAATACTACTTTATTCTAATGGCTGTGGGAGTCCAAATAAGCATATTTGAAGCTGTTTTTATCAATGCCGGTATGTCGCTTGTGATTAATCTTGTGTTCTTTATACCATTTCAGTTAGGTGCACGAGAAGGTGCACTGGTGTTTGTGCATGGCATGCTGGGAATAGATGCTTCTCTTGGTTTATATGCAGGAATAGTAAATAGAGTGAGGGAGTTCTTCTGGATTTTATTAGGACTAACCTTTATTCAGCTTACAGGCAGAAAAGAAAAATATAAAGAAGAGAGAATTAACGAAATGGTAGAGGCAGATAATGCAAACTAAAGCGATATTATTTGATTTTGGCGGTACGATAGATACGAATGGAGTGCATTGGAGCGAAAAGTTTTGGGATACATACCAAAGATGTGCAATCCAAATCGAAAAGAAAGATTTTGAAAAGGCTTATGTAAGCACTGAAAAGATGCTCGGTACAGAAAAACGAATAAAAGTAGAAATGAATTTTTTTGAGATTGTCAGAGAGAAACTGATAATTCAAATATATTTTCTTATTCAACAAGGAAATTTGCCACACACTACTAAAGTTGATGACTTAGCGGCAACACTTGCAAAAGATTGCTATGATAGCATTCACAAAGAAGTGCAAGGTGCGGGAAGAATAATGACAAATCTTAAAAATAAATATACTATAGGTGTGGTTTCTAATTTCTATGGAAATATTGATAAAGTACTCGAAGAGTTTAATCTGCATAATTTATGTTCGGTTATTATAGACTCTACGGTAGTTGGCATTAGAAAACCAGATCCTGATATATATCAGCATGCAATAGAAAAACTTGCATTAAAAAACGAAGAAGTGGCTATTGTTGGTGATTCTTACACTAATGATATAGAGCCCGGCAGAAAACTGGGATGTAAAACTATATGGCTAAAAGGCAGATCTTGGAAAGAGGAAACTCAATCCGAGGCGGCAGATTTTACAATCAATCACTTCAAAGAACTAGAAAATATCTTTCTCTAATTGAGTTTGGGATATCATAAATAATCGTAATATATAGCAAATAGCTAAACTTTTTAATTGAGGTTAGAAAATGGGTAAATATCAAGTAAAAGAAGCCAAAGGCAAATTAGGAGTCTTGGTTGTAGGTATGAACGGTGCGGTAGCATCAACTTTTATTACTGGTGTAATGTCTATACGTAAAGGAATAGCAAAACCAATCGGTTCGGTTTCTCAAATGCAAACTATTAGACTTGGCAAAAGAATAGACAATAACTTCCCTCTTATTAAAGATTTTGCTCCATTAGCAAAACTTGATGACATTGTTTTTGGTGGTTGGGATATCGAAGATAAAAATCTATATCAAGCTACTTCTTCAAATGGAGTCCTTACAGAAAAAGACGTAGACGCTGTAAAAGATGAACTTGAAGCATTGCATTGTATGCCGGCTGTGTTTGAACAAAAATACGTGCTGAAACTTCACGGTGATTTCGTAAAAAATGGCGAAACTAAAGAAGATTTGGCAAATCAGGTAAGAGAAGATATTCGCAAATTCAAAGAAGCCAATGGCGTAGACCGTATGGTAATGGTATGGTGTGGTTCAACTGAAGTTTATATGCAGATTAGCGATGTACATCAGACAGTAGCTGCATTTGAGCAAGGCTTGAAAGATAATCATGCAGGTATTTCTCCTTCTATGATTTATGCTTATGCTGCTTTGAAAGAAAGTGTTCCTTACATAAATGGTGCACCAAACTTGACTGTTGATATGCCTGCAATGATGGAACTAGCTGATTTGAATAAAATGCCAATTTCAGGTAAAGATTTCAAAACAGGTCAAACTCTAATCAAAACAGTTATTTCTCCTATGCTTAAAGCAAGAATGATTGGTCTTAGTGGTTGGTTCTCTACCAATATACTTGGTAATAGAGACGGCGAAGTACTAGATGATCCTGAATCATTCAAAACTAAAGAGCAAAGTAAATTATCCGTTATTGATTCTATTATTCAACCTGAATTGTATCCTGATTTGTACAAAGATTACTACCATAAAGTTAGAATCAACTATTATCCACCTAAAGGTGATAATAAAGAAGGTTGGGATCAAATCGACATCTTTGGTTGGATGGGTTACCCAATGGAATTGAAAATTAACTTCCTTTGCCGTGACTCTATCTTAGCGGCTCCAATTGCTTTAGACTTAGTACTGTTTACTGACTTAGCGATGAGAGCCGGCATGTACGGTATCCAAGAATGGCTATCTTTCTATCTAAAGAGCCCAATGCACAGACCAAATGTTGTGCCTGAAAACGACTTGTTTATCCAGTTAATCAAACTTAAAAACACTTTGAGATTGATGATGGGAGAAGAGGTAGTTACTCACGTAGAAGAAGAAGCAGACGAAATTTAGTTTTTTATTTCTATTGCTTTCGGTGGCAAATTAGTCGCCACATATATTTAAGATATGCTTCAACCGTAGGGTTGACCCTACGGTTGAAATTAAACTAAATCTCTGGTCTGATAAAACTCAACTAACATTAAATAAACGATATTTTTTTACTCTTTCTAAGATGAAAATTTACAAATGAAACAAAAAGCGATATCGAATAGTATTATCTATATAGCACTTATTTTAGTTTGCCAAGTGTCTGTAACTTTTTCTGAGGAGCTTGATTTACAAACTTTCCTAGAAAAGGCTATTGAGCATAAAGGCATTGAAAATAGATTTCAGTTGCAAAAACAGAAATCTTTAACTACCAAAGAAGAAGTAGAAAGCTTAAAGATTTTACCTGAAGTGACGCTTGAACTTCGTGGAGGCATAGTACCCGAAGCTAGGGGAGATGTTTTTTATTCTCCTGATGCTGCTACAGACTTAGAAGGCTGGGGGCCATTCTTTCAAAGTGAAATAAAATTTGTGCAACCCCTGTATACCTTTGGTAGGATAAGCAATGCTGATGAAGGTGCAGATTTGCTAATCAAATCAGAAACGGCAAAATACGAACAGGAAAAAGCCGAGCTCAAGAATATATTGATTGATTTATATTTCTCTACATCTGCCGCTTATAAAGCAAAAAACATTGCAAATGAGGTAGAAACAGGCATAAATAAGCTGATGGAAGAGATAGAAAAAGAACTTGAAAAAATTGAATCAGAAATAGATGACGGCGACTATTTAGAAGCAAAAAGCTTTAGATATGTAGTCGACGAAATAGTAGAGAATAGCCAAAAAAATAAAAAAGCAGGAATATATGCTGTGAATCTTGCCTCAGGGATTGAGCTCTCTGACTCTGCTTTAGTTTCAGATCAGATTCCTGAGTTTGATTTTGGATTAATTTCTTTTCAAAATATATGGGATTATTCTCTGAAGCATAATAAAATAATGCAACAAATAGCTTATGGTATTCGGGCTATGGATAGTAAGATACAAATAAGTAATTCAGAGAAATACCCGTTGCTTTATCTTGCAGGCGGAGTGATGTATGGAATAGCTCCAAATAGAGATGACCAAACGAATCCTTTTGTGTATGATCAGTTTAATTATCTGACTGCAGGCGCGTTCGTGGGAATGAAATGGAACATGAATATATTTAGACAAGATGTACAGCAGAAAAAAGATGAACTGGCAAAACAAATTTTGGACGAAGAGCAACAGTTGCTGCTTAGTCAAAGCAAAGCAGAACTATATAATCTATATTTAGACATTCAGAAAGATTATAAACTATTAGAATCTGTAGACAGATCTGAAAAAGATGCCAGAGCTTGGCTAACAATGAGTTATGATAACTGGGAAATGGGGATAGGTGAGCCTGAAAAATTGATCAAGGCTTATAAAACATATTTTCAGCTAAAGGGGCAGAGAGTCCAAAAGCATTTAGATGTGCAAAAAGGTCTTACAAAACTATCAAATGAATTAGGAAATATTGAGCTAATAATTAAATGGGTGCAAAATGGAAAAGTTAATCTCTAAAATATCGACAACATTATTGCTTTTCGCTGTGATGGCTATTAGTGCCTATGCTGCAGATAGCCCGATGGATGTAGTAAAAAAGTCTAATACCAAAGTGGCTGCTATTAATGCCAAAAGCTCGTCGCTTGATGAAAAATCACAAAAGGAAATGCTCAATGTTATTAGTTCTGTTACTAACTGGGCTGCAATGAGTGATGCCGTTGTTTCCAGACTTAGAGGAATGGATGCTAAACAACAAAAAGAATTTAAAGAAAAATTTGAAGAGCTATTACGAATTAGTTCTGTAAATAAATTAGGTAGATACAGAGCCGACGGTTTTGATTATGTTGAAGAAAAAACTGACGGAGACAAAGCCACTGTAAAAACATTAGCTTTTTACAAAAAAGAAAAAATAGAAATAATCTACGAATTGGAAAAAACAGACGGCAAATGGATGATAGTAAACTACGTAGTTGATGGCGTAGATACAGTAAGAAATTATCAGAAACAGTTTTACAGATTGCTTAAAAAGAAAAGTTTTGAAGGCGTAATAGAAGTAATCGAAAAAAATATTGAAGACTCTAAAAGCGAAAAATAATGAAAAAAGTATATCAAAAATTTATTGACTTTATTATCAAGTGGTCTGTGCAAAAGCCTTGGCTGATGTTGGGGATGATTATTTTGATAACTGTTCCTGCAGCTTATTTGCTAAAAGATATCAAGGTAGATACCAACCTTATTAAGCTATTACCAAAGCATGCTAAAGCTGCTGTGGCTACCAGAGAGCTTGAAGCTATGGTAGGGGATGGTGGGCATTTTATAGTCCTTTTTGAAGGAAATGATAGAGGTAAACTTGTCCAAGCTGTGGAATACACTGCTGCGGAAATGAAGAAAATAGACGCTTTGCAGAATGTTTATTATAAGTGGCCAACTGAGTTTTTACAAAAATACAGATATTCTCTACTTCCTACTGAATATTTGGATAAAATGTATGAACAGTTAATACAATGGGAAGCTAAAGTCAATCCATTTGTTGATAATATGCTAGATGATGAAGACGAAGTGGAGACCCACGGTGACAAAGAGGATAAACAAGATTTGCAAATACTCATACAGCAATATCAACACATGAGCGAATATCATGAAAGTGCTGACGGTAAAATCTTTGGTATACTTGCACCGACCAGTAAAGGTGTCACTAACATTGGTTCAATTAAAACAATAAAAGAGCGAATACAAAAAATTACACTTGCTGCATCTGAGAAATATGGTGTATGGTCCGGTATAACAGGAAACCACCAAAACAAACTAAATGAGTACGACATTATAATGTATGACTTAAATCAGTCATCAATAATCGCCGGTATTTTGATACTTTTGGTACTTTTGATTAGTTATAGGGCAATCTCTCCTATAATAGTAACTATTTTTCCTTTGCTGATTGGTTTAGTTTGGGCGTTCGCTTTAGTCCCACACTTTGTAGGTCCACTAAATCTAATAACTGCATTCCTGCTTTTGATACTGTTTGGTATGGGGATAGATTACGCTATTCATATAGTTAAGCGTTTTCAGTTGGAATCTAATAATGTATCAGTTGAGCAGGCATTGCGAGAAACTTACCACTCCACAGGAGTTGCGGTAGGACTTTCAGGACTGACTACAGGCTTGTCTTTAAGTATACTAGCCTTGTCTGACTTCCGAGGATTTTCGGAGTTTGGTATTATCAGTGCGATGGCTATATTTACAGTCCTATTGGCAATGTATTTAGCACTTCCTGTTTTTGTTGTGCTATTTTCAAGATTTAAAGGAATGCATAAACAGCCTTTAGTAATGAAAAAAGTTTATATTCCTAAGAAGCTTACAACTATTACAATGGGAGCGCTTACCTTAGTTGCTGTAGTTTACGCTGTATTCAATATGCAATTTGATTATAATTTAGCAAATATGAATTTTGATAATCAAAAGGTAGTAAATGTTCAAGAGTTAAAGCAGAAACAAGGCAAAGTATATTCTAATTCAATGGGTGTGGCAGCTATACTGTTAGCTCCCAATTTGGAAGAAGTAGACAATTTAAAATCTCAACTGTATCAGGCAAAGGAAAAAGACAGTACAAGCCTGATAGGTAGGATTAGATCTATCAGAGACTATTCTCCAAGTGAGGCAGATTATGAAGAAAAACTATTCCTTATTCAAGATATTAAAGAGCAAGTTTCGGGTCAGTGGACAGAAAGAATAGAAGATGAATCTCAAAAAGAAATGATAGCTGACTTCCTTTCTTGGGATCCACCTACTGAGCCTCCGACTGTGGATGAAATACCTGACATCTTAAAAGCAAATTATGTAAGTCGCAATGGGACAGGGCACTATTTGGTAACTGTAAACCCAAGCGAAGAGCGTAAAGATGGTAGAAATGCAATGGCGTTTACTGATGATTTGTATAATGTAAAAATGGCAGGAGATATCAAAGGACCAATAGGGGAGACTATAGTTTTTGCTGAAGTCCTCAGTTTGGTAATCAGTGAAGGCTGGTGGATTGCCATAGCTACTTTATCTGGTGTTATTCTGTTAGTCTTTTTGAATAATAGATCATTTAAAAAGACAGTAGTGGTGTTGATACCTCTTATGGCTGGTATGATGCTCACTTTTGGTCTGTTTTCTCTGTTTGGTTTCAAACTTACTTTCTTTAATATGGTAGTAATACCTGCATTGCTCGGGATGGGCGTAGATGGAGGTATTCACTATGTGCAAAGATGGTTTGAAACGGGAAAACATACTGATAATACTCAAAAAGAGTTATTTGAGCCACTATCGTTGGCAATTATAACTACAATGCTTGGTTACTCGGGAATGATGTTTGCAAACCACTCCGGTATTAGTTCAATAGGGAACTTTGCTGTGATTGGGTTAGGGTTAATTTGGTTTGCAACATTAATATTTTTACCCGGTGTTTTAAAAATGTTTGAAAGAAAAAATAAAAATTAGTGGTTGGTGCTATGGGTCGAAAACCTAATACTGATGTTAAAGAAAGGATATTAAATACTGCAATTGCACTTATAGCTGATAGAGGTTATAATGCGGTAGGAGTAAGAGAGATAGCAAAAAATGCAGATGTTTCTATCTCTATGATATCCTATTATTTCAATGGAAAAATTGGAATATTAAAAGAAATAATGAATCTCTTTTTTGAGAAATATCTACAGATGTTAGAAATGACTGTAGATAATGATTTGTCGCCGAATGAAAATCTGTATAATCTATTTATAAATATATCTAATTTAATTCAGGAACATCATGATATATGTAAAATTGTGTTCTTAGCTATTCCTCATGATAACCAAGAGCTACAAGAGTTTAAGATGGAAAAAGTTCCTTGCTTTATTAATCCATCTTTGAAATTATATAAGTCTTTGGGTTTTGATATAGAAGATAGAGATAGATTAACCATTGTTGGGCCTACCATTTCTCACATGCTGTTTTCTCATTTTTTCAATAAGCCTATAGTTGAGCAAGTATTTGGTAGGAAAATGGATTTAAGCTCAAAAAATATATATACCGAAACAATGGTAGAGCTGTTTTTGAATGGAATGAATGGTGTAATTAAAACTCAAAAAGCAGAAAAAAATATTAAATCTGCAGAGGAGTTAGAGTTGAAGTAAGTTAAGAAATATGTATAAAAAAAGCTGATAACCTTAATAGTTGTCAGCTTTATTTAGTAAATTATTTAGCGATAGGTAATGATATTTTTACAGACGTGTATCTGCCGGGCTCGCTACTAATCTCAAAAGTTCCGTTATGCAACTCTGTTATTCGTTTGGCAATAGCTATCCCAAGTCCGTTCCCTTGCTGCTCATATACTTTCCTTTCAAATTGTACATAAGCTCCAAGATTGTCAATTTGGACTTTACTCATTCCTCTGCCAAAGTCACTAAATTCTATGATATATTTATTTTTTGAAACAGATGCAATAACTTTAATATCTGAGCCTTTGTCAGAAAATTTCAAACAGTTGTCTATGATTTCTTCAATAACTTTCATCAAATACTCTTCGTTAACAGCTACAATAGCTTCATCTATGTCATATTTAATATCTTCAGTTCTGTCATAAATAGAAGCTCGGTATAACACAATTTCTTTAATAAAGAAATCTGATAAATGGAGTCTCTGATTATGCAAATCATCTAATTCTTGCTTATTGGTAGCGAGTATCTCCAAATTTGCATAGTATAAGTAGTTCTCAAATAGCCTATGCAGCCTTTGGGCACCATCATATATGTTAGATAGCATTTCTTTTGCATCGTCTGTAGTCGTCTTGTCAAAATTATTTTTTAAAAACTCAGAGAGCCCCAATATAATATTTAGAGGGGTTCTTATTTCATGTGGAATTGCTCTTCTTATATTAGAGCGCAAATCTTCCATCTTGCTATTGTAAGCCTTTTCGCTCATCTCCCGTTTTTTTAGTCGGGCTTCCACAGTAGTAAGTAATTCATCAATGTCGTACGGCTTAGTGAGATACTGATCAGCCCCTAGATTAATTCCATCTCTAATATCAAATTTTTCCGATTTGGCAGATAGAAATAGAAATGGGATAACCGCCGTAGAAGGATCTTTTTGAAGTTCTTTTAAGACATCATAGCCATTCAGAATTGGCATCATAATATCCGAAATAATCAAATCCGGCAGTGTCTCTTGAGCTCGAAGCAAACCGAGCTCGCCATTAGGAGCGTCGATTACGTCATAACCTGAGAAAGTCAGAGTGCGAACCAAATCTAATCTGATCTGCTCTTCATCCTCTATGACTAATATTACCTTATTCATCATACACCTATAGATTATTCGGAATTCTAAATGTAAATGTAGAACCTATATTCTTTCTACTTTGTACTTCGATTTTTCCATTTAACTGTTTAATTGACTGTAATACCACAGCCATTCCCAGACCTGTGCCTGAAATACTTCCTACATTATCAGCTCTGTAAAACAAATCAAATATGTTTTCCTGTTCATTGTCAGGTATGCCAATTCCATAATCCTGTATCGAAATCACAGCAATATCTTTGAAAATAGCAGCTTCAATGCTTACCGGTTTGTCTTCAGGAGAATATTTGAGTGCATTGGTAATCAAATTTAACAAAATCAACCGCAAAAGCTTATCATCAGATTTAAGTCGCTTTTCGGCAGTTGAAATTTTTATATTAACAGTTCTTCCTTTGGCTAAAGTAAGTTTTAAATCGTTTACCAGATTGAAAATGAAGCTATCAAGATCGATAGGAGATATTCTGGTAGATCTATTATTTTCATCTTTTCCGATATAAATAACATTTTCAATCAAATCAGTCATTATATCCACAGTTTTCATAATCCTTTTGAGATAATCTTTTTTCTCTTCATCAGACAATCGGGCAAAGAATTTATCTAAAAGTTGAGCAGCAGATTTAATAATTGTTAGAGGAGTTCTAAATTCATGAGAGACCATACTTACAAACTGAGATTTCATTTCGTTTAGCTCTTTTTCTACTGCCAGCATTTTCCGAGCTTCTTTTTCTGCTCTTTCTCTTATCCTTATCTCATCTTTGAGCTTATGTATCAGCAGTTGCAAATCCTCAGTTCTTTCTTCTACCTTTAGCTCTAATATTTCATTAGATTTTTTTAGCTCGTTTTCTCTTTGCTTTCTATCAGAAATATCTACAAAACTTTCTATAAAGTACTTTTGAGTTCCCAAATTAATAGAAGAAATAGTCCTTAATATTGGTATAGACTTGTTTTGGAGTTTAAGCTCTGACTCAAAATTTGTAAAACTATTTCGCGAATCACCTGAAAAGTGAACAGTAGAAAGAAATCTTTCTCTTTTAGATTCCAAAATTTCTAATTCGGGGAGACCAAGCATTGTCTCACCAACAGGATTTATCCTGATAATATTATCTGTATCTGCATCTACTACCATGATACCTGAATGCACAGAGTCAAAAATAGTTCTTAACTCTCTTCTGCTCTTAGCTAAATCCATAGTCCTTTCGGCTACTTTTTGCTCCAAAATAAGTTTAGAGCGATTTAGATTGATGAACAGCTTTGTATTCTCAAGTGAGCCTGCAAACAGACCGGCATGGAGCGAGCAAAGTTTCATCAAATCAATATCAAAAACTGACTCTTCGCATTTAAGTAGTACCAGCACAATTCCTAACACTCCCCAAGATGCCTTGAGAGGTATTATTAAAGCAGATTTAAATTCATCTTCAACTTTTGGTAGAGACAACAAACTTATTTTTCCAGATTCTAAAACTTGACCGATTGCACCATGGTCAATTAAGCCGGAATAAAATGACTCAACAGCCTCTTCGGATAGATTAGGAAGGCAAGTGTTTAGTTCAAATTCAAAGGTATTATCATTTAGCAAATAAAACGCAGAAGCATTTTCATAACCTAAGTTAGCAAACACACGTAACCCATCTGAAATAACCAAATTTATTCTTTCAGAATATACCCTGTTTTTGACGTATGCTTCAATTTCCTGTAAAAAGGAGGAGCATACTGAGGACATATAGGTAATATTTTTGTTTTCTTGTTGCAATTAAATCTTTAATAATAATTTTACAGATTCTTGGTATTGCTTTACAATTTCAAGCATGTTTTTAGTAAAGTAGTTATCCGGTAATTTTAAGAAATCCCACACATCTTTATTAGGTTTCGGGATTATTTCATCGTTATTATCACCCAATTCTAGCATAGTAGCTGCAATATTTGCTACATGTACGCAAGAGACAAGCAAACTTAGCTTTCCAGACACTCTTCCTGTATATAGATTACTGATGACATCTCTTATAGAAATAGGTAAACGCCATTTTTCAGCAAGCAAATCTCCCACTACTGAGTGAGATATACCAATAAATTTTAGTTCAGACTCTCTCAGAGAAACTTTATTTGTAAAAGAATAATTATATGCTTTTGCATAGTCATCCGGTACGTATTTGTATAACAATAGCTTGCCAATATCATGCAAAATTCCGGCAATAAAGTAGTTTTCTAAATCCCTAACTCCTATTGTATTTCCGGCATGCCGTGTTATAATACCAACAGCTATGGAATGTTTCCATAAGTTTACAGGGTTAAACGAAGAAGGTGCATCTGACTTAAAAAACATTTGGATGATTGATAAAGCGAGCACTAAGTTTTTGACTTCTTCAAAGCCGATATAGGTGATAGCTTGGGTAATAGTAGTAATTCTACCTCTAAATCCGTAAATTGAAGAGTTAGCAGCTTTTAAAATCTTAGTAGCAGAAGCTTGATCCTGACTGATTATATTTGCAACATCCG
This sequence comes from Chlorobiota bacterium, assembly GCA_041596515.1. GTDB lineage: Bacteria > Bacteroidota > Ignavibacteria > Kapaibacteriales > UBA2268 > JBFHIJ01. The sequence goes on from JBFHIJ010000001.1 coordinate 78,072, forward strand.
AAGGGGTAGAACGATGATTAGACATCACATCCGATAGTTTAGTATAGACCGTCGGTAAAGTGGGGAATTCGTCAATTCTATCAATTATATTTTGAATATTTTTCAAGTAGCTTCTGAATCTTCATTTTGTGAAATAATATTTTGTACGTTTAGTATAATTCCAGCACTAAACAAATCTTTTTCTATTTTGAGTTCTGGAATCCATATCATTCTATTTAATAAGCTTTTTGCTGCTTTTTCTTTTAGTTCCGGGCTTAATTCTACATCGAGACCTATATCATTTTTATCCGATTGTATATAAACACTGCTTATATTCCAGGTTTTCAATATTATCTGGTGTTTGTTATTTAACTTAATTCCTGCAGGCAACAGAGTTTGCCCAAAATTATTAATTATAGGTTCTGCTAAAATCATGCCTTCTTCAAGCTCATCTATAGAAACTAACGATGCCATTTGCTATCTTAATTCCTCTGAAAGTGTAGCTAAAAAATCTCTGTCAGTAAAATCCATCTTGATAGGAGTGACAGAAACAAAGTTGTTAAATAGGGCATAATCATCACTTTCTGTGTCAGAAGTGTTTTTTTCGTAACTGCCGCTAAACCAGTAATAGTCTCTACCAAAAGGGTCTTCTCTTTTTTCATAACTATCTTTCCAGATAGCACTACTTTGAGATGTATATTTTATACCTTTTATTTTGTCTTTTTCAACTGCAGGCACATTTACATTTAGCAAAGTACCCTTAGGTATAGATATTTTAAGCATTTTTTGTGCCAATTCTAAAGCATATTCTGCAGCCACTGTACAGTCAAATTCCACGTCGTGCGAGCCGACCGAAATAGCCATAGATGGTATATTCTGAAGCATTCCCTCTACAGCTCCACCAACAGTACCTGAATATAGTACATTGATAGCATTATTTTGTCCATGGTTGATGCCGGAAATAACTAAATCCGGTTTCCTGACGCATAATGAATTTATACCAAGCTTAGCACAATCCGCAGGAGTCCCGGTGACAGCGTAACCGACTATATCGTCACTTATCATATACTTTTTAACTCTCAGAGGGTTTTGTATCGTAACAGCACTGCTGACTGCACTCATTTGGCGGTCAGGGGCTACTACTTTTACTTCTCCCAATTTGCTTAAGCTCAGTGCTAATTGCCTGATGCCGAGAGAATCTATACCATCATCGTTTGTAATTAAAATCAAAGGTTTTTTATCGAGTGACATTTACAGTGACCTCACTACGTCATAATAAATAATTACTGCCATAAATAACAACAAAGCTATTATACCTGTTTGCTGTATAGCCATTTTAACTTTTATCGGTACTTCCCGTCTGATAATCGCTTCTATAATAATAAATACCAAATGACCACCATCCAAAGCAGGGAAAGGAAGTATATTGATTACCGCTAAAGTAGTAGAAAGCATTGACATAAATAACAAAAAGCTTACTATGCCTTGCTCAGCTTGCTTGCCGGCTTGTTTTGCTATCATAATAGGACCACCTACTGACTGTTTTAGCGAAATATTACCTTCGAAGATTTGTCCTATCGAAGAGAAAAACAGGTCGATATAGTCAACCGTTTTAGTATAGCCATATCCGACAGATTCAAACAAGCCATAATTACGAATACTAAACTTCCCGGTATAAGCTATTCCTATAGAAATACCAATTTTACCATTTTCGTTTGGAGTAACATTTATTGTTTCTATCATGTCACTTCTTTTAACAACTATATCAACCGGAGTACTTTTATAATTTTGTAATTCGTCCAAAAATTGATTTGTATTAAATATCTCATTACCTGCCAAAGTCATCACAGTATCGTTAGATTTAAAACCTGCTTTTTGTGCAGCACCATCTGAACTTGGCTCGCCAAAAACTACTCGCATACCGTATGGCGCGATACCCAATTTCTTCTCGCTTGCCATTTCCTGCAAAATGGCAGCACCGTCTGCAGTGAGGAAAGTTGTCTGACCATCGCGAACTAATTTTATATTTTTCTCTTTGCCTAAATCATCTGTTGTCAGACCTAAGACTAAATCTTGCCAAGTAGAAATCGATTTAGAGTTGATTTCTAAAATTTGATCGCCTGTATGCAGTCCGGCTTTTTCTGCGATAGATTGTTCTGCAACATGACCTATTCTATTTGTTTTATATTCTGCTTCACCATTGAAAAAGGCGATACCACCTACTAAAAGTACAGAAAGTAGGAAGTTCATAATAACGCCTGCCGAAATCACAATTGATTTTTGGAATACATTTTTAGATCTAAATTCGTATTCTTTAGGTTCCATGCCTGCATAATTTGTATCAAACGATTCGTCTACCATGCCTGCAATCTTAACATAACCGCCGATAGGGAACAGTGCAAGTCTATAATCAGTGTGACCATCTAAATCTATAGCATCAGGATCATCTACAAATTCGGTATCAGTTTTGATTTTTATATTGCCGAAAGAAAAACCTGAAATTTTATTCCAACCAAAAAGTCTTTGTCCCATCCCTACAGAAAAGACATCAGCACGCATTCCACTTAGACGTGCAGCAATAAAGTGACCAAATTCGTGTACCACTACGAGTACACCAAGCACTATTACAAAATAAAAGAGTGTGGATAAAAAAGCCATGTCAGTAATCCATTTATTTTAAACTAATTTTTTTACAAATTCTCGAGTTTTGGTGTCCGTTTCAACGACCAAACCAATTTCTCCGTTTAGACGGCTGTCAATTTTATTCAATGCCTCATCAATTAAGTGAGGTATTTTATCGAAAGATATTTTACCTGTAAGGAAAGCATCTACTGCTATTTCATTCGCTGCATTTACAATAGTAGGAGCATGTCCGCCTGCTTTGATAGACTCGAAAGCTATCTCTAAACATCTGAATTTATAATAATCAGGTTTCGAGAAGTTAAGAGTTGCTATTTTGCTCAAATCTAATCTTGGGAAATCCGAATGCAATCTTTCAGGATAAAAGAGTGCGTGAGAAATAGGAATGCGCATATCTGGCAAGCCTAACTGTGCCTTGAGCGAACCGTCTTTGAACTGCACTAAGGAGTGTACTATACTTTCCGGATGAACCAGCACATCTATCTGTTCAAGAGTTATATCAAATAGCCAAAAAGCTTCGATAACCTCAAAGCCTTTGTTCATCATAGTTGCAGAGTCGATAGTAATTTTACTGCCCATTGCCCAGTTTGGATGATTTAAAGCATCCGCTATACTTAGTTCGGCAAACTTTGACTTAGGTGTATTTCTAAATGGGCCACCTGAAGCCGTTAGTATTATTTTTTCAATATGATCACTATTCTCGCCCACTAAGCATTGAAGAATAGCATTGTGCTCACTATCCACTGCCATTAGCTTAGCGCCAAATTCTTTCGCATTTTTAGTGATAATGGAGCCTGCACTAACTAAGGTTTCTTTATTAGCCAGAGCTATAGTCTTGCCTCTTTTAGCGGCTTCCAAGGTTGGTAAGACACCTGCAAACCCTACAAGAGAAGAAAGCATTACATCATAGTCGTCTTCGCGGGCTACCTTTGTTAACGCCTCAGCCCCGACAAGTATTTCGCCACTAAAATCAGAAATAGTTCTGAATTTGTTAGCGGCATCTATATCAGTAATAATAACCCCTTTGGGGTTAAATTCTTCGCATTGCAGTTTTAGTATATCTATATTTCGATTTATGCTTAGGTAATTAATCTCAAACTTATCACCGGATTGGCGAATAACATCTAAAGTTTGAGTTCCTATAGATCCTGAAGCACCCAGGATTGTTATTTTAGTACGCATACTCAATAAAAATCATTAGTAATATCTTTTTGTTGTCTTTCAGAAAAGAATCTAAACTTATCTATAGCCATTTGGTCGCTTTGTGTTATTTTAATCTTTACGAAATACTTAATCATAAGTTTGTTCAATGGCGAAATAGTTCCTTCGGTCAGATATTGAGCAATATTAGGATTTACAGTCAGCTGAATCCTAAACTCACGGGAGGATTTTCTAAAGTTTCTAAGCCATCTTTCGATGCTGTTAATAAGAACTGCTTTAGAAGTAACGCGTCCTGTGCCACTGCAAGTTGGGCAAGCTTCAGAAATTTTTTCTGTAATATTTTGATTTATCCTTTGGCGTGTTATCTGTAGCAGACCCAGCTGTGTCAAAGGATAAACTACAGTTTTAGCTCTATCTTTAGCAAGCTCTCTTTTCATTTCTACGTAAAGTTTTCGACGGTTTTGTTCCTGAGCCATATCGATAAAATCTATTATAATCATCCCAGCCATGTCACGCAAACGAATCTGGCGAGCCATCTCTCTGGCAGCTTCCATATTTGTACGTACTGCATTTCTTTCCTGATCCGATTCTGCAGCACGTCCGGAGTTAACATCCACTACAAACATCGCTTCAGTTTGCTCTATTGCAATGTCACCACCATTAGGAAGGTTTACTTTTCTTCGATAAGTTTTAGCAAGTTCTTTTTCAATACCATAAGCATCAAAAATAGGCCTTGCACCGGAGTATATTTCTAATTTATGAAGAGATTTAGGTGAAGACCAATTAAGATAATTATATATCTCTTTGTATAATTTTTTAGAATCTACAACTACTCTTTGTACCTGAGGAGTGAGCAAATCACGAATCACACTGGCAGCAAGTTTCATATCTTTATACAAAAGTCCGGTTTTTTTGGTTTTTTGAACTTTTTGCTCTATTTCCTGCCATTTTAAAAGCAAGTCTTCCCAATCTTTTACAAGTTCGACTTCTGATTTGCCTTTAGCAGCAGTTCTTATAATACAGCCAAATCCCTTAGGCAATACTCTTCTTGCAAGCTGTCTAAGACGTCGCCTTTCCTGATAGGAATGAATTTTTTTAGAAACACCAAGTATATTGTCGAATGGAAGTAAAACCACATATCTGCCGGGCAATGCTATTTTGGTAGTTACTTTAACGCCTTTATGACCATAAGCCTCTCTAACTACCTGCACAATAACTTCTTGCTTGGGTTCTAAGTTAATCTGAACCTCGCCGGAGCGCTTAGTGCTAAATGTAGCTTTATTGGTAGCTCTAGTGCCTGAAGAAAAGTTGGTTTTTCTGAGCGCTACGTCAGAGTTATTGTCTAAAGTAGCCGGATAATTCCCATTATTGTCATTTTCATCGTCGTCGTCATCCTCTTCTATCATCATCGTCTTTTCAAGAGAATCATCAACATCAGAGAAATGGAGGAAGCCATCTTGTCTAAGTCCAATATCAATAAATGCAGCATTTATGCCTTGCATTACTTTATTTACTTTGCCAAGGTATACGTTACCGATATATCTTTCTTTTTCCGGGAATTCAATAAAAAATTCAGCGAGCTGTCCGTCTTCTGTAATCGCAACTCTAACTTCGTTTATTGTACTATTTATTATTATCTCTTTTCTCATACCGACACTATATATATGCCTTAATTTATAATCTCAAAGATACCAAATTAAACTGATAATAAATAGTAAAAGGGAGGGTGTATATAAAAAAAGGCCAAGCTTACTTTGCACCTCAAGACGAAACTTACCGTTGCTTCCTTCCGGACCTGGCGGGGTTGGGCTTGTCTTAACCGCAAAGGGCTTGACCAAAAATTTAGAATACAAATATAGGGACTAATTGCAACTAATGCAAGTAATTTTTCGATTTTATCAAAAAAACGACAGAAATATTACTGTGCTAATATTCTATCTGAGTGATAACTTTAGAGTTAGGTTTCTTTCAAAAATGCAGTAAAACTACTAATTTATTTGGATAAATCCCTAAAAGTTGAGACAAAAGGGGATAATAATCTCTAAAAGTCGTAGCTTTTTATGTATTAGTTTATCTGATGATTTGTATTTTTTAGTTACTATATACAGAAGCGTAGAATCGCTACTTAGTTTATTTAATTGCAGGATAATTATATGTTTGCTATTACACACGGATATATTTTAGATGAGCAGCTAAGATAGGTTATATAACGATGAATCTTCAGAAAATATAAAAAAAGGTCAAGCTTACTTTGCACCTCAAGACGAAACTTACCGTTGCTTCCTTCCGGACCTGGCGGGATTGGGCTTGTCTTAACCGCAAAGGGCTTGACCAAAAACTTATAGTACAAATATACTGCTTTTAGACACACGATGCAAACAAAAATAACACATAAAAAAAATTATTTTTTTTCTTGCATATAATCAAAATATCCCGTAAGTTTGTATCACATTAAATGACGCGCCAGTAGCTCAGCTGGATAGAGCAACAGCCTTCTAAGCTGTAGGCCAAAGGTTCGAATCCTTTCTGGCGTACTAATGTACGGAAATCTTAGGTTTCCAACAAATTTAAAAGCTATCACGAATAATCTTCATGGTAGCTTTTTTTTATACTTTTTTTTCAAGTTCGTTGGCACTTCGTTGCAAATACTTACTATTAATGTAAATATCACATATTTAGCAACCGTATAGAACTCCAATACATTCTTGTTTATGTATATTATGCTTTCCTAAATTGCATAAATACTTTCTGTAGTAAAAAGTTGAAAGAAACACCTTCACTCCACATATTACAACTCTATGCTCTTAATTCTAAATATTGCCGGCTTTAAAGCAAATATTTCTTAAATTGATATATCATATTTACTCATAAATGCTTATAACAATTAGATAGGAGATAAGAGTTGGAGAACAAGTTAAAGACTTATTTTGGTTATTCCGGTACATTTTGGAATGCAAACTTTGTGGAGCTTCTTGAAAGATCCGCTTTTTACGCAATGTTTATTTCTATAACACTGTTTCTCACAGATGTTGTTGGATTTACTGATGTGGAAACAGGATTTATTGTGGGTATATTCTCTTCCGGATTATATCTACTACCGATGTTTACGGGTACTTATTCAGATAAAATTGGTTTTAGAAAAGCTATTATCATAGCTTTTGCTTTGCTTACAGTCGGATACTTTACGCTGGCTTTTGTACCTACTAAGATTACAGTTTTACTTTCGCTTACTATCCTGATGTTTGGTGGCTCTTTTATTAAATCCATAATTGCAGGAACTGTTGCCAAGTCTTCAACTTCTGAGAATAGAGCCAAGGCATTTTCAATATTTTATATGCTTGTCAATATCGGCTCATTTTTAGGTAAAACTTTTGCTTATCCTATTCGATTAGAGTTCGGAGTTCAATGGGTGAATATTTATGCGGGTGGTCTTACCTTCCTGGCACTTATTATGGTGCTGATGTTTTATAGAAATATAGATGCTAATGCAGCTAATAAATCTATACAGGAAATACTGAGAGGATTAAAATTAGTCCTAACTCAGAAGAGATTGATTATTCTCATCTTTATTATATCAGGCTTTTGGATGATTCAGCAACAGCTTTATGCTTCAATGCCAAAATACGTGATTAGACTCATCGGGGAAGATGCAAGCCCTGAATGGATAGCGAATGTTAATCCATTTGTAGTAGTTATAATGGTATATATTGTTACAGATATGATGAAAAAATTCAAAGCAATCACAGCTATGAGTATTGGTATGTTGCTGATGCCTTTGTCTGCATTTACTATGGCTACCGGCCACATTTTAGCCGAAGTTACCGGAAATTCTATAAGTATTTTAGGTTTTGCGATGCACCCTATAACTGTTATGATGATAATTGGTATAGTGTTCCAAGGTTTAGCTGAAAGTTTTATATCTCCACGCTATTTAGAATATTTTTCACTGCAGGCACCTAAAGGTGAAGAAGGTTTGTATATGGGCTTTAGCCATCTTGATTCATTTATATCCAATCTTTTAGGCTTCATTTTATCAGGCGTTTTGTTAGATATGTTCTGCCCAGATCCTAAGCTTCCGGAAAATATAGGAGTGCCACATGACGTACTTTATGCTCATGCCCACTATATATGGTATGTATTTGCAGGAATTGGACTTTTGTCAGCGGTCTCTCTTCTTATATATGGTAGAGTCTATAGAAATGAAGACGCAAAATAATTAACATGATATTTTTGAACTTGACAGCTAAACTTTTGTAGTATTAGTTGTTAGTCCATTTAATTAAAAGAGTTAGATTTGATGCAGATATATATATTCTTTATAGTTATGAGCATGCTTATATATACTTCTTCTTTGGCAGATAATAAGCACGCTACGCTATCAATCTATAATGATAACTTTTCAAAAACTTATATCCATAAAGAAATCTTTGGTGGATTTCTTGAATATTTGAATCATTATATCAACGGTCCCAAAGGAATATATGCTCAGGAGTTTTTAGACAGAGGCATGGATTGGAAAAATTTGAGTTGGAACTTTTCTCGTAAGTGGACTCAAATTGATGTTGCCGATGATGTAAACTATGGCATAACTGAAGGAGGATACAACAAGAATGGAGAGTATTATACTTTCATAATAAATAAGTCTCAAAATTTCAAAGGTGCGGCACAGGAAGTTTGCTTAAACGACTCAGTATCACACGAATTTTATGTTCATGCTAAAACTCCAACTCATTCTAATTTGACAATAAGACTTCTGATGGATTCCAACCTTGTTTATTCCTACAATTTCGGGAATATAACGGCAGATTGGAAAAAATATCAAATTGTGATACCTCCTCTGAAAGGGAAACATAAAGTCAGCTTCCAAATTGGAAATGATGCTAAAGGAGAGTTACATATTGACGAAGCATCTCTTATGCCCACCAACAATATAAAAGGACTGAGACAAGAGTTCTATGATATGCTAAAGTACTGGAACCCGGGAATGCTTCGCTATCCGGGTGGATGTTTTGCAGATAGCCCCGGAGTGTTACTCGAAAGCTGTATTGGAGATTTGGATCAAAGATTAGCGCCATTAGTAGTTTGGCCTCCTGTATCACAAAGAATGGAATGGGGAGCCGACGAATTCCTGCGTTTTTGCGAAGAATTAGATATTGAGCCACACATTACTGTTAATTATGTAAATGGTACAGCTGAAGAAGCTGCTGCTTGGGTGGAATACTGCAATGGTGATACAACTACCTATTGGGGCAATAAACGAGCTGAAAACGGACATCCTGCACCATATAATGTTAAATACTTTGAAATAGGCAATGAGCAATGGGACAATCAGGAACAGTATGCAAAAGACTATATCAAATACTATGACTTAATGAAAGCAGTTGACTCTTCTATCATGATTCTTATAGATGGTAATCATTGGAAAGGCAATGCAGACATGGATTATCTTTATACTAAGGTAAAAGATAAAAATGATCTATATGGGTATCACCCGGCACTTCGTGGCCAAATAGATATCACTGATGATGATGTATTGTTCAAATATCTAACCGGAAGTTCCTTTATACATGAGCAAAACGATATTTCCCGTATGTATAATAAATTAAGAGCGTTAAACCTAACGCCTAAAATAAAACTTTCTGCCAGTGAATGGTGGGTGGATTATGCTACATGGGAAGACTGGACCGTAGATACTAATATTAGAAATGCGTCACTCGAAAGCGGATTAGTTAATGCCGGATATATTAATGCATTCATTCGTAGTGCAGAGTGTATAAGTACTACTGCCCGAACATTTGGGATAGGATTGAACAGGTGTTACATCAAAGACGATGGGCGTAGATATTTTACAGCTTTGCCCGCCTTAGAAGCTTTGTCAATGTTAAGAAATCACACCGGAGATTCTCTTATTATAACAAATACTGAGAGTGAAAAATTTGATTTGCCTGAATTTTGGTTTTGGGGAGTTCCATTTTTAGATGCGCAGGTTACTAAAAGTAAAGATTCTGTTTTTGTAACCATGCTCAATCGCTATAAGTATGATACTTTAATTGTTAATATAGATATTTTGCCTTTTGCTGATAATGCTTCAGGAAAACATTACCGGCTTTGGAGTGAAAATGTTTTAGATGCTGTGGATGCTGAAAATAGATTTGAGATGCCATATAAAACAATTGATTATGCAAATACAAATCAATTCAAATTACTACCTCATTCTTTAAATATATTCGCCTTTGGGATTGAATCTTGGTACGGAATACAAAATGATAAAATATCTCATCACTTATTTAAGATAAGTAATAATGTTATATCGCAAGATATTGAACTTCGTGTGTGCGATGATGTAGAGTTGGAGTTTGTAGTGTTTGATGTAGTTGGGAATATAGTAGCATCGGGAGAGGTATTAAATTCAGATGTTTATTATATTAATATGACAAATGTTAGCCAAGGTATATATTTCTTAAAATTACAGACTAAAGATAAAGTCTATACTGAGAAAATTATCAAAGTAAATTAGTCGGTTTTTTATTAAAAATGGTGTATTGGATGTTTCCTCAATACACCGCCCGTTTGCTATCTCTTGTTAAATCTATACACATATCCTATTTGAATTAGTAATTGAGGATCACTTATGTATTTAGTATCATAAGTATCATCTCCTATGGCAAGACCTAACTCTAGAAAGAAACCATGCCAGTTTAAATCAGCAGTGATTCCTGCATAAGCATATTCCCCCCATATGAGTATAAGTATTATAATATCCATACGAATAATTTTCTTCTGTAGCAGAAATGCCTGCACATAATCCTAAGTTCACTTCAAAATTAGATTTTTGAATGATGTTAAATAGTAAGTTGCCTTGTAAGCCATATATTGATGACCAATATCCACCCTGCACTCTAAAACCAATGTTATCGGTAGTATATCCGATCACTAAATTAATACCAGCAGGAATAATAAAGCCTACACCAAAATTTACATGTTCTTTTGTGTATAAAGTATTATTGTACCTATTGTATAGAGAATATGTATTATTATTAGAATTGGATTGTCTTGGTTGACCGTAGCGGCTGTAGTCAGATGTTTGATTATCTCTTTCATTTTGTGCAGATTCCGGAGTAATCTTGAATACTTCCTCCTGAGGAATTTCTATAATGATACCATCAGAAGCTTTTATTTTGATTAAATTCGAACCATTACTAATTATTTCTCCGGTGTAAGTTTTGCCGGAATTTGTATGAATTACTGATTTTGCTTGTCTTCTTTCTATAACTTTATCTTTGTATATAGTAATCAATACGTTGTCCTCAGTTTTAAGAACTATCTCAGAGTCTGATTCACTTACTATCTCGCCGGTATAAACTGAACCGGATTGCACTGTTATTATTGTTTCTGCTTGCAATAAAGTGCTTGTAAATACAATTAAGAATGCTAAAAATAAACATCGTAACATAAAATTACTCCATTTTAAATTCAATATTGTTTTGTTAAATATTAGTACGTCTAATTTATATAAAAGTTAAAATCATTGCAAGTTAAAATATAAAATTTTAAAAGTATAATGTCACGATATGAGAAGTAAAACGTTATACTAGTTAAATGAAAAAAGATAAAAACATAGAAGCAATATTTGCAATCAAAGATAAGCTGTTTCGCATAGCAAACCGTTTGCTTGGGTCTGAAATTGAGGCATCTGATGCCGTGCAGGATTTGTATCTGAAAATACTTGAAAAAAGGAAAGCATTAGATGAACATCCTAAGAAAGAAGCATTTGCAGTTTCAACACTAAAGAATCTATGCATAGATAAGCTCAGAAAGAAAAAAAATTCTTATGCGGATGATATCATGTTAAACAATGTCTCTTTTTCTGAAAATATAGAACAGAAAATGGATATAAACGCAATAATCAGTAAAGCATTAAGTGAATTACCGGAGAAACAAAAATTGATTTTTCAGCTCAGAGATATAGAAGGATATGAATACGTAGAGATATGTGAAATAACCGGTTTGACTGTCAGCGCTGTCAAAACTAATTTGTCAAGGGCAAGAAAGCTCCTTAGGGACATAATTATAAATAGGTATAAGTATGAGTACAAATGATATAGATAAACTATTGGATAAATTTTTCGATGCAGAAACTACTTTAGAGGAAGAAAAGACTCTTAAATCTTATTTTGAATCCGGTTGCGAAACCAAACACGAAAAATTTAAAGCATATTTTGAGTTTGCTCACAAAGAGAGTCTGATAGTTTATACCGAGCGCAAACAGAAGCCTATACTAATGAATAAGTACTTCAAATATGCATCAGTTGCTGCTTTGATTCTTATTTCTGCTACACTGGTTTTTATATATAATGCAAATCAAAAATCAAAAGAGCAATTAAGAACTACTGAAAATGCTATCAGATTTGTTTGCTTTCAAGTTAATCAAGCTCAGGAGGAAATGGAACCTATGAGGTTAGTAAATAGTAGCTTTAAAGAGCTTGAAAAGCTAAATGAATTAGAAAAAACACAAGATATTTTGTTAAAACAACTAAGGATTATCCAAAATGCAACGACTAATTAACTTAATGCTGTTAGCTATGCTCACAGTGATTGCTACTGCTTTTTCAGCAGATAATTTTGTAGATAAAGTGTATAAGCAAGTGCAAAATTCGGAAGGTGTAACTATCGTCAATGTTACTCCTGCCATGCTTGATACGTTCAAGAACATGGGGGAAGAAGGTGACGAAAAAGATGCTTTGGCTGAGATTGTTGCTGAAATAAAGAGTATCAAAATACTTACCATAGACCTAAAAGAATCAGGTTTGTCTAATGCTAAAGTAGAAAAGATAAAGTCAGAAATTACTGATAATTATAAAGACTATACAGTCTTTATGGAAGTAAATCAAAAAGGTAAAGCAGTAAAAATTCTATCAAATAAAGCAAAGAAAGACTTTGTGCTGTATGTGCTTGATGACACTGAGTTGGTGATTATCAATATTAATGGATCTGTTGATGTCAATAAACTTATGAAATTAGGTGGACTTATGGGAGGTCAAGTTCCTGAATTGATGCAGCAGATGCAAAACGGAAAAGCAGAAGCAGGCGAAAATAAGTAGACTCATTTACATTTATTATATTTAAACATACAGCCTCTGTTATAGGAGGCTGTATGTTTAAATAGTTATAATTTATTCTACGATAAACAGTTCTTTCGATTCTATTCCATATTGCGAGGTAATTTGAATAAAATATATTCCTGAACTCAAATTATCTATACTGAATCCCAATTCGTTGTCAGACGAATTCTTAATTCCCGAGTATATAGTTTTTACATATCTGCCGTTTAAATCAATGAGTCCAACTTGATGATTAGTTCCGGCCGGCATATTATAGAGAAGTGTAGCGTATTCTTCATTTTTCAAAACATTAGGATAGAGTTTCATTTCCGATACTGATTCTGTACTTTCTACAAGTGAGTAAACTCCGCTTTTACCTTGGTATAACGCACTCATGGTATCTATGTTTACTTTATTAAAGCCCTTTGGTGCTATAAAATCAAAAGCTTGTGATTTCTTATTATTTAAAAACTGTTTCGTGGTAAAGACCACCTCGTTAACTGAGTTTCGCAATTCAAATTTTAAAGGCATAGTGAAATAGTCCGCTGCATCAGCACTTACTTTAGACTGATTTACACTAACAGAAACTTGCAAACTATCATTAGAATAGTCTTCGGTTTTGAAGCCAACTTCATAATAAGGATGTCCCGGTTTTTCTAACCATTGCTCGAAAAACAAATCCCAATCGACCTGAGGATTTGGATAAAATTCTTTTAGTGCTGTTTTAAACATTTCAGTGCTTACGGACTGGAATTTATATTTATCTAATATAAATCTGAGTGCATCTAAAAAGTTATCTCTACCAATCATTTCGCTCATCATGTGGTAAAACCATCCTGATTTATAATAGGCTAATGTATATTGCGAGCCAAAAATTCTATAAGTATCAACTCCATTAATTGGAATATTAAAAAGCTGATCTGAGATATATCTATTCCTATAATTTTTAAGATGCTCACGGTAATATAATTCATTCCATGAGGAATAAAACAAAGCTTCGCTCCATGTAGCCCCACCTTCATTTACCCATATATCTTGCCATGAGTTGCAAGTGATCAAGTCACCTAACCATTGGTGAGCTAATTCATGTACAATCCCATAAAGAGTTTGCCCGGCTAACCAATTTCGGTGAATAGTAGTAGCAGACTGATGTTCCATACCACCAAAAGCAAAAGGTGCAACCGTTACCTGTGCGTATTTTTCAAATGGAAATGTACCATAAGCTTCTTCGAACATTTTCATAACCTCAGGGAAATTATTGAATGCTTTACGTGCATCAAAAACTCCACCCGGGACAGTGTCCTTGGCCCAAACATAATATTGAAGCTCTATTGATGTATTTTCGTCATTTAGAAGTTGGTATTCGTCTACTAATTTTACATACTTTGACGCATCAGCCACCATTAGATAAGTTGCCATTGGGTCTCTTGACTTCCAATGGAAAACAGAGTAATCATCGAACTCTTCTGTATTAATCAATAAACCGTTAGAGACGAATGTAAAGCCTGTAGGAACTTTGCCGGATATCTCTACGAGTGCTTTATCTGACGGCATATCATTGCAAGGGAACCAGTATCTCGAGTCAGTAGGTTCGCATGTAGTATAAGCGATTGTTTCAGGATTATAGTTATAACCTGCTGCAGGATTAGCAGAATATAAGTAAAAACCAACATTACTAGGACTGGAGAATGTATAGTATATAACCAGATTTAACTTTGATTCAGCAACTTTAGGTTCATCCAAATTAATTACTAACTCTTCTTTTGATTTGGTGTAATCTACCCATTTGGTGCCATTTACAAATATTGAATCTATAAATATAGTACTTTGGGCATCTAATCTTATCATATCTGAATTATCAGTGAATGTCAGCTCTATAGTATTTGTAGCAGAAAAGGTATGAGACTCCATATCAGGATTAGTTAATACATTGTACCAGTCTAAGTATAGTTTATATTTATCTACTTGGTAAGTCTTAGGAGTAGGTTCTGCAAGCAGGTAATCTGAATCTTTATGCTTGTGTATGTGGTTGCAGACTTTATTTTCAACCCTTTTACCTTCTATCATATAATCCGGTAGCTGAGAGTAAGAATAGGTAAAAGCAAGAAAAATCAAGGTAATAAATGTATATAGGTGTTTCATTCCTTAACCCTTTTTTATGTAAATGTTATAAAATATTTCAATTTTGCAAAATAATCAAAAATCATTAAAAGCTTTAGCCGTTTACTAAATAAAACATAAAATACGGAATAGTTACATTAATACTCGGTAATAGCTTATGGATACCAATTATAATATTCGAATGAACAATGGATTAGATATTCCCGCTCTTGGTTTGGGTACGTATCTTACTGATCCCGGAGACGAAACTTATAAAGCTGTACGTGCAGCTTTAGATCACGAATATAGACACATTGATACGGCTTCAATATACGAAAATGAATCGGATGTAGGAAGAGCTATAAAAGACAGTGGCGTGCCTAGAGAAAACATATTTGTAACTACTAAGTTATGGAATACCGACCAAGGGTATGATAAAGCCTTACTTGCTTTTGATAAAAGTATGAAAGAACTTGACATAGACTATATAGATTTATTTATGATTCACTGGCCTGTGGCTAAAATGCGTAATGAATCATGGAAAGCTTTAGAAAAAATATATAGAGATGGTAAAGTAAAAGCAATAGGTGTAAGTAACTTTATGGTGAAGCATCTCGAAAATTTACTTGAGGACGCTAGTATTGTTCCGGCTGTGAACCAAATTGAATTTACTCCGTATTTATACCAAAAAGAACTTTTAGATTATTGTAGAGAGAAAGACATAGTTGTTGAGGCTTACTCGCCTTTGACACGCGGATTTAAATTAGAGGACCCAAGATTAGTAGGCTTGGCGATGAAATATGGAAAAACACCTGCTCAGCTTCTTTTGAGATGGATACTCCAGCACGATATGGTTGCTCTTCCAAAGTCAACCAGAGTAGATAGAATCAAAGAAAATGCTGATATCTACGAGTTTTATATTTCTTCAGGAGATATGAAAATATTGAGTTCGTTTAACGAAGGATTTAGAGTAGCTTGGAATCCTTCTACTATTCCTTAATTTGGCGTGAAAATTGCTTAAGCCTTTGCAGTAAATGGAGTTATTGTAAATGGCAAAAACTACTGGCATAGGCTCAGGTACTAAAACCGGATTGGTAAAGAATGTTGGTTATAATTCAACACCAAGCCAATATTATGCTATGCCCAAAAAAAATAAAAATACACAAATTGCTAAATTACGTACCGGAGAGATATTACAAGGAAAAATACTTGAAATTATCAATGATAGTCTGGCTAAGGTTGGTCTTCCAATAGGCAATTTCAATGCTGAGCTTCATAGTAAACTTAAAAAAAGTGATAGTCTGTTTTTCCTTGTAAAAGCTTTGGAACCTTCACTTACACTAAAAGTTCACTCTGTATCTTCCGTACGAAATGGCAATAAAATCCCTGTGGAAGAAGCTCTCCGGATGCTCGATATTCCTGAAACCGAATTAAATATTAAAATTACAGATTGGGTTATAAGACATGAGAGTAAGGTAAATAGGGAGAATGTACTTCTGACTGCCTCTACTTTAAAAGAATTACCATTGGATGCTCTCAAGGATAAAAATCCTGAAGCAGTAATTAAATTAATTTTTAACCAAATCCATTCAGAAGATGATTTGAATGTCCAATTATTTGAAAAGCTTTATCCGTTATTTAAAAAAATGGATGAACATGCCAAAAATTTTGATGCGTTATTTAATGATATTATAAAAAATAAGAATATCTCTCTATTCAAATCAATGACTCAGATTAGTGATATTAAGAGCTTCAATGGAGTAGTCCAACTAAATCAAAATGTCTCGCGTAATGACATATTATCATTCTTGACCTCCCAAGAAGTTTTTTCAAAGCTGACTGATATCGCTAAAAGTAATGTGCTTGAATATTCTGATTTAGTAAATGCAATAGCTCTGTGGAACTCCATGGCAGTGCAAAATAATTTAGCTATGTATTATTTTCTACCCATGCTTTGGGCGGGCACGTTTTATGCTGCTTTAATTACTATCAAAAAGCAACGACATAAAGATCGCTTTAAAAAAGGAAGAGATGAAGCGGAAAGCGAATTGCTTGAATTTGATGATAGCCTAAAATTAACAGGAATGTTGGGTAATCTGTTTGATGGTTCAGATGATATACGAACTTTCCTTTCTAACTTTGCCATGCAGCTTAGGCATCGGCTCTTATCTCTCAATTATGACATGAGCTCTTTTAAGGTTTCTATAGATGGTGAAGAAGAAGAAGAAATTTTAAATAATAAATCTACTAATTCGCCTATAAATTTTACAATAGTGGTATAAATACAAGATAAAATAATGAGATATTATATTTTCTTTGTTCTGATGAGTTTAGCTGCTTATTCCGCAGATATTAATCTCAGTGTTGTTGGTTTAGAAAATAGCAAAGGGCAACTTATTATATATTTGTATGACAGTGAAGATGCCTTTCCGACCAAGCCGGAGTTGGCAGTGAAAACAATGTATCAGAAAATATCCAATAATAAAGCGAATGTAAAAATTGAAGGCATCGATAAAGGCAAATATGCAATCGCTGTAGTGCATGACGAAGATAATGACTCTGAGCTTGATAGAAACTTTATTGGGATGCCTTCTGAAGATGTAGCTGCTTCTAACGATGCGAAAGGTTCATTTGGACCTCCAAGTTTCGACGATGCAGCATTTTTGTTGGGAGAAAAAAATGTTGAACTGCTTATAGATTTTAGCAAATAGTCTATCAGTTTTTACGTATTTTTGTCTCTGTTTTTTATTAATACATTTATCTTGTAAAGGTTGCAAAATATGGCAAAATGGCAAATAGATGACTCTGCTGAGCTTTACAACATAAGAGGTTGGGGAGCGAACTACTTTTCTATAAATGACAAAGGTAACGTTTGCGTATCGACCGGTAAGCACAATGCAAAAATTGAATTGAAAGAAATTATCGACGAATTGCAGATTAAGGATGTTTCTACGCCTGTACTTCTTCGATTTTCAGACATTTTAGCAGATAGGATAGAGGTGTTTCACAAGTGCTTTCAAAGAGCTGCCGAAGAGTATGACTATAAAGCAAGTAATTATATTATTTATCCTATCAAAGTGAACCAAAATAGACCTGTTTTGGAAGAAATTGTAAAGCATGGTAAACAGTATAACATAGGTCTGGAAGCGGGGTCAAAACCTGAATTGCATGCAATATTACCTAAAACTGATAAACCTGATTCTTTAATCATTTGCAACGGCTACAAAGATGAAGATTATATTGAGCTTGCCCTATTAGCTTTAAAAATGGGTAAGCCTATTTATATAGTGGTAGAAAAATTGAGAGAATTGAGGCTGATTATCAATCTTTCAAAACAACTTAAAGTAGATCCTAATATTGGTATTCGAATAAAACTTGCCAGCTCAGGTAGTGGGAAATGGGAAGCGTCAGGTGGTGACAGATCCAAATTCGGTCTTTCATCCGGCGAACTGTTAGAAGCAATATCTATGCTGGAAGAAGAAAATATGCTTGATAGATTTAAGCTTATTCATTTCCATATTGGTAGCCAGGTCACCAAAATACGAACTATTAAAAATGCAATAAGAGAAGCGTCTCATTTCTATGTACAGCTTAGAAAAATGGGTGCAGAAATCGAATTTGTTGATATTGGTGGTGGATTAGGTGTTGACTATGACGGCACGAACACGTCGAACCAAAGTAGTGTAAACTATACGATACAAGAGTATGTAAATGACGCTGTTTTTACTATGGTTGATGCTTCTGACAAACATGGAGTACCTCATCCAAATTTAATTACAGAATCCGGACGCTCACTTACGGCACATCACTCTGTGCTCATTTTTGACGTATTAGAGCAGACTTCTGTGCCCGGTTGGGATGGTGATTACACTGTTAGCGAAGAAGACCACGAATTAGTCCAGCAGCTATATGATTTATATGTAAAGCTTAACCCTTCGAATATGCTTGAATCATGGCACGATGCTATCCAAATCAGAGAAGAAGCTCTAAATTTATTCTCTTTAGGTCTATTTAACCTGACAGGGCGTGCTTTGATTGATCGCTTGTATTGGTCTACTGCAAAAGAAGTATACAGAATGAGCCGAGAACTGAAGCATCCGCCTCAGGAGTTAGGCATGCTTAGTAAACAGCTTGCTGACAAATATTTCTGTAATTTCTCATTATTCCAATCTTTGCCGGACGCTTGGGCGATTGATCAGGTGTTCCCAATAATACCAATCCACAGATTAGATGAAAAACCTGAAAAATCAGCATCTTTACAGGATATTACTTGTGATTCGGATGGTAAGATAGAGAATTTTATCGGTTATGGTGACTATGCGTATAGTTTGCCTGTGCATTCTTTAAACGAAGATGACCCGTATTATATAGGTGTTTTCTTAGTCGGAGCGTATCAGGAGATACTCGGAGATCTTCACAACCTGTTTGGAGATACTAATGCCGTGCATATTTCGTTTACAAAAGACGGTAGCTATGAAATCAAGCAAATCATTGATGCAGAAACGGTGTCGGAAGTGCTTTCTTATGTGCAGTATGATTCCAAAAAATTAGTGAGAGCCATGGAAGCATGGGTAACTAGGTCAGTGAAAGATGGGAAAATATCTGCTATGGAAGGTAAAGAATTTTTATCAATCTATAGATCAGGCTTGTACGGAACTACTTATTTAGAGAGATAAGTTTTTCAAAATACGAGGGTATGCTCTCGATTGTAATAGAAATTGATATGCTATTCCTATTAAAGTGATTACACAACATGGCTAAAAAACAATATAGAATATATGATCCGGGAACCATAAAAATCGGCAAAAAAGTCGATGGATCAGTGAATGTTCAGAAAGTGCAAAAAACGACTGAAAAGCCTAAGAGTCAGGAAATAGTCAAACATAAATTTGAAGAAACTGACACTCAAAAAGCTAAACGTGAGCAAATAATTAGGTCTCAATCTCTTGCGCTTATCAGAAAGAAATATAAAATGGTTTCGGATCAGGATTTGAAGCTGGAAAGTCGCTTGCTTCGTTTTAACAAACGATTGCGTGAGTATCCGGTTAAAAATTTGGTAACAGTAATCAAAGCCCTACTTAAAAATAAGTAGGGCTTTTGCCTATAAATATTTGTGACTCTATATAATCTGTAAGCCAAAGGCCGGGCTGTTTAGTTTTATCAAAATCTATCCAAAATTTTGGTTGATAGCTTTTATTCATATACCATGAACCATCCTTTTTTCTTTTCTTACTTAGTAACTCTAATGCAAGATGACATCTAGGATCATCAAGCAAATTATGAGTTTGCATTAGGGCAAGTAGTTCTAAAATATTTACTCTATAGCTAAATGGATAGCTCAACTTTGTTATATAATCCCTTATAGGTCTGCTGTTTGATTGTCTTTGATATAGCCCATGTGCTAAAATATACTGTAAACCTTCGCTTAATTTGGAATGAATTTCATGATTTTTAGAATTGTTTGCTTTGATATAATCACTTAGAGCGATAGTTGATTTGACTACTCCGATGTAGCAAGGAGTAGTTTTTAGACATCCTCCATATTTTTTCGCTCGGCTACCTTGCCAGTTGCTTTCTTTTCCTCTTGTAAAACTTTGATATTCAAGTATCCATTTGATTCCTATCCCTACTTCTTTAGAGTCAGCTAAACCTGCTTTTATCAGTACAGAACATATCATTGCATTATAGCAAGCCAATATATCGTCGCTTTCCCCTGAAAAAGAAAATCCAGCTACGTTACTGGCAGCATTCAGTAAATATGATATCCATTTTGTTGATTTTGGTAAATCTAAAGCATAAGGTATTTCTGCCAACTCTGTCAGGCGATTCAAAACATTTATTACATCAAGTTCAAAATCAGTCACTAACTGATTAACCAAGATAGATTTTTCAAGGTATGGCAGTGCTGCGTTAAAGTCAGTAACTTCACCATTTCTAACAAGCTTTTTGAGTGTAAGTGCAGAATCTATAGGCATTACAAACTCTATCTAGAATAGTTTGATAAAATATTATTAGCTTTTATTTTTATCTCATTTATCAGAGTTTCGGGCTTCTTGGCTGTTAAGATATCACCCCAGCTCATCACCCATGAAATCAAATCCGGTGCGATGGGGCAGTACATCTTTATTAGAGTCTTACCACCCGTTACTTCTACTTTTTGTGTAGGGTGAAAAGTCCTGTTTGCAAAGTAATGTTCGTAGCCATTTCTAATTTCAAGTTCGCAGTGCTGCTTATCGCCGTCAAATACTCCAAATCGGTCTGTTGTAAATTTTTCAAAACTAAATTCCGGAACTTCATAGGGTGCAGACTCAACCGGTATCATCTCTATGATTCCTTCTAACTTTAGCGACCTATGATTGTTATATTTAGGTGTGCAGTAAGCAACATACAATGCACCACGATAAGTAAATATCTTTTCGAGTAATACTGTAAAAGTTTTAGGGTCTTTATATGGCACTGACTGATACTTTAGGCTTAAATATGTTTTATCGTTTATATAATTAATTACTTGCTTCAATATAGAATTATGTTGCGCATAGTCAAATTGCCCGACATTTTGATCCCAAAACATACTATCAGAAGAAAGTGGATTGCCCGGAGCAATTTTTTCTAGTTTCTTCATCAAATCCGTAATACTGTCGTAAATGTCAGTACCTCTAAAAGTTTTAAGGTGAGCTTTCAGCAAGTAAAAAGAAAGAAGTTCATTGCTTGAGAAGTTTAAATCATAAGTTATATGCTTCTTTCGGGTTGGTATATATTCTGTATATTTCCCGTCTTTAGTTGTTTCTATCAGATCAAGGCTTTTCAAAAATTTAAGATAGCGATTAATCGTTCTCTCAGAGATATTATTCATTTCTATATCGCCGGATTCTATGTAAGAGCTACGTATATCATCGATGCTCAACCTTCTGTCAGATCTATATGATTCTTTGATTAAATCATAGAGAAATATCACTTTATCAGCATAATCAGGTTTACTCATATTTATCTCTGAAATGGTTATACTTTTCTTTTTCTTATTGTATTTATTTTCTCGCGAACCTCTTCCAAGTAGATAGATTGCGGGAACTCTGTAAGAATTTTGATGTATATTGTTTCTGCTTCAGAGTATTTCTTTTGCTCTGCCAGATAATCTGCTTTAAGTAGTAGAAATTTATCCAAAACCAGTGAAGTGGTATTAGAAGTGAGATAGCTATCTATCCTTTCTAAGTACTTATCGGGTTGTACTATCAAAGATATTTCTAATAGTCTCAAGTATGCATTGTTTGCTAAAGATGAGCCGGAGGCGAGCGAATAGGCTTTTTCAAATCTGAGAAGAGCATCCTGAAGTTTTTCCTGAGTTTCAGATTTTAGCCCAATTGCGTATTGTTTTAATGCTTCGGATTGTTCCTTGTTTTGAGAGATAAGGTGATGTCTTTGCAAGGCATCATTTGCAATATTCGCGTCCGAAAATTTTCCAACTTCTTTATATAATGTATCGGCTTGTTCAAAATTTCCATCGAAAAATTCTAAATCGGCTTCCATATATTTGGCTCTGAGAGCAAAGTCACCGCTGCCTTTGTTAAATGTATTTTGAAGAATAGATAGCACGCTTTTGGCAGAATCAATATCATTATTTTTTATATGAATATCAGCCAAAAGCAAATATGCTTCGGCTGCTTGAGTACTTCTTCCGTAACGATTGTCAGCAGTTAAGTCATTGATGCTTTTTTTGGCTTCGCTCAAATTGTTTGTTTTATTTGAATAAATTTGAGCTATGCGGAGCATACAGTCAGCAGAAATAGAGGAATTAGTATTAGTTTTAATAAGATTTTTATATTCTTGGATTATTTCCAGATACTGCTCTTTGGAAATCATCTTTTTAGAATTTTCCAATCGTGCATCCAGAGTCCTTACATAATTAAACAGAGCGGAGGAGAAATATCGATTCTCTTTAGTATTTCCTCTTTTTATAAGTATCTGCAAGGTTTTTATAGCAAGCTCATACTCACCATCGTTCCTTGCAGATATGGCAAAAGTATAAATTTCACGTCCGTTGGCATTGCTAAGTTTATCAATGCTCTCTATCAATTCTAAAGCATCATCAGACTTACCTATTTCTCTCAGATACCAACTATAAATCTGCAAGACATGCAAATCGTTGTTATTTTCAGCATATAAATTTTTGAGATATTGATTAATGTAATCTTTGGATTCCTTATTTTCCATTAAAGCATATATTCTGCCCTGAGCCTGCTCGGGTCTTTTAGTAAGGTAAAGCAGTTTGATTATCTCATCCATACCGTTTTTATAATCATTAGTGGCTATATACATTTTGGAAAGTTCGTCAGCAAATATATTTTTATCAGAAAGCTTACTTCTGCCATCCAAAAGTGTTTGTACCGCTTCTTTAAATAGCCCAAGCTTGTTTTGTATAATACTAAGAGTGCTATAAGTAGTCTGTTCTTTAGAGAATTTGGAGAGTCCGGCATTCCAATAGTGCTTAGCAGAGTCTGCTTTCCCTTGACTGTAGTATAACTCACCAAGCATCGCATATATCTGAAAACTTTTGGTATATTTTACATGTTGGAGAGATTTGTCAAGTAACTCTGCAAATCTGTTTTCCTGATATAAAATAGTTTTTAAGCCATCAAAAGCTCTTTCGGAAGCGGGATTAGCGTCAAAAATCTGCATATATACACGAAGAGCATTTTCCGAATCGCCGCCGTTTAGATAAGAATCTGCCAAACGCAGGCGGTTGTTCTCAATATTCTGAGAATAAACCATCGAGGAAGCAAAAATCAAAAAAGTTATAATTATTTGCAGAGTGTATTTCATAGTTTATTATTTTCGTAAAGTGAGTAATATATATAAGACATAAATATAACATAAAATAACGAGTATTTATAAAATCTAGTTGAAATAGGAATATGATATCAGATAGTATTTGACATAAAGACGATTGAAACTTATATGCCACTATCTTTAGAGCTGTTTTAGCTGCACAGTTGAATCGAAACTTTCAATCTGCCAACTAAATTAGACCAACTCATATTTTAATCTTATATTAGTTTCTGTACTAAAAAAACCTTACTATCATAAAAGAGCTTAAAATGAAATTTTTCAAGTATTTTGTTATATCGTTTTTTTCTTTTATTGGTTTAATTATAGTAGTAAGTTTATTTCTTCCAAGCCAGATAGATGCTGAACTTACTGCAAATATTAAAATCAAAAAGAAATACTTATTCAACTATCTGTCTGACATAGATAATGTTAATCAATGGAGTATGTGGGGTGTTGATAATGACTCCACTCTGACTTATAAAACTGAAGCTGATTATCAGACACAATTGCCGGTGTATAAATGGACTGCTGAACTACTTGGTGCGGGTTTTATTACATTTACACAAGTGAAACAGGACACTTTAGAGTTCTTGACTAGTCTTTATGAAGACGAGTTTGAGATGTATGGCTTTATTTCTCTAAAGCAAATAGGTAATGAAACTATAATTTACAGACGCCAAACTATGGATTTGGGCTCGAATCCTGTATATAAAATAGTAGGGTATATAATGCAGGAATACATCTCAAAAGATTTAAAAAGTGAATTAGATAAAATAAAGGAGCTTGCGGAAGCTATGGAACCGATGGAACATACTCTCAAAATATTATATGATAATAGTGCTCAGGGTGAAAAATTAAAGTATGGCTGGGGATTTTCTTGCGTAATTAATGATACTTTGCTTTTTGACACCGGCGAAGATTTTGAAAAATTACAATATAATATCAAAGAAATGGAGATTGATATATCAAAAATTACAACTTTGATTATCAGCCATGACCACTGGGATCACACAGGTGGACTCAAAGAAATAGTACCGGTTTTGCCTAATTTGCAGAAAATATACCTGCCACAAAGTTCTAGTAGCGAGCTAAAATCTATAGCAGAAGATAAAGCTATAATGGGTAACTCCAAATATGTGAGTCTTTCTGAAAATATCATCCTGACGAAAAACTTCAAAACAGAATACAAAGGAAATACTTTGTACGAGCAGTCTCTTTTGCTTAAAACTGAAGATTCTTTTTATACTATTTTAGCCGGATGCGCTCACCCCGGAATAGATGTAATGGTTTCAGAAATAGAGAAAGACTTGGATATAAACATTAAAGCTGTTATCGGAGGTTTTCACCTGACCAATGCAAAGGATGAAAAGATTATATCGATTGCCCTTACGCTCAAAGAGTTAGGAATAACTAAAGTAGGGCCAACTCACTGCTCAGGTAAAAATGCAAAAGAGATATTCAAAAACGAATTTCCCGGGAATTATATCAACATTTTTACAGGAAAAGAGGTTGAAATAGATTAGAATGGGTGCAAAAAAGTTTGAATTATCTAATGTACTTACTGTAATGCTTAATCATTTTACGCATGACTTTTTTCCTGCTACTATTCCTGTATTAGTACCTATTCTTTTAGAAAAATATGAGCTAAGCCTTCAGCTTGGAGCACTCTTTATAATTATGATAAGAATACCTTCTGTTTTAAATCCTATACTGGGAGTTTATGCAGACAGATTTAAACTTAGGTATATAGTGATTTTTGCACCTATTGTCTCCGCTTTATTTATTAATGCAGTTTATTATTCACCAAATTACTACCTTACATTATTTTTACTGCTAATGACCGGGCTTTCCTCAACAATGTATCACATCCCGGCACCTGTGATGATGAAGCACTTTTCGGGTGATAAAATCGGAACCGGTATGAGTCTTTTTATGGTTGGTGGCGAAACTGCCCGATCGGTCGGCCCATTAGTTTTATCTGCTATATTGGCATATTACTATCTGGGAGCGGCTTCCGTTTTGCTAATAGTTGTAGCATTACTGACTTTAGTCTTCTGGAAAAAATTCAATAACGCAACAATTTCTGAAGAATATACTCACAAAAAAGCAAAACAAAACGGAATAAAAGAAGTACTCAAAAGAAATAAAAAATTATATATGGTTCTTGCTGTGATAATTTTTGTAAAAACATTTTTTACAGCTTCACTTAGTGCCTTTCTGCCCACATTTCTCACTTTCAAAGGAGAGGGAATAGCGAAAGCAGGGATAGCTCTTGCAGTATTAGAAATAGCCGGAGCTGCCGGAACTTTTCTTGCAGGCACACTTTCCGATAAGTTTGGTAGATATTCAGTTTTGAAATTTTCTGTAGTTTTATCTCCATTGCTTTATCTTGTTTTTTTATTAGCACCGGGAGCTTGGGTTTTAGTATTATTAGTAATGCTCGGGCTCACCGTATTTGCTGTCAATCCAATAATCATGGCACTAATACAGGAAAACGAGAAGGACTACCCGGCTGCTGCAAACAGCATATATATGACACTCAATTTCAGCTTTAGTTTCAGTATCTTATATTTGATTGGGCTAATCGGCGATATATGGAGCTTAGGAACTGCTTATACGATCTGTTCGATAGTTGGCTTCGTTTCTATTCCCTTTGCGTTTATACTGCCTAAGATAGAGATAAAAAGCTAGTAAGAGATTTTTACTACCCTATACTTATGTGATATGTGGAATTCCCTTCGTAACTTATTTCTTCGCCGCTTGACACTCCAAGATTCGATAAAGGTTGATATTACATTTACCAAATAATTCTTTTTAGTGTACTTCATTAAAATAATTGCAGATTAACGCATTTATAGGTATTTTTCTGATAATATGCTAATTGTAATATATAAGTCAAAACAACATGAAAAAGATCATTTCCTACTTTACTGACTGCTACTTCGCTGATAAAAATAGAAAATTTATAAAAGATATTTTCAATAAAGATGTGGAGTTCGTTTCATTCATGAGCGGCAGGGAAGAGCTTATAAACGGCTTTTTTCCGTTTATGTCTATAGATGCTCTCTATGCAGAAAACATCAGCAAAAAGGCATATATCTACCGTAAAGAAAAGGAAATAGTATACTGCACAGGTTTGCTTATAGGGCAAAAAGTCAATGAGGAGAGTTGCGACTTTTACTGCTCACCTATATTGACTCAAAATGCTAACATTTTACAAAACGAATTAGAATATTCTATAGAGTTGCAAGCTGACACTCTTTCATTCAACGATATGCTGATTGAAAGCCTTTGTGAAGATGATAATCAAAATATCAAAGATTTTCAGGATTTGCTGACAGGAGAGGACACTCTGTCAAATAATTCAATAGCAACTATCACCAGACTTTTGGAAGAGAGAATAGTTGGAATTGAAACACTAGAGTTTACAAAATTCCCTGAGCTGTACTCAGAGAAAGAAGTTAAGAAGAGAATAAGAAATGTCAAATCAAAAAAAGAAGATTTCTTCGAGCTAATTCCATGCTCCTTTATTGCTCTTGCGAATAAGCCCAATGAAGCAAAAGGAGTAGTAGATGAACTAAACACCATCATAGAACAGGAAGACTATTCCAATGCTTTGATTTCTCTATTCCATCCCAAAAAGAGTAGTGTAGCCGAACAAAACTCCAATACATGCTTTGTGCCTGCTGTTTTAAGCAATGCACAAGAATCAATAATGAATGCAATTGAAAATGGCAACAATACTCTAATTATTGGTCCTCCCGGCACCGGAAAATCATATACTATAGCTGCTCTGGCTATGGAACAACTCAGCCGTGGAAAGACAGTCCTGATAGCTTCAAAGCAGAACCAAGCGGTAGATGTAATTGCTGATAAAATCAATGAGCAACTAAATATACAGGGCTGTGTGGTGCGGGGAGGTAAGCAAAATTACCTGAGAGAGCTTAAAGACTTTCTGAAACGTCTTCTAAATAGTATGTATAAGGACGACTCCATTGATGCTAAAACTCTGAGCAGACTGAAAAAGGAGATACAAAATTTAGACGCTACAATCAAAAAAACTGAACATAAATTAGAAAAGCATAGTCAAAAAGAAATAAAATTAGGTCAATTATATGCCCATGGAGCTAACTCTTTTCTATCATCCATCCAAAAGTGGTACTTAAATCTTGGTAGCTTTAATCAAAAACCACTCTGGCAGATATATGAAGAATATGATGCGATGCTAAATAATAAAATAAATAAAATCAGTAAATATGCCGGCGAATATAACACTTTGCGAATCAATACTTCTCTAAAGAAGCACCGGGCAGTATTGAATACTTTTTTGAAAGCCATTAGTAGTAGAACCGGAGGAAAGCAGGAAGACTTATTTAAAACACTTGATTTTTCCGTTTTATTGCAGATATTTCCGGTTTGGCTGGTAAACTTGAGTGATATACATAAAGTGCTGCCTCTGAAAAAAAATCTATTCGAACTCGTAATTATTGATGAAGCCACTCAGTGCGATATAGCCTCTTGCCTACCGACACTGCAAAGAGCTAAAAAAGCAGTTATTGCTGGTGATCCTAATCAGCTAAGGCACATCTCCTTTCTTTCCAAAGCGAAGCAAGCTGAGTTTCTTGAAAAATATGATATGGCGGAAACATCGGAATATGATTACAGGAATACATCTATTTTAGATTTATATTCCGAAAAGATAGAAAACCATCAGAATGTAGTATTCCTAAACGAACATTATAGGTCGTTGCCTGAAATAATTAGCTTTAGCAATAAAGAGTTTTACGATAACAGATTGAAAATCATGACAGAAAAGCCAATCAATTATGGTTCTCATCCTGTTATATTCCAGCACTGTAAGAAAGGTCGGCGAGAGCTTTCCGGAATTAATGTACTTGAATCTGAACTGATTCTAAATCAAATTCAGCAACTGATAAAAGATTCTGGGAATAAAATACAAAGCATTGGTGTGCTTTCTCCATTCAGAAAGCAAGTTGACCATATCTCTGCAGAGATAATGAAAAACTTCTCTTTAGAAATTATCGATAAACACAAAATATTAGTAGGTACTGCCCATTCTTTTCAGGGTGAAGAGCGAGACATCATGTTTATTTCGCTTTGCGTAGATGTTTCTTCTCATAGTGCGGCTTTTAGGTTTATTGATAATCCTAATGTGTTTAATGTAGCCATGACACGCGCAAAATCTAAACAGCATATAGTGCATTCGGTTAGTCTTAATGAGCTAAAAGCAGGAACTTTGCTGTATAAATTCTTCGATTTTTACCTTAATTCCACTCCTAAGCAAGTTGAAACAAGAGACGAAATATTTGATGTTTTTGCCAAAGAGGTCAGCCGCTCACTTAACTCTGTACATATTGCAACACAAATAGCCATCCCCATTGCAGGTCACACTATGGATATAGTTGCTAATAATGGTCAAAAAGCTATAGGTATTGATTTAATCGGCTTCCCGGGTGATTTTGCAGAGGCTTACCCTATTGAACGCTATAAAATGTTCAATCGTGCAGGCATGAAAGTGATACCACTTCCATATTCCAGTTGGCGAAACCACCGAGAAGAGTGTATCGGATATATAGGAAAGAGTTTGGAGTAGGGGTGGTAAAGCTTGTACTATTATTTTGAATAGTATTTATAAGGACTATTAATTATATTATTAGATAATATATTTATATTGCACATATCAAAATATAGAAAATAGATATAATGTTTTTTATAAATATATTCTTAAAGAGTTTTATTCATTAGAAAAAAGAACTAAAGATTCGGCTTCGAACTAGTTGTTCAACGTTAGGAGTTGAATTCCCAGGATTATTTTAGGATAATAGTATGAAAATAAACAAAGTTATATTGCAGAATTTCAGAGGATACAAAGGATATCATGAAATTTCCTTATCTAATTTAAATCTCTTTATTGGTAAAAATGATATAGGAAAATCAACAATTCTCGAAGCTTTAGACATCATTCTTGATGGGGGAGTAATTAAATTTGATAAAGATGATATCTGTAAATTCAAAGGTGATAAAGAAGAAGTTATTCTAGGAATTGAATTTACTAATGTACCCAGTAGTATAATTATAGACTCTACTGCTGAGACAACTTTAAATGACGAATTGCTTTTAAAGAAAGAAGATCAGCTATTATACTTACTCAAGGGCAAAAATACAGCTACCTTAAAGCCTTATATTCGAACACAATTCCCAAAACATACTAAATATAAAAAGATATTTGAGAAGACTTTAGATGAATTGAAAACTCTTGTGAATGAATTAATGATTGATAAAAAGACTATAAAATTTGATGAAAGGAATAAAGCATCTTTAAGAAAGGCAATAAGAAATCATCTTTCTAAAACACCTAAAGGTTTAGAACTAATTCAACAAGATGTATTAATAGAAAAGGAAGATGGCAAATCTGTATACGAGCAAATAAAAAAATATTTTCCTACTTATGCTTTATTTCAATCTGATCGAAAGAATGAAGATCAAGATAAGGAAGCACAAGATCCTATGAAAACTGCAACCAAAGAAATATTGGGATCAATGCAATCAGAATTGGAGAAGATCCAGAATGATGTAAAAAAATATGTAGAAGAAGTTGCATTAAAAACATTAGAAAAGTTGAGTGAAATGAATCCAGAGCTTGCCGAAAACCTAACACCTGAATTTTCCAAAAATCCGGAGTGGAGTTCTTTATTCAAGTATTCTATTACTACAAAGGACTCAATACCTTTGAATAAACGAGGAAGTGGCGTTAAGAGATTAATTCTATTAAACTTCTTCCGTGCTAAGGCAGAAAAAAATCTGAATGATTTATTGAACAAAGAAACTAAATCAACAAACGATATAGTATATGCATTTGAAGAACCTGAAACATCACAGCATCCTGATTATCAAAAACTATTAGTTAATTCTTTTATAGAGCTTTCGCAACAGCAAAATATTCAAATATTATTTACTACACATAGCCCTGAAGTTGCGAAAATGATAGAACCTGAATATATAAAATTCATTTCCAAGAAAGACAATGAATTATTGATTCAACAAGGAGATGACAAAATATTTAAAGAAATTGCGGAGAATCTTGGAGTATTACCCTCCTTGGAACTGAAAAATATTGAACAAGTTAAAATCGCAGTATGTCTTGAAGGAAAGAATGATATTGCCTTCCTCGAAAATATTAATCAGAATATACCTGAACTTAAGGAAATAATTGATTTGTCGGGAAATTCTTGTATTCTTCTACCAATGGGCGGGAGTTCTCTCCAATATTGGGTAAATAATAACTATTTAGGTAAATTAAATTTATCTCAAGTCCATATTTATGATTCTGATATTGGTTCTGAAAAGCCACATAAATATAAATCTTATCTTGAAGAAATTGGAGAAAGATTGAAATCTGTCGGTTTTGAAACTCAGAAGAGGGAAATGGAAAACTATATACATCCAGATTTAATTAAAGGCAAATATGGATTAGAAATAGTGGTAGATTCGAGTTGGGATACCGCAGATATACCTCTCAAAATTGTAGAATTTAATCATAATAAATCTGATAGTGATAAAACATGGGAAGAGGCTAAAAAGAAAGAAAATAAGATAAAAGAGAAAACTGGTAAAGTTAAGACACAATTGAATAGTGAACTTTCGAAAGAATTAACAAAAGATATGTTAGAAGACTTAGGAGCATGGGATGAAGTTAAAGCATGGTTTGAAAAAATCAAAAAACTAATTGGAAATTGATTTTGTTATGGCAAATTTTAAAAAATACGATTTTGAGCAGCTTTTCCAGATGGAAGATGGATACGTACTAAACTTTTCTAACGGTTCTTTTGCTACTTTTATCGAAGAATCAATTGGTGTGGATATTTATTCTATTTGGTACGCAGACAAAGGAAATTCAAAAGCTAAAAGGCTTCGAACTCTTTGGAATAAAGAAGACAATGCTAAAGTAGCTAAGCTGCTTACTGATATGCTATACCATTTTGTAATGACAAATTCAGAAGATTATGTAGAGGAACGAAAAGGTTTGCTGGAGGCTTGCACTAATGAAATTGCAAAAATGCAAAAGGAAAATGAAATATTTAGCTCTAAATTAAGTAAGCTGAGTTCTGATGAAGATGTAAGTTTAAAGGAATTGAAAATATCTCTTTCTTCGGAACTTGACAACCAAAGATACAATGCAGTTCTGGATAGGTTGCATACTTTTACAGTCAAATATTTCAGGAATAAAGCAAAAGCGTTTGGAATTGAAGTTGATAAAAATAAGCCGTTACATTCTCTTAGTGGTGAAGTGTTCAAAAAAATAAATGTTGAGCAAAGTGAAATGACGGAACGAATACTCAAAAGTTCTATTTCAGTATTTGATAGATTTAATGTAATTAGAAATGAAAATTCTTTTGCTCATGATAATTTTATTTTGGATAATAGAGAGGCCAAATTAATTGTAAATTGGGTTTTCTCAATTCTCGAATTTGTAGAAGATATTCAAATTTCACCTTCTAATTCTATAGATGAATTTGAAGAAGACTTTTCTGACGAAGTTCCATTTTAATAGAATTGAGAAATAGAATCTAACCCCAAAATAGGATGTGACATAACCAACCAATCGTGTCATATCCTTTTCTTTCCTTTCCTCCCTGCACAAAAACAACCACTAAGTATGCTAATATTAGACAATGGCTAAAAATGTACTGTATTTTATGCAATATATTTTTGCTATAATATTTATAATGTCAATGTGGAAAACCATATAACATCTTATATACCTATGATTTACACGAATATAGCTGCTTAAGATATAAACTTCGACTCAAACTTGGTATCAATTTTATATCTCTATGTGAGAAGATAGTTCAGGATGGACAATTAACATAGTAGATTTGAAATGAAAAAAAAGAATTTTAGAGACGCTATGAACTTACTTTTTGAAGCAAAGGACGCGCAGATAGAAGTAAGCAATGCAGGACGCAATGGTTCTTTGACCAAAAGCATCATCTTACTCAATCGCAAAAGGAATTTGAATATTGAGCAAGATGAGCAACTGATAAAGCTTTTGAGTAAGCTCGAGGCAAGAGGAAATGTGCCAAAGCAGCTACACGAACCAATAGCAGATATTATAGGACAAATGTTTATAACAAGCAGTCGGGCTTTAACTTAAACTTAATTAGATGCAGGAAGCACTACAATGTTAAAGGAATTATTTACAGCGGCTCTGGGGATGCAAAACCAGCAGACTAAACTAGAAGTAACGGCAAATAACTTAGCAAATGCCAATACTTCAGGCTATAAGCGTTCGGAGGCTTTTGAGCGGAACCTTATAGATGCCAGAGCTAATTTCTATAACACACCCGGCGATCTTGAGCAAAATGATGCCCCCATAGGATCTTATGTCGATTTTTCAGCAGGAAGCTTTAATCAGACAGAAAGCCCATTGGATGTATCAATAGAAAACAAAGGATTTTTTGTTTTACAGGACGATGAAGGCAAAAAATTTCTTACACGAGCCGGCAGGTTCAAGTTTTCGGAAGACGGAACTATTACTGCCATGGATGGCAAAACTTTACTGGGCAAGGAAGGCCCCATAAATGTATTTCAAGAGTTCATGGAAGAAGGTACAGCAAACATGGATGTTCGCTCTCTTGAAATTAAAATTAATGAAAAAGGTCAAGTTTTTGCGAATGGTAAGGATGTAGGTTCCATTCCGGTAGTGAACGTCAAAAACGAAGAGTCTATACAAAGAATTTCAAACTCGGAGTTTATCGCTACAAATTGGTCAGATGTAGAAGAACTTGACGAAAACGATATAACGCTTAGACAAGGATGGTTAGAAGGCTCAAACGTGAATGTCGTCAATGAAATGGTTGAGATGATAGAACTCCAAAGGATGTTCGAAGCAGGAAGCAAAGTCATTAAAACTAACGACGACACGCTCTCAAATAGTATACGCCTTGGCAAATATTATTAATGGATTAAGATAATAGTGTTACATGGAGGTAACTAATGGATAAGACGCTACGCACAGCCTCAACCGGTTTGTCTGCCCAGCAGCGCTATGTGGAGATTATCTCCAATAACCTGGCAAATGTAAATACTACCGGATTTAAAAAAGTCAGACCGGAATTTCAGGACTTACTATATGAAACACTTCGTCCTGCAGGCAATGTAGCACGCAGTGGAGTTCAGCCTCTAAACGAAGTGCAAATCGGTTCCGGTACGGAACTTACCGCCACTACTAAACACTTTGGACAGGGTGTGGTAGAATCTACAAACAATCAATTAGATATGGCTATCAATGGTAATGGGTTTTTCGTGGTACAAAAGCCGGATAATAGCTTGGCATATACTCGCGACGGTTCATTCAAGTTGAATAAAAACAGCGTATTAGTGAATAATCAGGGCTATGCCTTAGATCCGGGATTCAGTGTGCCTACTGACGCTATAGAAGTTAGTGTTTCTCCTGACGGGGTTGTCAGTTATTTGCCGGATAATTCTACTTCCTATAATACACTGGGGCAAATAACTTTAGCCAGATTTGTAAACCCGGCAGGGCTCAGAGCAGAAGGTAGCAATTTATATCTAGAAACTCCAGCCTCAGGCGATGCCGTCTTTGAAGTTCCCGGTGAAAATAACACAGGCCAGATTTTGCAATCTCATTTAGAATCATCCAATGTAGATATAGTAGAAGAGATGGTTAACATGATAACCGCACAGAGAGCTTACGAGCTTAATTCAAAATCCGTACAAACAGCAGACACTATTTTAAATACAGCAGTTAATCTAAAACGCTAATGAAAAATCTTCTAACATATAGCATGGTCCTTTGCCTACTTGCTTATGCAAGCCAGGCAGCCTCAACTTTCAAAGGAGAAAGGTTAGAAGCTGCTGCAAAGAGCTATATAGAATCAAAATTAGACGGAGATTTTGAGGTCAGAGTTTTAGGACTTACAGAAGATGTTATTATCAAAAGCGATGATATACATGCTGAAATATTAGAATCATCTAATTTGAAAGGGATAATATCAGTACCTATCGTTTTCAAATCAGGTGATAAGACAGAAAAAATTATTTCTGTGAAATTAGAAGTAAAAGAATTTGCTACGCTACCTGTGGCTATTAGGCACATGAAGCAGGGCGATGAAATTACTTCTAATGATTTCGAATTGAAGAGAATTGAAGTTAGTGAATTAAAAAAACAGAATTATAATTCAAATGAGCTTATCGGGCGAACCATAGCGTATAATGTACGTCGTGGTAAGCCTATAGCTCTAAGCGACACCAAAGGTCCACTTTTAGTGAAACGCGGTGACATGGTGGAGCTTATTGTTATTTCCGGTGCTGTGAAAATCAGAGCAAATGCTGTGTCCCTTCAGGATGCATCAGCCGGTGATAGTGTTCGGATAAAAAGAGTAGGTGAAAGCAAAGTACTTCAAGGTTTAGTTGCCAAGGATGGCAGTGTACTTATTGCTCCACCCGACTACTACAAGGATGTATCATCAATTTCAGGGACGAAATGATTTTTATCCGCAACATATTTATCGCTGCTCTTTTAATTAGCATTTGCGGATTATATTCCGCAAATGCTCAATTTATACAAAATAGCCAGCGTTCGCTCTTTTCAGATGTGAAAGCATTTCAGACAGGTGATGCCGTTATGGTTTATATCATGGAAGACACTCAAGCTGATAATTCCGCAGAAACTAATACAGGCAGAAGTACAGATTTGAGTCTTGGTGTTTCCGGCAATGTCGGCAGCTCAGGTGGTAGTGCAGGAGTCGGAGTTGGCACAGGGAACAAACATTCAGCATCAGGAAGTACAGGAAGAAGTGAAAAAATCAGATCGAAGCTTAGTGCCAGAGTAATTGAAGTGCTGGACAACGGAGACTTGAAGATTCGAGGTACTCGCACTACAAAAATCAACAACGAAGAACAGAAAATCTATATAGAAGGTATTGTCAGACGTGTAGATATTGCTCCTGATAATTCCATAATGTCATATAATATATTAGACTTGACTTTGCGTTTAGAAGGCGAAGGAGAAGTCTCTGAAATTCAAGAACCGGGACTAATAACTAAGTTTTTGAGACTACTATTTTGACAAAAAATATAATAAATATTATTCTCATACTCGCAACTCTATGGGTAGTCCTGTTTTTACCCATAGATTTATCTGCAGCACGTATAAAAGACATAGCTTCGGTAGAGGGTAACTCTATCGTGCAAGTAATAGGTTATGGATTGGTAACAGGTTTAAATCAAACCGGTGATAATCAGCAGACCTCATATACTGTGCAGTCTGTGTCTAATATGCTCAAAAGGTTTGGTCTTACTATCCCGACTAATAACCCAAGAGTGAGAAACGTAGCAGCAGTTATGATAACGGCTAATATCCCTGCCTTTTCAAATCGAGGTGCAAAAATCGATGTAGTTGTTTCTTCTATCGGAGATGCAACTTCACTGCAGGGCGGGGTATTGCTTATGGCTCCAATTTCAATTAGTGATGGAACTATCGTCGGCATGGCTCAGGGACCTGTGTCTATTGGTGGTTTTGACTATCGTGCTTTAGGATCTATGGTGAGTAAAAATTCTACTACCACAGGCAGAGTGCCAAACGGTTTGCTACTTGAAAAGCAGATGGATAGTGAGGTGATAACTGACCAGCAGGTGAATATTAGCCTCAAAGAACCTGATTTTACTACTGCTATTATTATAGCAAATGCTATTAATAATGCGGTTATAGCAGGCTTAGATCCGGATGCTGCAAAGGTAATTGACCCGGGGACAGTGCAAGTGCAACTACCTGATGGACAAGATGTTACAGAATCTATGAGAACCATAGCTGCAATAGAAACAATAAATAATATTCAGTCAGATCCTATAGCAAGAGTAGTAATAAACGAAAGGACTGGCACAGTAGTTGTCGGAGGTAATGTAGAGCTTTTACCAGCAACTATTGCTCACGGTGGTTTGGAAATTACGATAGAGAAACAAGTGCTCGTGCCTCAGCCGGCACCATTTACTATCCGACCTCCACAACCGGCAGAAACAGCAGAAATATCTGCTAATGAAGAAGTGAAGAAAGCAATAGCTATAGATGGAGTAGGTGCTAATGTGCAAGATATGTCTAACGCTCTTAACTTACTTGAAGTAAGACCAAGAGACTTAATTGCAATATTCCAGGCACTGAAAGAAGCTGGTGCATTGCAAGGTGAACTAATAATACAATAGCAATATGAATATTTCAGATTTAAATAGTGTTTCTAATAACGAATCTCTCTTCAAGTCTAAGTTAGATCAACTTAGTGGTGTGCAAACACTTTCTGTAAAAAGAGATTTGTCTCTCGAAGAAAGAGCTCAATATGAAAAAGCTGCTCGTGGCTTTGAGTCTATGTTTGTAAATATGCTTATCAAGCAGATGAAAAGCTCTATGCTCGAGGAAAAGAAAGAAGAAAACACATTTGGAGCTGATACATTAGGAAGCTATACAGATATGCTCCTTTCTGATGATATTTCTAAAACAGGAAAGGGAATCGGAATAGCGGAAATGATATTTAAACAGATGACCGGAGGCAATGAAATCAGTAATATAACCAGCTCAGTAGAGGGATATTCTGATTTGACGAGACAAAGCTCACTACCGGTATTTGATAAAAGTAAATTGCAAGAAAAAGTTTCTGAAGCAGCATCTTCAATAAATGCTAATTCATTGACTGATAGAATTGAACAATATATGCCTATAATTCAAGACGCTGCAGAAAAATACGGAATTCCAGAAAACCTGATTAAAAGTGTAATCAGAACTGAATCTGCCGGGAAACATGATGCCATTTCTCCTGTAGGAGCAAAAGGCCTAATGCAGCTAATGGATGGCACAGCAGGCGACATGGGAGTCTCTGATTCCTTAGATCCTGAGCAAAATATAATGGGTGGAACTAAATATCTAAAGTTTTTGATGGATAGATTTGACAACGACACAGAAACAGCCTTAGCTGCCTATAATGCAGGTCCGGGCAATGTAGATAAATATGGTGGTGTACCGCCATTTAATGAAACTCAAAATTATATTAAAAAAGTGCTTAACTATTTAGGCAAATACGACGAAAACCTAAAGTAGGAGTAAAGTATGCTGACACAACTATTTACATATTTGAAATTTGAGCAGCAGTTACTCGAGCAACTGATTACTTTTGCCGAAGAGCAACAGAGGGCATTAGTAAAAATAGATATAGAAAAAGTATTCAGTATATCTGAGTTGCAAAATGAAGCTTTACAGTCACTTAGAAACGCAGAAAACCAAAGAATCAAACTGCTGATGAATTGGCTAAAAGTTTCCAGACCTTCTGCAATGAGACTTAAGATGTCTGATCTTGAACAATATTTTCAAGGTACAGAACTTAAAGAGATAACTGCTATAAAAGATTATATGCAGATATTGACTGAAAAATTGAAAAAATTGAATATGGATAATAGGATTTTATCCAATAGAGCAAAACGAAGCTTCGCTGAATTTTTGGAAGTGTTCAGGGAGCAAAACAAGCATGTATGCAATGTCACAGTCTAAAGGACTAACGAGACCAGTACAAGGAGGTACTATGAGTTCGCCAAAAAGTATTACTAGCACTAACGTATGGCAAATGACGGATTTATTTGTACGTTCGATCAATGAACTTACAAACAGTATCCCAACTTCTGAGATTTATGGAGTAAAAGTTAGATTAAACGAATGTGCTAACTCTGTTCCAAAAAGTCTTGAAGAAGGTTTGAAACAAAGTAAGAGAATAGAAAGAATTCGCTCTCTTATCAAAGCCACAGGCTTTTTAGATGAGTGCAAAGATTATTTGGCTCTTATTAATAAATTGAAATATTCTGATACTAATCATTTATTGACAATGGCTGAAGAAATTTCTCAAGTGATTAAACAACATCAGTTTACAGGTATCAATTAAGTTTGAGATGCCAGGACGGCACTAAAACGAAAGGATTTCTATGGGTAGCTTTTCTTCATTAGAGATAGGCAAAAGGGCACTGCTTGCTCAAAAGTTTGGGTTGGATGTTACAAGTAATAACATAGCCAACGTAAACACTGTGGGGTATTCTCGCAGGCAGGCATTGATGTCTGAAACTACTCCTGTTAATATCAGCGGTCAGTTTTTAGGTACCGGAGTTTTAACAGATAACTTGCGTTCATTTAGAAGCGAAATGCAAGATAGAGAAATCCGTAATAACACCTCCAGAAATTCTGGCTACGCCTTACAAGAGACATTGCTGACTAGATTAGAATCAATACTCGCTGAGCCTTCAGATAATGGGCTGAGCGAGCTTACTACTTCCTTTCTTAATACCTTTGACGAAATTTCTACCAATCCTCATGATACAGCTCTGAGAGATCACCTATTAGATGCAGGTAAGCAGCTTACAGATAGATTCAATCTGACAGCGAAACAACTTATAGATATGCGTGATGATATTCGTACAAATATTGAATCAGACGTTTCTAATATCAACCATTTACTGAAAGATATTTCAGATTTAAATCGTTCCATAGGTTTAAGTAAAGCTGAAACAAGCATCGAAGCGCAAACCTATGTAGACGAGAGAGAATTTAAGCTTGAAGCTCTTTCTAAATTTGCCAGTATAAACCTGGGAACAAATGATAATGGTTCAGTGAATGTTTTTATGAATGGTATAAATGTTATCACAGATACTTCTTTTAGCGAATTAAAAGCGCAAGAGACATTAAATTCTGCAACAGGTGAGCGAACGATTACTATGCTTAAAACAGATTTAGATGGCAACTATCCGGAAACATTGAATTTGCAAAATGGAGAGTTAGCTACAAAACTTGATCTATATAATGAAACACTTGATGATAATGACAGTAGCACAGGTTACTCTGTCGCTAAAAAATTAGATGTTTTTGCAAATGGTATCGTTCAGCAGGTAAATGCTTTAATGAATGTCGGATATGGTCTTAATGATACAGGCACCACGCCACCAGGAAGAAATTTCTTTGGACCGATAGTTGGTTCAGCAAAAGCAATTAATATAAAAGTTTCAGATGATGTTTGGAACAAACCGGATGATATTCCTTTATCTGATGTAGCTGGAGAAGATGGTAATAACAGCATTGCATTAAAAATTGCTCGTCTGAGCTCAAACGAAAATTTTATAGGTGATAGCACCGCCACAGAATTCTATGCCAGCCTTCTTAATAAAATTGGGAATATGGGAAAAGAAGCTATAAGTGGAAAAACTACAACTGACTTGGTTGCACAGCAGTTAGAGACTCAGAGAGAATCTATTTTGGGAGTCAATTTGGATGAAGAAGCTATTTCTTTAGTCAAATTTCAAAAAGCATTTGAGGCTTCATCTCGTATCGTCAACGTTTCTGATGAAATATTATCTACCATAGTAAATTTAGGAAGATAGAGGAGGATTACAAATGAGAGTGACTACTAATTCTTCGTATATCGGTTTTAGTAATAACATAAGTAGAGTCCAAGAAGAAAAATATCGTGCTGAGATTCAGACTTCTACCGGACAAAGACTAATTACTATGGCTGACGACCCTGAAGCTATGATTGATATTAAAAAGCTAAGCAATCGCATTTCAGAAAACACGCAGTATATAAGTGTCAATGAAAAAGCTATTGGTGAGCTTTATGCTGTGGATGAATCAATTACTGCAATCTCTGATAATTTGAATAGCATTCGCGATTTGGCAGTAGATGGTTCAAAAACTGGTAACCTTGGTAAT
Source organism: Chlorobiota bacterium (assembly GCA_041596515.1). Lineage (GTDB taxonomy): Bacteria > Bacteroidota > Ignavibacteria > Kapaibacteriales > UBA2268 > JBFHIJ01. The sequence continues at coordinate 118,647 of JBFHIJ010000001.1, forward strand.
TTGCAGACTCTTGGTATTTATATGCGAGGCTTATTAGATGATATAGTAAAAGAGTCAAATGCTGAATTCAACGGAAACTACTTATTTTCAGGCAATAAAACTACTCCTGAATCTTTGGATAAAACGCCTCTTGCAGCAAACAATATGCCTTATGAAATAGTAGAAGGGGAGCCTACGGAAGACAATCCATCAGGGCTTGCTGTTGTATTTAAAGGTAATTTTAAAGCTCGAATGATGAATAAAGACGTGCAAACACAAGAGCAGGTAAATACTACTTCTGAAAAAATGTTTGGTGCCGATGGTACTGAGATGTTTGATTCTATTATTAATCTTTATAATCTCTTTGCTTATAATGAAAATGGTGACCTAAGGGAAAAATCTGATACTTTTAACAAGGCAGATATAGGTATGCTAAATCAGTACCAGCGAGAAATTGCAGAGTTTAACGAACAAATAATTGATCAAGGCGGACGAAACGGTTCTAAAATAAATCGCATAGACCAAGGTATGGCTCTTTTAAAAGAAGAAAATACGAGGCTGAACGCATTTAAGTCAGAGTCAAATGATACTGATATAGCTGAAGCTACTATCAATCTGAAAAAAAATGAAATTGCTCTCCAATACGCCTTACAAATAGGAGCTAAAATTTCTCAAAATACTTTATTTGATTTTCTCGGATAATACAGATAAATTGCCAATATGAAAATAAGCACAATAGTAGGTGTTATCGTCGGATTTTTGGCGATATTTGGAGGTTACTTATGGGAAGGTGGAACTTTTGATTCACTTTTCATGTTGCCTGCTATGCTTATTGTATTTGGAGGCACTCTTGCAGCAGGAACTGCTGCCACATCTTTTGAGCAAATATTTAGAATTCCAATCCTGTTCAAAATTGCTTTCCTACCTCCACGGTATGACTTAGAAGCAATTATTAATCAAATTGTACTATTTTCAGGTATTGCTCGCCGTGAAGGTATCATGGCTCTTGAAGACAGGTTAGATCAGGTTAAACACCCATACCTGAAAAAGCTATTCGAAATCAGCATAGACGGAACTGATCCCGATACTCTGCAGACCATAGTCGAAAATGAGATTCAATATATCACTGAAAGGCATGAGCAAAACATAGGTCTCTTTGTTAAACTCGGAGGCTATAGCCCTACGATGGGTATAATAGGTACTGTGATGGGACTTATTGCTACCTTGGCAGCCGCTGGTGAAGACGTTACTGAACTTGTTCGACATATCTCCTCTGCATTCATTGCTACTATGTGGGGTATCCTAATGGCAAATATAGTATGGTTGCCGGTAGGAGATAAACTACGTAGAGTCCATGAGGATGAAATGTATATCATGCAAGTTATGCTCGAAGGTGTGCATTCTGTGCAACTCGGAGAAACCCCATCTATAATCAGAAATAAACTGATTTGTGCTTTCCCACTTACCACTCAGCAAAAACTTCTTAAAGGAAATATGGAGATGCTTCGTCAACAAACATCTACTAAAGAAGAAGAAAAAACTGATTAATCTATAGAGAAAACGAACATGAAGAAACTAATATTAGGTTTGGTAATTTGCATTGCCTCTTTATCAACTCCTCTGAAAGCTGCGTATGACAATGTAATTTCAGCGAATCCATTTACGCTGATTAATTGGGGTAGATTTAATGTTACTTTTGAGCATAAAATCGATAAACTTAACTCATTTACCGTTTTTATTGAGTCCTATAATACCAAATATTATAATAATTGGACCGGTTATGGAATCGGCGGTTCGTATCGATGGTATATTTCTCCTTTCAATGATAACAAACGAAGCCTTGAAGGCTTTTCATTTGGACCTTTAGCAGTGCTGTCATTTTGGGAAAGCAAATACAGTGATAAATACAAATATAATTACTCCGGCCAGAGTCTCTCTATAGGTGGTGAAGCGGCATATAAGTGGGTGTGGGGTGGTTTTGCATTAGAGCCATCGCTAATCCTTATGTTAGATGCTTTAACTGTTGATCATAGAGATGATAAGAATCATCTATCATGGAATGTAAAAATTGGTTATGCATGGTGATTATCAAGACCAAACAGAATTATAATAAAGCCCTTCAGTACATTGTGTATTGAAGGGCTTTTTTGGGTGTATGATTTGCTTCATACCAGCACAAAATTGTATATAAAAAAACATACTTCTTTAGTCTCTGCAATCCAATACAATATTTTTCGTATTTTTGAAGGAGTTTAAAAATACTTAAGTTGGATAGATATAATATGACTAATCATACCAAAACTAATAGATTGATAAATGAGAAAAGCCCTTATTTACTTCAACATGCCTATAATCCTGTGGATTGGTTTCCATGGGGGCAGGAAGCCTTCGCTGCTGCTAAGGAGCAAAACAAACCTATTTTTCTTTCCATAGGTTATTCTACTTGCCACTGGTGCCACGTTATGGAACACGAATCCTTTGAGGATGTTGAAATAGCTGAAATGATGAATGAGGCTTTTATCAATATCAAAGTCGATAGAGAAGAGCGTCCTGATATAGATGCAGTTTATATGCAGGTATGTCAAATGATGACCGGCACCGGAGGCTGGCCTATGACTATAATCATGACTCCGGAGCAGAAGCCGTTTTTTGCAGGCACTTACTTTCCTAAACAATCTGTGATGAACAGAATAGGGATGATGGAGCTACTTCCTAAAGTTGCTTTAGCTTGGATGGAGCAACAGAAGAATATTGAATTAAATGCAGAAGATTTGATAAAAAAAATGGAAAGCATGGATGCACAAGAAAATGTAATCCCGCTAAACAAAAAGACTTTAGATAGAGCTTTTGACGGAATTGATAATCTTTTTGATCCTAAGCATGCTGGGTTTGGTATTAAACCAAAATTCCCCGTTCCTCATAACATTTTATATAGTTTGAGACATAATCGTAGCACTGAGAACGAGACAGCTCTTAAAATTGCTAAAGAGTCGCTCGACAGAATGGCGAAGGGTGGAATTTATGATCACCTCGGAGGTGGCTTTGCCCGTTACTCTACTGATAGGGAATGGTTAGTGCCTCATTTCGAAAAAATGCTTTACGATCAGGCTATGCTTACTCATGCGTATTTGGAAGCTTATCTGGTTACTAAGGATGAAAACTATAAGAGAATTGTAGCAGAAACTCTAAATTATGTAATAAGGGATATGACTGCAGCTGAGGGTGGATTTTACTGTGCTGAGGATGCAGACAGTGAGGGAGTTGAAGGTAAATTTTATATTTGGGAATATGCAGAAATTAACACTCTGCTCGAAGACAAAGCAAAATATTTCTTTGATGTATTCAACATCAAAGAAGAAGGTAACTACGAAGATGCTTCTGGGCACATGCCTGAAAAAGGAAATATACTTCACATTACTGACAGTTTAAAAGTCGTAGCAGAAAAGTATAAAATTGAAGAAGCAGAATTAGGTCGCATTGTTTCCGAATGTAAAAAAATACTATTTGAAGCAAGGGAAAAACGTGTTCGTCCTGGTTTAGATGACAAAATATTGATGGACTGGAATGGTCTAATGATTTCAGCATTTGCAAAAGCCGGATTTATATTAAAAAATTCGGACTATATAGCAACTGCAGAAAAAGCCTATAAATTTATTACGGAACAGCTGCGAACTAATCAAGGAATGCTTCACAGGTATGCGAAAGGTGAAGCTGCTATTGATGCTATGCTCGATGACTACGCCTTCTTGACATGGGGAGCTTTAGAGCTTTACACTGCCACTTTTAAACATCAATATATCAGAGATGCAATAGAAATGTCAACGGAGCTGGAAACCCACTTTGAAGATAATGAACAGGGTGGTTTTTATAATACTTCTAATATTGGTGAACAGCTTATCCATAGAAAAAAAGAACTATACGATGGAGCGGTTCCATCAGGAAACTCAGTTGCACTGATGAATTTAGTACGATTGTCAAAATTGACAGGCAACACAGACTATGACATGACCGCTCAAAAACTAATAGATTTCTTTTCAGGAAAAGTTGATTCATATCCTTCTATATATGCCTTTTTCGAATGTGCATTAGACTATATCTACAATCCTGCTGTAGAAATCGTAATTACTTCAAAAGATAAACCTCAGGATAGTGAGTTTGTTGATTCTTTAAGAAATATATATATGCCTACTGTCGCAATCATTTATAAACAAAATGATACGATGGATTTATATGCTTCTTACCTCAAAAATATGCCAATAAATAAAGGTGAAACTACCGTATATGTATGCAAAAACTATGCGTGCCAAATGCCGGTAAACACCGTGGATGATATGAAAAATCTGCTTGTAATGTCAGAAATGCAAAAAGATTAGATTGACTTTCATAAGTACGAACAAACTATAAAACTCTGTCTGTTTCCTATAAGAATAGACAGAGTTTTCTTTAAAATCGCCAACTTAAACCTATATTGACATATCACACAATAATAATTTCAATCTGATATTCCAATAGAAAGAATGCTTGTTTTTTTACATTTTTCTCTATTCGTTCCCATATTTATAAATATTATATAACACTAAAATATTGCAATTATAATTTTATATATGTATATTTACAAATAATCGTAACGTAATATTTATAAATAATTCAAAAAAGATATGCAAGATTTAATTAAAATAACTGCTTTAGCGATAACTCTTTTATTGGTAACAATAAGCAATTTAATGTCAGAAGAAAAATATATCATGAAGTCAGGTGATATATATTATGGTGAAGTTATTTCCGAAGATGTCAACGCTTTTACAATTCGTGAATATGATTCTGATTTTATGATTCAGTTGCAGAAGAAGCAAATTGAAAAAATTGAACCTCTGTACTTCAATATTATTACTAAAAATGCTTTTGAAATCAAAGGTTATATAGTAGAAAAACATCCGGAATTTTTGAAAGTAAAGACTTCTGATGGTGTAATCTTTGAAGTAGCTCGAGCACAAATTCAACAAATGACATTTATAGATGACCCTATAGATACTTGGCCTGCTAACGAACCAAAAATATCTAAACTTTCTTCTAATCAAATTGATAATCAAAACACAGAAGACATAAAGGCTAAACCACAAAAATATAGAGGTGTGCCTCAAGTTCACTTACATGAGGAAGAAGAGAAAAGCTTAGGTGATAATTTTGCATTTATTGGTGCGGGTTTGGGAACGCCTGCAGTGATAAACCTAATTGGAGGATATCATCTTGATTTTTGCACGCTTAGGGTACATGGCTCTTTCGGTGGATATTATTCAGGAGCTCAGTCAACTGTATTTTTTAATCTGATTGAACTATTTTCTAATAAACTTAGCATTAAAGTAGGAGTAAATAGTGGTTTTTGGATAGAGGCAAGAAAAGATGAATATCCAGAATACCATTATCATAAAGATCGAAATGACAGATTAGTTGAGGTCTATACTTCTTACAAAGAATATATTAAAAAGACCGGATATTACTACTATGGCGGATGCGTGAACTTAAGTATTTGGGGATTCTTTATGGAGGTTGGATTTTCTGAAGGAACAGGAATCGGATCAACTGTGCTATTCCAAGGGCAAGTAGGATTTACTTACAGTTTCGATTTAAAATAGAAAATAATATACCCAAAAGAATTTAAGAGATGCCACAATTGTAGTGTCTCTTTTTTTATACTTTGCCTTCGTTGACGAGTTTTGCAAAATGTTCAAATGATCTGTCGTAAGTTTTCTCAGCGTCAATGGGAAAGAAACAAGCAGGCATTTGTCTTGATTTTAGATGATATGCTACGCAATCACAGCAGATACCTTTTCTGGCACATGGCTCGTAACTGCAATTACAATGTGATAAGTTTTGTGTTTTTTTGCATTCCATAAGTATACTTGAGTGGTAGTAAAATAATACTTAAACTAGCGTGAGCAGTTAACGCAGTATGGATTTTCAGGAATAAATAAAATTCTCTCTAAAGGGATTTGCTTGCCGCAATTTTTACATTTGCCAAACTCTTCTGTGCCTACTTTGTTAAGCATAAACTCTAATTTATTAAGCTTATCTTTTGCCTGTTTAAGCGTTTTTTCTGCAACTCCCTGGTTTTGAATTGCTTCCATACGCGAAAGCCGACCAATAGCACAATCCGGTTCTATCGGCTGCATGATTTCTTCTAACTCAGTTATAGATTCCTTAGCGGCCTCTATTTCTGAAATGATTTTGTCTCTAATATCTTGCATAAATTAAGTACTCTCTTATAGAATGTCAAAAGCTAAAGAAAATCTATGCAAAGTAGCGGCACTTCCGTAACGTGCAAAACCATAATCAAAAGTGAAGTTGCTACCTTTAATGCCAACTCCGGCAGATATTCCCGAAAGGCCTTTGTCAAAATCAGGAGTGGAATACTGGCGAACCTGATTGTCATAACCAAGTCTTACCATTATTATTTTGCCCAAATAAAGTTCCCCTGCGATAGCAAAGCTTTTTAGCTTATCAGTAAATTTATCTGTTTCATCAGCCAAGTGATGAAAAGAAGCATTTACAAGCAAAGGAAGACCTTTAAGTCTGTGATTCATACCAATTCTGATATCTAAAGGTAAATCTTCTGACTCATTACCATATTTGGAAAGTTGTGTTCCGGCATGAAGCACAGATAAACCAAAGTTAGATCTGCCGTCTTTAAGAGCATAAAAAATACCTGCATCTAAAGCCAAAGCTGAAGAGCTAACCTCTTCCAAATTGGAATAAATAAACTTAGCAGTTACACCATAGTATAAATTTGAATCTAAAATATTCGAATAAGTACCGGAAAAAGCAAGGTTATTTGCACCAAAGGTTTCACCGTTTTTGAAACCGCTTGCATCTGCATAGTCAAACGATCCGTAGTTTGTGTAAGCTACAGAGGCTGCCCAGTAAGCAGTATTTTCTTTATCTTCGCTAATTGGAGAAATAAAGGACACATTACCCGAATTAATATCTGCTGCGTGCTTCAAGAAAGTAACTGCAAATCTGTTATTCTCTACAGTAGAAATTGTAGCAGGATTAAAATAATGCGCAGTAGGGTCATCTTTCATAGAAACCATACATCCTGCCAAAGCAGCACTTCTTGCACTCATAGATTCTCTAACGAAATTGAAAGGAGTGTATGCCTGTGCATTTGCTTCATAAAAAAACACGCTACAAACAAATAGGAGTAAAAGTATCTTTATTTTATTCATGGTTCGAATCCGAAATAATTTCCAATGTTAGCTATTGCTACTTTCAGTATTGATATTTTCCAGTAAATCAATAAATGATTTAGGAGGTCTTACAGGTCTCATGGTTTTTTGATCCATAAATGAGTGGACTGTATAGCCTTTTGATAGTATCGTATCTCCACGATAAATATTATAGTCAAACTTTAAAGTAGCTTTTTTCTCAAAGCATAAGATAGCCTCTACATCCAATTCATCATCATATAGGGCGGGTATGATATAGCGAGCATGACTTTCTACAAGAGGTAGATAAAAACCTTCTTTTTCCAATTCGGAATAACTCAATCCGTGGAAACGCATTAATTCAGTTCTACCTACTTCAAAAAATGTAAAATAATTACCGTTGTATACTATCCCCATTTTGTCAGTATCAGCGTATCGTACTCTAATTTTATGCTTGTGTGATAGCTTTATTACACCGTTACTCATCAAAAAGTTCCCTTAATTTCCATTTTTTTTGTTTATTTCTTCAAATAATTCAATTAAACGCTCCATATCCTCAGGAGAGTAGAAATCAAAACTGATAGTTCCGCTCTGTTTGGATTTAGCATGAATTTTTACATCAGTAGCGAAAGATTGCCTCAACCTATTTTCTAGGTCAGCCAAAATTAACTTAGTTTCCTCGCTAATGACAGATTCTTTAGGTTTTGAGGCTTCTTTTTTAGCTTTATTATTGTTCTCTAACTCTTTTACCAAAGCTTCAGTAGCTCTTACAGATAGTTGCTTATCTATCACAACGTGAGCTGCGTCATTCATCTTTTCGCTAGAGCTCAAGCCCAGCAGTGCTCGGGCATGCCCCATCGACAGCTCTTTAATTCTAAGCATTTCCTGTACTTTTTCGGGCAACTTGAGAAGTCTCAAAAAGTTTGTTACAGTAGAGCGTTCTTTGCCGACTTTTACTGAAACCTGCTCTTGAGTAAGATTGCATTCGTCAATCAAACGCTGATAACTATGGGCAATTTCTATTGGATTTAAATTTTCTCTCTGGACATTTTCAATGATGGCCAACTGCAAAGATTTTGCACCGGTTTCAACATCCAAAACATAAGCCGGAATGCTTTCCAAGCCAGCAAGCTTAGAAGCTCTAAGTCTTCTTTCACCGGAAACCAATTCGTACCCATGCAAAGATTTCCTAACCGTAATCGGCTGGATAACTCCATGCTCTAAAATAGAATTTTTTAAATCATTTAGAGCCGATTCGTCAAAATTCTTTCTCGGCTGATAAGGATTAGTAGATATAAGCTTTACATCAATTTTTGCAATACTTCCTGTATCTACAGACCTTGATTTATCAGCTTCCTGCTGTTGTTTCTGATAGTCAACTTTAGGAATCAGAGCACCTAAGCCTCTGCCCAAAGCCGGTTTTATATTTTTAGACATTTATCTTTGCGGATATGATTATACAATATTAGTTTTAATTTTTCTGCGTTTAAATAGCTTTTTGTTTCTTTCTACTATTTCACCTGCAAGATCTAAATAGTTTTTAGCACCTGTGCTTATCGCATCGTACAGGATTACAGGTTTGCCGTGACTTGGAGCTTCAGACAGGCGCACGTTTCTATTTATCAAAGTCTTGAATACTTTTTCGTCAAAGTGTTTTCTTACTTCTTCTACAACCTGATTAGAAAGGCGAAGCCTCGCGTCAAACATAGTTAGAAGTACACCTTCTATATCCAAATCAGGATTTAAGTGATAGCGGACGATTGATATTGTATTTAACAGTTGCCCCAAGCCTTCTAAAGCGTAGTACTCGCACTGCACCGGAATAAGCACTGCATTGGCAGCGGATAGAGCATTTAGAGTAAGTAAGCCCAGGGAAGGAGGACAATCTATTATGACGAAGTCATAATCCTCTTTAACTTCAGCTAATGCACTCTTCAATACCATTTCTCTCTGCTCTTCATTTACCATTTCAATCTCAGCACCAACCAAGTTGATATGAGAAGGCAGAAGGCTAAGATTTGGCATCTGTGTTTCTAAAATGCACTCCTGTGCAGGCAGTTTATTGACAAGTACTTCATATACTGTTTTATCTAACTCTCTCGAATCAATACCTACACCATTGGAAGTATTAGCCTGAGGATCTGTATCTACAAGCAATACTTTAAATTCCATAGCAGCAAGTGAAGCTGCAAGGTTTATAGAAGACGTAGTCTTGCCGACACCGCCTTTTTGATTCGCAATAGCAATTATTTTTCCCATAAGCTCAAATATTTGATTTATTTAAAATTCTAAGTCTTTATATTTTAGACCATAAAAGAAGAAAGCTGTTAAGACAAGTGAATGGTCTATTCTGCCATCCAGAATAAAATCTTTAATCTCACTGAGAGGCACTTTCACAACTTCTATATCTTCATGTATATCAAGTTCCTGTTTTTGGATTAGTTCGCAGTCAAACCAAACATACGAATAACATTTATTATTTAAAAACGCCGGATTTGGTCTGTTTCTTCCAAGTAAAATAGCTTCTTTGTCAGAACCGAAACCTGTTTCTTCCAAGCATTCTCTTTGCCCGGCAATTCTAGGATCTTCGCCTTTTTCAATCAGACCACCGGGTATTTCTAATGTTATTTCATTAGTACCGTGCCTGTATTGCTTAACAAGTATAACTTCATTATCTTTAGTAATCGGAATAATATTAACCCACTGCGGAGAATCTAAAACAGTAAACTTACCATCTTCGCCTGAAACGGGGTTTTCCCTTGTAACTAACTTTGCTTGAAAAATCCTCAAATTAGCCGAAAGCTCTTCGTCTTTAGTTAACCAGCTTTTTATCATTGACTTACATCAGTGCATAAATTTACAAACTTCACGTATTAATCCGAATATCAAAAATACATAAATTTTAGGAGATATGCTTACCAATCTTGATAACTTGTTAACAAGTTATCAAAATGGTGGTAGTGAGGTGAGATAATTTGCAATTAAGTTCGTTGAGCGAGCATAGCGAGTCGAAACATGCAATTTGGAGCTATTCTTCACATTAACCCAGATTTGTCATTAGATGTCGTAAAGTGCTGTAAAAGACCGTAGAATAAAGGAGTATGCTTACTTCCTTTGTAAGAAAATATTACGAAATTGCTGATTGAACAAGGGGTTTCAACCCATTGTCATGCAATGACTTTAGAGATATTTTCTGTTTTCAAATTTCCTACTCTTCAATTATCTCAAAGGAATTGAAGAAATCCATGGTCACTTTATTTTTAGATCTGTTGACGTAGATTTAACTATTAAAGTATCAGCCATAGTATGTATGAAAATCTAAATATAGACCTAGTAGAGATAATTTATGAATTTTCTCTACTAGGGTAAACGAAGGTTTGCATAATTATATAATAGATATTCTTTTACTATCTAATATCTCAAATGAGTTGAAAAATTTACGCATTGGCTTGCTATTGTATCTTGCTGGAGATTACAATTCCATCTGCAATAGCTGCATGTAATTACCGTTATCATCATCAAAAATGGCTTCGTAACCGAAATCTCTTTTTGTTGGTTCTAGTTTGAACTTCACGCCTTTTGTTGTAAGCTCTTCGTAAGTTTTATGTATATCGTCGCAGCCGAAAGAAATTACGGGCATACCCATTTTATAGAGTTCAGACTTATATTTCTTAACAAAGTCTAATCCGCCCGGCTCAGTTGGTTCTAACAATATAGTTGTGCCACAGGAATCTAAGGGTGACTTTACTATAGCAATGAAGCTTTCAGGTGAAAACATTACTTCTTCAAATCCCAAAACTTCTGTGTAAAATTTGAAAGCTTTAGCAGGATCAGAGACTAAAACGCTGACCATTGCTATTTTCATAGGGTGTTTATTTGCTGACATTGTGTTTCCTAATAGAGTTATTAGTAAAAAGTATTTGTAACAATAGGAAAGTATATAAATATTGCTTCCAATTTGAATCTACTGAGTTAAAAATCTTCATTTGAAAGTTCAATTTTGTCAAGCCCTTGTTTTAAAATTAAATTGTTAAGTATAGGTTGCAAAAACCAGATGCCTAATGGTAAAAACAAGAAAATAAAAAGTTCATAAATAAACTTATTGAATTTAGAAAATCTAAAATTTATCAGTTTGAAACACAATCTTGAAATAATTAAACAGGAGTATATATAAGCAAAAAGAGAGAGAATAGTCACACACAAAAGTGATTCAGCATATATGTCTATAATTGTCTTACTTGCTTCAGGTCGATACATTAAAATTGTATATTGATCTAGGATATTATACTCTAAAATTAACTGAGTTATTAAACCTAATAACACTACTAATATTGATATATAGAATTTAATGCTTATAGACTTTGTAGAAAGTATAGAAGTAATCTTTCTAAATAGCAGAACACTCCAAATAGAAAATGGTATTATATACAGAACATTAGCGATAATAAAGCCAATGACCAACAGGAGTATATCTATTTTGGTATGCGACAAATATGTTTTTACAAAGTCAATGAAGAAAAGGCTGCCTACCAAAGCTGAAGGTAAGCAGACTAATCCAAACATTTGCCAGTGTTTGGCTCTTAGTATAAAGGGAGTTTTAGTCATGTTGTGTTTTGATTGTATTTATTAATTACTTTGATTTAATAGCTTGAATTTGGAATCTACCTTAGATTTGTACTTATGCAATTAATCTGTAAATTATAACACACTCACACACTTGCTTCCCTTCATATAAAACCTATATTCCAAATCCTTAGATTCTCTAATGCCGATGCGAGTGGTTTCAACTATTTTGAATTTGTTTTTCTGAATTGGAGCGTAAACTGAATATTCGGATTTTCCTAATACTTTGAAGTTATCCGCTTTGGTCATTGCGTATGCTTGTGCTAATTTGCCCGGCCCACTGCATAAATTTGTAAGTTTAGAGGTCTTTCTTCTTTTCTGCATGAGCTCAATACCTGAGATTGGTTCGATTGCCCTGATTAGTACAGCTGCGCCTTCTCCTTTTGCTTCAGTTACGAAATTGACGCAATGGTGAATTCCGTAGATAAGATAGACATATAATATTCCGCCATTTTCGTGCATTGGAGCGTTCCGTGGAGTTTTACCTCGGGCTGAGTGATTTGCCAAATCTCCATGGGGAACATAGGCTTCTGTTTCTACTATTGTGCCAGCAAGGATATTTCCGTCAGGTTCTCGCTTGACAAATATTTGACCAATCAAATCTCTGGCTACTGCTACAGTATCATTCATAAAATAATCTTGTGCAAGTAAAGTGTAAGCAGATAAGTCCATATCTTAAAATCCGATTTTAACAATTCATGTAAAAATAAAAAAATATAGACTAAGTCAATGAAAAAAATGCTTTTAGTCTTAGTATGATATACCAATTTAGTATATTTATATTAGGCTATTAGTAGTGTTTCATAATTTTGTGATTGAAGATAAAAATGACTAATATAGAGAAAAGAGAATTCCATATAGGTAAAAATAAATTTGCAAATCCATTGATGCTCGCTCCTATGGAGGGTGTTACGGATTTACCATTCAGAATAATGTGTAAGCAGATGGGAGCTGACCTTGTTTTTACAGAGTTTATTGCTTCCGATGCACTTATTCGTGACTCGATGAAATCTAAACAGAAAATGGATATAGTCGACGAAGAAAGGCCGGTTGCAGTTCAAATCTTTGGTCAGCATAAAGATGCAATGATTCATTCTGCTAAAATGATAGAAGACTCAGGTGCAGAAATTGTTGATATAAATTATGGATGCTGGGTAAAGAAGGTGGTAAATAATAACAGTGGTGCTGCTTACCTAAAAGATCCTGAAAGAATGGCTGATATGACAAATGCAGTTGCTGAAGCTGTTTCTATTCCTGTTACAGTTAAAACCAGAATAGGTTGGGATCATAATTCCATAGTTATCGAAAAAGTTGCCAAAATGCAGGAAGAAGCAGGAGCAAAACAGCTATCTCTACACTGTCGCACAAGAGACATGGGCATGGGCGGCAAAGCCGACTGGACATGGATAAATAAGGTTAAGCCACAAATTTCCATACCGTTGATTCTAAACGGAGATGTAAAAACTCCGCAAGATGTGATAGAAGCTTTCGCTACTACTCAAGCAGATGGTGTAATGATTGGCAGAGCTGCGGTAGGCTACCCTTTTCTATTTAAAAGAGCTAAAGCATTAATGGAAACAGGAATTGATCCCGGAGAGCCGGCAGTAGAAGAAATGTTTGCTGCTTGTATCCGACATCTTGATTTATGTATAGAATATAAAGGTGAAACTAGAGGATTTATGGAATTTAGGAAGCACTACTCGGGCTACCTCAGAGGCTTATTTGGTGCATCAGCTACAAGGCAGAAGCTAGTAGTCGCAGAGTCGTATGAAGATGTCCGCCATATATTAGACGATTATATGGATTATTTACGCAAAGAAGACAGACTAGTTCCATTTGAACATAAAGAATCCCCAAAAATAATATGCAGAAATACTTAATGAAATATGTGTCTATTATATTAACAGCTATTCTTGTTTCGTGCTCACCACAAACTGAAGAGCCTGTTGAACTGGAATTCCTTTCAATTAGGATTGAAAAGGAACTCAAGAAAATTAACGCATCTTTAAAGGAATATGCTCAAGAGTATGATGGAAAGCATGATAGTAATAATATAACTGACTTATTGGAAAACATATTCAAGTCTGATTATAACATTCGTGCTGCAAGTTTTGTAGATTGTAATGGTGTTTTGATGTACAGCCTGCCGTCGATGAGTGATGTTTATGGTCTTGATATATCCTATCAGGAACATGTGCAGTACGTTCTGAAAAATAAGAAACCTGTTTTAAGCAAGCAGTTTCGAGCAGTGCAAGGATTTAATGCTATAACTATATATCAGCCTGTCATCAAATCTGATACTCTAAATAGCATATTTGCAGTTCTGTTATCTCCGCAGTTTATGTTTGATGAAATAATTAAGGACTACCCAAACTTAGACTCTTGCGATGTATGGGTAATTGAAAAAGATGGTACTATTATTTATGACAGCGATATCGAAGAAATCGGACGAAATATGTTTCAAGATCAAGAATATAGGCAATTGAAATATTTTGATTTACTAATAGATTCTATTTCCCATTCTAAGAAAGAAGAAATTTCATATAGTCCTAAAGAGGACAATCTACAAAAAGTAGCATGGAAAACTTTTACATATCTTAATATGGAATGGATAATTGCGTTGGAATACCCTATAGATAAGCCTATTATCAGAAGAAATCCAACAGAATTAGGAATAAGAAGCTCTGAAGAGTCGCTTATTAAGCTGAGTGAAAATGAATTGTTCCAATCCTTTCTTTGGAATGATGATCAACAAAGTGTACAAGAAATGATGAAAAACTTCTACGACTATTGTCCCGGCATATTCTCTATTCAATGGATTGACTCAAACGCATTGAACAGATGTGGTTTTCCTATGCACAATGTCAATTATTTAGGTTATCAAGGAAACACCAAGTCTTTAAATCCTAATATATTAAATGCTATAGCAAATAAATCAATTCAGGAGTTTGATGAATATATTGCAAATGATTATATCGCAAGCTTTTACACTGTACCTGTCTACTATGAGAATAAGTATTTAGGTTTGATTTATTACAATAAATTAAGTATTAAATAGAAGAGTAAGAGTCTATATCAATTTTAATGGCAAAATCGCTTTTATTTGTTAGTTTGTCAAATTCTTTCTGAGCTAAAGACAGATAGTAATTTAAATATTTACCTGCCTGGTCTGTTTGTTTATTATTTTTGATTACAGTAATAAATCTAAACTTATTTCTTATTTTGAAAAGCTGAGCTTCATTTGGCCCCATTACTTCTATGTATTGTGGATTGACAGGTATAAATGAAGTGAATTTTAATGCTAATAATTTCGTTTTATCAGCATCTGCTCCGCTAAACTCAATAGTAACAAATCTGAAAAAAGGAGGATAATCAGCATCCATTCTTTTTTGCAACTCTTCTTTGTAAAAATCAACATATTGTCCGTTGGTAGTATGGTTGATTGCCGGATAATTAGGATGTGCACTTTGGATTATTACTTTGCCTTTGAGTTTACCACCACGCCCGGCTCTGCCTGCTACCTGAGTTAATAATTGATAGGTTTTTTCTGAACTTCTAAAGTCCGGTATCAGTAGTTGACTGTCAGCATTGATTATACCTACTAAAGATACTCTGTCAAAGTCTAATCCTTTGGCTACCATTTGTGTACCAATCAAAATGTCAGTTTTGCCGCTGGCAAAATCAGTCAGCATGGTTCTATGAATACCTTTTTTTTGAGTAGTGTCAAGATCCATACGTTGAATGCCGGGTTCTAATCCGTAGTCCTTAAGCAGTATATGTAATTCTTCTTCAATCTTTTGAGTGCCACTGCCTACCTCTTCGATTTTAGTTGATCCACATACATCACAAGCTTTAGGCACGTAGATTGTATGCCCACAGTAGTGACAGCGGAGTTGATTTTTAGATTTATGGAAGGTCAAAGGCAAGTCGCAGTTTTGGCAATATGGCACGTGACCGCAGTCGAAGCATTCTAACATATTGCTATAACCGCGTCTGTTTTGGAATAAGATAATACCTTCCTTTTTCTTAACTCTACTGATAATTTGTTCGAATAGAAAATCGGAGAAAACACCAGTAACCTTGTTGTTTTTTCGAGCATTTAGCATATCTACAATTTCGATTTCCGGCAGCTCTGCACCGTCAGCTCTTCTTTTTATTTCCAGTAACTTATACTTACCTTGTTTGGCATTATAATAACTTTCTATAGATGGAGTTGCCGAACCCAAAATCAAAGTTGCATTTTCTAATTTACTCCTAACAGCAGCCATATCGCGTGCGTTATAGCGTGGATTTTTACTATCTTGTTTGTAAGTGTGTTCGTGCTCTTCATCAACTATAATCAAACCTAAATTATCAATAGGTGAAAAGATTGCCGAGCGAACCCCGAGTACAATTCTAACTTCTTTGTTTAATATTTTTCTCCAAGCATCATACCTTTCACCCTTAGATAAACCCGAGTGAGAAACAGCAATATTGTTACCAAATACCATTTTAAATCTATCAATTAGCTGCGGAGTCAGAGAAATTTCAGGCACTAAAATAAGTACATTTCTTCCCGACCGGAGTGTTCTTTCTATTGCTTGAATATAGATAAGAGTCTTTCCACTTCCGGTGATGCCATGTAATAAATAGGGGCTAAAACTTTGACTGTCAATAGCTTTACATATTTCATTCACTACTTTATCTTGCTCATCCGTTAATTTTAGCTTGCTCTCGTCACGCTTTGCCAGAGAGTTCGTATTATCTAATATTGCTCTATCGATAGCCTCTTCATATCTTTCTACGAGTTCTTTTTTAATAAGGGCTTGAGCGTTTTGGTAATTAGTCTCCGTATATCTTAGAGCATCTGCCTGTAAAACAGGTTTGCCTTCTGAATGTTTTTCCCAAACGTATTTGAAGAGCTCAGCCTGCTTCTTAGAGCGAATATTAAGAGATAGATAAGCATTTGCAAAGTCACTATTTAACTTAACTCTTAGCGAATGAGGCTTCAGGAAAAAAGCAGTTTTTTCTCCTTTTTCTTGCGATTTAACTGCTTGGCATTCAATAATTCCTTCATTGATTAAAGATTCCAGCAGATTATGCACTGAGGAGCTGCCAATACGATTTGCTAATCGTTTTGGAGTAGTTTCTTTGCCGTTAAGTGTTTTGATAATATCCAGCAAATCGGCTTTTTTAGAGCCTTTTCTATGAAGTTGAAGTAAAGTTTCCTGGCTGACTTCTCGTAACAGATTTATTTTAATCATACTTTCCGGCATTATTCCCTGAGGAATAGCTGATTTGAGCACTTCACCTAGAGAAGATCTATAGTACTGCGCTACCCACTGACACAGTTTCAACAAATTTGCAGAAAAAATGGGTTTAGAATCTAATACTTCTTCTACATTTTTTACCTTAAAGTCAGGTTCCGTTTCCATTGCTTCAATTACAAATCCTGTATAAGTCTTTCTTCCAAATGGAACATAAACTCGCCTACCGATATACTCTTCTGCATCATTATCGACTTCTATTGCATAAGTATAAAGTCTTTCGCCGGGTATAGGAATTGCTATATTATATAATCGTTTCAAATAGCTTCACTTTTTGAATAATTTATACAAAAATACATATTAAACGGTCTAACGTAAAACAAAATTACAATTTCTATCGTATAGTGAATAGAAAAGATATTGTAGATCAATATGCGGAACGGTAAAATGAAAAAAATAGTTTTGGCTTTAATGATTAGCTTGACTATGCTAAATGCTTGCAATGCAGAAATGGAAGAGCAAGCTGGTTATGATAAACAAGACCATGCTCTGATTGCAGAAGCGAAAGTAGATGATAAAACATCGGACTTTTTGACAGAAACAAATAACAAAATAGCTAACTCTCGTAGGAATGCCATCACCGATGCTATAAAAAAATGTAGCCCTGCAATAGTAGGCATCAATGTAACGGAAGTAGTGCAGGTGCAGTACAGGAGAAGTATGCAACAGGACTTACTCAGTTATTTCTTTGGTAGAAGAGCTACTCCACGTACTAAAAAATACGAAGTAAAGGGGCTCGGTTCGGGATTTATTATTTCTTCGGATGGGTATATCTTAACCAATCACCATGTGGCAGGTAACGCTTCAAAGATTGTTGTAACTATGACTGACGGCTCTGAGCACGAAGCAAAAATTATCGGATCAGATATGATAACTGATGTAGCACTCCTTAAAATACAAGGAAACAATTTTCCTTATCTTGAAATAGGGAACTCTGATGATTTATTGATAGGTGAGTGGGTGATAGCATTTGGTAACCCTTTTGGCTTATTTGATATAAATTCAAAGCCCACCGTTACTGTAGGAGTTATTTCAAATCAAGGAGTAAGTTTTTTACACGAAGGTAGAGAAGACACCAGAGTATACAAAGATATGATTCAAACTGATGCTGCAATCAGCTCGGGTAATTCAGGAGGCCCTTTAGTTAACGCTCTCGGTCAGGTTATCGGTATGAATACTATGATTTACTCAACGTCACAAAATCAAAAGGGAGCAGGGAGTATAGGCATAGGATTTTCAATCCCTATTGATAGAGTTAAAAAAATGGTAGAGCAGCTAAAAGCAGGGGAAAAGATTAAGAGGAACTTCTATACAGGCATGGATGTAAAAAGAATAGATGAAGTTTTAGCCAAACATTTGGGTATTGCTTCTAATGACGGTCTTGTTGTCTATTCTTTGAAACGAGGTAGCCCTGCATTAAATGCCGGATTTGAACCCGGCGATGTAATTCAGTCGATTAACTCAAGACCTGTGATAAGAGAAGAAGATTATTTTATAGAAATTGCGGATGCACAAGTTGGAGACGTTCTAAAATTTGCTATCTTGCGAGATGATAAACCGATGCAAATAAGCTTAGAAATTCAAGAAGACGAATAATGACAGAAGATAAAATAAGTATTTTAAAAGCTGATGGATTAGTAAAAAAATATAAAAAACGCACAGTAGTAAAAGGTGTCAGCTTAGAAGTGAAACAAGGTGAGGTAGTAGGCTTACTTGGCCCGAATGGAGCAGGCAAGACTACTACTTTTTATATGATAACAGGAATGATAAAACCCAATAAGGGTAAAATAATTCTGGATGGTATGAATATAACTGATAAAGCTATGTTTAAGCGGTCTCGCCTTGGTATATGTTATCTCCCACAGGAAGCTTCCATCTTCCGAAAAATGAGCGTCGAAAATAATATTATGGCTATTCTTCAACTTCAGAAAATGAAAAGTGCTGAAAGGAAAGAAAAGCTTGAAAGCCTGTTAGAAAGTTTCGGCATTACTCATATAAGAAAAAGCAAAGGATATATGCTTAGTGGTGGTGAACGTCGCAGATGCGAAATAGCTCGCACATTAGCTGCCAGCCCAAAATTTATTCTATTAGACGAACCATTTGCCGGAATAGATCCCATAGCAGTAGAAGATATAATGCTGATAGTAAAAAATCTGAAAGAAATGGGAATCGGAGTGCTTATAACAGATCACAACGTACATGAAACGCTATCTATCACAGATAAAGCGAATATTCTAATAGACGGAAATATGTATATCACCGGAACTGCTGAAGAAATTTCTCAAAATGAGGAAGTGAAAAAAAGATATTTAGGCGAAAATTTCAAATTGGAAAGATATTAATATGCTAAATATTTGTTCTATTTAGCCGTATCTTATTAAGTATCAAGACTCATCATAATTATTTTAGATAATTTAATATGGTAACTCATGGCAGGAAATAATATAGATCAAGAAACTCAAGAGATGCTCCAAAGTTTCGTATCGGAAGCTCTTGATTCGTTGGATACCAACGAGCCTTTAGTAGAAGAACTTAGAAATAAAGATAACGCAGAATTTGTGAATGCTATCTTTAGAGTATTCCATACTTTAAAAGGGCTCTCTGGATTTTTTGATATGCAGGTTATCCATAAAGTAACTCATGAAGCAGAGACATTATTGGATTTTATGCGTAAAGATAATCAAGTGCAAGATGAAGACTCTATATCGCTAATCTATTCTTGTTTTGATTTCTTGAGAGCATTATTAGATAAAGTTAGTGAAGATTTTTCTGATGAAAGTGGTCGAGAAGAATCTGAAGATATGATTTTACTTATTAAAAATGAAATTGAAAAAGTAAAATCAGGTGGGAATGCTGCCAAAGAAGAGGTTTCTGAAGAAGATTTCTTTAATTTTGATGTTTCCGGACAACAAGAGGTAGGCCAGTTAAATGAGATTACCGAAGTAGCAGATGAATCCGAAAGTCATTTTATGGATCCGGAAGATGAATTTATTAATCAGTCATCCGAATCCTCGGATGAACAGGATATGGAAAATATTGTAGCTGATGATATGTTAGAGCAATATTTGAAAGATGCGTTTGACCTGATAGAATCATGTGAAAACAACTTGATGAAACTAGAGAATGAGCCAACTAATAAAGAGCTTGCCGGTGAAACTTTTGGAGCTATTCATAGTTTAAAAGGTAATTCCGGGTTTATGGGGCTTGCCGAAATAGAAGAGATTAGCTCAGAAATGGAAACTATTTTGGATTCGGTTAGGAGTGGTGACCTTGATATAGATGAGACTATCATAACTATATTACTATCAAATGTAGAGTCTATCAAAAGTAGATTGAAATCCTTGGCTACAGGTTTGTCTGATAATCGTGATATTTCAGAAGAAACTATATCTATTGATGACAAATTAGAAGATGAAAACTATCAAGTTGAGTCCATGGCAACGGAGACCGTGAAAGAAGAAAAAATTGCAGATGTTAAAGTACCTGAAGATAAAGTTAGCTCTAGTAAGTCTGTGACATCAATAGCCAAAGAATCTGCTAAATCTACTAAGGTCAAGCCTGGCGAGAAACCCAAAGCATCAACTTCTACAACTCCTCGACTTTCAATGCAAAAAAAAGATATTCGAGTAGAAACTTCTAAGATCGATAAGCTTTTTGATTTAGTAGGCGAGCTAATTACTATAGAATCTATGGTAACTAATAACATAGACCTTCAAGGCTTAGATTTGCCAAACTTTGCAAAATCTGCAAATATGCTCAACAAAATTACTCGTGAGTTGCAGGAAGTAACAATGTCTGTCAGGATGATGCCTTTAGAAGGACTATTTAATAAAATGAAAAGACTTGTCCGCGATGTTTCCATCAAAATGAACAAAAAAGTAGATTTCTCTATTTCAGGTCAAGAGACTGAAATGGACAAAAACGTTATTGATGAAATAGCCGATCCATTAGTACATATTCTTAGGAATGCTATTGACCATGGTGTAGAATCACCGGAAGATAGACTAGCACATGGAAAAAATGAGACTGGGAATGTCTCTTTGAAAGCTAAGTATGAAGGCAACGAAATACTAATAGTGATAGAAGATGACGGCGCCGGTATCAATAGAGAAAGAGTATTGCAAAAGGCTGAGGAGAAAGGTTTGCTTTCTGTTGCTCCGGAAAATATGTCAGATAGAGATGCATTTATGTTAGTCTTCGAACCGGGATTTTCTACGGCTAAGCAAGTGACAGATATTTCAGGTCGCGGAGTTGGTATGGACGTAGTGAAAAAGAATATTGAAAAATTAAGAGGCAGTATAGATGTAGAAAGTAAGCTGGGTGGAGGATCAAAATTTACACTAAGAATTCCTTTGACACTTGCTATATTAGATGCGATGCTAATAAGAATCGGCAAATCTATTTTTGCATTACCAATACTTTCAGTTACTGAATCATTCAGAACTGAACTATCGACTATCTCAGAAACAATGGATGGGCTGGAGATGGTTAAAATCAGAGATGAAATTATACCTATTGTCAGATTGCACGAACTTTACAGCAAACAGCCAGATAGCAAAAATATCGATAATGGTGTTTTGATTATAGCAGGCTCCAGAGATAGGAAGTTAGCTCTTTTTGCTGATGAAATAGTAGGGCAACAGCAAGCCGTAATAAAAGGTTTTTCGGGCTATATAGGCAAAGTGCCGGGCATTACCGGATGTATGATTTTAGGTGATGGAGGTATCGGCCTCATCATTGATATGGACGGACTTTTTGATATGGCAGAAAATAGAATTGAATTTTCTAATGTAGAACAAACTCTGTAAAGAAATTATGACTCAAAAGATAGATTTAGATAATTATCACGCTTCCGATATGGAAGAAGACACGCTCAAGGATCAATTTTTGTCGTATTCTTTGGGTAAAGAGTTTTACGCAGTAGAAATTGTATACGTGACTGAGATAATTGGTATACAGAATATTACTGAAGTACCCAATGTTAAAGATCATATCAAAGGTATAATTAACTTGCGTGGGATGATTATTCCTGTAGTAGATATACGTTATCGGTTTGGCATGAAGACTCTACCGTATAACGACAGAACTTGCATTATTGTAGTTACTGTAAATAATTCACAAATCGGCTTAATAGTCGACGAAGTGCAAGAAGTTTTGACAATAGCTTCTGATAAAATATTTTCGGCACCTCATACTTATAAAGGTTCTAAAAGTAAATTTATAGAAGGTGTTACTAAAATAAACGAAAATGTAATTATAATTCTGGATATACAGAAACTTTTATATGATGAAAATGAATTATTAGAAGAAGTAGCAGAATAATACTATGGAAAATAACTATAAGAATGTAAAAGAGTTCCAATCTACAGGTATAGTAAATATCAGTGATGAAGATTTTGCTTCTATCAGAAAGTATGTTTATAATACCATTGGTATTAACATTACTGATGAAAAACGGAATCTGCTTCAAAGTCGCTTGCAAAAAATCCTAAGAAAGGAATCTTTTAGTAACTTTAATGAGTACTATAAATATTTAGTCAATGACAAAAGTGGCACAGCACTTAGCGAATTAGCTAATAATATTTCTACCAACTATACATATTTTTATAGAGAAAATGAGCATTTTGACTTTTTTATAGATACTGCACTTAAAGAAATATTGCAAAGGAAAGTAGCTGAAAAAAGTAATGATATTCGCTTGTGGAGTGCCGGATGTTCATCGGGTGAAGAGCCTTACACAATCATGATGATGATGATGAATAAATTGGGGGAAATGTATAAAAAATTTGATGCCGGAATTTTAGCTACAGATATCTCTCTCAATGCATTAGGAGCTGCCAAAAAAGCTGTTTACAACTCTGATAAATTAAAACGACTGCCTGATGGATATAGTAAAAAATATTTCAATCAGATTGATACTGATAGCTTTGAAGTAAAAGACATTTTGAAGAAAGAAGTTACTTTTAGAAGATTTAACTTGATGAATGATATCTTTCCTTTTAAGAAAAAATTTGATGTCATCTTTTGTAGAAATGTAATGATTTATTTTGATAACGATACCCGAGCAAGATTAGTTAGAAAATTTTATGATTTCTTAGAGGATGGTGGGTATCTCTTTATCGGGCATTCGGAAACAATAAGGAGAGGTATCGTAGATTTGAAACCTATAGGTCCTGCTATGTACAAAAAAGAGAGATAAGATGCCTAAGAGAATTAAAGTTTTAATAATTGATGATTCGGCTTTAGTTAGAGATATTTTAAAAAGAGGACTCATTGCGGATCCCCAGATAGAAGTAGTCGGTGCTGCACCAGATGTATTTGTCGGCAGAGATATGATTGTTAAATTTCGACCGGATGTCCTTACTTTAGATGTTGAAATGCCTAGGATGGATGGTATTGAATTTCTCAAAAAGCTGATGCCACAATTTCCATTACCTGTGGTTATGGTCAGTTCGCTGACTCAAAAAGGGAAAGAGATTACTTTACAAGCATTAGATGCCGGAGCCGTAGATTTTGTTTCCAAACCTGCTTCTAATGTAGCTCGTGGTCTAAATGATATGATGTTAGAACTTAGAACAAAAATTAAAATTGCTTCTACTGCTAACGTTGCTCATTGGAAAAATAAAAAATATGTACCAGCTCAAGCTAAAGTAAAATCTGCAACTCCTACATATTCATTATCTGAATCGACAGATAAAGTTATTGCTATAGGTGCATCAACCGGTGGTACAGAAGCAATTCGTAAAGTAGTAGAATCTTTGCCTCCAACAACTCCCGGCATAGTAGTAGTGCAACACATGCCTAAAGGCTTTACTGAGACTTTTGCTAAACGATTAAATGAATTATCGTATATGAATGTGAAAGAAGCAGAAGAGGGCGACAGGGTCCAGACTGGTCGAATATTGATTGCTCCCGGAGATTATCACATGGAAGTAGTCAGATCAGGTGGCTTTTATCACGTTAAACTCAATCAGCAGGAAAAAGTAAGTGGGCATCGACCTTCTGTAGATGTTCTGTTTTCATCTGTTGCCAAGTATGTTGGTAAAAACGCCTATGGTGTGATACTGACAGGAATGGGGGGAGATGGGGCTAAAGGGATGAAAGAGATGAAAGATGCAGGTGCTAAAAATATTGGACAAAATGAAGCTAGCTCTGTAGTCTACGGTATGCCAAAAGTTGCTAATGATTTAGGCGGGGTGGATAAACAATATCATTTAGATGACATACCCAAAGCATTAATTCAATTATTAAGATAGTTTATGCCAAATAGACATAAAAAATATAATATATCTATCTTAATTGCAGAAGATGACCCTACGGCACTTTTCCTTTTGCAAAGAGTTAGTGAGAAATATATAAAGCATGTTCATACTGCTGTTAATGGTCAGGAAGCCCTTGAGTTGTTTAATCAAATAAAGCCCGATTTAGTTTTGACTGACGTAGCTATGCCTATCATGGATGGCATTGGACTGATTAGCAATATCAGAAAGACGAACAAAGATATACCGATAATCCTTCATACTGCTTTTAGCGATAAAGATACACTGGTAGCTGCTATTGGGCTTGGAGTTACCAAATACATACAAAAGCCAAACGGCATGGAAGAATTACCAAAAATTTTAGAAGAAATTGGATATCAGTTTCAATTAAACAGAGAAATAGAATCTAAAAATCGAAGAATTAATATTCTCTTTAATGCTATTGAACATAGTTCTTCTATGATTTCTATTTTAGATGAACACGGTAATTTTGAATATGTTAATCCTATTTTCTTTGAAGAAACTAAAAGAGTAGCTGCAAATGTTCTAGGATCTTCGCCAGATAGTGTATTTGACTTTCAGGAGGATCTTCGATTTGATGATTTATTGGGAATTGCAGCTAAAGGTACCTCTGTTTTTCTAGAAGCCAGAGTAAAAAACTTGGATCCGACAGTTTGGGTAAAGTTTGTTTTGCTGTCTGTAGAAAATGAAGGAGATAGTCTCAACTATGTGATGTTAATTGATAATATTACAAATAGAAAAAAATACGAAAAGCATCTTTTAAAATCAAAAGAAGATTTAGAAAGAAAGGTAAATGAACGCACGCTAGAATTATTGCATGCAAAAGATTTGGCAGAAGAAGCAAACAAAGCTAAAAGTCTTTTCCTTGCTAAAGTGAGCCATGAGCTTCGTACTCCATTAAATGGTGTAATTGGCATCGCCAGTTTACTGGTAGATACACATTTAGACGAAAAACAGCATAAGTACCTACAAGTTATCAGAAATTCTTCTTGGTCACTTTTGAGTATTATTAATGATATACTAGATTATTCTAAAATGGAATCTACCGGAGTAAAACTATATCCGGAAAAAGCTGAACTATCTAAATGCTTTGACAATGTGTTCAATCTACTAAAGGAAGAAGCAGAAAAAAAGAATATATCTTTACTCAAAAGTTACGACTCGATAAAAGACACTGCTTATATGATAGATGCTAAAAGAGTAGAACAGGTTATTACTAATTTGCTCGGTAATGCTATAAAGTTTACTCAGCAGGGCAGTGTTACTATAAAATGTGAAACCTTAGAGCAAAGCCCAAATCAAGATGAACTATTAATCTCCGTTGCAGATACCGGTATAGGCATTAAGGAAGATTTAAATATTAATCTTTTTGATAGTTTCACTCAAGCCGAGCATACGATGACTCGTAAGTTCGGTGGAACCGGTTTGGGGCTCACCATCAGTAAAGAATTGATAGAGCTTATGGATGGTAAGATATGGTTTCAGAGTAAGTGGAAGGAAGGCACTACATTTTTTATTCAGATGAAGTTAGATAAGCCTCAACTTAATAAAAGTGAAACAGAAGATGTGGATGAAAGAATAAACTTGACTCAAATGGAAGGTAGATTACTTTGTGCGGAAGATAGCATGATCAATGTTGAAGTTTTCAAAGGTATATTTGAGACTACCAGGTTAGATGTTGTATTTGCTTCAAATGGTCGGGAAGCTATTGAAATCCTGAAACACAAAGAGATAGATATAGTGCTGATGGATGTTCAAATGCCGGAAATGGATGGTCTAACGGCAACAAGGATTATTAAAAGTAATCCAATTTTTAAAGATATACCAATAATCGGTCTAACAGCTCATGCAGCAAAGGAAAATCAGAACGAATGCTTGGTAGCAGGTATGAACGATGTAGTTATTAAGCCGGTTGAAAAAACGCAACTCCTCGAAAAAATACACTCGTTTTTACAATTTGGCACTTTGACATATAATCTTTCAGGACTACTAAATTCAATCAACTATAATAAAACAATATTAAAGAGATTGATTGAATTTTTTATGACTAATCATATACAGGAACTAAAAGAAATTGACATAGCTCTCAGCAATAATGATTTTGATCTCCTTTACAGAGTTATACACAAAATGAAGTCCGAAGTCGGTAATTTTGGAGCCAAAAAGATAGTCAGCATTGCTGTTGAAATAGAACATTCTATTGGAAATAAAAATTTTAAAAATGTATCTGATAAAATAATTGAATTCAAAGAACATCTTAGTATATTAAATGATGATTTACAAAAATATCTAAAAACATTATGAAAACATTGATTGTTGAAGATGATTATATTACTTCGCAGGTAATGCAAGAAATTATGTTATCCTATGGCGAATGTGATATTGCAGAAAATGGAAGGATTGCCGTTGATCTATTTTCTAATGCTCTGGAGCAAAAAGAAGCTTATGATTTAGTTTTTCTTGATATAATGATGCCTGAAATGGACGGACAGGACGTGTTACCACTGTTACGCCAAATTGAAGAGCAATTTAGCATTCAAGGATTAGATGGCGTTAAGATAATTATGTCTACTGCTTTGGATGATTATTTAAACCTTAGTAAGGCTTTTGGTAATCAATGTGAAGGCTACATAGTTAAGCCAATCGAAAAAGAAAAGGTCATCAAAGCTCTTCAGACTGCCGGGTTGATTGATTAGATTTTCTATTTTTGATATACCAGTTGATAACTAATCCTACTATTACTAATCCGCCGATTGGTAAGAGGATTTTGCCGTATAGTTTCATATAAGAATATATTTCTTCAAGGTGCTCTCCAAATAATGCACCGAGCGACAGCAGTATGCCGTTCCATAAAAGGGCACTTACGGCTGATAATAGTATAGTTTTCCAGAAAACTAAATTGCTCATTCCTGCAAAAAATGAGATAATTGCTCTTGTTCCTGAGAGAAATCTATTTGCTATAATTAGACTATATCCATATTTTTGGAACCATTTTTCTACTTTTTTCATCCCGTCTCTCGAAATGAAACTAAACATAGAGCTATTCATAATTTTATTATCTAAGTTCCTACCTAATAAAAACATTATGATAAATCCTAAAACGGAACCTAAAGTAGTCGCTAAAAGTAGAGGGATAAAGCCAACAGTGCCTATTGAAATCAATGTGCCGGTAAATACTATAATGGAGTCACCGGGAGCAGGTGGGAATAAGTTTTCTACCATGGTGGTTAATACTGCTATCAATAATATCCAATACCATGGCACTGATGTTAAAATTTCTATTGCTGTTTCAAACATTTTGAATATCTTATGTGTAAGTAATATCCAAAAATACCTAATTTCTTTGGTTTAATCACAAACAAAATATAGGCATGACTAATTTATTTACAGATATACACGAGCATCCACAAATATTTGGTAGTCAAATCAAAACCTTAAGAACTGCATCCGAATATACTATTGAGTTTGTATCCAAAGAGTCGGGCTTGAGCAAAGCCTTTATTTCTCAGATAGAAACAGGTAAGCGCAGTATAAATATCCATGATTTAAAAAGACTTCTTTCAGTTTATAATTACTCTGTGATGCGTTTTTTCAGTGAGTCTGCAGACGCTGTGGAGGGGAAAAAGTATGACCCTAATTTGAGCCTTCAGTCCAATGAATACTCGATTTTGATAGATGGCAGCAGGACTAACGGTAAGCATCACCTGATCCTAAAACGACCGGTTAGATCTAAAGATGATTTGGCAATATTGGAGCTGTTTCTTCCAGGCGAAGTTGAATATCCGAAAGATTATTTTAGTTATGATTCTACTGTAAGGGGCGTCGTTATTAGCGGAGAGCTACTAATCCATTTTAAAGACGACGAACTTCTTGCAAAAGAAGGTGAAGAGTTCTCTTTTGATGCCAATAAATATCATATCTTTAGGAATCATAAAAAGGAGAACCTAAAAGTCCTCCTTGTTATGCAGCATCCATATTTTTAGTCTGTCCAGCTCTTCCGTATTTCAGTGCCTGTGTCAGGATCATTTTTAAGTTTTAGATATACATCTACTTCTTCTTGCAGCTCTTCAACATGTGAAATAAGACCGACAATGCGATTTTCTTTTCGCAAGGCTTTTAGTGTGTCGAAAACTATTTGCAGAGACTCTCTGTCCAACGAACCAAAACCTTCATCTAAAAAGAAAAAGTTCTGCTTCGTTTCCGATTGAGACGGAACGCTTTCAGCTAATGAAAGAGCTAAAGATAGAGAAGCCTGAAAAGTCTGACCTCCGGAGAGCGTCTTAACGCTTCGGATGTTACCTTCATTCATAAAGTCCCTGACTTCAAAGTTGTTATTCTCATTGAGTTCTAACAGAAGTTGTCTATTTGTAAGGGTAGAAAAGCGACTATTTGCATTATGACAAAGCTGCTTTAAATAAATCTTCGAAATGTAATTTACGAAGCCTCTACCTTTGAAAAGACCTGATAAAACTTGTATGTTTTCTTTACGCAAACTCAAAGATTTCAACTCCGAAGTCAAAGTCTCTTTCAGATTTAGACTCTCAGAAATTTTATCTATATCAGATTGCAGTGAGCCAATCTTCTCTACTATACTTTTAATCCGTGACTTGAGTAACTCTAAGTTCTCATTAAGTTCTTTATGCCTGCCTGGATTATATTCTTTGCCGTCTATCTCCCTCGTTATTGTATTAAACTCATTTTCTAAAACACTAAGTTCTTTTCTAAAAGTCTCAATTTTATCGGAGATAGACTTTTTATCTAAATTCTTATCCAGAATAGTCTTGATTTCATCAATAGATTTAAATGCAGAGCTTTCAATATTTTGATTGATAGAGGACTGCAAAACAGTAATCTCGGTATCTACTGCTTTAATTTGCTCTTGTTTTAGCTTCAAAGTTGTATCTAAGCTAGTATATTCTTGCTCTAAATCTCTTACTTTTACTCCGATTTGCTTAAATTCTGCTTCAGTTTGTAGTAGATGATTTTCAATGGCTCTGATTTTTCCAACAATTTCATTATTGTTAAAGTTCGAATATTCTGCAAAAAAGTCATTTCCTAATGAGCTAAGTAAAGTGTTTCTTTCTGACATCAAGCGCTCTTTTTCAATTTCTGATTTACTTAGAGTCTGCTTCAAAACGTCAATATTATTACTTAAGAGTTCTATCTCTGATTTTAAATTACTAACTTCACCGCTAAGTGTGTTATATGTAGAAACTTTTTCTTCGCAACTTGCAATTTCTTCTGTTAGTTTAGTTTTTTCTTCTTTGTATAAATCGTCCCAAATGTACTCTTTATATAATGTTCCTAATTCAATATTTATTTTTTGCATTTCAGCAGTATATTCCTGTCTACTTTCTTCAATAGAGCTGAGAGTAGCCTCAATTTTAGATAGTTGCTTTTTTTGATGGTTTATAATCAAGAACTGAGCATCAATATTATCTAATATTTTAGTTAGTGCTTTAGCTGCAGTTTTTCCCTCTTCGTATTCTTGAATAGCCGGGTGAGACGTCGAGCCACATACCGGGCAAGGGTCACCTTCTTTCAGATTTTGTGCTTCTAGGGCGATGGCTGTTCTGGCATTAATGGTAACTAACTTTTCTCTTTCTGCATCCTTTTGAACTTCAAGTTCTGAGGTCACAGCTTCTATTTTTTTTATCAAAGATTTGAGGTCATTTTTAGATATATCTGCAAAATGCTTATTGCCGTCGTAAATATTGTCTAATTCCTTGAACGTGTTATTCTTCTTTTTTGTAGCATTTTCAAGTTTTTCAGAATAATTGTTGAGATTTCTAACGAGATACAGTTTTCTCTTGTGCCAGCTTTCAATTTCTTTTAGTTTAGAGAGCTCTTCTTTGATAGTTCTCAAATTTTCTAATTGCAATTCTTTTGTGGCCAAATTATCCTTTTGGGTTAGATACTTACTGCTTTGTGTTTCCAAATTAGATTGAGTCTTACTGATGGTATTCTTTTTAGCTACAATCAAGCCGTCTATGTCTTTTATCTTAATGACCGTATTTAACTTGTCTAACTCATTTAAATAATCAGACTTTTTCCCAAATTCTATTTCTAATTTAGAGTATTGCTCTCTGCTTATTGCCAAATCGTCTTCTATTCTTTGCAGTTTAGGTATATTATTTTGTACGAAACTTGATAAGATATTATGTTCATCTTGAATTTTATATAATGATTTAATGTCGTGTTCAAAGAGTTCTTTGCAGCTTAAATATTTATTTAGTTTTAGCTCTAAAGCATCAATTTCATTTTCGTCTTGTCTTTGAGCACTTATTTTATTTGTCAATGATTCTTTTTTGGCATAAAGTTTTTCAAGATTATCCAAAGTAATGAGTTTTGTTTGTAGAGCTTTGCTTTCCTCTTCAGATTTAGTAAGTTCAGCTTTAGTTGATTTTAAAGCTTGTTTTTGTTCTGCTAAGAGTTGAGGAGAGACACTATCCAATTCCATTAGCCTGCCGTTTAAATGCTGTATATCTTTATCTACTTTTATATATAAAGATTTAACTTTATCAGAGAGATCAAATCTGTCTAACCTAAATATTTCTTGAAGCATTTTAGTTCTGTCGGCATCACCCAACTGTAAAAATTCCTGAAACTTGCCTTGCGGAATAATAATAGTTCTTTTAAAATTTTCATAGGACAGACCAATTATATCTTCAGCTTTGGCAGACTCCAAAGGAATCCACGAACCATTATCTAATTTGTATCCAATTCGTTTGTATGAACTTACGTTAGTAAAAGTCTTTTTATTTCTTTTTGCAGAGACTACAAATCTATACTGCGTACTCTCTTTCCCTGATGAGAAAATAAATTCTATAAATAGTTCATCAGATTTAAGATTCATCATGTTATAGTTTCGGTTTTCGCGACTGTTGAGCCTTTCTGTGTCTCCATATAGAGCAAAAGTAATAGCTTCTAATATTGTAGATTTACCACTGCCAACACCTCCGAATATACCAAATATATGATTTTCAGTAAGAGTCGAGAAATCAATAGTCTGTTCCTTCTGGTATGAATATATACCTTTTAGTGTAAGTTTTAAAGGAATCATCTTTATATCTCCTCGCTAATAATCTCTTTGAATAAGTCCAGTATCTCCTGATTAGGTTCTTGACCTTTTTGAGACTTGAAATAATTTTCAAACAGAGTGGTCATATTGCCTGAAATATCGATATTATCACTATCATGTATATCATTTTCAGTATCTACAGTTATTTCAGGTATAATGGCAATAATGCCTTCATGAGCATCCAATAGCCTTCTTTTGTCAGATCCTGTAAGATATTCGTTGCTAACTATTGTAAGTTCGACTAGTACATTTGGATTTTCTAGTAGCCACTGCACTGCCTCATCAATACCATTGCACTTTTTGCGAAGTAAGGGCTTGCCTGATTTCAGTTCTATCTCTTCCACATTTGCTTCTTGGCCCGGTTCTATATCAATAAGCATTACATATTTTTTTTGGTTCGCCTCACTGAAGCTAAAAGCCAAAGGGCTACCTGAATAGTAAATAGGGCATGGAGCATTATCTATTAATTGCTTTCTATGCAGATGGCCGAGAGCTACATAATCCAACTGTTTCGGCATATTGCAAGAATAAATTGCCTGCACACCACCCACATGAAGTATAGGTTTTTCATCTTCAGGCTCTTCCGGCATTTCTGCACCTTTTTTTACAACAAATAAATGGGAAAGAAGTATGTTTACGCCATTTTTATCGCAATAAGTATCAGCCAGTTTGTGCCAGTATGTTTGCAAATAATCTCTAAGTTCTTCTTCTGAGTTATCCGCATCGAAAGCTGTTTTTAGTCTTTGCTCATTTGCGTATGCAGTTGTAATAATTCTTAAAGGAGTATCATGCTGAGGAAGTTTCAACTCAATAAACCCGTAATCTGTTTTAGTTACTTCTACACCTGAGTCCAGTTGAGTAATAGAAGCAATAAAGTCAGGTTTGCCGGAAAGGAATATGCCACATTCTTTAGCCAGAGGATCAGGACTTTCAAACCTTTCAGCCGAATCATGGTTGCCTGCTATAGCAATGACAGGTCTTGTGCCGTTTTTAGCCATTTGCTTGGTAGCTTTATAAAATAGACTAATAGCTTCGGTTGGCGGATTAAAAGTGTCATAAATGTCTCCTGCCACAATAATTGCATCAACATCATGTTTATCAGCTATTGTTTGAATTTCTTCTAGGACTATCTTTTGTTCTTCTAATCGCGAAAAGTAATCTAATTTTTTTCCGAGATGCCAGTCTGAAGTATGTAACAATTTCATTGTATTCTATTCTCATTTGATATAAATTGTAAAAATCAATATAGCAATTTCATGAGATAAAGACAATACTCAGAAAAACGTAAAAATAATTATACGTGTTTCCCGAATAAATCTGCAAAATACTTACTTATAGTTATATTTGTACTTACTAAGTAATAGGCACTAATGATGCAAGAAAATAATAAAGAAGTCGATATTAAAGAGAAAAGAAAGAAGCTGCTTTGGTTTATCGGAAAGTTTCTGATGATAGTAGTAGCTTACTATATGATAGTTCTGTTCCTGAGCGAAGAACTATTCTCGCCATACGTAAATGCAACTGCATACCTGAGTTCGCTATTGATTAAGCTGTTTTACGATGGCATTACAGTTAGTGGTAATTTTATAGGCTGTGGCACTTCCTATATCAGCTTATCATTTGGATGCGAAGGAACAGAGCCGTTGATTATATTTTTGGCGGCCATGGTGGCGTTCCCGATTAAATATAAAGAGAAATTAGTTCCATTGCTGTCAGGTATTGGGATTTTATATTTTCTAAATCTAATTCGTGTATTAGGCTTATTCATAGTCAATGTAAACTATCCTGAAATATTTGTGGAAGTGCACGAAATTTATTTTCCTATTCTATTTATAATATTTGCTTTTATTCAATTTTTTATAAGCTTGAAATGGTCACTGAAAATATCTCAAAAATAGACAAAATCTTCGGCAAGAAGATTTGGATGCAGTTTGCTGGTAAATCCATAATATTAGTAGTGCTTTATATCCTACTACTTCCTCTATTAGTTAACATTTCAGGAATCGTGCTTGAAAAAACAGGGAACTTATATTTTGAGAATTTCCAAAATGAAGGCTCCCCACATAAAGTTAAAATATCAAGGATTAATGATAATCAAGATTTTAATGTTACTACTGTATTTTATGAGCAGACACTTCCTGAAGGTGGAAGTCCGCAAAAGAACTTAGAAATCAGCATTCGCAATGAAGGGTTGAATCCAATTGCAGTATTTTTGATTATCTTTTTAGCTTTCCCATTCTCAGATAAATTTAGAATAAAAGCATTCTCTATTTCACTCACAATAATCTTCATTTTTATAGCATTTAAGCTATTTGCTATGGTTTATGACAATTATAACCTGCCTGAGTACAAACTTGCAGATTTGGTGTTTTTCTTAGACTATCCTGTTTATGTTTTTAACTTAGCTTTAGCTTCACTTGGCACCAGTATTAATTATGCTTTCCCGTCTATCTTAGCTTTACTCGCAAACTACTCTTGGTTAGAAGAACAGTATATTAGAAAAGTAATGTAATTTTAAATAGCATAAATAAAAATATATATACGTTAAATTTTATTGTAACTAATTTTACTCTTATATGTATATTAGTAAGTATATATGATGAAATTTATAAAAAGAGAGTTGTTTAATGTTTACAAAGCTTATGTATGCAGTTTTAGCGATTATTATATCTGCTAATATCACAAGTGTTGCTACTGCCGATGAGGTGTTTTTGCCTGCTATGCAGGAAGTAGAAAGTACTTATTTTATAGAATCTTCTGCATTCAATTCAGAAGCATTTCATGATTGGGTATCCTTTAAAGACGAAATTACCGGTAATATCAGAAAAGCCTTTGGCACTCCAATAAAATATAAAGAGTTTGGAGATGCAACAGAAAACAATGTGGAGCTTATTGCTGATAGGTTTTTTTCCGAATACAGCAGTGAAATAGGAATAGATTATTCAAACGTCAGACTTACTGCAAAGTTATATGCAAATAACAGATGGCATTTGAAATATCGCCAATACTACAATAATATGGAAGTAGTTTTTTCTGATATATCTTTGACTATTTTCAAAAATGGTAATATTATGGCGTTTGGTGCTGAATATTATGATAATATTGATGTGCCATCTATCCCTAAAATATCATATCAAACCGCAGTTCAAAACGCATCTTCCAATATCACTAAAGAAAAAGTAAAAGACATACTTCTATCGAAACCGGAATTAAAAATCCTTCCTTATATTAAAGGTAATAATGTTAGTTATAGATTGGTATACGAACATCAGTACGAAACTAATGGACAAAAGGAACTCTTTACTTCATTGGTTGATGCAAATACAGGCAATGTGCTGTGGCGTTTTAGCAACTTGATGAGTTCCAAAACAGAATTTCAGGTTAGAGGGTTAATTCAGGAAAAACATCCTACTGATGAACAAGTCTCAAAGCCATTTAAAGATGCAATAATATATCAGAAAACTTCAATTAAGCATACCAACAAAGAAGGCAAAGTAGATTTTGGAGAAGAGCCTGACTTTGGAGATTTTGCAACTCTAAAAGGGAAATATGTTACCGTTTATGGGACAGGTCAGTCTGTAACAAGCGCCGGTATCGAATCGAATCTAATAGATGGAGTAATGGAATGGAATGATGATATATCTACTTTCTACGAGAGGAATTTATATTATCATACTAATGTAGTTCATGACTATTTTAAATCAATAGATCCCAATCAAACGTTTTTAGACTTTCCTGTCGAGGTCAGTCTATATTCCGGATATGGTAGTCCAAATGCAGCTTCCGGAGGAGATTATATTTATTTCATCAATGTAGATAATACCAATTATGCTTTTGCTGGTGGCGGATCCGTTTTATATCATGAGTACGGTCACAGCATGAATAGATTCCAATATATGGAATGCGGTAGCGATTATGGTATGATAAACTCAGCTTGCAATGAAGCTCTCGCTGATATTACTTCTGCTGCTATTTTAGATGAATCACGAATTGGTCTGGGTACAACTGTAACTAATAGAGCTGATTATATAAGAGATATTAATAATACTAAAAAATATCCTAAGGATATCAATTCAGACTCGCATAAGACTGCTCTCATATTATCAGGAGCACTTTGGGACTTGTATAAGATGACAGATATGAAGACTTTAAACAATGTAAGTCACTATGCAAAATACGAGATTCCTGATGATAGTAATTTTGGTAACTCCTGCATTGAATGGTTGGTTTCATGTCTAATAGCAGATGATAATGATGGCAATTTAGCAAATGGCACTCCTCATTATAATGAGATTATTAGTGCATTTGACATGCACAATATCGGTATGAATCTATTAATACAAAGCAGTTTTAACCATCAGCCTAAACTGTTTTACTCTAAAGAAGAATCTACTTATGCTATAGATTTTCGTATTGATATCGAAAGTAAATTGCTTTTTCTTCAAGATAGATTAGAGATTGAGAAAGCAGAAGTTGTCTACTCTCCATGGAAAGGTGGAAGTTCGTCTTCAGTGGAAGCTGTAAAAAACTCGGATGGAACCTTTACTGCTGAGATACCGGCTCAGGAAGAAGGAACTATATTGAGATACCAGATAAATATTAAACAGGCAAACATTGACGCCAATATTCAATGTGTATCTGCCGACGCTTACAAAGACTATGACTTATTATTTGTAGGTTATACAACAACATTTGAAGATGATTTCGAAACTGACAAAGGTTGGAAAGTTGGTAGTGATGCTGATAATGCAACCCGTGGCGAGTGGGAAAGAGCAATACCGGAAGAGATTCTATTTTATTCTTATTACATATTCCAACCGGGAAATGACCACTCTGAAGATGGCGAATACTGCTTAGTTACAGATAAAAACGGTGGCATGGAAGATGGTGATTACTACACTTATGCGAGAGGTAAAACTACTGTAGTCTCTCCAAAGATAGATATGAGCGGTGCTACTAATCCTATTCTTAGATATTTTGACTGGGTTGCGACTTACAATTATTCAGAAGCATCAATTGGATCATTTCTATACGTAAGTAATAACGATGGTGATACCTGGAGAATAATCGATATTCTAAATGGGGAGGAGCTTCTCTGGGATCAGAGATATGTGGAGCTATCCAAATTTGTTACAGAGTTTACTGACAATATGAGATTTAAGTTTGTTGCAAATGGTTATTTAGGTCCAAACTCAAGGGACTATGCGGTTCTTGAAACCCTTGTAGACGATTTTTTGATTATTGATGTTCCACATAAAATATCAGTTACAGAAAGAACAGAAGCAGTATGTAAGATATATCCAAACCCAGCTGCATCTTACTTACAGATTTCTAATGATACTAATATCAATCAAATTGAAATATATGATATGATGGGAAATAGAGTCTTTATGTCAAGTGCTGTAAATTCAAATTCCTTCTCATGGGACTTGTCTGATATGATGGGAAATAGAGTTGCAAATGGTACGTATTATATAAGAATTTCCGATTTGAAAGGAAGTTATATAGATAAAGCAGTAATACGTTAGATGGATATATACAACTTGCTTCTGAAGATTATTTTATATTTAATTATGTAATACTAAAACTGTAGAAGTGATGTGTTCATTTATATGATTGCTACCAAACAAGAAGAATAACTTTATTAATATGTTTGTGAGGTAAATTATGTCAATTAGATTTGGCTTTGGAATAATTGTAGCCATGCTACTTCTTTCGGCATCTGGAGCTAGAGCTGCAGATGATATAAAACTGCCGTCTATGACAAATCCTACCGCTACTCATCAAATTTCAAAAGACAATAATATGTCTGATGTATTTTCGGACTGGATATTTTTGAAAGATGAAGTAACAGGAAATATAAGCAGTGGTTTTGGTACTCCGGTGAGATTTCCCGAGTTTGGAGCTGTAACCGCTGAAAATGTAGAAGCAATAGGCGCCAAGTTTTTCAATCTTTATAGTGCAGATTTTAATATTGATTATACTCAAATCAGATTAGTTGCCAAAAATTATGCAAATAATAGATGGTACTTGAAATACCGTCAGTATTTTCAAAATATGGAAGTTATGTTTTCCGACATTTCTGTGACCATTTTTAAAAATGGTAATATCATGTCTGTTGGAGCAGAATATTATAATAATATTGATGTGCCTGCTACGCCAAAAATCAGCTATCAGACAGCAATTAATATGGCTTCTACAGGTATAAGTAAAAAGAAAGCCAAAGACGTGATATTAGCAAAACCGAAACTCAAAATATTGCCATACGTTACTGGTAAAAAGATTGTATATAAATTAGTTTACGAACATCAGTATGAAACTGACAAATATAACGAGCTATTTACATCTTTCGTAGATGCGTGTTCCGGTGATGTCTTATGGCGTTACACTAATATGATGCATTCAACTAAGGAAATTACTGTTACAGGTCAAATCAAAGAAAGATATGCAGATGATGACTTTACGTCAAAGCCTTTCCCCCATATGTCAGTTTCTGCTGACAATCAAAGCTTATATACAGATAGGGACGGCAAAGTAACTAATATCGATGATAACAGCGCTACGCTCCAACTAAGTGGAAAATTTGCAAAGGTTTATTCTACCAATGAAACTGTGGACAAAGCGACTGTGAGCTTAAGCACTGAACAGAATACATTCGAATGGGATAATAGCAATAGTGAATTTTACTCACGTAGTATGTATTATCATGCTAACGTAGTGTATGATTATTTTAAAAATATAGAACCAGGGCAAGTCTTTATGGATTTTCCGGTTGATATTTATATTCAGGGAGGCACCGAAGGACCAAATGCTATGTCTGGTGGTTCAGATATATATTTTATTAATACTGATAATTCAACGGCTGAAATGGCTGGTTCCGGTAGTGTGCTTTATCATGAATATGGTCATAGCATGAATTATTTCCATTACTACTATAGCGGTTCCGGAAATGGCATGATAAATTCTGCCTGCAATGAAGCCTTGGCTGATATTACCTCTTGTGCGATACTTGATGACTCAAAAGTTGGAAAAGGAGTATTTACACAAGACAGAGAAAAATATATAAGAAATGTTGATAATAATAATATCTATCCTGATGATTTAGATTCTGATCCTCATTATACAGGTCAAATACTTGCAGGTGCACTTTGGGATTTATATAAACTTACCAATATAGAAACTCTAAATAGTGTTTCTCATTTTGCAAAATATGATACTCCTGATGATGCAAATGACGGCAACTCTTTTTCAGAATGGTTTATAGCTTGCCTGCTTGCAGACGATGACGATGGAAATATGGCAAACGGAACACCTCACATCCAGCAAATAATCGAAGCTTTTGATAAGCATAATATTGGAATTAGCTATTTGGTTAATTCGTCGTTTACACATAATCCACAACAATATTACCAAAAAAGTGATCCTGTTTATGATGTTAACTTTTCTGTGATTGCAGGTACTAATATCTCATTTTTATCTGATTATATCAAAATAGAAAAAGCAGAATTAGTCTGGTCAGACTGGAAGGGAGGAGAACCTCATACAGTAGAAGCTATATTGCAAGAAGATGGAACCTTTAAAGCTGAAATTCCTAAGCAAGATAATGGGGCAGTTTTGAGATATTACATTGATGTAAAATTGACCGGATATGAGGAATCATTACGTTGTGTTTCCAATCAAGCTTATGATAACTATGATTTGTTGTTTGTAGGTTATAAAGAAATTTACTTTGATGATTTTGAAACTGATTTAGGCTGGAGTGTTGGAGATGATGCAGATGATGCTACACAAGGGATATGGGAAATAGCCACACCTATAGGTACTAACTATTATGGTTATATCTTCCAACCTGAAGAGGATCATACGCCAAATGGAGAGTACTGTTTAATTACTGATAATCTTGGTGGATCTTTTCAAGTGATGATGAACTCTTATGCAAATGGTATCACTAGTGTAATATCACCACAAATTGATTTATCTACAGCTGTAAAACCAATTTTGGAATATTACAAATGGATGATGGCGGCGAGTTTTAATACTTCTCAAAATACCACAGTTGATGGTGCTATATATTTGAGTAATGATGATGGAATTACTTGGGTTAAAATAGATCAGATTAAAGATGAAACACTAACGGAATGGTCAAAACGCTATGTTGGTTTAAGTGATTATGTAACATCATTTACAGACAAAGTGCGTTTTAAGATAGTAGCTGAAGGTGTAAATCAACAAACAAGTACGCAAGTATTAGAGATTTTAATAGATGATTTTAGAATCTTAGACTTGACTCCCGGCAGTCCCGTTGCAGAAAACTATGCAAATAGTGATATAAAAGTATTTCCAAATCCTGTTTCAAGCTTTGTGAATCTAAATAGTAATGATTTGATTGACAGAGTTGATATAATAGATATATATGGTAATACAGTATTCTCTAACAGCGATATCAATGCTTTGAACTATAGATGGAATAGAAAAAATACTGATGGACTAAGCGTCAATCCCGGGGCTTATTTCATAAAGATTTTCCATAATAATATGGTCTCAGTTGAGAAGATTATGGTTGACTAAATTTATAATCTTATACTTATAGAGAAAAAATAAAGCAAGAGTTTGCTGGTAGTTATTTTACTAACCAACAAACTCTTGCTTCTTTATATACCATGTGGATTGTTAAGTATATAAGCAAATAATAGAATTATCAGAAACTAGTTTTGATACCACAAAATACGGTGATTGGTCTGGTTGGACCATATATATATCCTGCATCTCGGCCAATACCTTTATCAAAATCGTCTTGGAAACTATTCAAAATGTTTTGAATACCTGTGAATATTTTCACATTGTTTTCGTGACTAATTTCAAAAGATACTTGAGCGTTAAGCTCCAAAAATGCCGGAGTTTCCTTTAGTTGATCATATTTGTTTACTAATCCATCTGTACCAATTCCTCCTGCATAGTGTGCCACCTGCATAGGGCCTGTTAATATTCCGGACAGGTTCAATTCTAGTTCGTGCATAGGTGCCCAATTAAATGAAAAATATCCATACCAATCAGGTGAGCGTAGCATATCCTTCGTTGTTTTTGATTGTCCCGGAAGTACTTCTCCTTCATTCCATGTTTCAGGGCTGTCGTACTGACTAGATTGCATAGTAAGTCCGGTTTTTAAGTCAGTTTCTTGATTAAATTGCATTTGTAGCTCAAAAGTCATGCCTTGAACTAAAGCACCATCGCCATTTCTTTTCTCTTCAATCATCACCTCACTTTCTTCGTTAGATACCGCAACATTGACAAAAACATCATCAAGATGAGTTCTGAAATATTCCAAAGAAATAGAAGTAGGGATAGAGGCTAACTCAAAAGTGTAATCACTGGAGGCACCCCAGCTCATGGAGTATTCTGGTTTTAAGTCAGGTGAATTTATATGAATAAGTGCTTCGCCAGAAACTTGAGTTATATGTAAGTCTTCGTCAAATGCCTGAGGTGATCTGAAACCGGTTGAGAAAGTTGCTCTTAGATTCCAGTCTTCTTTGAGCTTATACATGATATTTGCTCTTGGACTAATTACCATATCATCTATAAAATTATGCTTATCGAATCGAGAACCAAATAGAAATGTAAAATCATCAGTTATTGCCCAATCATCTTGAATATAGAATCCATGATCTCTCGCAAACTGATCGATAGTTCTATCATAAGCCGGAGCTTTATCTAAAATGTCATCATAAGTCAGTTCATAACCGAGAGTCCAAATGTGGCTACCCGCAAGCATTAATGTATGAGTATATTGCACACCAGCTATATATGTTTCATTGTCAGTTGTGCCATAAGCATCTACAAACTCATCAGCATTCATTTCAGATTTAGCACCATAAAAGCTATTACGTGTAGTTTGCTGGAAAGATGTATAGATTGAAATTTTATTAGAAGTGCCGTCGAAGAACTTATCATAAGTTATTCCGCCTGAAATAGTATTATGGCGTGCACTTTCGGTAATATTAGCTCTGTGTGGTGGTAAGTCAAATTGGTCACCACCACGCCTATCATCTTTGATAGCATGAAATTCAACAGAAAACTTACTTAAATGATCAGGTTTGTAAAATAATCGGCTCCCAAAAGTATTCATTGATAGCTCTGGTATCTCCGAAAAACCATCACCGTTAGCATCCCAGTGAGTTCTATCTCTGTAAAGACCAAAAACGAAAAGCCCTAAGTCCTGATTATCATTAATAATAGAGGCATTCATCTGAGCGACAAAATCAGGAATGTTGCCATTCGTAAATGATTGAGTCAGGGTAGCATTCATTGTATTTTCGACAGGGTCTTTTGTTATGATATTTACTACGCCACCTACAGCAGAACCGCCATAAAGAGCTGATCCACCACCGCGTACAACTTCTACTCTTTCTATCATATTTGCCGGGATTTGCTCTAAGCCATAGACCCCGTTTAAAGCAGAAAATACAGGACGACTGTCTATCAATATCTGAGAATATCTACCTTCCAGGCCATTTAATTTAATCTCTGCAAATCCACAATTTTGGCACATGTTTTCAACTCTTAGTCCGGGTTGAAACTTGATACCGTCATGGATATTAGTGGACTGAGTGCTCTCAAATATTTTAGATTCCAACACAGATACTTTCACCGGTACGTCCTGATATATTTTATCAGTTCTGGTGGCTGTGACTACAACACTACCGGTACGCACCGCTTGGTCTTTCATAGTGAACTCTACATGCACCTCATCCGCTAAAGCATCATTAACTATTACTTCCTGCTCCAAGGCTTCCTTACCCACTGATGTGATTTGTAGAACATGATGGCCATAAGGTACATTTTTAAGATAAAACTCACCTTTAGTATTTACTTTGCAACCCAGTGTGGTGTTTTTAATCATCACTGTAGCGCCAATTGCCGGTTTTCCTTCTTCATTATTGACAGTGCCATGTATTAAATATATTTTGTTTTTTAAAGCTGAAGACACAGTAGTGGACACCGCTTTGGTGCTTACATTTTTAGTCTTAGCTAAACTTACAAAAGTGAACATAAAAATAGAACATACGATAGTTACCAAGCTACGTATTGACATAGTTTTAATCCTTTAAATAATATAAATAACATCAAATATAAGTGCATCACAGAAATGCACATTTACAATAGACAGTAATGCCTACAAGCTAATTTGCTATAGGAATTATTGAATGCGTGACTACTCTGCAAAACTACAATCAGCTTGTAGGTGCAGAAGTTCGAGAGGATTTGATTATCATTGATTATAAGGCAGGAGGTGCCCTTAGATGAAAATACAGGTAAAAATCAGGAGTTTGATATTGTGATATACAATGGCTATAATACTTCCATACGACAGGAAATAATATAGACAAAATTGCAAAAATTATAGATAAAATAAAGAATGGATGAGAAAGTTTGTCAAATCTGAGGAATTCTTCTTGGCTGTGATTGTGATTCGCTAAAGGGCTATTGTTATTGTCTGCATTGTCTGCCAAAGAAAAATGGGAATGATAAATAATCTGACCACTCAGAGTTTTATGGTAGTGACCATTTACTGAGAAGTTGATAAATACCAAAAGAATATTGATACTTAAAAGAATAGCTAATATTTTCTTTGATAGACTGATTACAGTTTTGCCTTGAATCATGTTTAGTATTGCCTAAATCAAAATATCAAAATTTATCTTCTAAAAAAAGAAGTCTTTTCTATATGTTTATCAAAGGAATTGCAAACTCTGTTTAAGCTCGAAATTCACTTTGATATTTATGAATTATGCTTGCATATATTCATACAATAGTAAATGAGGTGTCATTATAAAGTCCCTTGAAATGCTGGATTGTAGAAGTATAACTACATAGGAATTTAATATTCTATCATATATCGGTGATTATGCGGTTTTGTTTAAATAGAGATTAAAATAATACAATTATAGTATGTATTTGCGATAACATATATAAACAGTGGTTTGGAGTTTTATATTGCTATAAATGTCGGCGAATAAAAGCATATTATCAGTATAATGTACCTTTGTTTTCTATTTTAATAATATTTTTCTTGTTAAAAGGAAGCTGCTTCTAA
Source organism: Chlorobiota bacterium (assembly GCA_041596515.1). GTDB lineage: Bacteria > Bacteroidota > Ignavibacteria > Kapaibacteriales > UBA2268 > JBFHIJ01. Next base: position 162,209 of record JBFHIJ010000001.1, read on the forward strand.
TAGGGAGGTATTCTTTATCATCTTGCCCTGTAAGTTGCCTCTAAAAGTGATTTCTGCACTTGTATGATAGGCTTTTTCTTGATCAGAGTTAAAATAGATAGTAACTTTACCTGGCTTGCCGGATTCGTCATATTGTGGTATTTCAATATCTTCTGTAATATGACAATGGAAAACGCCGTCTTCATCGTTAAATTTAATATCTTTTACAAAAATAGACTCACTTGAATAGTTGTAAATCAACAAGTCTTGTGATACGCTATCTTGAAGGCTCACCGAACCAAAGCTCACATCTTTGCAAAATACCTCAGGCACAAGTGCCTGCACTATTAGCTTAGGATTGGTCAAACTATTTGTTTCTAAAGTATCAATAAATTCGCCGAGTAGGTGAGAAGAAAACCTAACATGAAACAGCTGAATAGATCCGGGAGTGTCCTTGCTGTCTATTATCATTGGTAACTCTAAATTTTCAAAATAGAATTTAGTATCCTTCCCGAAATTAAAAGAAGTAAGCTTATAAAGAGATGAATTTAGGTTTGTCATTTGGAATGGCATTTTAATTACATCAAATCTATTTACAAACCCATAATTTAAAACAGTCGGGCTCACCATCAAGAGAGAGTTGCTTTTTGCATTATCTATATACTCTTCTCTATTTGCAGGCACTTCTAATGGGGAGCTGCAGGATAGCAACGCTATAAGCGATAAAGATAATATGGTTGATTTTAACTTCATTTATAGTCCAAAAGAGAAACCTAATGACAAACCTAATCTGGAAGAAGAGTAACTTCTATCCTGGAAGTGATAAACCAAATAAGAACCTTCTAAAGCAAGTACGAAATACATTTTGTCAGATAAAGGCAGCTTGGCACCTACTGAAGATTTGAACAGAGGACCAATTTGAGTACCACCAATCATAAATCTGTAATAAGGGTGCAAAGGTGCGTAAAAATCGACTTTTGCAAAGTCATGGTTGTAAGTAATACCACCCCAAAAAGCCATCCAGTTTTGCTCATATCTTTTTACTAATTCATCCTCTTTGAAGAAGTAACGTTGGTAATAATTTTCTTGGCCAAATTCAATACCAAGAGAGTTCAATTCGTTGTATTTATAGAACAAACCTACAGTAACGTTATTTATAATTGGTTCAGTTTCAACAGGTATATCCAAATTAGGATATGATTTGCCCTGATTATATTTCATTTCCAAAGAAAATTTATTTAGTATTTCCGTTCGTTTAGGCTGTATCGGAGTATTCTTATTATATTGATGAGGAGTTACCGGTAATTCGAATTTATCAAGCGGAGTCATCTGAATATAGTCAGAATAATTAATATCAGTATATTGAACATCATCTATCTGACTTGATACCAAATCTTGAGGAATAAGAGTGTAATTTGCGTTTATATTGTCTTCTGCTACACTTGTAGAAGTATAGTTTGAGCGTTGTTGCTTAGGTGTATCTTTTCTGTTATTTACAGTAAGTGTATTATCGTTTGACGGTTGAGTACTATTTTTTGCAAAAGAACTTACCACAGGGATTGTTGCCGAATGTAATTCCTGTGATGATTTTACTACTGATTTATCTGCAAGCATTGCCGGGTTGCCTGTTTCCTCGGTAGTAGTTAACATAAGCATGTAAGTAATGAATGCAGCTACAAATGCAGTCATGCCTGACTGAAATAATCTATTATTAAAAAAGCTTGCACCCGCAATCTTTTTCATTGATTTATCAGCCAAGATTTTGTCAAGACCTAAACGAGCATCCAAACTGCTTTTTAGAGCAGGTGGAGGCATTATTATACTGCTCTTAGTCATCTCTTTTACTGAGACCATCGTTCTGAGTTCATCTTGGAGCTCAGTGTCCGATGCCATCTCATAAAAGAGAGATTGAACATCATTTTGCGGCAACTCACCGTCCAAAAAAGCAGATAACTTTTGGGACGATGATAGATATTCTTTGTCAAACATTATTTTCACCTTTTTGTATATCATTAATATAAGGAGCCATTATCTCTTTGAGTTTCTGTCTGGCTCGGTATATTCTGATTCTCACTGTCGAAACACTTATATTTAGTTCTGAAGCTATTTCTTTATAGCTCATATTCATATATTCTTTTAGAATAAAAGGCTCTTTAAATTCAAATGCCAAAGCATCTATACTTATTTGAAGCAAATCCATCAATTCTTTTTGGGCATAAGATTTGTCATAAACCGGGAACTGATAGTTATCCAAATCAAGATTTTGATTGTGTTTTTTTGCTTTTTCATTCAAGCAAAGATTTCTGGTAATTGTTATGATAAAACCAGCGAAGTTCACCATTGATTTATTCTTTTGAGCACTTTCATAAACTCTTGCAAATGCTTCCTGAAAAATATCTTGTGCTACATCTTCATTTTGCATCACTTTCAGGCAGTATGAGTATATATTAGATGCATAACGAGTATAAATCTCGTCAAACGCACCTTTCCCACTACCGTCTGTGTTTGATAACATCCCGTAGAGTATCTCATCCGTAATATTTTTCAAGTTGTCAGGCATCTACCCTCATACGCTTTTATATATAAACAGATTAAGCGACAATTTGTCACAGGGAGAAGAGAATATTTATCAAAAAAAGCATGATTTAGCTTAAAAAAGAATATAAAATAGGCTCAAGCATAGAAAATAGTGGAATATTAATCTCAATTATAAGTTATTTCGATTTTTTCTATGTAAATTATCAGACTTTCTTAAATATACTTCAAATATTTTAGTTAGGACTTATCTAATATTCAACTACTAACGCAAAGCAAGTCATGTGGCTACCAATTAATTACGACGAACCACTTTTCAGACCACCATCTGAAGCAAACTCTTTGATAATACAGCTAACAAAAGGATGCTCACATAACAAATGTGCCTTTTGTGAAATGTACACATCTAAAGAGTTTTCAATTAAAAGCAATGTTCAAATTAAAGAACAAATAGATATAGCTTATAAATATTTAGGCGAAACTGTCAGAAAAGTATTTCTTGCAGATGCGAATGCACTCGTAATAGGTTTTAATAAGCTAAAAGAAACAATAGAATATCTCAGAAGTAAATTCCCAAAAATTCGTAGAATATCAGCTTATGCACTCCCATCAGATTTATCAAGAATCGGACTCGAAAAGCTTAAAATGCTCAATGAATATGGACTCGATATAGTCTATATTGGGGTTGAGTCAGGAAATGACAAAGTGCTTCAGATGATTCATAAATCTGAGACAGTGGCAAGTACTAAAAATGGTATTTCTCTTGCACATCAGGCAGGAATCAAAACATCTATTATGATAATTAACGGACTGGGTGGCAGAGCTTTGTCAAATGACCATGCTATCGACTCGGCAAGACTTATTTCCGAGTTGCAGCCATTTTATCTATCTTCACTTGTGCTAAGTTTCCCGTTTGGGTTAGAGCACTTTAAAAGCAGAATTAGTCAGCCATTTGAGATGCCAAATCAAATAGAGTTATTCAAAGAGTTATATTTATTTATTGAAAATTTGGAACTGGAAAGTACAATCTTCAGAAGTGATCATGCTTCAAACTATTTGCCTCTGAAAGGAGTACTTGGAAAAGATAGAGTTTCGATATTGACAAAACTGAAATCTGCTATAGAATATCCTAATCAATCAAATTTGAGGGCGGAGTGGGCGAGAGGTCTCTAAGGTTAATAAATAAAAAGCCGATGAAGATGCTCATCGGCTTTTTGACAATAAACAGTAAAAATGATTATAAGAGAAGTAAGACTAACACCTGAGCCATTAGCACTCTTAAAAACATTACCAAAGGGTATACCGTTGCATAAGCTGTAGACTGAGCCTGCACCGGAGCTAACGAGTTAGCAAATTCCAATGCTGGAGGGTCTGTCATAGAGCCTGCAAGTAAGCCGCTTATAGACAAGTAGTTCATCTTCATCATTCTTGCAGCAATACCCACTATTATCAATGGGAAAAATGTGATAGCAGCACCATAAAGCATCCACATATAACCACCGTTAATGAGAGTTTCTACGAAGTACTTGCCTGAAGAAAGACCTACGCAAGAAAGAAATAGAATAATGCCTAATTCCCTAATAAATAAATTTGAGCTTGGAGTCATGTAAAAGTCCAGTTTCCCAATTTTCCCTTTATGCCCTAAGAGTAAAGCAATAAGCAAAGGTCCGCCTGCCAGACCTAATTTGGCAGGAGCTGGAAGTCCGGGCAATGCAATTGGAATAGAACCAATAATGATACCAACAAAAATACCTATCAAAATTGGTATAATATTCGGATGCGATAAATCTTTGACAGAATTACCTAATTCTTTAGCTACATCAGATAATGCCTCTCTTTGGCCTACAATCCTAACAGTGTCACCAAATTCAATTGTGTCTTCTTTAGAAGCAAGGTGCTCTGTGCCGGCTCTAAAAATACGAGTAATATTAACAGGGTAGCGTTTATAAACACCAATTTCTTCGATGGTTTTACCTGCAATTTTTTTATTAGTAACCATGACATGTTTTATGCCCAATGGCCCCGATACTTCAATTTTCTCACGTTGAATTACGCTACCTACCTGTAGCTCTAAGTTAGAAACATGATCTAAATCACACGCACCATATAGTTCGTCACCTTCCAAAATGATTACATCATCAGTTGGTGCTATAAAGTCATCCTTACGTTTGATTCTTGAAATTGCAAGTTCTTTATCGACAATGCTATTAATAAAAGCCAAAGGTTTATTAAATAGATTCTGATTAGTAACCTTTACTTTAACAGCTTTGATTTTTCCTACAGACTGAGAAGTTTCGTCTCTATATCTTTGTATTTCATCATCTACTTTTACTTTAAAAATAAATCTAATCAGTAAGATAGTGATGATAATACCAAAAATACCAAACGGATACGCTACTGCGTAGCCCATACCAATCATGTGAGGGTCTACTCCTGCCATCTGTTCTGTTATGACCTGCTGAGCAGCTCCCAGGCTGGGAGTGTTGGTAACAGCACCACACATAATGCCGACAATAACCTGAATAGGTACGTCAAAGGCAAAATGTAGGAATAAAGCAATACCAAATCCCAAAAAAACAATAGAAGCAGCAAGTAAATTAGCAGTTAGCCCTTGATTTTTGATAGAACTCATAAAGCGAGGACCTACTTCAAGCCCTATTGAGTATACAAAAAGAATAAGCCCAAACTCTTTTACAAAGTGCAAAAGATGTGGGTCTAACTCGGCTCCTAAATGTCCTGCTAATAAACCCGAAAACAATACGCCGGCAATACCCATTTTAATATTAAAAATTTTGATTTTGCCAAGCAACACGCCGGCGATGCCGACTAAACTAAGAAATACTAAGGCAGACGCTGTGCCTGTAGTGGTAAATAAAGATAAAATCTCAGACATTGTGATTTGTATGGTGTATTAGTGTATAATATAGTAATTACATAATTTCAAATATTATTGTTTATATCTTGTAACTATATATAATTTAATGGTTTAGATGTGCGTCAAAAAGGATATCTATACTCATCCCGCACGTAATGTATTGGATTCATAATTAGATCTTTGGAACGCGAAAGTCTAATGCAAATTATTAATATAGAGACAGGTCTCCCGGCTTTTCTACTTCTTAATGCCTTACTACAAGCTTTGAGCAGTGTAAGAACTTATTTGCTAAGAAGTTTGAAATAGAATATACGGTTGCGCGTCAGCTCGTGCTTTTCACACGATTCCCTATTAAATTCTCACGAATATCTCTTTTTCTATTTGTACATCAAGTGCGAATTCAAATATAGTACATCGTTACAAATATTAAAAAATATAATAGTTAATTATCAGACCTTTGCCAATTACAGAATATGCAGGATAAATATGATAGCTATTAACTAAATTTTAGCCATTGTTTTACTTATCTCAAACAATACAGACTCAAATATTCTATAAAAGAAATCTATGCAAGACTAATAGAGGAATTAGCACGAGCTAAAACATAAGTAAAAATTATTTTTTAGATATTTGTTAAAAAGGTATATTACTAATATTCTTATTAAGCAATATAGCTAAGAGGTAATGTGATGAGAGCTATTTTAATTGCGGTTGTCATGATGTTTGCTATTTGGATTATATATATCCTAAGTAAAGACAGCCCAAATTCAAATCTTTTAGTACTAAAGGAAAAGATTGAGAAAGAAGAGCCCATGGTTGTTGACCATTCTAAATTTGAAATTTTAAAAAAAGATTTTGCTTCTGGTAGTGATGTCACTGAAGCTTGTATGACTTGCCACACCGAGCGTCATAAAGAAGTCATGAACTCTTCGCATTGGAACTGGACTAGGGAAGAGTACATAGAAGGCAGAGGAATCGTAAAAATTGGTAAAAAGAATGTAATCAATAATTTCTGCATCGGTATAAACGGTAATGAAAAATTATGTAATACTTGTCATGCAGGTTACGGATGGGCTGATTCGACATTTGATTTCAATGAACCCAATAATGTCGATTGCTTAGCTTGCCATGACAACTCAGGTAAATATAAGAAAGGTAAAAATATGGCAGGTCAGCCTGACCCCAGTGTAGATTTATCTTATGTTGCCCGCCACGTAGGCATCCCTAAAATGGAAAATTGCGGTACATGCCACTTCGTGAGTGGTGGTGGCAATAACGTAAAACATGGTGACTTAGAAGCAGCTCTATACTCTACAACAAAGGACGTAGATGTTCACATGGGGATTGATGGTGCAGACATGGAATGCGTAGAGTGTCACACTGCCGAAAACCATAAAATCAAAGGTAAACTCTACAGCGTTTCCTCTATGAATAAAGATAGAATGGAGTGCGAAGCTTGCCATACATCTACTCCTCACAGTCAGGAAATAATTAACGAACATACCGTTAAAGTTGCTTGTCAAACTTGTCACATTCCTGTATATGCTAAAGTAAATGCTACTAAAATGCAGTGGGATTGGTCAAAAGCATTTACTAAATCTAAAGATCCAAACTATCACGAATCAGATTCTTTAGGAAATCATACTCATCTTAGTAAAAAAGGTGAATTTGTATGGGAAAGAAATGTAGAACCGGAATATAGATGGTTTAACGGCACTGCTGACCATTACCTTTTAGGCGATAAAATAAAAGAAGTTCCTGTGCAGATAAATACTCTAAACGGAAGTTATGCAGATCAAGATTCAAAAATCATACCTGTTAAGATCCATAGAACTAATCAGATATATGATACTGAATATAAACAACTGATACAACCTAAACTATTTGACACAGAAGCCGGCAAAGGCGCTTTGTGGGTTGATGGTCAGTTCGGACAAATAGAAAAAGTTTGGGATAATGCTGCAAAAGTCGGTATGGAAAATATTGGATTGCCTTATTCAGGTGAATATGGATTTATTGAAACTGAAATGTACTGGCCGATAAATCACATGGTCTCTCCAAAAGAAAATAGTCTACAATGTCAGGACTGCCATACAAGAAAAGATAGTAGACTCGAGGGCTTAACTGATTTTTATATGCCGGGCAGAGACTATAACAAAGCAGTAGAATTTTTCGGTATTTTTATGCTGATAGGAACTTTGCTTGCTACAATTTTACATGGTATTATCAGAATATATATGACTGTCAAAAATAAAGGGGAAGGTGAATAATATGAAGAAAGTTTATATCTACGATACCTTCAATAGGATATGGCACTGGGCTCAGGCAGCACTGATAATGTTTCTAATGATTACCGGATTTGAAATTCACGGTTCTTATAACTTCTTTGGTTATGAAACAGCTGTCCAATGGCACAATATTGCTGCCATTGCTTTTATCGTGCTTATTGTACTGGCTATCTTTTGGCACTTCACCAGTGGCACTTGGAGGCAGTATATACCAACGACAAAGCAATTATTAAATCAAATTAAATATTATACTACAGACATATTTCAAAACAAGCCTCACCCTGTGAAAAGAACTGTTTTGAGTAAACTCAATCCATTGCAGAAACTGGTATATCTGGGTTTCAAAATTATGATTATCCCGGTCATGGTTACTACAGGCTTGATGTATATGTATTATAGATATCCTATGAACGGACAAGTGCAGAGCTTAGATCTTACTTCGCTCGAGCCGATTGCTGTTATTCACACACTTGGTGCATTCTTATTAGTTCAGTTTTTAGTGGCTCACTTGTATCTTATTACAACTGGTCACACAATCAGCTCTAATTTGACAGCTATGATCACAGGATATGAAGAATTAGAATCAGAAGATGAAAACAAAGAAGAACCCGAAAAGGAGCTTAGGCATGAAAAATAGTAATTATTTTATGAACCCATATTTTGCAGGCTTCCTTTTAGGTTTAGTCCTGATTGCTTCCTTCTATCTGACAGGAAGAGGTCTGGGAGCCAGTGGTGCTGTAAAAAGTGTCGTGGTTACAGTTGTGGACGAAGTCGCACCCGCTCATGCAGCAGCAGGTGAATATTATCAAAAATATCAAAAAACACATCCCGAATCTCCTCTAAAAGATTGGCTTTTATTCTTAGCAGTAGGAGTTGTTATTGGTGGCTTTATTTCCGGAAGTCGCTCAGAAAGAATTGGATTTAAGTTTGAAAAAGGTAAGAATACTACTAATGCAGTCCGAGCAATAGCTGCAATAGCCGGAGGTGCTCTGTTTGGATTTGGGGCTCAGTTGGGCAGAGGATGTACCAGCGGAGCTGCTCTGTCAGGTATGTCTGTCTTATCTACATCTGGTTTTGTGACTATGCTGGCAATATTTGGCTCAGGCTACGTATTTGCGTACTTCTTTAGAAAACTTTGGATTTAACACTAATTAGAAGAGAAAAACAATGGGACCATTAGTATCATTCGGAGTAATCGGTCAGGAGTTTAATTATATTATAGCTCTTCTGATTGGTTTAGCCTTTGGCTATGTTTTGGAACAAGCGGGATTTTCAACATCCAGAAAGCTTGTTGGTGTGTTTTACGGATATGACTTTGTAGTGCTTAGAGTGTTTTTTACTGCAGCAGCTACTGCTCTTGTAGGTTTGATATTCTTGGACTATTTAGGTCTTATAGATATGTCTTATCTATATATTAACCCTACATTTTTGCAGCCGGCTATTGTAGGAGGTATCATTATGGGATTTGGATTTATTTTAGGGGGCTTTTGTCCCGGAACTTCACTGGTCGCAGCTGCCACCGGCAAAATCGATGCAATGCTCTTTATAGGTGGAAGTGTAGTCGGTATCTTTATATTCGGTGAAGTATATCCAAATATTATGGATTTCTACTACTCTACTGATTTGGGATCTATATTTGTTTACGATTCATTAGGTATTTCTAGGGGAGTCTTTGCTGCGGGATTAGCTATTGTTGCTATTTTAGCATTTATATTTACTACTAAAATAGAAGAAAAAGTTAAATATGGATATAAACCACAGCATCCAAAATATAAAATGGCAATTCCTGCTATCGGTTTGGGTTTTGCAGTGGCTGTTATTATTATTTTCTTGCCTGAAAAAAGAGAAGGCATCGAAGCAATGACTCAAACTGAATTAAGCAAGGAACTGGACGGAACCGTAGCCTATGTTGCACCCGAAGAGATTGCTTTTGATATATATAATAAAATTGATAAATATCTACCTATTGACCTTAGAAGTGAAAAAGAGTATAAGCAGTTTTGCATAACCGGTGCAAGCAGGCTTACGCTCAAGGATATTTCATTAGTGCAGGGTAAAGCTCTACTGCAGCACCCGACTAAAACTCCTGTGTTTTATGCGGACGACGAAGTGCTGGCTCAGAAAGCTTATCTATTAGCTAAAGAAGAAGGAATAAAGAATGTTTACGTCTTGCAAGGCGGCATTAATAAATATCGACAAATGTTTTATAACGGAGCAGCTGTAAAAAACGCTTCCTTTGTGGAGGCTAATTCTGATGATTTTAGTATCAGAATGGCTAACTACTTGAAATCTGACACCACACTTACTAAACCTCAAGAGAAACAAAAGGTGGAAGTAAAAGTAGTTAAAGTAAAAGGCGGTTGCTAACATCTCATCATTCGTGGGGCATGTATTGGTGCTCCACGAATATACTTTTCCTCCTCTATCTGTACTCATCTCTGAAACTTAGAATATCTTTGAAACATATTTGCTGAACAATCGTTAGACTTTATGTAAAAATGATTATCTTTGTAATTAGCTTATGCAATGAATGGAGAAAATATGCGATTAACCGGACTTTTTGGGATATTAGTTCTTTTTGCTTTGGCGTTTGTAAATGTAAACGCTCAGGATGCAGAACTTGATGATTTCTCTTTTGATACGGAAGAAATACAAACTGAAAAACCTGTATACTTTGCAATTGGTGGGGGATATGCAGCAAACTTTATATTTAACGACCCTGCACCCATAAATAATATCTTTGCAAAAGGCAATGCTGTTACGGGGTTTGAATTTCCCGAATTTACAAATACTGTAGTAATGCACGGTGCTACTGCTATCCTAAGCACTTATTATGTACCTAATACCAGAGTTGGATTCTTCTCACTGGGAGGGAATCAGTCTCAGGCTTATCAGCAGATTTTAGAAAATGAAGGCACTTACGACATGGACTTAAAATACAGCCAAAGCATTTTAGGTGGCAGTATTGATTACGGATTTATCCTTACTAAGTCTTTAGTAGTTTTACCGGGATTAGGTTTTGGGCATGGTAGCATGTCGCTGGAAGTTACTAAAACTAATGCTAACTATGCGTGGGGCGATTTTGTAAATCCGAATGATGAAAACTTTATCAAAAGGGCAGAAACAGGCTATTGGTTTATACAGCCACAGCTTAATATAGAATATGCAGTTACAGGTGTTCTGGCTTTCAGAGTTAACGCCAACTACATACTACCTTTTGCACAGAAAGACTGGAAGTACAATAATAATAAAGAAGTTGCGAATACACTTGATAATATCGAAACCAAAGGCTTTTCGGTTCAAGTAGGAATAATGGTAGGTTTATTTAATTATTAGAAAAAAAGTCAAAAAAAAACTTGACATATTTGCAAAAAACGCCTATATTTGTACTCTCTTTTAGAGACAGCTGAGATAAAACATCTCGCTCGGGGCCTGTAGCTCAGCTGGTTAGAGCTGCGGACTCATAATCCGTCGGTCGGGGGTTCAAGTCCCTCCGGGCCCACTTTAAAAAAAGAGCTAATTACTTACGCAAAAGTAGTTAGCTCTTTTTGCGTATAATTTGAGTTTTCTCTTTCCTTAATTAAACCCTTCATATAGAGTTTACCTGCATTCTTTATTTTATCCGGGTAATGATTAACTTATGATGGTTGGTAAAATTCTATAAATATTTCGATTTATAATAATTGATTTTTGTACCTTGCCCCGAAAATTATGTACTATGAAATAAATATTGGTAAAAAAGGGATTCAAATGAAAAATCTATTTCTATTAATTGCTGTGTTTCTATATTCTTTTTCTTTTGGCAAAGCGAACAATCTTATTAATGATTCCACAGTAACTTTCATTTCTTATTGGGATAAAGGTGAGAGTTATGATTTTTTGCTTGAACAGAGTAAGCAGAAGTTTTCTGGTGACCCACTTATAGAAAATACTAATTCTTCTACCACATTTACGATGACTGTAGTAGACTCGACAGAGAATGATTATGTTATTGAGTTTCTTTATGGCAACACAAGTACTGATGAAGAACTCAATCCAATTGAAAAAGTACTGAATAATCTGAAAAATGGATTGAAATATAAATACCGGATCGGCAGTATGGGAGAGTTTCAGGAACTTATTAATTGGGAAGAAATCAGAGACGTCGCGAAGTCAATGATTGATACTATAGCAGCTCAAAATGAAGAAGGTCCTCAAATGAAAATGTTCTATAGTAGTATCGCTGCATCTCTTAATAAAGAGTATTTAGAAGAAAGTTCAGATGAGATTCAGTTCTATCATCTGCCTTTTGGATATGAATATGTTTTGAACAGTAAACGGGAGCAAATTACTAATTTATCTAATCCTTTAATTGGCAAACCAATTCCTGCTACATATTCGATTGAGCTGACTGATATAAATCAAGAAGAAGGCTGGTGCGAACTTCAAATCAATAAAACCATAAATAAAGAAGAATACAGTGAATATCTTTCTGAGCTGATTCAAAAAATCTCTTCAGCAAATAGAAAAGAAAATGCAAATGATGAAATCGCAAATTTCGACATGTCAGACAATATGAGGTTTATAATGGATTTAAACTCCGGCTGGATTTTATATTTTCAAAGAATAGAAACATCAGAAATTGGCAGTACTAAAAAAGTTAAAACAATGAGTATTAGTATGCAATTAGAAGATTAAGAATTGAATCTTTTTAATGATAGTTTAGGGTGTAAAAGTATGCAATTTTTCTTGTTTTCTATTTCTTTGTTGATATTTGCCTCACTTAATTCTGAGGAATCAAGTACCACAGAAATATCTCCAGAATATGACCTCAAATGCCAGTCCATAGATGATTTTCACGAAAATTTAGCTTCTGCCAAGATTGAGGATAAATATGGTTTTATAAATTCGACTGGAGATATTATTATACCGTTTGAATACGATAGTGTTAACTATTTTAGCAATGGGTACGTAGGAGTATGTAAGAATGGCAAATGGGGTATAATAAACAAACATAATCAGTTAGTAATATCATATAAATATGATTTTGCATTTGCATATTACCATACTTTGTTTTTAGTAGTACAAAAAGGGAAAATTAACTATATCACAAGAGATGAAAATGATTTTATAAATTTTGAATACGATGAAGTAGATTGGTTTCGTAGTAATTACGCAAAAATTCGAATTAATGGTAAATATGGCTATATAGATACTTTAGGAAACTTGGTAGTTCCTGCCAAGTACATACGTGCTTATGATGCTCAGCATGGTTGGATTTGGGCAATAGATGCTGATAGCAATGATGTTTACATTCATATACCTTTAGATCAAAATTTTAATGATTTAGGACATGTCGGTCTTAAAGAAGGTGATTATATGTACATTAGGGAAGAAGACAAAGTGGGAGTGTTACATAGAAGCGGAAAATTTATTGCCCCTATAGAATTTAGAGAAATATTTCAATTTTCTGAAGGATATGCTACAGCTTATAAAGTGAGAAATGACAGTTTATTCAAGTATTATTTGGACACTCTCGGTAATCTTGTTGATGTAACGAGATATGATAGAATTTATAATTTTTACGATGGATTTGCAAAGGTCAAGAAAGATAGTCTTTTTGGATTTATTAATACGAATGGAGTTGAAGTAGTAAAGTGTAGATACAAAAGTGCAATTTACTTTCAAAATGGGATTAGCTATATTGAGGTAGATGGTAGAAAAGGAGTTGTTGATACCCTTGGAAATGAAAAGTTTAATTTTGCTTCAAATATTGAAGATACACTTGTCAATGAACGCGATTCTGCCGGGTGGTATTTGAGTTATAAGTCAAGAAATATTCAGAGGAAAGAGTATTATGAACAGATGATTCCCAATAGCTTTGGACTGTTCATGATAAAACGGGACGGCAAATTCGGTTATATAGATTCTACGCTCAGTGTTGTTATTCCTGTTGAGTATGAAGTAAGCTACTATGGTGACTTTGAGTATAATGAACATGGACTTTTAATTCTTGAAAGAGATGGCAAAAAAGGAATTGTTGATAGACATAATAAAGTTGTTGTTCCATTCATCTTTGATAGGATTAATCCTTTCGAAAATGGAATTGCTAGGGTATTTAAATCAGACAAATGTGGTATTATTGATACTACTGGTAGACATATATTTTGAAAGTTCTTTTAAAATAAACTCCGGGATGTGATACCAAACTCTCACATCCCACTTAGCCCCCCCAAAAAAAAAAGAAAGCACACACAACCCAAAGAAGCGGGGCGGATATTCAATTAGGAATTAGGAATTAGGAATTACGAGTTACTGCTACAACTCCTTTCTCTCCTCTCAAACCTCTCACAGATAAAATTGCGATTGACCGTAATCGCATAGGCGGAGAGAAAGGCAGAAAGCCTAACCTAAATATGGAAATAGTAAAGCAGATAGCGGATAAAATAGGGCTGAAGTTTACACTGGAAAAAGAAGAAACCGAGGGCACATTTGCACCTATAGATATTTTGGATTATATCTACGCAGTGTTGCATTCGCCTGCTTACAGAGAAAAATATAAAGAATTTCTGAAAATAGACTTCCAACGTGTGCCATACCCGAAAGACACGGAAACGTTTTGGGCATTGGCGGCACTCGGCAGGCAAATCAGAGAAATACACCTACTGGAAAGCCCTGTAGTAGAAGAGTACATCACCCAGTACCCGATAGACGGAGACAACACAGTAGCAAAGCCAACTTACCAAAAAGGCAAAGTCTACATAAACGACACCCAGTATTTCGACAATGTTTCGCAGGTAGCCTGGGAGTTCTACATAGGCGGCTACCAACCCGCCCAAAAGTGGCTAAAAGACCGCAAAGGCAGAACGCTGGACTTTGAGGACATACTTCACTATCAAAAAATGATAGTAGCCCTCACAGAGACAGACCGCCTAATGAAAGAAGTAGATAAGATTGGAGTAGAGTAATATCTTAAACCCGTTGATACCTGGCGGGTTTAAGATATTACTCAAGTCACTAACAAAGTAATCAGTTAATAATATTTGATATCATTTTAGACTAAATAATAGTCCTAAAGATACCAGAGATATGATTCAACCAACATATACAATCGTCTTATATCAAGTGCGATAAACTGGCTATAAATAATTCCTTCTATTTGGCTCTATTCTCCAAACATAAGATTATATTCTTCATCAATATTTTCATTATTATTCTTTAGTAGAGATAATTTTTAAATTATTTGAAGTATTCATTTTTATAGCTAACTCAAACAGTAATTTGTATCTTTCTTTATTCGTCATATTCAAAAAATCAGATGATAATAAAGAATAGTATTCCTTTCCCTTAAATATTGAGTTTGTTATCAGATTACTTCCTCCAAAAGCAATAGGCTTCACAGAAGCAGATGTATTCTGTTCAGCTTGATTTGAATTACGAACAGCATCTTCATAATCTAAATATAGATTCTCATCTTTCCCAAGATAGAGAGGTTTTAGAAATTTATGCTTTTCATACTCCATGTTTACTGTCTCTAGCTTCAGTGTCTTATTTGGTTTTTCAGTAATAACTAACGTAAAAACTACAACCCTATAATTATTACCCGAAACAATCAAAAATTTGAAACCTATGCCTTTATCTTTGACTTTAGCCGGATAATGTTTCATCAGATAAACCTGCTCAGACTTATCAAGAGTATTACTTCTTAGACTACAACTCAATATTCCAACTAAAATTACAATTATTACTATTCTAAATCTCATTATTCTTACCCTCTTAGAATTGACATGGTTTATTATAAAATTTGACCCGCTCCATTACAACTGAGATTTATAATATCTTACACTCTAAAACTTTTTACGTTGAAAAAAAAATGATAATAATGTAAAATTATTTCGACGATGACTGATTCGACTTTATCATCATGGAATTTATCACCCCATTTATCACAGGATTTGTTCAATGTCATAATCGTAGATATTTTCTCGTATCTTGCTACTATAAGCCTGAAGAAAAATGAAGCAGTCTTCTTTTCAAGAAGGGGTGTCACGAAGTGACGGGTAGTTTGTTTTTTATACGATCACTCTAACTCTGTAAAGTGAAGGTGAATCTAGTTTTCCATTTTCAACTCTAGAGCCTGAAAGGCTCAGAGACATAGTCCATGGCAACGCTGTGGGGCAGCTTTTATCTGCGATATTTTCAAGAGATCTGCACTACTTTTTCCATTTCT
This sequence comes from Chlorobiota bacterium, assembly GCA_041596515.1. GTDB lineage: Bacteria > Bacteroidota > Ignavibacteria > Kapaibacteriales > UBA2268 > JBFHIJ01. Next base: position 178,095 of record JBFHIJ010000001.1, read on the forward strand.
TTTTCTTTTTTTTGCGGTAAAAAAGCAAAAGAAACGGAAACCAAAGAAAAAGAAAAAAGAACGCTTTCCTCCAATTCTCATTCTATGATTTTGCAGCCTTGTTTCTTGCAATATTATCCTCAAGTCCCCTTTGACAAAGGAGATTTAGGGGATTTCCTCTCCACCTCTCTAACCCTCATTCTCTATTATACTTATCTCTTCTTCTGTTAAATCATATAACTTATAGACCAGCCTGTCTATTTCTGCTTCCGCTGCGCTTGTGTCTGCTTTTGCGTCCGCTTTCTTAGCAACGAGGTTGTTAGCCAGTAATATTAAACAGAAAAATTACTTATAAGTTGTACCGTTGCATTTAGGGCAAGGTGGTAAAGCATCAGATTTATCGTTTAAAATGACTGTTTGTCCGCATTTAATACATGTGTATACACCAATTCCTGGTTTTTCTCCTGTTTTAGGCATAATTACCTCCTACATGTGCTGGCTAACAATCCTCGTCTACATTATCTATGCGAAATTCAATTTCATAGTTCTTTATAAATTCGATTTCTTCTTTGTTTAATCCATAAAGTGGACCTACTAAATCATCAATTTTATCTATTAAAGATTTTGATTTTCTCGCAAAAAAAGTTTGCACACCTCTACTATCAATAGATGCATTTTTGAATAAATCTATTTCATATAGATCAAACAATGTGTTTATATTTTGCAAAATAGTGGAGTCAATATTATCTATCGGTATGTAAAAATGAAATAAATCATTGTTTCTTAAGTCTAATGTGTTGGAATATACTTGATAAAACCAATAAAATAAACTTGAACTGAGTATGGCAGCAATATATTTTTGATATTGTGGTGCCACAAGAAACTGTTTCTCTTTTGATGAATTAGTTGTTTTGCTTGTTATGATTAAATAATATCTTCCACCTGTAGATCTGTAATATACAGGTTGACCATTTTCTAATATCAAACTGTCTAGCTTTGTTTTTCTTTGAATTTTATCCAATATATCAATTTCGATTGGTAAACCTATCTTTGCAAATCTACCAAACATGGTATAATTTTGTGATTCGATAAAAGATAAACTATTGACCACTTCTTCGACAGAAACTTCTTTATACCACTTGTTGACTTTTGTAGTTAAAATTTTGCATTGATTTGTTGATTCCTTTGATGCAAGTAAGACAGCAACGCGTTGATCTGCATTCTCAAAAATTTTATTCGGTCTGTTTGAATAAGAAGAAATATAGATTTCTGAACAATTGTTTTTTAAAAAATAATGTTGCGAACTCATCGAATCTCCAGATGTAATTGCTAAAGGAACAATTACGCCAACCTTACCTGATATGTGACTTAACTGTATAGATCTTTCTATGAAAAGAGAGTAAGTGTCTAAGGAACCTTTTAAACCAGAAGAAGTCTTAGAGGTTAGATAATTACCTTTGAAGTATTGTTTAAATATTTTATTTAAGTCGATTCCATACGGCGGATTACCAATAACGGCATCAAAGCCAATGAAGTTGCCGTCTTCATCCAGCACCTCAGGGAATTCGAAACGCCACTCAAAAGCATTTGAGTATAGAGTTTTTTGCTTTTCGTCGTACTGCTTGCTAAGCTCAGTGAGTTCCAGCATCAATTTGTCGTAGGTTTTCTTCCATTCATCATAGTACCAGCTTTTGTCGGCTGAGCTTTCGTGTTCTTTCAGCTTCGCCTCAGTAGCTCTGATCTTTTTGTATATGTCATCACTCGGATTCGCAAGCGCGGAAAACTGATTTTTAAGAAATTCAATATCTTTCCTTGCCTTCTGCCTAACTGCTTTTTGGGAAGTAGTTTTATAAATCAGCACCTGATCTTTGTATTTATTGGTGATGCTGCGGAAAGTGTTCCTTTGCCCGGCACTAACCTGACTTTGCTTATCATGCAAATCAAATCGGCTGACAAGCGAGTTGCCACATTTGATATTAATATCAATATTAGGCAGAGTTTCAAGCTGAGTATATTTGGAAATCTCAGTGTAGTAAGTGTTTTTAAGCAGCTCAATCCACAGACGCAGGCGGCAGATATTCACAGAGTTAGGGTTAATATCCACACCAAAGAGGCAGTTTTCGATTATAGTCTGCTTCTCATGGAAAAGTGTTTCCTGTAGCAGTTGTTGATTATTTGTATTTACGGGATTGCCGCTTGTGTTTATCTTATATTCAAAAATATCTTCGTCGCCGTCGGTAACAACCAGCTCATCATTTTGAATTTCAATTTTATAATCCTTGACTCTCTTTTCTGTGCCGTGGTAGCAAAGCACGCCAATCTCAGATTTAAGAGAGATTATCTCATTCAGCGCAGAAACCAGAAAGTGTCCCGAACCCACAGCGGGATCGCAAACTTTAATGCTGTTTATAATATCATTAGCTTCTTTGAGATCATCAATTTTGTTATAAAGCTGATCAATATTATCGCACTGCCAGCCCTTAACATCTTTGAATTTTTGCAGCACAGCCCGGAGAATAGTTTCCCGGCAGATGTACATAGTAATATAGCCGGGAGTAAAGAAAGAACCTTCTTTATAGCCGTTAATTTTTTCAAAGATTAGACCCAAAACAGAGGCATTTATAAGGCTCTTTTTATCTTCCTTAACATCTTCTGCACCTTCGGAGGAAAAATCATAAGCATCAAGAAACTTAAACAGATATTCCAAAATAGGCATATCCCCGGAGAGGCGTTTACCCTGATCATCTTTCAGCACAGTTTGGCTGTAGAGTTTGAGCTTATATCTATCGCGCAGGCTATTAATTCGGATAGCCTTGCTTTCTATGGGGCTAATCTCAAACAGTGAGCTATTAAGATAAGGCAACTGTTTGAAAGCTTTGCGGATGTCATCATCACGTTCATCAATCGTTTTAGCCAGCACCCCAAAGAAAAGCTCATTCAGATCATCAAATTCCTGAATAATATTATAATCCAGAAATCTGATAGACTTCTCGTTATTATGATAAGAAAGAAGCTGAGCTTCCAGAAGCTTTAAAAATAGAATTCGGTTAATCCAGGTAATATTCAGCTCAAGAGCAATAGTAAAGAGCTGTTCTTCTTTTGTTTCGCCAAACTCTTCAACATTGGCAATATTACTTAGAATATCCTCAGTTTTAAGATTTTTGATAGTATTTTCAATCAGAGAGCCATTGCTGCGGTTTTTATCATTAACTCTGCTGATCAGCTTTTTACCTTTATCAGAGACCTCTTCCAGACCGATAAGGTGGAGTAGTTCAAAATAGAACTGTTTATTAAGAGAGTTGGAATCATTAGCAAACGCCTCTTTAATAAGAGTCGGAGGCGAAAAAAGCTTAAAAAGAGCAATTAGTTTTTTGCTGTTATCATTATCAAATTCATGCTGATAATCTCTGATATCAAAGTAAGTGCAGTTAAGCTCCTTGTCCGAATCATTAATAAACGGCTTTGCAATTTCATTATAAAACACATCGGTGCTAAGAGATTTATCAGAATTCCACTTATTGAACTCAGTTTTCAGCTTAGTTTTATAGAAATTCAAATCAAATTCATGCGCATCAAAAA
>JBFHIJ010000002.1:0-150304 GCA_041596515.1 Chlorobiota bacterium
ATTGAACTTTATAATACTTATAGACCTCACTTAGCTTTAAAGATGATGACTCCAGAGTATATACATAAAATCCCCGATAAAAATTTTACCAGGGATTATTTTGATAATTAAATCTGTCAACTTATTTTAGGACGTTACATAAAAAGGCTCTATAATGTATAATAAGTATAAATAATTATTTAGCTGATTTCCTTTTGCCAGGTCTTCATTTATTTTAGTATACCAGTGGAATATTATCTCTCATAGTAACTGATGATGGATAAGTACGGAAAAACTTATATTTTCCATTTTCTATTTCTATAGATGCCGTTATCCTTTGAGTAGCTTTTTCTCCTACATAAACCAAAGTGCCTTTGTATATCCATTTTCCTTTTGATTTCTCAGAAATAAAAATACCTGATAGTGGTTTAAGCGATTTTAGCTTTCCATATTTTTCAAGATTTAATTCCTGTGCTTTTTTATAAGCTGCATAGCCGAACTTAGATTTATAAGAGTTAGACAAAAAGTTGTCATAGGCATTCTTAAAGTAACCGTTACTAACTTGTTTTGCATAGGGAATAAATAAATCTTGCTCAAGCATTGGCGTTGTGTTGCTTTGCAAATCTTTGGTCTGCATAAAACCAATTATTCCCATAACTGAAGTCAAAATAACAATTCCTGTAATCAAAAGTATATCATGTAAACGAGATTTAGTCATAGCAAGTCCATATAAATTAAATACACATGATTTTGATAAAAAAGTTGTGTTTCTATAAATATTTTATGCAATTTGAATAAAGTATCACATAATATATTTGGCAAAACAAAACAATAAACTATCAAAGTATAACGGGTTAATCGCCTTTCAAGTGTACTTTAAATTAGTATGGAATATATATTAAATCGTACTAATAGACTGATATATCAAGCAAAAGTTACAAATTATCTCCAATCCGGTTATAATTTATTCCATGAGATTGGTAAATTTGCAGTCAACTATGTACTGGAAAAAAATATTCCTTTTTATTTCAATTTCTCTTGAGGAGAGGAAATGGCAATACAAGATAAGATTAAAGAATTGATGGAGATGCGTGAAAAAGCGCGTCTTGGTGGTGGGGTCAAAAGAATAGAATCCCAACACAAAAAAGGCAAATATACTGCCCGAGAAAGAATTGACATGCTTCTCGACGAAGGGTCATTCGAAGAATTTGATATGTTTGTTAGTCACCGTACTGTTGACTTCGGTTTGGACAAAGAAAGTTATTTGTCTGATGGTGTAGTAACAGGTTATGGTACAATTGATGGGCGTTTGGTTTATTTATTCTCTCAAGATTTTACAGTTTTTGGTGGTTCACTTTCAGAGATGTTTGCACAAAAAATATGTAAAGTGATGGATCAAGCTCTTAAAGTTGGTGCACCTGTTATTGGTATCAATGATAGTGGTGGAGCTCGTATTCAAGAGGGTGTAAAATCATTGGGCGGATATGCTGATATCTTCCAAAGAAATATTAATGCATCAGGCGTTATACCTCAAATTTCTGCAATTTTTGGTCCTTGTGCCGGTGGTGCTGTTTACTCTCCTGCACTTACTGACTTTATCATCATGACTAAAGATACTTCTTACATGTTCGTGACCGGTCCGAAAGTAGTAAAAACTGTAACAAATGAAACAGTTACTTCTGAAGAACTTGGTGGAGCTATGGTTCACGCCACTAAATCAGGTGTCACTCATTTCGTAGCTGAAAATGAAGATGAAGGTCTTTTGTTAATAAGGAAATTATTATCATATATTCCATCTAATAACTTGGAAGAGCCACCTGCAGTAGTATGTGATGATCCAATAGACAGATTAGATGACGAATTAAATGAAATAGTTCCTGAAAATCCAAACAAACCGTATAATGTAAAAGATGTTATCCATTCTATCGCAGATCATGGAGAATTCTTAGAAGTACATAGAAACTATGCTCAAAACATGGTAATCGGTTTTGCTAGATTTAATGGTATGTCAGCAGGTATCGTAGCTAACCAACCTAACTATTTGGCTGGTGTGTTAGATATTAACGCTTCTAGAAAAGCTGCTCGTTTTGTACGTTTTTGTGATGCTTTTAATATCCCAATCGTTACTTTAGTGGATGTACCAGGATTCTTGCCGGGTACTGCTCAAGAATATGGTGGTATTATTTTACATGGTGCAAAACTTCTTTTTGCTTATGGTGAAGCTACAGTTCCTAAAGTAACTTGTATTTTGCGAAAAGCTTATGGTGGAGCATATGATGTGATGAGTTCTAAACATTTTCGCGGTGACATCAACTATGCTTGGCCAAACTCAGAAATCGCTGTAATGGGACCTAAAGGTGCTATCGAAGTACTACTGTCTCGTGAGCTTAATCAAATTTGCGATGAAGCAGAAAAAGTAAAACTTATCATGAAAAAAGAAGAAGAATACAAGCAAAAATTTGCAAATCCTTATGTAGCTGCTAAATATGGTTACATTGATGATGTTATCGAACCAAGAAATACTCGTTTCCGTGTTATTCGTGCATTGCAAATGCTTGCTACTAAAAAAGATCTTAATTTACCTCGTAAACATTCAAACTTACCGTTATAAAAAATTTGGGATAAAATATGTTTGAATCATTAGTTCAGAATAGTATAGTTAAATTTCTTATTGCAGGGACTTCCCAAGCTTCTGAAAGGAGTGGGATAGATTTTAATCTTTCTGCAGCTTTTACTGAGCAATCTATTTCTATTACTATAGTTGGTTATTTTGTTGTTTTTGTTGCTTTGTTGATACTTTTTGGATCTATTGCAGCATTTACTACAATAATGATTAATAAACAAAAGAAAAATATGGATGCTTCCGGTAAACAGAAAGGATCTGCAAAACGAGAAGACATAGAAATGACCGGTGATGTGAATGCAGCCATTGCTTTAGCTCTTCACATGCACTTTGACGAAGCGCATGATTTTGAAAGTACAGTACTTACTATCGAAAAAGTGCAGAGACGTTACTCCCCATGGAGTTCTAAAATTTATTCAATGAGAAGGTTCCCACGTCAATATTAATCAGGAATATATAATGAAGCAATACAAATTTACAATCCGTGGTAATAACTACGACGTTGAAATCCAGAATATCGAAGATGATATTGCAACTTTAGAGGTAAATGGTACAACTTACGAAGTAGCAATTCACAGAGAGAAAAAAGTTTCAAAAACTCCTAAGTTGGTTAGAGCAAGAACTGCTCCTACTAATGATTCTCTTTCCAGAACTAGTAACCCTGGTGGTGCCAAAGGTACAGGTCAGTTGAAAGCTCCATTACCTGGGCTAATTTTAGCTCTTAAAGTTAAAGAAGGTGATGAAGTCCAAGTTGGACAAACAGTGTTGATCATGGAAGCTATGAAAATGGAAAATGAAATCAAAGCTGATAGAGCCGGTAAAGTAACTTCTTTAAAAGTAAGCTTAGAGCAGTCAGTTCTTGAAGGTGATGTTCTAATGGAAATCGGGGGCTAATCTGACATGGAAGGTTTAATGCAATTCTGGAGATTCTCCGGATTTTACAATATGGAATGGGGTCACGTTGTAATGATCATAGTTGGGTTAGTGTTTATTACATTAGCTATCGTAAAAGACTATGAACCATTACTTTTAGTGCCTATTGGTTTTGGTATTTTGATGGGGAACATTCCTTTTGTTGAGAATATAGGCTTACAGCTAGGTATCTACGAAAGTGGTAGTGTTTTGAACTACCTGTATATGGGGGTAACGAAAGGTATTTATCCTCCTCTAATTTTCTTAGGTATAGGAGCGATGACAGACTTTTCTGCCTTGCTATCCAATCCTAAACTTATGTTACTGGGTGCAGCTGCTCAGGTAGGTATTTTCTTAACATTTATGGCTGCTTTAGCGCTTGGTTTTTCTGTAGATGAAGCTGCTGCAATTGGTATTATCGGCGGTGCTGATGGTCCTACAGCTATCTTTATCTCTTCTAAACTTGCACCACATTTGATTGGTTCAATTGCAATAGCTGCATATTCATATATGGCTCTTGTTCCGGTTATTCAACCGCCAATCATCAAACTTCTTTGCTCTAAAAAAGAAAGACTTATAAAAATGAAACCACCACGTGCGGTTTCTAAAGTTGAAAAAATAGTATTCCCAATCTTTGGTATGGTATTAACTACTTTTATTTCACCGGGCGCATTACCACTACTTGGTATGTTGTTCTTTGGTAACTTACTGAAAGAATCTGGTGTAACTAAAAGACTTGCGGATACTGCTAGTAAACAAATGATTGATTCAGTTACAATTTTGCTTGGAGTTACGGTAGGTGCATCAACTCAAGCAACTACATTTTTAACACCTGACTCTATAATGATTTTTGTACTTGGTGCAGTATCATTTATGATAGCAACTGCCGGAGGGCTTTTGTTTGCAAAATTTATGAATTTGTTCTTGAAAGATGGAAACAAATTGAATCCAATGATTGGCGCTGCAGGTGTTTCTGCGGTTCCTGATAGTGCTCGTGTGGTACATTCATTAGGACAAGAATATGATTCTTCTAACTATCTACTTATGCACGCTATGGCTCCTAACGTTGCCGGTGTAATTGGTTCTGCAGTAGCTGCAGGTATCCTGCTTAGTTTCTTACTAGGTGCATAGTCTATAGTTTTGTTATAGGATTAAGATAAAATATAAAAACTGCCTCAAAATCTCCAAGATATTGAGGCAGTTTTTAAATATAATCTTCCTGATTTAAATTCCTATCTTTTTACATTCTTCTGAAACTACACACTTATCACATTTAGCCTTTCTAACACAAACTTTTCTACCATGATTAATAAAATAATGAGTAAATGTTACCCATAGATTTTTATCTATAAATTTCATCAGTTCGAATTCAATTTTTACAGCATCTTTGGTAGCAACAAATCCCATTCTGTTGCTTAGGCGAATAACGTGAGTATCAACAACTATTCCAGGTGTATCAAAACAATGCCCGAGGAGAACGTTTGCTGTCTTTCTGCCCACTCCCGGGAGTTTCAGCAAGTTTTCCATTGTATTAGGTACATTCCCTCCATACTCGTTAATAATCATATTACAGGCGCCTACTATGTTTTTAGATTTAGCTCTGAAAAATCCGGTAGAATAAATGTCCTTTTCTAACTCTGTTATTGGTACTTTGAGATAGTCATCGGGAGTTAGATATTTTGCAAAAAGATCTTTAGTTACTATATTTACTCTGGCATCTGTGCATTGGGCTGAAAGTATAGTCGCAACTAACAGCTCAAATGGATTGCTGAAGTCCAATTGAATTTTTACATCAGGATACTCTTTTGCTAATCTATTTATAATAAAAGACATTCGTTGCTTTTTACTGCGTATCATTTTTAACACCAATCTGATTACAAATACTATCAGGAGACTCACGGTTATATATATACGTCTCCAAAGAAGTTTTACCTATTAGATGATTAGCATCTTTTATTCTCTGATAAAACTCATAATCACAGCCAAATTTATTATGGAAACCACCAATGCTAGTAAAGAGTTCTGTTCGTACGAAAAACGTACCATTTATATAACACTCGCTTAAGTGAATTGACTGCGTCGGGTCTTTACAGTCAGGGACGAAAGGGCTGCCAATTATTTTTACTCCGCCATACAGCATATCCAAACTTGGATTTTGGAATATAATTCTCTTTCTAAGCTCTAAATGCTGTGGGTGATATAAATCATCATCGTCCAGAAAAGTAACAAAAAAACCTGATGCTATACTGGCACCTAAATTCTTAGAAAGATAAGGTCCTGTATTATTTTTAAAAATATATTTGAATCTCGTATCGTTTCTTAGTATATAGTCAATGCTAGAAATAGCAGGAATGTCCGAACCATCATCAATAATGATGCACTCCCAATCGGTTTCAGTTTGTAGTAGCAAGGATTCTATTGCTTTAGCTAAACAAATACTTCTGTTATACGTAGATATAATTACAGAAAATAGTGGTTTTTTATTTACATAAATATTTTTCATTACTAAGATTTGAATATGAATAATAAAGCAAAAATATTAATAGTTGACGACTTACCCAAAAATCTTATGATGCTTGGCGCATATTTAAAAGCCGAAGGTTTTGATGTTGATATCATTGACGACTCCGAAAAAGTTATTGAGCATTTAGAGAATCATAATATAGACCTTTTATTGTTAGATGTTATGATGCCAAAAATCAATGGCTTTGAGCTTTGTACAATGATTAAAGATAAAGATAATATAAAAGATATCCCTATTATTTTCTTGACTGCACTTACTGACTCTGAAAATATTATCAAAGCATTTGAAGTTGGAGGCGTAGATTATCTCAAAAAACCTTTTCAAATAACTGAGTTAATGGCAAGAGTAAAAACTCAAATAGACAATAAGAAATATAGGGAAAGACTTGAACATCTGAATGCTACAAAAGATAAGTTCTTCTCCATTTTAGCTCATGATTTGAAAAATCCTATATCATCGATAAAAAGTTCTGTGGATATCATGAGTCGAGATTACCATGAATTTACTGATATTGAAAGAATGTCGTATTTAGAAAGTTTGAAGGATACTACTGAAAATGTTTTTGATTTACTTCAAAACTTGTTGGCTTGGTCACGTACGCAGACGAACAGAATTGAATTTAATCCTGAAATATTTGATTTGCGATTAGTGGTTGAAAACATCACTTCGTTGCTTTTCCAGCAAGCCAACTTAAAATCTATTACACTGGAACATTCTATAGATGATGAGACAGAAGTCTTTGCTGATGTAAATATGATTGCAACCGTAATTAGAAATTTAATTTCTAACTCTATAAAATTTACTCCTGAAAGAGGGAAAATAAAGATATATAGTCAAAATAATGAAGATGACAGCATAAGTATATACGTTGAAGATAATGGCGTTGGAATTGATGAAAATAAAATACCAAAACTATTTTCTATCGCTTCAAACTATTCTACTCTAGGTACAAATTCAGAAAAGGGAACTGGTTTGGGGCTTATTTTATGCAAAGAATTCATTGATAAAAACGATGGAACTATACAGGTAACAAGCCAAGAGAATAAAGGGACAACTTTTATACTTAATTTGCCTACTAAAATTATGTAAATGGCAAAAAAAATCATTATCTTGCTGTTTATATATAGACACTTTAAATTGGGAAGGATATGGATTTTGTTGAATTTTGGACGCTATGCTCGGCAAATGAAATTGTATTAGATTTAGACCAAATTGAAACATTCAAACGCTTTCACAAAGAGCTACTATATTGGAATGAAAAAGTAAATCTAATTTCCAGAAAAGACATGGAAAATGTGATAGAAAGGCATCTTATTCATTCGCTTACTATCCTAAAGTATTTAAAAATAGACGATAAAGCAAGGGTATTAGATATAGGTACCGGTGGGGGATTTCCAGGTATTCCGCTTTCGATAGCACAGCCTAAAGCGCATTTCTTATTAGCAGATTCTATTGCAAAAAAAATTAAGTTAACTGATATGTTTGCTAAACATACCGGAAATCGACTCGTAAAGACTTTTTCAGGTCGAGTAGAAAATTTAGTTAATGACAAAAATTATTTGAATCATTTTGATATAATTACTGCCAGAGCAGTGTCAAAGACTTATAATTTAATAGAATTTTCCGAAAAGCTATTGAAAAAAGGAGGGCAGTATTATCTGCTCAAAGGTGGTGACTTGACCGAAGAAATTGAAATGACAAAGGATTTATATCCTAAAGCTCAAATAAAAGAAATACCTATTGATTTTCGTGGTGTGGATTGGTTTAAAAATGAAGATAAGAAAATATTGGTTGTGAAAAATGTTAAATAAGATTTTTAAATTTTTTTTTGTTCTTATATTAGGCTCTGCAATAGCTTTTGGTGTGGAGCAGGTATCAAGTGATTTCCAAATAGCCAGAGTAAAATATTCAGGGGGGGGAGATTGGTATAATGATCCTTCTGCTGAAGAAAATCTACTTGCTTATGTTAGAGCTAATACTAATATATCTGTGAATCCTAAATACACTTTTGTAGAGTTAACCTCTCCCAAACTGTTTGAGTATCCTGTATTGTTTATTACAGGGCATGGGAATTTGAAGTTTACAGATGAAGAAGCAAAAAATCTGCATACTTATTTAGTCAACGGTGGATTTTTGTATATAGATGATGACTATGGATTAGATCCTTATATTCGCAAGGAAATGAAGAAGGTATTTTCGGATCAGGAGTTTGTTGAATTACCTTTTTCGCATGGTATTTATCATTGTCATTATGATTTTCCTAATGGACCACCTAAAACTCATGAACATGACGATAAAAATCCAAAGGGGTTTGGTATGTTTCATGATGGCAGACTTTGTGTTTATTATACTTTTGAATCGAACCCTAGCGATGGGTGGGCTGATGAGAGAGTGCACAGTGATTCAGAAAAAGTTAGAGAAACGGCTTTAAAATTTGGGACAAATATAGTTGTCTGGGCATTAACTAAATAGATAATATGGAAACATACAATAAACAAGATAAAATAATAAATAAAATAGATGCGACAAAAAGGTCGGAACTGATAAATATAACTATAAAGAATTTACTCTATGCTGCATCAGTATCGGGTTTATCTTTTATTGCTATAATAGCACTTGAGTCATTACTTAATTCTAGCATAGCTACTAGAACAGCACTTGTGAGTATTTGGTTTGCTTTAAATTTTGTGCTTTTGATAGTATCTCTTATTCCTACTTTCAGGTATCTTAAGGATACCAATAAGTCAGGAGTAGAATCAATTGCCTTTAGAGTTGGTGAATACTATCCTGAAATAAAAGATAGCTTGAGTAATGCAATTCAGTTGAGATATAATAATAGAATAGCTGATATTTTCTCAAATGAATTGATTGTCGCTTCTTACGAAGATGCAGTTAAAAAATCAGAGCCGCGGAATTTTAGCGTAATTATTGATAAAAAATCTTTTAAAAAGTCCTTACTATTCTTTGTTTCTGTAGTTAGTATAACTTTGTTATCCTTCATAGCTATGGGATCTAATGCTCAATCCGCTTTAAATAGATTAGTTAATTACAATAAGTCGTTTGTGCCTCCCGCACCATTTTCATTATCTATTACACCAACGGATGCAGATTTAGAGCGTGGAGATAGTATCAACGTTTCTATTAACTATACCGGTGAAATAAATCAAAAAGTATATTTGATGATAAAATATGAGAATGATAATAACTTTGAAAAAATAGAACTCAATAATAAAGCCTCTAATTCATTTACATATAAATTCAATGCCTTAAAGTATAACGTAGACTGTTTTGCTTATGCTGAATGGTTTGATAATCCTGTTATTACAGATACATGTAAGATAAATATCTATGAAAGACCTTATGTAAAAGCTTTTGAAGGATCTATTTCATTCCCTTTATACACTGGGAAACGTGTTCAAAGTTTCGACCAGGAAGAAGGAGATATTTCAGCTCTAATCGGAAGTAAAGTTCGAATTACCGCTACTACAGGCAAAGATATAACTAAAGCAAAAATACTATGGTTATCTGAAATTGAAAAAGATTCAGTTAGTACTAAAGATACTGTTACTTACGAAATGACTGTAAATGGGAACACAGCTGTTGGTGGGTTTAATATGAGCTCATCAGGTTCTTATAAAATTTATGTTGAAGATGAAGACGGCTATACAAATTCCAACCCTATCGAATACACCGTAATCGCTACAGAAGATGAATATCCTGCTATTACTTTACTTCAACCAATTTCTGATATTAGAATTGGGGACAGTGGCCTGCTGGCAATCAAAGTAGATATAAATGATGATTACGGATTTTCCGGATTAAAACTTTTCTACAAGCGTATAGAGTCCAGATACACTGAGCCTGATCAAGAGTTTTCAGCTATTGATTTAGATTTTAATAAACAAGATAATATGCAAAATATATTCTATGTTTGGAACTTACATGATTTACATATATCTCCGGAAGATAGGTTTGAATTCTATTTAGAAGTAGCAGATAATGATATTATCAGAGGCCCCAAAAAAGCTAAAACTATACATCTGACTGTAAAACTTCCATCGCTAATGGAAGCTATGCAAGATGCTGAAAACGAGCAAAAACAAATAGAAGAAGAGTTGAAAAAAGTACTTTCAGAAGCGCAGAAAGTACAAAAAGATATGGAAGAGTTTGACAGGAAAGTTCTTAAAGATAAAAAGAAAAACGAACTCAATTGGGAAGATAAAAAAAATCTTGAAAAAATTGCAAACAAGAAAAAAGATATAAACGAGAAGCTAGATAAAATTCAGGATAGACTCCAAAAAGCTACTGATGAGATGCAAAAATCTAATATGCTGTCAGAAGAGACTATGCAAAAATATATGCAGTTACAAGATTTGATGAGCAAAGTAGATAATCAAGAATTTAGGCAGATGCAACAGAATCTGCAGGATGCTCTCAAACAAATGGATAAAAAAGAAATCCAAAAAGCAATGGAAAATTATGAATTTAACGAAGAGCAATTCAACCAGAATATAGAAAGAACCATGAAAATGCTGAAAAGGATGCAAGCCGAACAAAAAGCGGATGCTATCCAAAAACAAGCAGAAAAAATGGCAAAGCAACAAGAAGAAATAAGCAAACAACTTGATAATGCAAATGAAAAGCAAGCTAAAGAACTTGCAAAAAAACAGGAACAGCTTGCTAAAGATTTGGAACGTTTGCAGGAAGAACTCAAAAAGTTAGAAGAAATGATGCAGGAGTATCAGGAAGAGATGCCTATGGATGAGCTACAACAGGCAATGGAAGAGTTGAATCCAGAACAAACAAAAAATGAAATGATGGAAGCTTCTTCGCAAATGAAGCAAAACCAGAAATCTTCAGCCCAAAAAAATCAAAAGTCAGCACAAAGTAAAATGCAGAAGTTCTCCCAAAGCATGAAGAACATGAAAGAACAACTGCAACAAGAAGATAATCAGGAAGCTATGAAGCAATTAGAAAAATCTATTTCTGATATGATTGAAATATCAAAGAATCAGGAAGAGATTACTAAAAAAACTGAGAACTCTGATTATAATTCTAAATCATTGCCGCAAATTGCTCAGCAGCAAGAAAAAAATTCAAGAGCTTTGATGAATGTTGCTAATAACCTTTCTAAACTTGGCGAAAAGTCATTTTCTGTTACTCCTGAAATGGGACGAGAACTTGGAAATTCAATGCAACAGATGAGTGAATCTATTTCTCAGCTTTCAGAACGAAGAACACATTTTGCTAAAAGAGCTCAAGCATCAGCGATGACTTCGCTAAATAATGCAATCTCTCAAATGCAGGATATGCTTGGACAAATGAAAGAAAATGGTGGCTCGTGTAATAATCCCGGAGGCAGTGGTGAAGGCTCGCAACCTAAGCCCGGTGGTGGTTTCCAGCAACAATTACAGCAAATTGCAGCAGAACAGCAGATGATAAGCCAATCGATGAAACAGATGATGCAGCAAGGTGGGCAAGGAATGTCACCTCAGCAACAAGCTCAACACCAAAGACTTTCTGAGAAGCAAGGTCAGAGTGCTCAGCAAATGCAAAAACTTACAGATGAGCAAAAGCAATTTGGCAAAAAAGGTGAACGGAAAACTAATGGCGACTTGAATAAAATAACTAAAGATATGCAAGAAGTGCTTAAAGATATGCAATCCGGTAAAATTGATCAGGAAACAATCAAAAAACAAGATAAAATAGTTTCAAGATTATTAGATGCTACCAGATCAATAAACGATAGAGATTTTGAAAAGCAAAGAGAATCTGAAGAAGGTAAAAGTAGATTTTTAGTTTCACCTTCGGAAGTGGATTTGCAAACTCAGGAAGGTAAATCAAGGTTATTTAGAGAAATTCTGCGTGCTTCAAAAAATACATATACAAAAGACTACCAAAATATTATTTACAAGTATTTTAAGAAGCTTGAGAATGCAGAAGAAAATCAAAAATAATGATGGACCTTACAATTATTATAATAAATATAATAATTACCAAATCAGAGTTAATGTAGTGCTGAATTTTCTTGCAACCCTTGCAATCAGTTGATTTTATTATACAAAAAAGTGGGTTAAATTTTAACCCACTATAATGAATAGTAGTTAAACTATAAATTTTCTTTGTATTGATTTACAGCGTCTATCCATTCACACCAAATTTGAGATTCAGTCTCGGTCTTCTTATGCACTTTGGATATATAGTGAAGGAAACAAGTAGTTTTATCCTCTTTCATAGTAAAATGGATAAGTGGTTTATCTCTGATAAACAGAATTTCGTCAGTGTGGTTATGGATTTCTCTATTTTCTAATGTTGATTTATCAATATTATATTTATCAGCTATTTGGTTAAGTATTGGAGAAAAATACTGAATATTATTATCAGGTATCATAATTTCCAGAGTGTTCCAAACCAATCCGAAACCTCGACTATAGTTTCTCAAAGTTTTTGTGATAAATGTACTATTCGGTATTTTAAGAATATTACCGGAATAAATATCTTCGAACTTAGAATTCGTCTCAGCAACAGTTACAAAAATTGGTCCTGTTTGGATTACATCACCTGTATAATCGTCTATTTGAATACGGTCTCCAACTTTAAACAAATCTCGCCAGATAATAACAAAGTTAGAAATCAAATCTAAGATAAGCTCCTTAGACGATATAATAAAAGCACCTGTGACTAAACCTAAGAAAGTAATAATACTACTTACGAACTCGTACCAGATTACAACAATAGAACTCAGTATCAGAATATTAATTATCGTAGTTGCAGACTGCCTATGCATATATTTTTTACGTAAATGCTTGTCTTTACTATCTATATATTTAATAATCAGCCATTTGACTAATGATAATAGTAAAAAGAGTGCAAAAGTCATCAGTATACGCTGAGTGCTATTATCAAACCAAGAGTTCATATTAGTCTCCAAAATTGTCGAGAAGTAATGATAAAAGAACTGCTCTGTCCAATAAACTATCTTTGATTATGTATTCTTTACGTGTACGAATATTACCACCAAGTGCACCCATTCCTTCTACAGCAGGGACATTTTCAGATACATTGCAGATATTTGATGAAGTAGGGCGATGAGTCGCTTTTAAATTAATTTCTAACTTTTTGGATAAAGATTCTATTTCAGCACAAAAGTCTTCATTTCTATTTTCATAATTAAGGGGCTTCCTATTTAGAAGTCTCTTAATATTGTGGTTTATATTAGAATTTGTAGGCGGTTTGGCATATTCTTTAATCTTTTGTTCGACTTTTTCTTTAATATCTAAAGTATCAAAAGAGAAAGTAACTTTTATTGTAGCTTTATAAATGTCCGATTCGGCAATATAATTATAATCAGTATTATCAAATCTAATTGAGATATTATATGACTCCGATAATTTATTTATCTTATTGAGTAAAAGTATATATTGCTTAAGAAGTAAACTACCGTTACTTATGCTGGAATAATCTATTCTATATTTAAGTTTACCTGCACAAGAGGATGTATAAGCACCATCAGGATTGCCATTTTTTAAGCCAAAAATTCTTTTTGCACGATTGCTATGATTAATCACAATATCTCTACTAAAGTGTCCGCCGATAGTGTCGTCACTCATAAGCAAAATGCCAATATTCCGCTTTTTAAGAGTTTTAAGATGCTTTAGTGTTTTCAGAGCAACAATCAATAAAGCTATACCGGATTTACTCTCGGCAATGCCTGACCCATAGATTTTATTCTGATCATGATAGACATTCAGATGAGTTTGAAAATCTGATATTGTATCACTATGAATTAGTAATAAAGTGTCGTCCATTTCCTGAGAATGATTACGGAAGTAATATATATCACCTGCTTCAGTCTGAGGATATATTTGTTTGTCGAATCCTAACTGAACAAACAGTTTCGCAATATTTTTATTTAAATAATTTACCCCTTCAGTGTTATATGCATTAGAGCTTATAGCTACAAAATTCTCAATTAAATCATTTATTGAGCCCATTTGGCTTCGCACAAATCTTCTGATTCTTGCAGTTTTATTCAATTTAGAATTGTCAATGTTACTAATAGTAATGGGGTTATTCTGATAGCTTGTCCCAAAATAACGCAACGAAGCATGTTCAAGTATTTTATTTATTAGACCTTCATAACTATATCCTGCTACAGTTGCAGCCTGAAAGAAGGAACCGCCTAAACCAAGTGAAGCCATAGAATTGATTTCTAATAAATATAGATTACCTTCAGAATCCATCCTGAAGTCAACTCTTGCATAATCACACAAACCAAGAGAATTGAAAGCTCTTCTTGATAAATCTTGAATTTCTGCCATTTTATCAGGTGCTAACTCAGGAGGGCATATCTTTGGCATGGGAGCTTTCGTTTTATTCTCGTAAGTTTGAATGTCATCAGGAGAATTTAAACCAAGCTCTACGATAGGTAATATTTCTAAATTTGGTTCATTGCCTAATAAACCAACAGCAAATTCGCGACCTGAGATGAATCTTTCAACAAAAACTGCAACATTGCTGTCCAAAAGCTCTTTTACTGCAAGATCTAACTCCTCTTTGTTGTATACCACTTTCATACCCATAGAAACAGATTCATTTCTAGGTTTTACAATAAGTGGAAATGCTAAGTCATTCATCTGATAATCATGACCATTTATAACAGTATATTCCGGCGTAGGTAAACCAAATCGTTGGAATACAATTTTAGTCATAACTTTATCTAAAGCAATACCATGTGCAGAAGGACCGCTACCTACATAAGGAACCCCCATCATTTCCAACATAGCAGGTATATGTGTATACCGGCTTTGACCCTGGATGCCGTAAGCCATATTAAAAACCATACCCTGGAATTCGCCTAAAATAACTTTAGGCATAAAGCTTTGCAGCTTAGCAATTACATCTTTATTGCCATCTATGATTCTGACGTTATGCCCTTCAGATTCAAGAGATGTAGTAACTTTTTCAACAATTTTTTTGCTGTAAAACTCTTTATTTCTAATACCAAATAAATTTATTACATCTTCTTGGGATACATCTGATTTGTTATAGATAACAGCGACTTTCATAACTACTCACAAATATTGTCGTTTTTAAAATTTGGCAAATATACATTTAAAGACTGTATTTTCAACTCGAAATTTTTAGCATCATAAAATATATTATTGAGACAAGAAAAGGGGAGAGGAATAGGAAAAATATGGCACTCCATAAATGAAGTACCATACAAGATTTTATTTAGATTTGGGTATATACAAACGGAATGTGGCGCCGTTACCGATTTCTGATTCAACTTCGATTTTGCCTTTCATTTCTTCTACAAGTCGCTTAACAATAGAGAGACCTAAACCGGTAGAATTTTCATTACCTGTTGGTCTGGCAGATAGTTTTTGAAATTTTGTAAACATCTTTTGCTGATCTTCTTTTGAAATGCCCGGACCTTCATCTTTTACTTCTGTTATCAAATAATTTTCATCTTCGTTGACATTTATATATATATTCTTTTCGTAGGGAGAAAATTTAATTGCATTAGACACAAGATTATCTATCACCTGAGCCACTTTGCCTGAATCTGCATAACAACTGTTATCACTAATCGAATTATCAAAAATCAACTCAATGGATTTATCTGCAGCTCTTTTTATATAGTTTGTGTAACAGTCATTAACAACGTTAGCCAAAGGGAAATCTTCCATTAATAGGTTGATTTTTCCTTGCTCTATAGCATTTACGTCTAATAAATCAGTAACCAGTTTGAACATTTGTAAAGCAGAAGTATTAATATCTTTCGTAAAATCTCTCATTTCGTCAATATCAAAGCCCATATCTTCTCTGAGTATAAGTTCTGAGAGTCCCATAATTGCACTTAATGGATTTTTCAAATCGTGAGCTGCAATGCCTAAAAATTCGTTTTTCTCTTCATTAAGTTTAAATAGTTCTAAATTTTGATTCCTGATAGTGTCCGTAGCAAGTTTCAAATTAATATGAGTATTTATCCTGACAAGAAGTTCTTCTTTCTTAAATGGCTTAGTTATATAATCGACACCGCCTATCTGGAAACCTTGAATAATATCTTCTGTATCAGACTTTGCAGTAAGGAAAATAACCGGAATATGAGCCACTTCCGGGTCACTTTTTAGTTTCTCACAAACTTCATATCCATTCATGTCCGGCATCATCACATCTAATAAAATCAAATCCGGCATAATATTTTTGACCATATTTAAAGCTTGGATGCCGTTAGTAGCCATGGCGATATCAAAAGACTCTTCCATCAGGATTCCACCGATGACTTGGAGATTTTGCATAATATCGTCAACTATAAATATTTTTGGTTTTTTTATTTGCATTTTAAACTCCTACCTTTCGGTGATCTGATTTATTAAATGTTCAAATTCTGACAGATGATTAGCCATTTTATCTAAAATAAATCTATCGCAATAAGAAATTAGGTCGTCGCTGTATTTATTTAGAATAGCAAAATCAATTTCTTCCGCATATACCTTGAGCTTTTCGCCAAAAGACTTAATTTCACCAATCATCGGAGCATTTATTAAATTAGTAGCTTCATTCAAATAATTATCTTTTAGATGTTGAATGACTTCATCTGCATTATTGATTGAAAAATCAATAGTATCATTATTACTATTTGCCTGAATCTCTTTATTGTTATCAACAAGTTCAAAGGATAAATATTTCATTAATTCAGCAAATAAGCTATTTTTTTGTACGGGTTTGCTTACAAATCCTGCGAAACCTTCAAGTTTTATTTTTTCTACATCTGTTGTCATAGCATAAGCAGTAAGAGCTATAACCGGAATATTTTTCAAACTGGGTATTTGTTTGAGTTCTTTATTTGCAGCATATCCATCTAAGTTAGGCATTTTTAAGTCCATCAGAATAACATCCGGAGTTTCTGTTTGTGCTTTGTCAATGACCTGGTGACCGTCTTCCGCCTGAGCTATGGCTATCTCTGATTCTGCAAGATATTCATTAATTAGCATTCTGTTTTGCTCTACATCATCCGCTAAAATCAAAGAAGCCTTTTTGAATCTTACTCTGTCGTAATCTATATCTTCTTTTTGATTTCGATCTATAATAATATCATTATCACAAATATCAACATTATAAAATTCAATTCTAAATATACTGCCTTGATCCTTTTCGGATATTAATATAATTGTACCCCCCATCATTTCAGATAGACGTTTGGTGATTGCAAGCCCAAGTCCTGTGCCGCCATAAGCCTTAATACTCTGACCTTCTTGCTGTTTAAATGCCTCGAAAATCAAATCTTGTTGACTTTTTGGAATGCCGATACCGGAATCTTGGACTTCTATAGCGAAGTCTATTTTATGTCTTTCAGAGTGTAATTGTATAAGTTTAACATTGAAGCCAATGAAGCCTTTGCTAGTAAATTTGACAGCATTTCCCATTAAGTTAATAATAATTTGTCTCATACGAGCTTCGTCTAATGATATTAAAGGTGGCAAATCACTATCAAGTTCTTCCTTATACGAGAGACCTTTTTCTTCAACTTTAAGGCTAAATATATTTTTTACTTCTTTTGCAATATTTCTTAAGTCTACAGGCTCATAGTGTAGTTCGATCTTATCTGCTTCTATTTTAGAAAGATCAAGGATATCATTAATTAGACGTAAAAGAGTTTTGCCTGAAGAATTGACATTTTCGAGATATTCTTTACTTTTTTCATCATTACTAATTCTCTTTTTCAGTAGCTCTGTAAATCCAAGAATAGCATTCATTGGAGTTCGTATTTCATGTGACATATTAGCCACAAATTCGCTCTTAAATTTATTCGCAGAATCAGCTACGTTTTTAGCATTAATAAGCTCTTTTTCCATTCTTTTTCTTTCAGCAATTTCTGTTTGTAGCTTAGATAGTAACTTGTTTTTCTGATCTACAGAATCTTGAAGATACTGATTATCCATAGTTAATTTTTTGAGTTTGACAAGAGTTTTTGCTCTTGCAATCAGTTCTTCTTGTTTGAATGGTTTAGATAGGTAATCATTAGCTCCTAAGTTGAAGCCTTTTATCATTTCTGATATATCGTTTAATGAAGTTAGGAAAAGCACAGGCAATTCAAAAAGAGAATACTCTTCTCTAATTTTTTCGCAGACCTGAAATCCATCCATAAAGGGCATCATAACATCTAAGACAACTAAATCAAAATTCCTGGAATAAATTTTTGATACAGCTTCAAGACCATTTATTGCAGTCTCGATTTCAAAGTTTTGATGCTCAAGATATTTCTTTATTAGTCTAAGTGTGACAGGACTGTCGTCCACCAGTAAAATTTTCCCCTGAATTTCGTTTGGGATTTCTATAGGAATCTCAGAAGATTTTGGAGCTTGAAACAAATCCAAAGACATCTGATCTTCTTTTTCTAACTCTTGCTCTGCAAGAGCCATTTTTAGCTGACTAATCTCATTAATCAGCTCTTCCTTGCTAATATTTTCGTAATCCATACCGCAGACTCCAATTTTTCCTAAGATAATAATTTCCCATTCATTTACAATGATTTATCTAGAATATTTTTTTCTATAGTGACGATTCTTATTATTTTTGTTTAGATGTTTAAAGAAAATTGAGAAAAACAATGCATAAACTAGCAGCGAAAAAGTTATCAGGTATTCCTGAGTCAATATTTTCTACCATGAGTCGACTTGCTTTTGAATATAAAGCGACGAATTTAGGACAGGGTTTTCCAGATTTTGATGGGCCGAAATGGTTACCCGATATGGCGTATAAGGCTATGAAAGAAGGTAAAAATCAATATGCACCTTCACCGGGAATCATGTCTTTAAAACAAAATATAGCTGAAATCGATAAACAATATTATGGTTTAGACTGGAATCCGGTAACTGAGATTACGGTTACAGCAGGTGCTACAGAGGGTTTATATTGTGCTATACATGCTTTTATAGAACCAGGCGATGAAGTTGTATTGTTTGAACCGTTTTATGATGCTTATCAGGCAGATGTAATTTTAGCAGGTGGAGTTCCTAAATATGTTACATTGAAAAAGCCTGACTTTACTTTTGATATGGAAGAGCTTAAAAATTCTATATCAACAAAAACAAAAATGATAATAGTAAATACACCTCATAATCCAACAGGTAAGATGTATTCTAGGGAAGAACTTGAAATTATTTCTAAAATTGCAATTGAAAACGATTTGCTTGTTCTTTCTGATGAAGTTTACGAATTTCTGACTTATGGTGAAAAACAACATATTCCTCCTGCATCAATTCAAGGAATGAAAGATAGGACTATCACCATTTCATCCACCGGCAAAACATTTGGTATGACAGGCTGGAAGATTGGTTATATCTGTGCTTCGCCTGAAATAACAGAAGCAATAAGAGGCGTTCATCAGTGGACTACTTTTGCTGTTAATACTCCGGGGCAGCATGCAATGGCTTATGGTTTCTCTCAGATGCAGTCTTATTTACCTTCATTTCAAAAAGAATATAAATCCAAACGAGACTTAATGCTTGAAGAGTTAGATAAAACTCAGTTTAAAGCTCATGCTGCGTATGGCTCTTATTTTATTATGGTGGATGTTCCAGATACATTTATTGATGATGTGGATTGTGCTACTAAACTAGTCAAAGATTATGGTGTAGCAACTATTCCTCCATCAATATTCTATGGCAAATCAGACGAAGGCAAAACAATGCTTAGATTGTGTTTTGCCAAGAAAGATGAAACTATTGTTGATGGCATAAGAAAAATGGGGCAGATATAGTTTGCAACGCTTAGATCATACATATTTTATGGATGAAGCAATCGAAGAAGCAAAAAAATCTGTTATTACAGGTGATGTGCCAATTGGTGTCGTCATTACATTTCATAATGAAATTATTGCACGAGCTCATAATCAGGTTGAAGAACTGAAAAATCCTTTGGCACACGCAGAGATTACTGCTATTAGAAAAGCAGTAGAAAAATATGGACATAAGCATCTTATCGGATGTTCCATTTATATCACTTTAGAGCCATGTTCAATGTGTGCAGGAGCTATTGTGCTATCAAGGATAGATAATGTATATATTGCTGCCGTAGACCCTAAAACAGGTGCCTGTGGCAGCTTATATAATATTATCAATGATGAAAGACTTAATCATCGTTGTAGTGTGGAATATGGTATAAAAGGTGAGGAGTCTTCAGCTCTAATTAAGAACTTTTTTAAACAAATAAGAGCTAAAAAGAAAAATGCAAATTGAAAATGCTTTATATATAGTTCCTACTCCGATAGGCAATCTTGAAGATATTACCCAACGAGCGATAAATATATTTGGAAATGCGGATATAGTTGCATGTGAAGATACGAGAACGACCGGGAAGTTGTTAAAACTGCTAAACATAACTCACAACAAGATGACAAGTCTTCACCAGCATAACGAATCCAGCAAAGCTGCTTCGTTAGTAGAAGAAATTATAAATGGGAAGTCAGTTGCTTTGGCGAGTGATGCGGGCACTCCTGGCATATCAGATCCCGGATACAGAGTGATAACTGCTGCAATAGAAGCAGGAGTCAAAATAGTTCCTCTTCCAGGCGCTACTGCTTTTATACCGGCATTAGTCGCATCAGGCTTCCCAAATCATCATTTTACCTTCTTTGGCTTTCCGCCACAGAAAAAGGGAAGGAAGACATTTTTTGAGATGGTATGTGCTCATCCGTTTACTTCTATTTTATATGAATCACCACATAAAATAGTAAAAACATTAGATCTACTAACCGCTTCTATACCTGATAGACAAATATGCATAGCCCGAGAGATAAGCAAGGCTTTTGAGGAGTTTGTTATGGGTTCTCCTTCAGAGTGTCTGGAAGTGTTTACAAACAAGCAACCTAAAGGAGAATTTGTTATAGTTATTTCGTCACCGGAAAGCAAATAGGGATACATCTCTATTTACTAATTTCAGTTACTTTTTGCTCTGCCTTTTCTAAGAAAGATCGGCATTCTTTTGCCAATTTCATAGCTTCTTCGTATTCAGCGATTAACTCTTCCAGTGGTTTTTCGCTGTTGTCCAAATTTTCTACTATTTCTTCAATCCTGTCTATTTGCTCTTCAAAACTGATTTTCTTTTTAGACATTATATCACCTTTATTTGCCATATATTTTATTTGTAATTTTGCTCCATCTCTGAGAGGTGCTCAATAAAAAACTACTTATCAGGTTAGCTAAAACAACTGTTCCTGACCTTTGGGAGGAACAGACAACTCAATTTCTTCATATTTTCTTACAATTTTTATTTTACTGTGCTTGTAAATTGATTCATCATTTTGGATAATATTATTTCCACTATATAACAATGCAAAACCTTTATCTAGAGGTTTCATTGGATGCAAGGAACTTCCATGTGCTTCTAATCTGTTTAGTTTATCTTTTAGAGAGGCAAGGTGAGAAGTAATACTTCTTGTCATTCTTGTCTCATTAGAATCAATACTTTGCTGGTGCATGTGTATTCTGTCAAGCATTCTATTCTTGAAACGTTCACCGGTCAAATCATTTAGTTGCTCTTTATAATTAGATAATATTCTACTGATAGAACGTTCAGATAGTTCTTCAGCTTTATCAAGGAAATTGAAAAGCTTATCTATAGTTATTGGAGTTGCCATTTCAGCAGCGGCAGTAGGTGTAGCAGCTCTATGATCAGCTACAAAATCGGCGATAGTAAAATCAGTTTCGTGACCTACACCGCTAATTATAGGTATTTTAGAATTAAAAATAGCATTTGCTACTATTTCTGTATTAAAACACCACAAATCTTCTAATGAGCCACCACCTCTGCCAATGATTAATATATCAGCTTCAGAAGCATTTAGATTTTCAATGGCTTTTGCTATATCTTCAGCAGCTCCATCTCCTTGCACCAAAGTAGGACGGAATAAAATTTCAGCAGAAGGAAATCTTCTTTGAGTTGTTGAGAGTATATCTTTCACAGCAGCACCAGTCGGAGAAGTAGAGACTCCTATCTTCATAGGCAAGGCAGGTATAGGTTTCTTATGAGAAACATCAAAGTAGCCCTGCTGGCTTAGCTTTTCTTTAAGAGCTTCGTATGCAAGATATAAATCTCCCTGTCCCATTGGCTGCATAGAGCTTATATCCATCTGATAACTACCCCGAGGAGGATATACCGTTACGCTACCTGAAACAATTACTTTCATTCCGTCAGTAGGAATAAAATTCAAATTTCGTGATTTCCACATAGTGCATGCTATCTGGGCATTACTATCCTTTATAGAAAAATATCTATGTCCGGAGCTGTGTTGTTTAAAATTAGAAATTTCACCTTCAACTTTCAGAGAAGAGAAGCCAGTCTCTAAAGTACGTTTTATTTGGTTGGTAAGTTGACTTACCGTCAATGAATTTTGCATATTATGGTATTGTTAGATAAAAATATTTGAAAACAGTAGATAGTTGCTATTTTTTCTTGAGATTTTGCACAGCACGTTTCTTTATCATTCCACCTTTTGTATCACGTATACTATTCATAATAACAAAAGCATTTGGATCTATCTTATCCAATTCTGTTTGTAAGCGAGCTATTTCCAAGCGAGTTACTACAGTGTAGATAATGTCTTGCTTTGCGATACGTTCGCCTTCTGGAGTAAAACCTCTGGAGCCATGATAAATAGTTACACCGTGCCCCAGTTCAGAAATAATCATTTCTCTCACTTTTTCAGAGGAATGAGAAATGATGCTAATACCTGTATATTCTTCTATTCCTTCTATCACGAAATCTACAGTTTTAGAAGCTACCATATATGTTAAAATAGCATAGAGTGCAATTTCAATCGATAAAATGTAAGCAGCCACAGAAAATATCATGATATTGAAAATCAAAATGATATCACCTACTGTCAATCTTAATCGTTTGCTTAAAAATATGGCTAATATTTCAGTACCATCAAGGACTGCTCCACCTCTAATAGCAAGACCAATGCCTGCTCCAAGAAAGAAGCCGCCAAATGCTGCTACGAGTAGCTTGTCGTTTGTAATTGCCGGATAGGGAACAAAGTGAACTGCCACAGCTAAACCAATGATAGCAACTAAAGACTTGATAACAAAACCTCTTCCTATTTGGGAGTAACCCATTACTAAGAAAGGCAGATTTATTAAAATCAAAAGTATAGATAAATCTATTCCAGATACCTTGGAAGTTAGAAGAGAGATACCGGTTACTCCTCCATCAATAAAGCCATTTGGTAGTAGGAAACTACTTAGTCCGAAACCTGCTGACGCAACACCGAAGATAATAAACATATACTCTTTTATTTTATGAATATACTCAATAACTGTTTCTTTAAACAGTTCATCATAAGAGAACTGTTTTGGCGATTGCAGTTCCTTATTTTGAATAATATGTTTTACTTTCTTCGAAATAATAAATTGAAAAAATGGGTTCATTTCTCACTCGTCAATTAGTTATATTATAAAATATCGAAATACAAATATAATTATTATGATATAGACATATCACAGCTAAATATATTAGAAAAGATTTCTTCTTGCAACAAGAAAAATCAAAAATGAGGCAATAATGGTTTATAGACCTAAAATACTAAAAGAAAAAGTGAATCTAAAAAGATCCATTTATCCGCTCCTTGTACTTTTTATAGTTATTATCTCAGGTACTTACGGTTATATGATGCTGGGAGTTGAACAAAATATTTCAATTATAGACGGATTATATATGACCTGGATTACTATTTCTACTATAGGTTACACAGAAGTCATAGAGTTGGATGCTACGGGTCGAATTTTTACAATGATTATTGGTGGTTTAGGTATTGGTAGTTTATTTTATATACTAGGTGTTTTTATGGAAAATCTAGTAGCAGTGCAGTTGTTAAACTTGAGAGGTAATAAAAAATTGAAAAAGAAAATAGATCAAATGAGCAATCATATAATCGTAGTGGGCTTGGGTAGGGTAGGTAATCTGACTACTTCAGAGTTAAAAGCAAAAGGTGTGGAATGTGTAGTAATCAGTGATAAATTTAAAGAAAAAGAAAAAGATATAGTAAGCGAACATATTTTAGCCATTGAAGGTGATGCTACTGAGGATTCAATATTGTTAGCTGCCGGCATAGAAAGAGCTAAAGGTATAATTGTAACAACAGCTAATGCCGCTACAACTCTATTTGTAGTTCTAAGTGCAAAAGAGTTAAACCCCGAAATTTTTGTAGTCGCCCGAGCAGATGAAGAGACAACCATCAGAAAACTGCAACGAGCAGGTGCAGATAGAGTAGTTAATCCTTATTCAACCGGTGGTCAAAGACTTGCAAACTTTGTAATTAAACCGCATGTAGTAGACTTCTTAGAGTCAAGCTTTGGTTATGGAGAATATAATTTAAGTTTAGAGTCAATTGATTTACCTCCAAACTGCAAATGGTTTAATAAGTCATTGAAAGATTTGAATTTAAGAGTGGTAGCAGGGGCAAGTGTTTTAGCTGTAATTAGAGCTGAAAAGCCAATCTTAAATCCAGGTGCTAATTTTGTTATCAAAAAAAATGATAAGCTACTAGCATTTGGGACTCAAGCTCAACTTAAAAAATTAGAAGATTTTATGACAATGGAAGAAGTATAGAAGCACATATTTATCAAAATCTATATATCTCAATAAGAATATGAATTACATAATTAATAATAACAGCCTTAATGTATGTTAAATATTAATGTGTAATACATTGTATAGCGAAGACAAACAATGTGAATATATATGAGTAAATTATCAATGATATTCATAATGTTGTATATATCTATAAATCAAGTACATATGTGATTGAGTGCATCGTAAATATTTTAACCGTTTTCAATTCTTGTATTTTGGGATAAACCCAAGTCAATATCTAATTAAAAGAATAAAAAGTCCGATATAATTCTGAATAAAATCAATTCTGTAACTGAAATGTTGTAAGTTTTTTCACTTCATATTGTTTTCGAGTATAAGTTCACATTTGGCTTACAAATGTTAAGAATATTATAAAAAATCAATTACACTCCAAAATTAGCTATCAATAAAGTCAAGTGTGCTCATAAGTATCTGTATTATAGGCAGTAAATAGTCGTGTTGAAGCTAAATCATTCTACTGTAAAAGAGGATATTATATAGCTATATTAACACACTAATTGTATGTAGTTGTGACTAAATATAATATTAGTCATATCCTTATTTTTCTATTCTCCTCTCTTTCCGCAATTAATTATTGGTAATGGGAAAATCTACCTATTGTTTATTAAAAGTCATCTGTATAAATTCCCCTTGTGCTCTAAAATTAGCGTGCATTTAGATAATGTATGATGTGAAAATAGAGCTTGTGTGTGAAATCCGGAAAGATCTTATTGTGTGGAGATTATGTCCCATAGTAATCTCCGCACAGGTCTTTATCAAGAATTTTCAATCAATAAAATAAATTTTTGCTATCTGAGGAGATAATTATGTCAGAAGTTCAAAAATGTTGTAACTGTCAGCAAGAACAAACAGAAGAAGAATTATTAGTGATTCTCGAAGATGTTCTAAATGACTACAAGGACAAGCCGGGTGCATTAATACCGGTACTACAAATAGCCCAAAATATGTTTGGCTATCTTCCTGAAGTAGTGCTTAAGAAAATTGCATTAAAAATGGAAAAATCTTATAGTGAAGTTGCAGGCGTAGTAAGTTTTTATTCTTTCTTTTCTACTACACCTCGCGGAAAATATATGATTAGAATCTGCTTAGGTACTGCATGTTATGTCCGTGGCGGTAAAGACATATTAGACGCATTTAAAAATAAACTTAAAATTGATGTAGGTGGCACCACTGATGACCGACTGTTTTCACTTGATGTTGGAAGATGTTTCGGAGCTTGCGGTCTTGCACCTGTAATCATGGTTAATGATGAGACTTTCGAAAGAGTTAAGCCCGATAGGATTGAACAAATTATAAGTATATATCAGAAAAAAGAGCTGGAAGAAAATATCGAGGAGAATGTAAATGACTAACACACAATTTAAATCAGCTCAAGATTTACTTAAATACAGAGAGCAAATAAAACAGAATACTGAAAACTCTAAAATTCAAAGAGTAATTAAAGTGTGTACTGGCGGTGGTTGCCTTGCGACCGGTTCTCAAAAAGTAAAAGATAAGTTTGAAGCATTATTAAACGAAAAGGGCTATGACACAATACAAGTTAAAGGTACAGGTTGCCTTGGTCCATGTGTGAAAGGTCCTATAGTAGTGATGGATCATGATAATACTTTTTATCAGGATGTAAGGATAGATGATGTGAATGAAATAATCACATCTCATATCGAAAATGGTGAAATAGTAGATAGATTAAATTGGAAAAGAGATGCTGACCAAGTATCTATTCCTAATATGGACGATATAGAATATTTTAAAGCACAGACAAAATTAGTACTTAGGAATTGCGGAAAGATTAGCCCTGAAAGTATAGATGATTATATTGAAATTGGTGGTTATTCTGCAGTGGCTAAAACATTGACAGAGCTAACACCTGACGATGTAATCAACGAAATGAAACAATCAGGACTTCGTGGTCGTGGTGGAGCAGGCTTCCCAACATGGATGAAGTGGGGATTTGCTAAACGTAATGAATCAGATCAAAAATATATGCTTTGTAATGCTGATGAAGGCGATCCGGGTGCATTTATGGATAGGTCTGTTTTAGAAGGCGACCCTCATTCCTTGATAGAAGGTATGATTATCGGTGCTTATTGCATCGGTGCTTCTCAAGGTTATGTGTATGTTAGAGCAGAATATCCGCTTGCAGTTGAACGTTTACAAAAAGCTATTGACATTGCCAGAGATATGGGACTTATAGGTAATAATATATTAGGGACAGATTTTAGTTTCGATTTAGAAATCAGAATGGGCTCAGGTGCATTTGTTTGTGGTGAAGAAACTGCTCTTATTGCTTCAATCGAAGGTAAAAGAGGTGAACCAAGACCACGTCCTCCATTCCCTGCAGATAAAGGCCTTTGGGGTAAACCTACTGTACTAAATAATGTAGAAACTTATGCAAATATTGCTGAAATTATATTGAAAGGCGGCGAGTATTTCGCTTCTTTCGGAACTGAGAAGAGTACCGGTACTAAAGTATTCGCTCTTTCTGGTGCTATTAATAATTCAGGTCTTGTAGAAGTTCCAGTTGGTACTACGCTTGGTGAGTTAGTATTTGATATTGGTAATGGCATTCCTAATGGGAAAAACTATAAAGCGGCACAAGTGGGTGGCCCTTCCGGAGGTTGCATACCTAAAGAAAACTTAAATGTTAAGTTGGATTACGAATCATTACAAGAACTTGGAGCCATCATGGGTTCAGGCGGTCTGGTTGTAATGGATGAAGATACCTGTATGGTTGACGTAGCCCGCTTCTTCTTAGAGTTCTCGCAAGAAGAGTCTTGCGGTAAGTGCGTGCCATGTCGCGTAGGTACTAAAAGAATGCTTGAGATCTTAGAAAGAATATGCAACGGCGAAGGTGAGCCTGAAGATATTGACAAATTAATCACATTAGGCGAGCAAATAAAAGAAACTGCGCTTTGTGGTCTCGGACAAACTGCTCCTAATCCGGTGCTTTCAACAATTAGGCACTTCAGACATGAATATGAACAACATATACACCAGAAACATTGTGAAGCTGGCGTTTGTAGAGGTCTTGTACGTGCTCCGTGTCAATCTGCTTGTCCAGCACATGTAGATGTTCCGGGATTTGTATCTTTAATTGCTGAAAAACGCTATGCAGAGGCTTTGAGGTTGCACAGAGAACGTAATCCATTCGCAGCTGTTTGTGCAAGGGTATGTTTCCACACTTGTGAAGATAAATGCCGTCGTTCTTCATTGGATGATGCTGTTTCTATCAGAGCATTGAAACGTTTTATGGTAGATCAGGAAATAACAATTCAGCTCCCTGAAGTAAGAGAAAACGAAGATAATGCTAAAAGAAAAATTGCAATTATAGGTGCCGGCCCAGCCGGGCTTACTTGCGGATATTTCTTAGCAAGATTAGGCTATAAACCAACTGTGTTTGAAGCTGAGCAAAGGCCAGGTGGTATGTTAGTTCAAACTATCCCATCTTACAGGCTACCAAGAGAGATATTGGCTCGCGAAATTCGAATGATTGAAAATCTAGGAGTAGATATCCATTGTGATAAGAAACTAGGAAGAGATTTCTTGGTAGAAGATTTAAGAAAGCAAGGATTTGAAGCTGTATTTATTGCAATTGGTACTCCTAAAGGTGTATGCTTAGATTTACCGGGTGGAAATCACTCTGATGTACATAATTCTATGGACTTCCTTAAAACTTATAACCTAAGAGGTTCTGCACCAATTAAAAATAATATTATTATCGTTGGTGGTGGGAATGCAGCAATGGATTCTGCCAGATCTGCAATTCGTTTAGGAGCTGAAAGTGTAACAGTAGTTTACAGAAGAAGTCAAGAGCAAATGCCTGCATATTCTGAAGAAATAGAAGAAGCATTGCAAGAAGGCGTTAAAGTTATGTCTTTGACAAACCCTAAAGAAATCATAATTAAAGATGATAAGATTGTAGGTGTTAAGTGTCAAAGTATGACTTTAGGTGATTTTGACAGCTCCGGTAGAAGAAGAGCAGTAAGAAGCGAAGATGAATTTGTATTAGAAGCTGATCAAGTCATTATGGCTTGCGGTCAAGATTTCGATGATAGCTTGATTCCACAAGGAACAAGATTAGATATGATTGGCGATAAAAGTATAGTTGTCAATCCGGTAACACAGCAAACTTCAGTACCTTGGGTATTCTCAGGTGGTGATGCTGCAGGTAATTTTGAAAGAACTGTTATCGAAGCTATTGCTGCAGGTGAAAGAGCAGCAGTTGGTATAGATGAGTTCCTGACAGGCGATAAGCATGCATTCTGGAGAGAAGAATGGAAAATAGATACTTACTTTGATCCAGATGCTGACCCAGTTCCTTATAAACGTGCAAAATTGCCTCTACTTTCAGTGGACAGACGTAAAAATAACTTCCAGGAAGTTGAACAGACTTGGAGTGAAGCTGAAACTGTAAGACAAGCTGAGAGATGCTTACGCTGTGACTATTCTTGTTAATCAGAAAATCGGAGTTAAAATATAATGGTAAAAGTATATATCAATAATCAAGAAGTACAGGTGCCCGAGGGCACCCTCGTACTTGACGCAGCCAAAAAGGCAGGAGTGAAAATTCCTACTTTGTGTCACATGCCAGGTATGGAACCTAAAGGTGCATGTAGAGTTTGTTTGGTTGAAGTCGAAGGAGCTCGTTCTTTGGCAGCTTCCTGCTCTATGCCTGTTTATGAAGGTATGAAAGTATTTACAAATAATAAACACGTTCGCGAAGCTCGTCGAACAGTGGTAGAACTTCTACTCTCTGAGCACGACGGAGAATGCCCGACTTGCGATAGAAATGACGACTGCGAATTACAACAAATAGCCCGTGAAATGGGTATTAAAGAAATCAGATACGAAGGTGCAAAATCTTCACACCAAATGGATACTTCTACTCCTGCATTGACCAGAGACAATGGGAAATGTATCAAATGTAGAAGATGTGTAGACGTATGTAGTCAAATCCAATCTGTTGGAGCACTATTCCCTCAGGGTAGAGGATTTGATACAGTCGTAGGTCCGGCGTTTGCTACTGACTTAGATACTGTTGCTTGCGTTCAGTGTGGGCAGTGTGCTGCTGTTTGCCCGGTAGGTGCAATTACTGAAACCTCTCACATCGCTGAAGTATGGAATGTATTGGATGATCCTAATAAAACAGTTATTGTTCAAACGGCTCCTGCAATTAGAGCTGCTTTGGGTGAATGTTTTGGTTACGAACCAGGAACTTTGGTGACAGGTAAAATGGTTTCCGCACTTCGTCAGATAGGTTTTGATAAAGTTTTTGATACTAATTTTTCAGCAGATTTGACAATCATGGAAGAAGGTACTGAACTTCTAACAAGATTAAAAAAACAATTAGTAGATGGAGAAAATGCTCATTTACCTATGTTTACAAGTTGCTCCCCGGGATGGATTAAATTTGCTGAATATTATTATCCAGATTATCTAAACAATCTTTCTACTTGTAAATCACCACAACAGATGTTTGGTGCTTTAGCTAAAACATACTTCAGAGAAAGCATTGCTAAAGATTTAGAAGAAATTATTGTTGTGTCGGTTATGCCATGTACTGCTAAGAAGTTTGAATGCCAACGTCCTGAAATGGATGACAGTGGCATAAGGGACGTTGATTATGTAATCACTACTCGTGAACTTGCAAAAATGATAGAGCAGGCAGGTATTGACTTTAAGACATTACCTGAATCTAAGATAGATAATCCGTTAGGAGAATCTTCTGGTGCGGCTGATATATTTGCCAATTCCGGTGGTGTGATGGAAGCAGCGATTCGTACAGCGTATGAATTAGTAACCGGTAGAGAAATACCATTTAAAAATCTTCATGTTACTCCTGTAATGGGGATAGAAGGGGTCAAACGTGCCTCTTTAAAAATCGAAAATGTAAAACCTGAATGGTCATTCCTTGAAGGTGTTGAGTTGAAAGTTGCTGTGGCAAACGGACTAGCGAACACACGTAAAGTATTTGATTTGATGAGAAGTGGAGAAGAATTCCACTTTGTAGAAATCATGACTTGTCCAGGCGGTTGTATTGGTGGTGGTGGTCAACCTCGTTATACTGATGACTCAGTAAGGCTAAAACGTATGGAAGCTATATATGCAGAAGATGAAGGAAAGGAACTAAGAAAATCTCACGAAAATCCTTTTATTACAAAAGTATACGAAGAATTTTTAGAGCATCCTTTATCTCACAAATCACATGAATTATTACATACTCACTATTGTAAACGTGATATAGTATAGAAAATTCCCTTATATAGTTCAGATTGCACTAAATCCGATTTGGGTACTTGCACCTAAATCGGATTTTTTATGCGTGTCAATGAATAGTCTGGGACATAGTTAATAAATCTCAAAAATGCCTTCCTGCATATTCCATAAATTGATATTCAATTATAGTAACAAACTTCAATATGTTTGGCTATCTATTTGTAATTCTATTAGATACACTTTATATTATTCAGTTAATCTAATCTTATGACATTGTATTATGAGATATACAAAGTATCTACTATGTATATTTGATTTAAGTAAATATCTCTTACGAATAAGCTGTAATAGAAGTGATATGAAATTATTGAATGCAGATTTAAATCAATCTTATTAATGTAGCGAATAAAATAGATGTTAATAACTTTTGATACCTAAATAATTATGAAATAGCTTCTATTTTGTTATCTTGTAAATGGTTTTAAGAACATATATATATTCGAGATATGGGTAAAAATATAAATAAACCTGAATGGGTACCTGACAATGCAGGTTCCGAATTTACAACTAATGTAATGAAAGGCGTGGATTTAGATGCTGTCAGAAGCAACAGAAATCTAAATGTAGTTAAAAGAAAAAGTGTAAGTATAGATGATTTTGTTAAAGGTATAAAAGAACACAATTTATCTATCATTTCTAAAGCGATTACCCTAATAGAAAGTAACAATCCAAAACACAACCGAGAAGCTCAGGATGTGCTAAAAGCAATAAACTCTCTAACCGGAAACTCGGTTAGAGTTGGTATTACAGGGCCTCCGGGAGCGGGTAAGAGTACTTTTATAGAAGCATTAGGTACTTTCCTAGTTAAGAATGGGTTTAAGGTTGCAGTGTTGGCGGTAGATCCCAGCAGCACAGTCACGAAAGGTTCTATATTAGGTGATAAAACTCGTATGGAAATGCTTTCCAGAGAAAAGAATGCATATATCAGACCATCCCCATCTTCCGGTTCATTGGGAGGAGTTGCAAAGAAAACAAGAGAGACAATTCAAATATGTGAAGCAGCAGGATATGATGTTATTTTGATTGAAACAGTAGGAGTAGGTCAAAGCGAAACAACTGTCAGGTCAATGGTAGATTTGTTTATGTTATTGCTTTTACCCGGTTCAGGTGACGAACTGCAGGGAATCAAAAAAGGAGTAGTCGAACTTGCTGATTTATTAGTGATTAACAAAGCAGATGGAGATTACAAAGTACGAGCTAATATTACAAAAAATGCTTATGAAAGTGCCTTGTATCTATTACAGCCCGCAACTAAAGGTTGGAAAACTCAAGTAAGAACTTGCTCTGCACTCAATAATATCGACATAGATTCTGTTTGGTCTACCGTAAACGAGTTTGTCCTAAAGACAAAAGATTCTGGTGTCTTTGACAGTCGTCGTAAAGAGCAAGTAATGGAATGGGTCTTTAGCATGATTGAAGATAATTTGAAATCAATGTTTTTTACCAATAGTCAGGTAAAATCCAATTTACCAACGATTAAACAGAAGGTCAAAGCAGGCGAATTAACTCCTGCGCTGGCTGTTGAAGAATTGTTACAATACTTCAAAAAGGATTAATATGGATGTTTTGATTGCATCAAATAATAAGCATAAAATAGAAGAAATTTCTAATATTTGTAATACTATAATACCCGGATATTTTAACTTTTTCAGTATAGCTGATGTAATGAATACTGAATTTGATGTAGAAGAAACTGGAGTAACCCTTTCTGAAAATGCTATTCTCAAAGCTAAAGCATATTTTGAAGTTGCAAATATGCCCGTTTTAGCAGATGATACTGGTTTGGAAGTCAGAGCTTTAAATAATGCTCCCGGTGTATACTCCGCAAGGTACGCTGGTGAACATGGAAATGATTTGGCGAATCGTCAAAAGTTGTTATTTGATTTGAGCGAAGAATCTGATAGATATGCCCATTTTAAAACTGTCCTATGTTTTTTTGATGGCGAAAACGAACGTCTAATCGAAGGTATCTGTAAAGGCAAAATATCTGAAATCGAAAAAGGTAACAATGGATTTGGGTATGACCCAATTTTTATACCTGATGGTTTTGACTTAACATTTGCGGAGCTGTCTCCTCAGGAAAAGAATAGTATTAGTCATAGATATAAAGCTGTTGTTAACTTTGCTAATATGTTCAAGTGAAATATTTAGTATATATATTGGTTACTTTTTTGCTGGCTACAATACACTTGTACTCATCTGATACTAATAATTATAGTATTGATATTATTATTAATAGGCATTTTTATTCAGGTAACTTTAAAAATTTGGGAGGAATTCCTGATTGTTGTCCGAACATCAGAACCGGTAACGGAATTTCTCCCGGTATTAATATTTCTAAGCCCATTTCTATTTATAACATATATTATGACTTTTCTTTTGGATTAAATACTGTTACCGGTAAGTTATCATATAACGAACAAGCTCCTATATTAGTCAATAATCAAGCTGAAATGGGAATATTTACACATGATTTAGAATTTGATTTATATTATTTTTACATTTCAGTTGCCAAAAGTTATAAAATTGACGATTTTAATTGTGCATTTGGCATTGGTAACCATTTTCTATTAAAATCCAACTATAGTCAACTCGAGAAGCTAACTACTCCTGATAATTATGGTGTGTTTTCTGACACACATACAAGAGTACGTAACGAAAGCAAAGGTTCTATACCAAACATTAGCAACTTTGTGCCATTCTTGAAATTCGATGTTTCATATCAATTTATAAGGCCTATCGAAAATCAATTTTTAAGTTTCAATCCTTATTTTCATTTTGAAATGCCTTTACTTTCAATACTACATAATCAATCTTGGAGATATTATAGTATTGGATTAGGATTAAAATTTACGATCAATCCATAATTTACTACCTTCTCGATAAGATAGAATACTGTGTAAATAGCAACTAAACGAATAATTTCTCTTTAAACTAATATTATTTTATATCCATATATTGTATATATATTTTCTTTTTCATCTTTATTAATTATGTTTGGATACATACTAAAAACGCAATCAAAAATATTCCTTCTTTTTATATCAATCGGTAGATAAATGGACTCGACTTTTGAATCTATTAAAGCCTTGTACTCTAAGGCTTCACAAAATGCAACTGAATTAGTAAATCGAGCTAAAATGACAGAGCATTTGTTTATGATTATTTTAGCTATTTTTATTGGTTTGTTAGCTGGTTTTGGTGCTTTAGGAATAAGGGTTCTTATTCATACTATATCAGATTATTGTTTTAATGGTAGTGGTACATTGTTGGAAAATATAATAGCTACACCATGGTACATAAAATTATTAGTACCGGCATTAGGTGGACTTATTGTAGGCCCAATCATTTACTTTTTTGCACCGGAAGCAAAAGGTCATGGTGTACCTGAAGTTATGCAATCTGTTATTAAAAAAGGTGGTATTATTAGACCTCGAGTTGCTTTAGTCAAAGCATTTGCTTCGGCAGTAACAATTGGTACCGGTGGTTCAGTTGGGCGTGAAGGTCCCATTATTCAAATAGGGGCTTCGTTAGGTTCAACAGTTGGTCAATTTTTTAATTTACCAACTTCCAGATTAAAAACATTAGTCGGATGCGGTGCAGCTGCAGGTATTGCAGCTGCATTTAATGCTCCAATAGCAGGTGCACTGTTTGCTGTAGAAATTATATTAATGGACTTTACTGCTAAGCAGCTTTCGCCGATTGTTATAGCTTCTGTAATGGCTACAGTTGTGTCTCATTCATTTGAAGGAGATTTTGCAGCATTTGCTGTTCCGCATTATGAGTTAAAAAGTGCTTATGAAATATCATTCTATTTTTTACTTGGCGGTTTAAGCGGTCTAATATCTTGGATATTTATCAAGGTCTTATATTTCTTTGAAGACTTTTGGGATGAAAAAATAAAAATTCCAGCATACCTTAAAGCATCTATTGGTGGGCTTTTAGTTGGAGCTATTGCGCTGCTATATCCTCAGTCTATGGGTGTTGGTTATGACTCTATTTCAAATGCTCTTTTATCTAATTCTGTTTGGCATGTTGCATTAGTTCTCATATTTGTTAAAATCCTTGCGACATCATTAACTCTTGGTTCCGGTGGTTCCGGTGGTATTTTTGCACCATCTCTTTTCATGGGAGCTATGTTGGGAGCATTTTTCGGATATGTTGTAAATTATATATTTCCTGATATTACAGCTGCACCGGGTACTTATGCGTTAGTTGCCATGGGAGGGCTAGTTGCAGGCACTACGAGAGCACCAATAACGGCTATTATAATTGTTTTTGAACTTACAAAAGAAACCAGTATTATATTACCACTAATGATTGTGGTAACTATCTCTATGATTTTATCATCTAAGTTATCTAGAGAATCTATTTATACGTTACGCTTGCTACAGAGAGGTATAAAAGTAAAAGATACGGCTGATTATAGCATTTTAAGCTCAATTTTAGTTCGAGATTTATTTGACAAATCGTATGTTCATATAGATGAAAAAACAAACTTCAGGGAAGTTGTATATCAAATTATTTCTAAAAAACAAACTTCACTTGCAGTCAATAGCATTGATGGTGATTTTATTGGCATTATTTCAATTGATAACATCAAAGAATTTCTATTAGATTCTGACGAACTCCAGCATGTCTTGATAGCAGGAGATATGGCAGATAAAAATGTTCCGAGAGTTATGCCAAATGATTCATTGAAAGTTGTTATTGAAAAAATGAGTAAGTGTGATTATGATGGATTGCCTGTTGTAAATCATGAAAACGTAGATAAAATCATTGGAATGATTTGGCGAAAAGATGTTGATGATGCATATCACAAAGAAATCAACAGACATCAACTTACTTCTGATTTAGCTACTAAACTGACTCTTGACAATGCAAACGAAGATATTCATTTCTTAGAAGGCTATATTATTACAGAAATAGAAGTGCCTATGGACTTTATCGGAAAAACTATTAAAGAGTTAGATATTAGATCGAAATATGGTGTTGATATTATTTCAATTAAAGATTCCTCTCAAAAGGATAGCAACATTAAAGCTATTCCTTCTGCAGATCATTTATTTCAGTCGTCCGACATGATTATTGTGGCGGGACAAGCTTCAAAAATCAATATGCTAAAAAATATCTAAACTCATTTGAGAAAGGGGCGTGAAATAGTTCACGCTCCCAACTCTAACAGCTCGACTATTTATAGATTTGCTTCATGTGACATTGAAAACAGGGAATTAGCTAATCGTATTAACCATACAATTCCCTTCTTTGTTTTACCACGAAAAATCATTTACTATTAAACCCAAAAATGACATTTGAAAAGATGAAAAGATCTAAAGTTTTTGAATAAGGGTAAAACCTCTTATTCAATAAGCAATTACGTAATATTTTCTTACAGAGGAAGTAAGTATGCTCAATGGTTATACGGTCATTTACAGCACTATGATGATATCTAATGACACATCTGAGTTAAATATAGATTCTGTTTATTAGAACTGATAGTTCAGATATTATTATCCTCATGAGAGTATAGTTGTGTTTTCGAGGCATCATCAAAAGTTGGAGACTAAGCCAAATTATTCTACATTAGGAAAAGTAGAATTGATCATTACTTAGCTATGTCGCTTATATCTGTATTGATAGGTCGGATGGAAATATTAACTCTTCTCTTTAGCTTATTGTCTATTTGAGATGCGTCAACTCCTTTGCCTTTAACTTTCCAGATACATTTTGAAGTGTCTATGTCTAACGCCAAAAGTCTATCATTAATATATTTTGCAGTAAAGTAAGCACGGAGATAAGATAGTAGTTTGTTATCCATTTTATTACCCGGGAAAGCATTTATTCCAAGCTCTTTTGAGGAAATAGGTATATCTGCATAGACTGCTTTACTTGTAAATGGGCGAGGGTCGGCATAACCTTCTACATTAATTTCTAATTTATGTTGGGTTTTAGTGCATTTGCTGTTTAGATTTGAAATAGTTTCTTCTATATAGTTCACAGCCTCGTTCAATGCTTTTTCGACAAGCATAGTATATTTATCGTACTTGCCCTCAGGATTTTCTATATATTTAGTAGAGTCATCATTACCAATTAGGTTATATGCAAATTTCATCTTTAAAGAAGTCAGGTTTTCGCCTGTATTTGGTTTGTAATAACCCGTTACAAAGAAAGGGATATCATATTCTTCAAATGTAAAAGCTTGCAAATCAGGATTTAGCTTAAAATTTACAAGGACTTTAGTTGCTTTGTTTTCATTGCATTGAGCAGGAACATATTGTTTTACAGTAAGGTTTGCGTTACATGCGTTTACGTATTCCAATAAATATGGAGTATTAGATTTAACATGATACGAGATTATACCATCATTAAATATATCAATTTTACTTTGCTCTTTTGTGATGACATTAGTAATATTCAAAGTCCCTTCTACCGCAATTTCTTTGCTTTCAGAATGAACAGTACCTTCAAAAATAACCGGACCACAAAGATCAAAAGCATAAATATCTTTACCACCACAACCGCCGATTCGATCTGAGGTTAAATAGATTTCTTCTTTATAAACAGCAGGGCCAAGTTCATTATACTGTGTATTAATTGGATTAGGAAGTCTTGTTAGTTCAGTCCACTCGTCATTTTCATAACTAGCTCTAAAAATATCATAACCTTCGGCATTATGTCCATTACTTGCTAATAGCAAATTGTTATTATCATCTAAGTAAGGCGATTTTTCATCACTTTCTGAATTGACAGTATTACCTAGATTTCTAACATTTGCAAACTCAAGACCATTTCGGCTGGCTGTGTAAATATCTAAACCACCTATGCCTCCGGGACGATCAGAAGTAAAAAGGAGAGTTTGACCATCGTTGGATATATGTGGATGAGATTCATAATTCAGCGTATTGAGTGCAAGCTTTTTAGGTTGGCTCCATTTTCCATTTTTATTAATTGAATGATAAATGTCGGAATTGATTTTTTCAACGTCAGTTGTCATTGCAGCAAAAAATATTTCAATATTTCCTTCTTTATTTTTAAAAAAAGAGGGGAGACCTGCAACGTCAAATTTATCTAAAGGCAAATCTTTTACTACTATTGGTTTTTGCAGAGACTTCATGTTCATCATCAGTATTTCTTCTTCTTTGCCTTTTTCATTTGTCGATTGAGAAGTGAAGTACATTGTGTCGTCAATAATAAATGGAGAGAACTCATCGTCAGAAGTATTAAATAATGCTCCCAGATTTCCATTTTTTCTTTCTTCAAGGCACGTTTCTACTGTTGCACAGCTGTTTAGTAGTAGTGCAATGTAAATCATTGTAAAAATAAGAGTTATGTATTTTATATTAGTCATATTCTTCAAGCAAAAAATATAGTATTAGTAAAGAATAAAGTATTTATATATTTTTGTAAGTGTATTTGAATAATACATATCTCTGTGCGGGGGAAATTGTTTGTAGCATAGAGTGTGTATTTACACTTCAATATCTCTTTTATCGGCATAAATTGGAAGAAAATTAGCTATGAACGGCACTTTTTGCGAAATAAACCTAAATAGTTTTCAACAGAATATTCAGTCTATAAGAAACCTTGTAGGCAGTTTAGAAATACTACCAATTATAAAATCAAATGCTTATGGGCATGGTATAATACCTATATCTAATAAACTACACGAAATAGGCATAAATGTATTAGGTGTTGCATGGGCTGAGGAAGGAAAGAAAATCCGGAAGTCAGGCAATAAAGCTAAGTTGCATATTATTATTCCTCCTTTAAATACTGATATCGACAATATTATAGAATATAATTTGCAATGTTCTGTAAGTAGAGTTGAATTTTGCAAAGAATTGTCTGAAAAAGCTGTCAAGAAAGGCTTAGTGATACCTGTGCATGTATTCGTCAATACAGGCATGAATCGAGATGGGATTCTACCTGAAATTGCAGTGCACTTCATGAATGAAATAAGCAATTTAAAGGGATTAGAAATAGAAGGTATTCAATCACATTTTTGCAGTGCAGATAGCGAAGACCTTACTTTCAGCCATAGTCAGCTTGAAGTCTTTAATAAAACTATAGATTTACTCGCTGATAGTGGTTTTAATTTTAAATATAAACACATAGCAAATAGTGCAGGCATAATTCAGTTGACTGATTCTCATCATACGATGGTTCGCCCAGGTATTTTTATTTATGGATATCAAGGTGAAGAGTTTTTACAGAATAAAGTTGATATTCATCCTGTGATGACAATTAAGTCTCATGTTATAGAAGTAAGAGATATTAAAAAAGGTGATACTACAGGATATGCTTTCAAATATATCGCTGAAGAAGATACTAAAATAGCTGTATTATCAACTGGTTATGGTGATGGTTTCTCACGAGCTCATTCTAATAAAAGCAATGTGATTATAAATGATAAGAAATATCCAATAATAGGCACTGTTTGCATGGATGAGATAATGGTAAATCTCGGTTACGAAAATAAAAGTGTAAATATTGGTGATGAAGCTATACTAATGGGTAAGTCTGAAACTCAAGAAATATCTATCTACGAGTTAGCCCAAAATATCAATACTATTCCTTATGAAATCACAACAGCTTTGACCGACAGAGTTAAAAGAATATATATCGACTAAGCTTTAAGTTCTTTATAGAAATCCAGTAAACGTATATCAGTATATCGGGGTGATATTATCTGAATACTCTGAGGTAAACCACATTTGTACTGACCGTAAGGGAATGCGATTGATGGTGATGCGATGATATTTGCTATACAGGTAAAAGCGTCGAAAAAATGTTGGTTACCTGTATTTTCATCTACTTTTGAAGGGAGTAGTGGAGTAGTTGGAGTTATTACAACATCGACTTTTTCAAATATTTTGATAAATATCTCAATCAAGTTCTGTTTTAATGACTCTGCTTTTTCAAACAATTTCTCTTTGTCTTGACTCAGTAAATAATTCCCAAGAATAATTCTATTTTTAGTTTGCTCACCAATTAATTTACTTCTTGTACTTAGAGTATTTTCGATTCTTTTACCGTAAGCCATTCCAGTAAATCTGGACAAATTGGAAGATGATTCTATAGAAGTTAACACTTGATAAGCGGCAATAATATGCTCCAGATCAGGTATCGTAATCTCGCTAATCATGAAACCTAAATCCATTAAGTAATCTATATAATAATTATAGTTATCAATGACTTCTTGGGAAACTAACGGAGCATTGCCAAGATTCAAAACGCCAATAGTATGTCCTCTGAACTCTTTATCTTCATGAGCAAGAGAAGTCATATCTTTGATATCTTTCCCTCTGGCGAATAAATATGTTTCTTTGATATATTCAATATTTTTCGATATAAAAGAAATTTGATCATAACTAGGAGCAAATGATAGCAAACCATATCTTGATACTGAACTATAACTTGGTTTAAAACCTAAAAGTCCAGTCATTGCCGCCGGTAATCTTGAAGAACCACCCGTGTCAGAGGCAATTGCAATATGGCAAACATCTGTAGCAACCGAGGCTGCAGCTCCTGCAGACGAACC
The DNA here is from genome assembly GCA_041596515.1 of Chlorobiota bacterium. Classification (GTDB taxonomy): domain Bacteria; phylum Bacteroidota; class Ignavibacteria; order Kapaibacteriales; family UBA2268; genus JBFHIJ01. The sequence goes on from JBFHIJ010000002.1 coordinate 40,522, forward strand.
GCCAATCATATATTCAGGGTTTAAAGGATTGATTATACTGCCAAAAGCAGAGTTTGTACCTAAAGTTCCTATTGCAAACTCATCTAAATTAGTTTTACCTATAATAGTTATGCCTTCATCTAATAGCTTAGAGACAGCAGTGGCAGAATAATCAGAAGTAGTTCTGTCTAATAAGCCAGCTCCAGCATTAAACGGCATCCCATCTAGCATAATATTATCTTTGACAGAGACAATTAGGTGAGAAAGAGAATTATTTATTTGAGGTTCTGCATCATAGTTTATGTGAGAAAATATATTAAATTTATCTTTTTCGATTAGCTCAAATAAGTCAGAAAGAATAGAGGTTCTATTCTCAGCTTGCAGCAAAAAGTCTTTCAAGAGGTCAGGCTTCGAGTGAGTTTCCATTAGGTAGATTTTTTTGTTCGTCAGATTTTGGTTTTTCTATTAGGTCTTCCGGTTTGAACTTGTTATCAAAACTATCAGTGCTTTGTTCCTTGATGTCAAAATTGTCTTCATCCAAGTGTTGCACAGGTTCTTTAACATATTTCACAGAAGCATCTTTTTCTATTATCTGGTCACGAGATTGGGAGTTTTCAATATCAGCGACAGATTTAGCTTCATCACTAATGTTGTTAATTTCATCGGTGAATTGCTGTTGTGCATCTTTGATTTTTTGCATACCTTTTCCCATTGTTCTGGCAATTTCAGGTAGTTTTTTCGGGCCAAACAACACTATGATTGCCAGAACAATAAGTATTAATTCTCCACCGCCAACATCAAACATATTAGCACACTTTTCTACTTATTATCAATTTTTTTTGTTTCTTCTTTGCCTTCGTTGGCAGCTTCTTTAAATTCTTTGATGCCGGAGCCTAAGCCACGCATCAATTCAGGTATTTTTTTACCACCAAAAAGTAGAGCTATTACAGCTACTATAATAAGTAATTCCGGTAAACCTAGTCCAAAAGGCATCTTATACCTCGCCTATTCCAATTTATTTAAAATGTTTTGCTAAGGATTTGAAAATAGCAAGACCATCGTTACAACCTAATTGCTTATCGCTGTATCTTTCCGGGTGAGGCATCATACCAAGTACGTTACCTTTCTCGTTAATGATACCAGCGATATTATTTATAGAACCGTTAGGGTTAACATTTTTAGTTATGTTACCATCTTTGTCAGAGTATCTGAAAATTACTCTGTTGTTTGATTCCAATTCTTCGATTGTTTCTGCATCTGCAAAGTAATTTCCATCACCGTGAGCAATAGGAATTCTAATAACTTCATCTTGCTTTAGCTCAGACGTAAAAGCAGTAGAATTATTCAACACTTTCAAGTAAACATCTTTGCAAATGAAATGTAAAGATTCATTTTTAAGTAAAGCACCCGGTAAAAGGTTTGATTCTGTCAAAACTTGGAAGCCATTACAAATGCCGATTACATATCCGCCATTTTCAGCAAACTTCACAACTTCTTTCATAATAGGAGAGAAACGTGAAATAGCACCGCATCTTAAGTAGTCACCATAAGAAAAACCACCCGGCAAAACAATACAATCAATATCTGAAGGAATAGAAGTATCTTTATGCCAAAGGAAAGTAGCCTCTTCACCAGCATTTTTTTTAGTGGCAAAGTATGCATCATGGTCACAATTAGAACCGGGAAATATTACAACTCCGAACTTCATTTTAGCCTCTAATTATTTAATTTCTTCCAATTTAACAAAATGATCTTCGATGATAGGATTAGCGATAAGCTGTTTGCATGCTGTATCTACCATTTCAAGAGCTTTTTCTTCGGATTCGGCTTCTACTGTCAATTCTACAAATTTACCAATTCTAATATTAGTAAGAGAGTTATATTCCAAAGAGTGTAGAGCGTGTTCTACGGTTTTACCTTGCACATCTAAGATGCCTTCTCTTAGAGTGATATTTACTTTAGCAGCAAATTTTTTCATCTGTACACCTGATATATTTGAATGTATGTTTGTCTTTTGCTAAAAATGATATACAAAAATAAGAAAAATATCTTTATTCTGACAAAGCAACTAAAGATTATAATTGCCTTCATCATTATCTATGTCGTCTACATATTCATCTATTTCGTCTTCCGGTGAAGTTTTCGCTTTAATCCACAACATAGTCCTTACTAAAGCAGTTCCTAAAACATAAATAACCATAGTCGGGAATATAGAAAGTCCTTTTGTTGTTATTCCGGCTATGATTGCTCCGGCTATTCCAATAATCAGCAAAGGAGATTCTTTAAGATTTTTCTTGGTAGGCTTTGGAATGTTATGATATTTAATCATAGTTACCATAGCAGTGGCTACACCAAATGAAACAAATGGTGTTAAAATCGCTTTGAAATCTTCTGATATTCTATCGGTCAAATAGAAAAATATCAGGTAAGAAATAATAGTCAAAGCACCAGAAGGAATAGGTAGACCATAAAAATACTTTTTGTCTTCATAGCTATTTAGCTTAACATTGAATCTGGCTAAGCGTACAACCCCAGCTAATGCAGGTATAGCTGCCAGTAATATTCCAAATTCTCCATATTGCTCAAAGTGAGCTTTATATAGCATATATGACGGCGCTACGCCAAATGAAACAGCGTCGCATAAAGAATCTAACTCTACTCCAAACTCGCTTGCTGAATTGAACAGCCTGGCCATAGCTCCATCTAACATATCAAAAATAGCAGCCATAAGAATAAAAAGAGCTGCTTTCTCAAATTGCAAATCGGCTATGTGTACTATGGCTGTAAAGCCTGAAAATAAATTTGCAAGTGTTAACAAGTTTGGTACTATCGATCGGGTAATTCTCAGTTTCATGTATCAATCTTTTGGTGTTGTTTTTTTAGTTTCAGGGAATTTAATCATTCCATTCGATAAATCAAAAAATCACTTTGCAGGAAGTTTTGCAATTATTGTTTCACCGCCTACTACTCTTTGCCCGACTTCAACTTTAAAATCTGTCGCGGGGTCAACAATAATATCCATTCTGGAGCCAAATTTCATCATTCCAAATTGGTCACCAGCTGTAATAGATTCGCCAACTTTTATATCTGCAACAATTCTGCGAGCTAAAATACCTACAATTTGTTTAAACAAAACTTTTCCATAAGGAGTCATGACTCCTATTTTGGAATGTTCGTTTTCCTCTGATGCCTTAGGCGCATAAGCAACTAAATATTTTCCCGGAAAATAATCATAATACTCTATAGTACCTGAAACCGGAGATCTATTTACATGTACGTCTAAAGGAGATAAAAAGATACTAATTTGTTTAGCTTTAGACTTTAAATAGTATTTATCTTCTACATCTATGATTTGTACGACCTTGCCATCAGCAGGCGAAATCATTAAAGATGGGTCTTCTAACACTTTTTGTGGAACAATCCTTTCGGGATCACGGAAGAACCATAGAGTAAACGATGTAAGTAATACACCCGGCATACATAGCAAATAAGCAAGCCATCCAGTCGTAAACATGAAAGAAGCAACTATAATTGATATTCCAATAAGAAGCATTGGAATTGCGTTATCTAATCCGTATCTTGTTAGCATAGTAATACTTATGAATATTAATTCAATATATTCTTGATATTTTGTAAATTGCGTTAAGCGTAAAGAGTAAATTACGAAATTGTTTGGTATAATCAATCATAGATGGATAAAAATATGAAATTTTCAGTAGCACTTGCCGAGTTGCAGAAAGGATTACAAAAAACTCTTCCTGCTATACCTCCAAAATCTACTTTGCCTGTATTAGAGCATTTACATTTTTCGTTAAAAGAAAATATTCTGAAAATGATTGCTACAGATCAGGATATTACAATCTTGACTAAAATAGATGTGATAGGCTTTGATGAAGGTGATATACTTGTACCTGCCAGAAAAATAAATGAAATCATTAAAGCCCTAGGAACTGAAGGCGAAATAGAGTTTGTTTCGAACCCGGAAAATTTTGAAATTAATCTTAAAACTGAAAAAGGTTATTACGAAATGAAAGGTTTGAGTCACACCGAATATTTAGATTTGCCAGAACTATTTAAACAAGAAACTACTATAACTCCTGACCATGGAGAGGTGAGCGATAGTTCAGCTTATGCTACTATTGCGAGAAATGATTTACAATCAGTAGCTAATAAAACAGTGTTTGCTGTTTCTTCTGATGAATTCCGACCAGCTATGACCGGAGTATTATTTCAATTTAGAGAAGATGCAATCAATGCTGTTTCTACCGATAGCTATAGATTAGTAAAAGCTGTAATCAACCCTGTCAATAAAACATTTTCTTCAGATTTTGAAGTCATTATCCCCGCGAAATCTGTTGAAATGCTTAAAAAGATAGATGATGATGCTGTATTTTCTTTGATAGAAGCGTCAGAAAAAATAACACATGTACGTTTTGAAATTGGTAACACTATAGTTATTTCAAGAATTATTGAAGAAAAGTTTCCTCCTTATGAGTCAGTAATACCTCAAAATAATAACCTAATGGCTATTGTTGACAAAAAAGATTTATTATCTGCCATTAGAAGGGTATCTATCTTTACGAATACTCATTCAAAACAAATCAAGCTGAATTTGACAGAAAATCTAATAGAAGTAATGGGAGAAGATGAAGACAGTGGCAATAACGCGTCTGAAACTATTTCTTGCGACTTTCAAGGCGAATCTATCGAATTTGGTTTCAATTATAAGTATTTAGAAGATGCTTTGAATCATACAGAAAACGTAGAAAGTTCAAATTCGCAGGTTATGCTTACATTTTCAGAACCTACTAAACCTGCTTTGGTTAAACCGACGCCTGATGAAGATAAATTACTTATGTTAATTATGCCGGTTAGATTATCTTAAGATGTTTATAAAGTCTATAAAACTATCTAACATAAGAAATCATAATGAAACTAACGCGCAATTCAGCCCTGGGTTAAATATTATCTACGGGCTGAATGGTGTTGGTAAAACGTCTTTACTTGAAGCCATTTCGCTCTGTAGCCTATCTAAAAGTTTTTTGCCTGTACCTGATGCAGCTTTGATAAATAAATTCAAAGATTTTCTCTTTGTTCGTTGTGATGCTGTAAATTCACTCGGAATAGAATATTTTGTAAAGCTACAATATCCGAAAAGTCAAAAGAAAACGTTTTCGAATAGTTACGGAGATAACCAACTACCTAAAAATATAATAGGAGAGATGCCTGTAGTTATTCTTTCGCCTGATCATAAGAATCTGACTTTTGGGGCTCCTGAAGACAGGCGGCAATTTCTAAATACCATTCTTTCTCAATCTTCAAAGAAATATATAGACCATGTTTTAAAAAATAAAAAATATTTGAAGCAACGAAACAAGCTACTTTCCGATAAAAAACAGAATATCAAGATTGATATGAATCTGTTGCAAATATTAACAGATATGTTTATAGAGTCTAGTGCAGAAATAGTAATTGCCAGAAAGATATTTATAGAAATATTCGAAGTATATTTTACTAAGGTTTATAGAGAAATATCCGGAGATAAAGAGAGAGTCAGGTTGAAATATGCTCCATATGGTTTGTCGGGTGTTGAACTAAAAAAAGAAAAAATTACCGATAGATATAAAGAATACTTCATAGATAATCTGGAAGATGAGTTTAAAAGAGGCACTACAATATTTGGTCCGCAGAAGGATGATATGAAGATATATATTAATGACGGTTTATCTAAGCAATACGCTTCGCAAGGGCAACATAAGTCATTGCTAATAAGTTTGAAGTTTGCCGAATTTTTCTTTCTTCAGGACGTAAAAAATGAGACACCTATTATTCTCTTAGATGATATATTTTCAGAGTTAGATGCAAAAAGATCTGAAAAGGTGTTAAACTATATACGAACAAATAATGCACAGACATTTATTACTGTAACAAATGCTGAATATATTAATAAATTTGTTACTCCGTCTGATGATTGCTTTTACTTTCATATTGATGCCGGAGAAATAAAGGGAGTAGAGAAATGACAGACCTTGAAGATAATTTTAGAACAAATACTATCTCAGAAGTGCTCCATTCAATCGTAAAAAGGAAAGGGTGGGATAACCAATACTATCAAGCTCAAATTACGAATAATTGGGAAAAGATAGTAGGTACAAAAATATTTAAAGAGACAGCCATTCATTCGCTAAAGAACGGAATACTAACAATCCGTACTAATTCGAGTACATGGCGAACTGAGCTTAGTTTAAGATCTGAGCAGCTAATAAATAAGATCAATGAAGAATTACAATCAGATGTGGTTGAAAAAATTGTAATTCGTTGAAAAATTGTGTATTTTTGTAAGTTATACAAAGTATTGTTTTGACTATAAAAATACGGTCTATTCTATGAAATCACAGGAAATTGGAAGCGAAAATCCTAACTTAAATACCACTTACAGTGAGTCGAGTATTAAAGTATTGGAAGGATTAGAAGCTGTTCGTAAACGACCTGCCATGTATATAGGGGATGTAAGTGAAAGAGGCTTGCACCATTTAATCCAAGAAGTAGTAGATAACTCTATAGATGAAGCATTAGCTGGATATTGCAGTGATATATTAGTAACTTTGCACAATGATGGTTCATGCTCGGTGTCTGATAATGGTCGTGGGATTCCTACCGGACCTCACCCAGTTAAAAAAATATCTACCTTAGAAGTAGTTATGTGTACATTGCACGCAGGCGGTAAATTTGATAAAAATACTTACAAAGTTTCTGGTGGACTCCATGGTGTAGGTGTGTCTTGTGTGAATGCACTTTCGTCAAAAATGGAAGTTACTGTGAAACGAGATGGTACGATTTATAGACAAATTTATCGTATAGGTGTTCCTCAAGCTCCGGTAGAAGTTATTGGTGAAACTAAGGAAACGGGTACTACAACCAGATTTTGGCCAGATGGGAATATATTTAATACTGTTCTATTTAGATTTAAAAAAGCTTCTGAAAGACTAAGAGAATTGGCTTTTTTGAACCCTTCTGTAAAAATAACTTTAGCTGACGAAAGAGAAAATAGATTTGAAGAATACTTTTACAAAGGTGGATTAAAGGACTTTGTTGAGTATGTGGATGAAGGTTCTACAATTATTGTACCTCCTATATATTTTGAAGGTACTGATGTAGGAGTTTCTGAAACAGAAACTCAAGTAGAGGTATGTTTCCAATATAACAATGGTTATAGCGAAAATCTTTTATCTTATGTAAATAACATCCATACTATCGAAGGCGGTACTCACGTTTCCGGTTTCAGATCTTCGCTGACCCGTACTTTAAATCAGTATGTAAATGATAACCTTAACAATAAAAAGCAAGCTAAACTCCAGCTGACAGGTGATGACTTTAAAGAAGGTCTCACTGCTATTATTTCTGTAAAAGTCGCTGAGCCTCAATTTGAGGGGCAAACTAAGACTAAATTAGGAAATAGTGAAGTTGAAGGTATAGTTCGTGGTATAGTGGCTGTGAGACTTAAAGAGTATTTGGATTCAAGCCCTGCAGTAGCAAAAAAAATTGTTGAAAAGGCGGTAACAGCAGCTGAGGCTAGAATTGCTGCTAAAAGATCAAGAGAATTAGTAAGACGTAAGAATATACTTGAATCAGGTTCGTTACCCGGTAAGTTAGCTGATTGTTCTATGAAAACTCCTGAAGATTGCGAATTGTATTTGGTCGAAGGGGACTCTGCCGGTGGCTCAGCAAAGCAAGGCAGAGACAGAAGATTTCAAGCCATATTACCTTTGCGAGGCAAAGTGCTAAACGTGCAGAAAGCAAGACAACACAAAATACTCGAAAATGAAGAGATTAAGACTATTATCACTGCTATTGGAGCAGGTTTTGGTGATGACCTTGACGCTTCTAAATCTAGATATGGTAAAGTTATTCTTATGGCCGATGCCGATGTAGATGGTGCGCACATTAGAACTTTATTATTGACTTTATTTTACAACTATATGAAAGACTTAATTATCTCCGGCAAGCTTTATATTGCTCAGCCTCCTCTTTATAAGTTAAAACGTGGCAAGCAGGAATATTATGCCTATAATGAAGCTGAAAGAGATGAAATAATTGCTCGTATTAAAAAAGAAGATCCACGGGTGAAAGTTGTCATCCCTGATGAAGATGATGAAAATTCTGAGCAAAATATAGCTGAGCAAGCTAAAAAAGGGGGTATTCAAATATCTCGATTTAAAGGTCTTGGTGAGATGAATCCAAATCAACTTTGGGAAACGACTATGGATCCAAGCACGCGTACACTTTTGCAAGTTACTATCGAAGATGCAGCAGAGTCAAAAAGAGTATTCCAAACCCTAATGGGTGATAAAGTTGAACCTAGGAGAGCTTTTATTGAAGCAAATGCTGAATACGTTCAGAACTTAGATATTTAAAGTTTAAAATCTAAATATTTTAAAAGCTACTGTGAGTTTTACATAGTAGCTTTTTTTTGTTTAAACTAAACTATGATTGTAACGTATATAAATATATTCACAACTGGAGAAATCATAGATGAAATTTATTCTCATATTTGCTATTGTAATAGCTTTGTTTATATCAATTGAGCTGTTCTTTTATAAAAAATGGAAGAGATATGTTGAATATAAAGGATGGAATAAGTGGTGGCACAGAATATCATTGATTTTATCAATCGCCACTATTTTATCTATAATTGCAATTAATGCTAACAGATTTTTCAGCGATTCAAATGATTCTTGGACTGTAATTATATTTATGTTTATCAGTGTTTGGACTTTGCCTAAAATATTAATTGTTCCAATTATGTTTTTTCAATCTATCGTCTCATTTGTTAATCGCAAAATATTTAAAAAGCAATCTGAAAGAGAAAATAGTAGAAGGAAGTTTTTACGAGACGTTAGTTGGACTGCTGCTGGTATTCCATTCTTTATTTCAGCATGGGGTGTTTTCAGAACAGCATATGATTATAAAGTACATCATGTTGATATAAAGCTTGACAACTTACCGAATTCAATGCAAGGCTTAAGAATTGTTCAAATCTCAGATTTGCATGCAGGTTCTTATTATTCTGACGCACCATTTAGAAAAGCAAGAAGGATAATTGATGCTCTAAACCCGGATATCGTTGTACTGACTGGAGATTTTGTCAATAATAATCATGCTGAGATAGGTAAAATATCTTATGAAATATCGAAGATAGAGGCTAAATATGGAGTTTATGGTTGTCTTGGAAATCATGATCACTTTATGACCCCGGAGGATCATGCTCTATTAGTAGAGAAACTAAAAGCAACAGGTATGAGACTATTGGTAAATGAAAATGAGTCTATAAATCTTGGTGATGGAAATTTACATATAGCCGGAATTGACAATATTGGTTTTGGACAAGAATATGGAGATTTATCACTTGCTATAAACACTTTACCTGAGTATGAACCAATTATACTTTTAGCTCATGATCCGACAAATTGGGATAAATCTATAGTAGGAAAATTACCGGTAGATATAACATTATCAGGTCACACACATGGCGGGCAGGTAGGAGTTGAACTATTTGGTGAAATGCTGACACCCGTCAAGATGGTTTATGAGCAGTGGGCTGGACTTTATCATAAAGCAGGTCAATATTTATATGTAAATAGGGGAGTTGGAATGGTTGGACCACCTATTCGCATAGGAGTAAATCCTGAAATTACATTACTAACTTTGAAGAAAAATAATCATTTAGCAAAAAATTAGTATCTTTGTTTTCTACTCAATATGTGTATTTTTAAACGACAAAGGTGTACTATGAAGAAAATGACTGAAAAATCTTTACAAGAAGCTTTCTGTGGTGAATCCAAAGCCCATATGAAATATTTAGCTTACGCGTTACAGGCAGAAAGAGAAGGCTTAAAAAACATTTCTCGTTTATTTGAAGCAATTGCTTATGCTGAAACTGTTCACGCACATGCACATGCGAAAGTTTTAGGAATGATTGGCAAAACAAAAGAAAATTTACAAGATGGGATTAATGGTGAAGATTTTGAAGTAGAAGAAATGTATCCTGCTTATGAAGCAATTGCTGAATTACAAGGTGAAAAAGCTGCTCTTAAAGCTATTCGCTGGGCAATTGATGCAGAAAAATCTCACTCTGAATTATATGGCAAAGCTAAAGAAATGGCTGATGCAGATAAAGATGCTGATTTTGAAGAAATTCATACTTGCGAAATTTGTGGCTATACACACGTTGGAGATTTACCTGAAAAATGCCCTGTATGTAATGTCAAAAAAGATAAGTTTAGAAAATTCTAAATAAAAAAACGGGCTGCTTGTTAAAAAGTAGCCCGTATGATTTTTACTAAAGAGAAATAGTATTAGAATTTGATAAATTCTACACGTCTGTTATTTGCTTTCCCTTCAGGGCTGGAGTTATCACCTATAGGCATAGATTCGCCCAAGCCTTTAAATTTTAATCTGGAAGAGTCGATTCCTAACTCAATTAATTTATTGACAACTGTTTTGGCTCTGTCTTCTGATAGTTTTAAGTTTGCTTGATCATCTCCGTCAGAATCTGTGTGTCCTTCTACGCTAAACTTCAATGAGTTATCTTTTTTCATCATTCCGTATATTTTATTGATTGGACCAATGGATTCCGGTTTTAAAGTAGCTCTATTGACATCAAATCTGATACCTTGCATGATAATTTTGCCTTCAGTTTCTACTCTTTTAGAAAGTTTAACAGCTCCTTTGGCAAAGCGAATATTTTTTATAAAATTTTTATTTGCATCTGAAGAGTTTCCAAAAGTAAAACCGGTGGGATTCCCTTCTAATCTAGGATAGTTAATTAATCTAGTATCATCCATATAGATTTTGAGATTACCTTTGTTGAAGGAGATAGAGATATGTCGCCAAGTTTCTTTTTCTGTACGGTTAGTACGTTCTACATTAGGGTATTTACCTAGCAAATCTTCAAACTCAATTTCACCAAAATTAATTACTATATAATTATCTATTTGGTCATCAGATAATCCCCATTGATTCTTTCTATCTTTAAAATAAATATAATAACGTTGGCTATATTGGTCTGCTTCGAAAAAACAATCAAATTCCATTGTAAACTCCTCTGGCAAATAGTCAGATTTTCTATCTTTCATAAATGGAATTATTTCGGAAGCTTCACGGAACATAATAACATTTTCACCATCAAATTCTGCAATTTCACAATTACCTTCTCTAATATCCCATCTGGAAGGGAATTCTCCATTTTCTTCATTAATAAGATTATCTTCAAAAATTACTAAGTCACCAGGGACAAAATCGTATTTTGCCCAATTTAAAGTTCCGGATGTTGGGCTAGTACTTTGAGTTTCAGTGGATTTCGAATTAGAAGTGGATTGTGAGTTATTAGTCGAATTAGACAAAGTTTCTTCTTCTTCCTTACCATCGACAGCTTCGTCGATAGTTTTATCTATCTTTTCATCAACTTTTTCTTCGACTTTGTTTTCAACTTTTTCTTCGACTGATTTTTTAATTTTTTTCCAGAATTGTGCTTCCGTAGTATAGCTAAAAACGAAAGTCATAAGAACGAGGGTCAAAACAAGATTTTTCATAATGTTGCTTATTATTTGTATAACAATGATGTGAAATGTTTAAAGTATGAATGCAATATAAAAAATACAATGTAATATCCCTAAAATAAAAAAGCCGATTTTGAAAATCGGCTAGTCTTGCTAAATTTGGGTTTACTATTTTGCTAAATTATTTAGAAATAGCACCGACGCAGCTATCCCACCTATATAATTTCTTAAATCATAATTTTCATTAGGTGAGTGAATATTATCGCAAGGAAGACCCAATCCCATTAATACTGTAGGAGCGTGCAAAACGCTTTCAAACTTTTCGACAATTGGAATAGATCCACCTTCTCTCATAAATACCGGTTTTTGTCCGAAAGCTACTTCAAGTGCTTCCATAGCTGCAGATATTGCCTTGCCGTCTCTTGGTACTAACACAGGGTTTCCACCATGTAATTCGGTTACTTCAATTTTTACTGTCGGAGGAGCCAATTTCACTAAATAATCAAGAATTTTCTTAGTAATATCATCTGCTTTTTGGTTGGCGACTAAGCGCATAGAAATCTTTGCAGATGCTTCAGAAGGAAGGACAGTTTTTGCACCTTCGCCAATAAAGCCACCTTTAATACCATTTAAATCTAAAGAAGGTCTTGCCCATGTTCTTTCTAAAGTAGTGTATCCGATTTCACCGTTCAATTCTTTGACATCTAGGTCTTTTTTATAGTCAGCTTCATCAAATGGAAGTTCCTTAAATCCTTCTCTTTCTTCTATAGTCAAATCGACGACATCGTCATAGAACCCTGGTATAGTAATTCTACCATAATTATCTTTAAGCTGTGAAATCATACCAGCTAAGACATTGATTGGATTATCTACAGCACCTCCAAAAGTGCCGGAGTGTAGGTCTCTATTTGGACCAATTACTTTAACTTCTACAAAAGAAATACCTCTTAAAGAGTAGCATATAGAAGGAAGTCCATCTGCAAACCATTCAGTGTCTGATACTAAAACAGTATCACACTTTAACATTTCTTGGTTATTTTCAATAAAAGTTTCAAGATTGCTCGAGCCTGCTTCTTCTTCACCTTCAATCATTAGTTTGACATTTACAGGAAGTTTGCCATAGAGTTTAAATAATGCTTCTATAGCTTTGAGATGAACAAATACTTGTCCTTTATCATCTGAAGAGCCTCTTGCAAATATTTTACCATCTCTGATTGTAGGTTCAAACGGTTTAGTGGTCCATAGCTCAATAGGATCTACTGGTTGTACGTCATAATGACCGTAGATGAGAACTGTTGGAGCATTTTCACCTGCTTCTAACCATTCTGCGTAAACGATGGGATGACCTGGTGTACTTACTAAATGAGTATTCTCGATACCAATAGATTTGATATGATCCACAACCCAATTAGCACATTCTAAAGTATCTTCATTATGCTCAGATAAGCTTGAAATACTTGGAATTTCTAAGAATTCTACAAGTTCGCTTACGTAACGTTCTTTATTATCATCGATATAAGAAAAAAGCTTTTCCATTTATAACCTCGTAAATATAGACAGTTGATTGTAAAGATACAATTTAGTAAAAAAAATGATAGAATAAAAAAAATGTAGAAATACGTAAATTACGTATTAATCCTTATGTTTATTAAAGAATAAATTTGCAATTTTGTAAGTTCTAAAATATGAAAACTGAAAACTCATTATCTAAGGCTAATTATATGAATAGAATTCTTATTTTCTTCTTTATGTTGATATGCCTGTCTCTATCGTCTAAATCCGATAATATAGAAAATGTTATAAATACTAATTGTGATGAGCTGAGTCCCGTCATTTCTCCTGATGGTAAGACTTTGTATTATTGTAAAACTTATTGCTCAGACTCACTAAAGTCAGATGATATATATTTTGTAGTTAAAGATAAATATGGTAATTGGGGGCAGCCTCAAAATATTGGTAAACCACTAAATAACTCTATGAATAATTTTGTTAGCTCAGTATCACCGGATGGTCATACTTTGCTATTAGGTACAGTTTATCCTACAAAAGATACTAAACTGATAAGCGAAGGTGTGTCTATCTCACATAAGACAGATTCAGGGTGGTCATATCCTGTAAATCAAGTAATTGAAGATTATTATAATATAAGTGGATTTGCTGGATTTTATCTGTCTAATGATAGTAAAATTTTGCTTATGACAATTGAAAGAAATGATACAAAAGGTAAAAAAGACTTATACGTAAGTTTCCTCAAAGAGACCGGAATATGGTCAAAGCCTTTAAATTTAGGTGGAATCGTCAATTCTACAAGTGACGAAATATCTCCATTTTTAGCATCAGATGGCGAAACTATGTACTTCTCTTCAGAGGGACATGAAGGGTTTGGATCCGCTGATATTTTTATGTCGAGAAGGTTAGATGATACATGGCAAAATTGGTCTAAGCCAGTTAATTTAGGTGAAGAAATCAATACTGCTGGGTGGGATGCTTATTTTAAGTTAGATGCTTCTGCTAAGTCAGCTTTTTTAGTTAGAAAAAATGAGCAATCAAATGATATTAATATCTATAAAATACAGATACCTGAAAAAGTAAGTCCTAAACCGGTGCTTCTTGTAAAAGGGAAAGTTATTAGTTTTAAGTCAAAAGTTCCCTTGAAAGCAGAAATTAATTTTAGTCAATACAATGCTGATGTTGAAATAGGTAAGTCAACAACTAATGCCAGTGATGGCTTATATGCACACACTTTACCTGGTGGATTAGAATATATATTTGATGCTCAGGCTGACGGTTATTTACGTACCAATCAGAAAGTTGATCTTATAAATCTAGATAAGTATGATGAAGTAGATGTACCTATTGAATTAATACCTGCAAGTGATACTCTAATTTGTATTAGGAATGTATTTTTTAAAACTGCTAAATCTGTCATTGATAATGAAGGAATAAAAGAATTAAAATATTTAACAAAATATTTAACAGAAAATATGGATGCTGTAGTTGAAATTACCGGTTATACAGATAATGTTGGAACTATTTTGAGGAATCTTGAATTATCTCAAAAAAGAGCTGAAGAGGCTAAAGATATATTAGTAAAGCACGGTATTGAAGAAAACAGAATAATATACAAGGGTAAGGGCTCTGATAAACCTGTTGTAACAAATGAAACAAAATGGGGAAGAGCGTTAAATCGGAGAATAGAATTTAAAGTTTTTCGTAGAATTAAGTAATATTTTGTATAATAGTAGTATTGCTAATTTTAAACCGAGAGATTTGATATGGAAGAAAAGATTTTAAAGCTTATAAATGATAAAATAAGTAACAGTAGAGACATCAAAAATATTTTAAAAGAATTTGTAGCATGTCTGAATGATGGGTCGATTAGAGCAGCAGAACATACAGAATCTGGTGTTTGGCAAGTAAATCAGTGGGTTAAAAAAGGGATCTTGTTGCTTTTTAAATATAGTACCATGACAGATATGTCAAAAGATCAAAATTTTAGATTTTTTGATAAAGATACACTTCCTGTAAAACCATTGGGTTTGGAAGATGGTGTTAGAATAGTCCCCGGAGGTTCCACAATCCGGACAGGATGTTATGTTGCACCCGGCGTAATTTGTATGCCACCTATGTACATTAATATTGGTGCTTATGTAGATTCAGGAACAATGGTTGATTCGCATGCCTTAGTCGGAACTTGTGCTCAGATTGGTAAAAATGTACATATAAGTGCAGCCGCTCAGATTGGCGGTGTTTTAGAGCCTGCAGGTGCCAGACCGGTAATTGTTGAAGATAATGTTATGATTGGCGGTAACTGTGGCGTATATGAAGGCGTAATGCTTAAAAAACGTGCTGTTTTAGGATCAGGTGTGATATTGACTGCTTCTACAAAAGTATATGATATTGTAAATAATACAGTTTTACAATCCACGCCGGATAATCCTCTTGAAATACCTGAAAATGCAGTAGTTATTCCAGGAGCTAGAACTATCAATAGTCCGTTTGCAAAGGAACATGGTCTGTCAATTTCTTCTCCGATTATTATTAAATACAGAGATGAAAAAACTGATGTCAGAACTGCACTAACCGAGGATCTTCGATGATTAACAATGAGAATAATGAAGTAACCAATAGGGTCTTGTCTAATATTAAGAAGTCACAGATAATAGTAACTTTGGCATTCCTTGTTTCAGTTATTTTATTCATAGTTGCATATATTGTAATAGGAGAGTGGTGGTATTTACTTGCAGCCATTGTTATGATAGTTGCAAATGTTTTCTTTATACTGTACGTTAATAATATCAAAAATAAATATTTGGCAAAGCTAAAAGAACTCGAGCATAAAAATGAAAAGTGATGATAGAATACCTCTGTTGCGCGAAGATCTACTTATAAGTAGTACTATGATAAATGATACTCTGCATATTGTACTTTCCGATGAGATAGGATTTGCAAAAGAACAGACAGCATTTTCTGAAATGATGCTTCACATATTGCAGCAAATTGATGGCAAAAAGTCTTTTACTGATTTGCATCAATGGGTATTGGAAAATATAAATTCTGCTTTGACATTGCAAAGTATTAAAGAACCAATAGAAGAACTTATTAAAAGAGGATTCTTCCAGACCGAAGACTTTCTTGCTTATAAAAGTAACTTCTATAAGCAACTTAACAAAAGTACTATCCGAACCCCAATATGTGCAGGGTCAAGCTATTCTGCGCTAAAAGAGCAGCTTAATATTGAAATTGATGAGATATTATCTGCAAATATTGAAAATGGAATACCTAACAATGCAAAAGCTATAATTGCTCCGCATATAGATTTTAAAATTGGTAAGGAAGCACACAGAGTATATGCTTCAGCTTATTCCGCTATAAAAAATACAAATCCTGATGTTGTTATTATTTTAGGCACAAGTCATAGCTATTCTAATGCATTTTTTATGATGAGTGCTAAAAATTATTTAACACCTTTGGGTGAGGCAAAAACTAATCTGGATGTAGTAAATTATTTACTTGATAAAACTCCTGAACGAATAGCCAAAATCGACGAAATGGCTCATCTGAATGAACATTCAGTAGAGTTTCAAGTTGTTTTATTGCAAAAACTTTTTGCTGAAAAAGATATTACGTTTTTACCGATTGTGACCGGATCCATGCACGAGTATGTTGCTGTCAATGGTAAACCAACAGCTGATAATGAACTTATGGCTTTCATTAGTAAACTCCAAAAATTGGAATCTGTGTTTGAGAAGAAAGTCCTAATAGTTGCTAGTGTAGATTTTGCACATATAGGCAGAAAGTTTGGAGATGATTTTAATGCTGAATACTACCTTGATACTGTTAGAAAAGAAGACGCAGTTCTACTGAATAAATTATCAGAAGGTGATTCGGACGAATTCCTTGAAAAAATCAGTAAAGATAAAGATAAATGGAAAATTTGTGGCACTTCGCCTATTTATCTATTAATGCAGATATTAAATAACTCTAAAGGTACAGTATTGGATTATGGTCAGTGGCACGAAACTGAAACATCTTCAGCTGTCACTTTTGGTTCAGTAGCATTTTATAATGAGGAAGTAAAAGATGTTTAAAAGTTTAGTACCCAATATTATGGTTGAGTCTGTAAATGACACCATAGCATATTATTCCGATAATTTTGGATTTACTTGCGTGATGAGTGTTCCCGAAGAAGGAGAAAAAGTTTGGGCTATGATAAAAAAGGATGATGTAACATTGATGCTACAAAATAGAGAAAGTATAGTAGCGGAAATGCCGGAATTTGGTAATATGTCATTAGGAGGCTCGCTTAGCTTTTTTGTTAGCGTAACAGAAATAAATGAGTTATTCAAATCAGTTAAGAATAAAATCAATGTCATAAAAGAACCATTTGATACTTTCTACAATACTACTGAATTTATATTTAGAGATATAAACGGCTATATAGTTACAATGTCAGAACATAAAGATGCATAATATAGAAGAAGTATATATAAAATATTACTCAATACCTTTCAAAAAACCTTTCAAAATGATTGATACTATAATGAATCACAAGAAAGGTTTTTTGCTATTTGTTAAAACAGATTCTGGAATTAAAGTAGGCGATTGCTCTCCATTAACTGGATTTAGCAAGGAGTCTTTTGCTGAAGCTCAAGAGCAACTTCTTAACGTTTATTCAAGAATGCAAGCATTAATTAATACTGATTTAAGTGATGCAATCGCTCTAATATTGGGAGATATGCACCTATTACCTTCTGTAGAATTTGCATTGAAGTCTTTAGAATATGAAGATGATATTTCTAATAACAACAGCAGTGCTATTCGCGCAAATGCATTGATTAATACACATAATATTGAAAAAGAGCTAAAAGAGAAATATTCAGAAGGATATAGAATTTTCAAAATTAAGTTAGGCAGGTATGAGTTTGACTCTGAGCTTTCTTTCTGGAGTAAGTATATTTCTGAGTTTTCAGAAAAAGTAAAATTTATATTTGATCCAAACAGAACTTGGAGTATAAACCAGTTGGATTTGTTTTACAAGAGTATAGATAAAAAAATTCTTTTGTATTTCGAAGATCCAATTAAAAATATAGAAGAGCTGAGAAATTTATTGATCTCTGCTAGAAAAATACCTATTGCTTTAGATGAGTCATTGATATATATTTTAGACAATGAAATTTATAATTTTAAGTATGCTGTTGTAAAACCCACTATAATCAGCAAATATGAAAATTTGATTAAATCGCTTGTCGACAAACATAAAAAAGTTGTCTTAAGTTCTGCATTTGAATCATTTTATGGTATAAGAAATCTATGCTTTTTACACAAGAAATATAATCTTGATACGCATATTGGTATAGATACTTATAAAACTTATAATTCAGATTTTGCAGATATGGATACATTTATAGAAAAATCCATAGTTAATATTGATTTGTTATTGCAGCATAAAACACACTCGGAGCATATATGTGTGGTAGATTTGCCTTCGTTCCAAAAATAGAAAATCTCGAAGATGAACTCCAAATTATTGATAGAGATAACACTCTGAATATCTCTTACAATATTTCTCCTGGAATGGAAATAAGTACTTTCGATAAAGATTTTAAACTGAAAAACTTAAAGTGGGGGCTAATTCCACATTGGTCGAAAGACAAAAGTCTCGTAAATAAACTCTATAACGCGAGGAGTGAAACAGCTCATCAAAAGCCAAGTTTTAAAAATGCTTTTTCAAATAGATGCTTAATTCCTGCAACAGGATTTTACGAATGGAAGAAATCGCAAACTAGCAAGTCGCCTTATTATGTCAAACATGTCAAAAATAAAATCCTATACTTTGCAGGTATCAGCGACCAAGCTAAAATAGACGGAGAAATAGTTGAATCTGTAACAATACTAACCACTAATCCGAATCAGATTATTAAAAAAATACATAATAGAATGCCGGTTATTCTTGATGAGAAGAACATCGACTTATGGCTTAATGGAGAAAATGATACTATTATTGACTCAAATATTTTTACACCATATTCGAGTAATGTAATTGAAGCATATAGAGTTTCTGACTTAGTTAATGATGCTTCTATCAACAATGAAAAACTTATAGAAAAAATAGATATTACTTTATTTTGAAGGATATAATATGAAAATAATTAGCTGGAATGTAAATGGTATCAGATCTGTAATTGGTCAGAATGCTAGGACAAAATTTGGTAAATCATATAAAAAGAATTATTTGCATAAATATATTGAAGAAGAGCAACCGGATATCATCTGTATCCAAGAAACAAAATCAGAGCCTGAGCAAATTAATGAAGAATTGAGATATCCGGAAGGATATCATGGATATTATCATTCTTGCAGAAGGAAGAAAGGATATAGCGGCGTAGTAACATACAGTAAGATAAAACCTATAAATGTCTATACTGAAATTGGCATAGAAAAATTCGATGAAGAAGGCAGAATAATAGCTACAGAATTTGATGATTTTGTGTTGTTCAATATCTATTTTCCAAATGGAACATCGGGTCAAGAGCGCATTGATTTTAAATTAGAATTTTATGATGCAGTGTTTAAACATTTTGAAGAACTAAGAAAACAGGGAAAAGAACTGATTATTTGTGGAGACTATAATACTGCACATAAGCCAATTGATTTAGCTCGTCCAAAAGAGAATGAAAAAAACTCAGGTTTCTTGCCAGAGGAGAGAGTCAAATTGGATTGGATGATTGAGCATGGTTATATAGATAGCTTTAGAATGTTTAGTGAAGAAGGTGATCAATATACATGGTGGAGCAACAGAGGTAGAGCCAGAGAGAATAATGTAGGCTGGCGGATTGACTATCACATGATAACCCCGGGGCTCAAAGATAAAGTTATGAAGTCATATCACCAACCAGATGCAAAAGGTTCTGACCATTGCCCGATTGTAATAGAATTTAGTTGATTTAAACTTAATATTGTAGTATAAAGGTTCTTAAGATTAAATATAGATTACGAGCTTTTGTTTTAGCAAAATCTCGCAATAAAAAGATATCTGATTCGCAATTATATTCATATTTAAGACTCAATAATATTAAGGGTGTGTTATGGGAAAGTTTAGCTACAAAAATTTACCGATATTTTACAAGGTATTTGTCCCAGTGATTTTGTCACTAGGTTTATTGATAATATATTTTGAAGCAATGTTGCTTCCAAATATAGAATCAAATATGATGAAAGAAAAAGAATATTTTTTAAATAATATGATATCTACTCCTGTCTCAATGGTTAAGCAGTACTACGATAGATATAAGAATGGAGAACTATCTGAAGAAGATGCTCGTCAAAGAGCACTTGAGAGAATTAGATCTTTTAGATATGATGAGTCGAATTACTATTTTGTATTTGATAAAGATAAAATGCTTATGCATGGAATCTCAAAAGAAAGAGAAGGAAGAAAAATACCAGAATTTGTGGACAAGCAAGGTATTCCATATTTATCGCAAGCAATAGATCAGATTGATGAAGGTAAAGATGGATTAGTTAGATACATGATGCCAAAACCACCTCAGATGGATTTGCAACCAAAGTTATCTTTGATTGAACACATTAAAGAATGGGATATTTACATAGGAACAGGTATTTATATTGATGATATAAATGAGCAAATGACTTCTATGAATAAAGACATATATATTTCCCTTTTTATCATAATTGGTATCATTATCATTGTTCTTAGCTATATAATTAAATCTCAGGTGGCAAAACCTGTAAATGATTTGGTGCTTTTAGCAGAGAAAGTATCATTAGGTAATGTATCATTTGATATTTCTAATACAAATGAAGATGAGCTAGGCAAACTTTCCGGAGCTTTTGGAGAAATGAAATCTGTTCTTGTTTCTTTAACAGACGAAATTGCTGTTCTTACTAAAGCTGCATCAAACGGTAAATTAGATATACGTGGTAATTCTTCAAAATTTGAAGGGAAATTTGCAGATATTATTGATGGATTCAACGGCACTCTTAATGAAATCATCAAACCTTTAAATGTAACAGCTGAGTATGTTGATAGGATTTCTAAAGGTGATATCCCTGCAAAAATATCGGATGATTACAAAGGTGACTTTAACGAAATCAAAAACAATATTAATCTGCTTATAGATAGTATGGACGACTATGTATTAAGTGTTGACCAGTTCATCACTCAACATAAAAATGGTGAAATTGATTATCTAATGAATGAATCTAAGTTTAATGGTGTTTTTGCAAAAATGGCAAAAGGTAGTAATCAATCTGTAAACATATATGTGGATGCTATTAAAGATATTCTTGATATGGTTAGTCAATATTCTAATGGAGATTTTTCTAATAATTTAAGAAAATTCCCTGGTAAGCAGGCTGTAGCAAATGAAAGCATTGATAAAGTGAAAGACAATTTGCTTATGATAGTCGAAGAAATTAACACGCTTAGCATTCAAATGAGTGCCGGAAATTTAGATAGAAGAGCAGACGTTGATAGATATAAAGGTGCTTACAGAGAGATGATTGATGGATTAAATAAGACTTTGGATGCAGTTATTCAACCTTTAAATATCAGTGCAGAGTACGTAGACAGGATTTCAAAAGGAGATATTCCACAGAAAATACAAGAAGAGTATAAAGGTGATTTTAATGAACTTAAAAACAACCTAAATACTATGATTGATACTCTAAATTTCTTTATTGAAGATATGACGCACATGTCTTCAGAGCATATCAACGGGCAAATAGATGTTTTTATGCAAGAAGAAAAATTTATGGGTGTATTCCATACTATGGCTAAAGGTATGAATGATACAGTAAAAGATCATATTGCTGGTATTCTGCGTATCCTGGATGTTATTGGTGAATATGGTAAAGGGAATTTTGATATTGTACTAGAAGATATGAAAGGTCAGCGAATAGTTGCAACTCAGATGGTAAACAAATTTAGAGAGAATCTTTTAGCAGTTCAAGAAGCACTTGATAGTTTAGTTCAAGCCGCTCAACTTGGAACTCTTGATACAAGAGCTGATATTACTAAGTTTGATGGAGGATGGCAAAACATAGTAAAAGGTGCTAACTCTATGCTTGCAAATGCAGCAACACCTATAACTGAATTTGTCAACTTATTAGAAAGAGTTGCAGTTTACGATTTAAGAGATATGCCAAAATCAGATTATAATGGAGACTGGAAAAGATTAAGTGAGTCTATAGTTCTGATTATCGATGCATTTAGAACAATTACAATGGGATTTAAGCAAATTAGTGAAGGTAATTTTACTATACTTCAAGTGCTTGAAGAAACACCTCAAAAATCAGCTTATGACGAATTGAGTCCTGCATCTATGAAAATGATAAAAGTTATAATTAACTTAACCAATGAGGTTGTCAGAGTTGCTAAGGAATCTGCAGAAGGTAAATTTGGAGTTAGAGCTGATATAACTATGTTCGACGGAGAATATCAAAATGTAGTTAAAGGTCTTAATGAAGTTATAGAATCATTTGTTTCACCTCTTAATTTATCAATGCAATATTTTGAGAATATTGCTTCCGGTAAAGAGTTAGAAAGAATTGACGTAACCCAATATAAAGGTGGATTTAAAGATTTGACAGGCAATATTAATCAAGTTGCTGATTTTATGTCTGATATTACAGCTGATATTGCAATGACAGCCAATGCGGCAGTGGATGGTAGATTATCAACTAGAATTGATACTTTAAAATATCCCGGCACATGGAAAGATATTACTGAAGGTATTAATCAAATACTTGATTCTATCATTAAGCCAATCAATGAAGCAATGAATGTGTTGGTGGTGATGGCAAATGGTGATTTCACCAATACGATGAATGGTGATTACAAAGGTGATCATGCTAAATTAAAAGATAGTATCAATAGTTTGATTGATTCTTTAAATAATTTAGTGTATCAAATTAGTGATGCTGCAAATAATGTAGCCCAAGCCTCGGTTTCTATTTCAGAAACTACTGAAACAATTTCGGCTGCATCTCACGAGCAAAGCAGTCAGGTTGATGAAGTTGCTGCAGCTATGGAGGAAATGGCTCGCACTATTACAGAAAACTCTTCTAATGCTGCTACTACCGCAGAATTTGCAAATAATAACGGTAAAATTGCAGAAGAAGGTGGCTCCGTAGTTGAAAATACAATTAACAAAATGCGTCAAATTGCTGAAGTAGTTAATCAGTCTGCAAAGAATATTGAAAGATTAGGAGAATCTTCTACTCAAATAGGTGAAATTATTTCTGTTATTGAAGAAATTGCTGACCAAACAAATCTACTTGCTCTTAATGCGGCTATTGAAGCTGCCAGAGCCGGTGAACAGGGTAGAGGCTTCGCAGTTGTTGCTGATGAGGTAAGAAAGCTTGCAGAGCGCACTACAGAAGCTACTAAGCAAATATCAACAATGATAAAAGGGATACAATCTGAAACTTCTGAAGCTGTACATGTGATGCACAAAGGTAATGAAGAAGTATCTGAAGGTATTAATCTTGCTGATAGTGCTGGTGTTGCACTTAAAGAAGTAGTTAACAGCACTCAGAATGTACTTCAGATGGTTAGTTCTATTGCCTCTTCTTCTGAAGAGCAAGCAGCTACAAGTGAAGAAATATCTAAAAATATCAATACTATTTCTATAGCAACTAACGAATCTGCTCATAGTATAGAAAGAATTGCTCATTCTTCTGAAGATTTGACAGGATTGACTCGCAATCTTACAGAATTAGTTTCTACATTTAAAATCAAAAAGATTGTAAATCATGAGAAACACATTTCTGGTAAAAGTCCCAAAATTTTGACTGAAAGGAACGATATCTGGGACTAATCTGAAGCAGAATAACTCATAATTACTAAAAAGGGGCTGATGTTTCAGCCCCTTTTTGTATATAAAATGCAGTAACAAGAAAGGTTATTTATCTTCTGCTTTTAGCTTATGAAGAATTTCGTTTACTTGAGGTGCTGTTACCTGACTATAAACTTTGCCATTAACAGTAACAACAGGTGCTAATGCACACACACCTATACATCTTGTTCCTTCAATTGAAAACATACCATCGCTGGTAGTTTCTCCAATTTCAATACCAAGTTCATTCATAAAAGCATCTAACACTAGATTTGCTCCTTTTACGAAGCATGCTGTACCCAAGCAAATAGATATTTGATATTTACCTGATGGTTTTAATCTAAAGAAATGGTAGAATGTAGCTACGCCACTTACAGTTGCTGCAGGAACCTGCAATAAATGAGCAACTTCTTCCATGTGTACTTTTTGGAGGTAGCCATATCTACCTTGTACTTTATGTAAAACAGAAATCAAATAACTTTCAGGATGCTCTAACTGTTTTACTTCTTCAATATATTCTACGATATCCTTATCTAAAGTGATAGGCATTTTGCTGATTTCCATTATTTGATCCCCCTTGGAGTTCTTTCATGATAATGAGTATGTAACAACTTGTGAGCTTTTTCGCCACCAATTTCACCCAGGTAATCTTTGTAAAGGTCAATGATGTAAGGGTTTTCATGCGATTTGCGAATTTCCTTGTTCTTATCTATATTGTATAAAGCTTCCTGACGTTTCCTAATCATTGTAGGATCCATAGGATATACATATTTGCCTGCATCAGTCAAAGGTTGACCACCACCAGCAACACAACCTCCTGGGCAAGCCATGATTTCAAGAATATGATATTCTTTTTCGCCGCGTTTTACTTTTTCTAAGATAGTCTTAGCATTGTTCAACCCATTAGCAACAGCAACGTTAATAGTAATTCCATTAATGTCTAGAGAAGCTTCTCTTAACCCTTCTACTGCTCTTACTTCTTTATATTCTATATCGTCACTTGACTCGCCTGTAATAGTTTCATAAGCAGTACGCAAAGCAGCTTCCATTACACCACCTGTAGAACCAAAGATGTCGCCTGCTCCAGTAGAGTAACCCATTGGATTATCGAAGTCTGATTCCGGTAGTTTAACAAAATCAATACCATAAGCTTTAATCATCCAAATCAACTCTCTTGTAGTAAGAACTGCATCAGTCAAAGGTATCCCTGATTCAGTTACGTGTTCTGGTCTAACTGCTTCAAACTTCTTAGCTGTACAAGGCATAATTGATACCACATAAATATCTTCAGGATTTAAGCCCATTTTTTCAGCATAATAGGTCTTAGTCAATGAAGACAACATTTGCATAGGAGAGCGGCAGGTAGACGTGTTAGGAATAAATTCAGGATAGAAATGTTCCAAGAATTTAACCCAACCCGGTGAGCAAGAAGTAATAAGTGGCAGTGCTCCACCGTTATTAAATCTATTTAAGAATTCTGTTGCTTCTTCCATTATGGTAAGATCAGCTGCAAAGTTTGTATCAAATATAGCATCAAAACCTAAACGTCTCAAAGCTGTTACAGTTTGACCTGTAGCGGCTATACCTTGTTCCATACCAAAACCTTCACCTATAGCAGCACGAATTGCAGGAGCTGTCTGCACTACAACATGTTTTGTTTTGTCATTTAACGCTTCCCATACTCGGTCGGTATCATCTTTTGCTAAAAATGCACCGGTTGGGCAAACATTAATACATTGTCCACAGTTGATACAAACTGAATCAATCATATCATTTCCAAATGCAGGGGCTACAACAGTATCAACGCCACGATAGAGCTGACTTAAGTTATTTACACCTTGCACCTCAGAGCAAACTCTGATACATCTGCGACAAAGCACACATTTTTCAGGATTTCTGAGCACTGATGGAGATGATTTATCTGTTTCATATCTCTTTCTACTACCTTCAAATAATCTGTCTCTCACACCTAACTTATATGCTAAGTTTTGAAGTTCGCAGTTACCGTCTCTTTCGCAAGTTAAACAAGAGCTCGGGTGATTATTAAGCATAAGCTCAACTAAGTCTCTACGTGTTTGGTGTAACTCAGGAGTATTAGTTTTTATAACCATTCCCTCTGATAGTTTCGTAGCACAAGAAGGAATATAGTTTGGTCTGCCTTCTACTTCTACGACACAAATTCTACAAGCACCCTCTGTAGAGATATGAGGGTGGTAACAAAGTCTAGGAACGTGATGACCAATTTGATCAGCAGCTTCCATTATAGTAGTACCCTCGTTAACTGAAACGGGGATATTATCTATTATAGCATTTACTTTTTTCATTTCTAACATCTTAAATATTTCTCCTTTACAGCTTGAAAATTGTTAGATTTTTTCAATAGCATCAAATTTACAAGAATTGAAACATTCACCACACTTGATACAATCTTCCTGGATGATTGTGTGAGGCATTTTCTTAGCACCAGAGATACAAGAAACAGGACAACGACGAGCACAAAGAGTACAACCTGTACATTTATCAACGATAATATTATAGCTGATTAGTTTTTGACAAGTTTGAGTAGGGCATCGTTTGTCCACGATATGAGCTTCAAATTCTTCACGGAAGTTTTTGATGGCACTTAGCACCGGATTTGGTGCTGACTGACCTAAACCGCAAAGAGAAGTTTTCTTAATCATGTTTCCGAGTCTGTGAAGTTTATCTAAATCTTCAAGTTCGCCATGTCCGTCTGTGATTCTTTGAAGAATTTCTAACATTCTCAAAGTACCTTCACGGCATGGTAGACATTTACCACAAGATTCATCTTTTGTAAATTCAAGGAAAAACTTAGATGTAGAAACTATACAGTCAGTTTCATCTAAAATAATCATACCACCTGAGCCCATCATCGAACCAATTTGTTTTAATGATTCATAGTCAACAGGAGTGTCAATTTTGTCAAATGGAATACATCCACCTGATGGACCACCGGTTTGTATCGCTTTTAACTGATGACCGTTTGGAACGCCACCGCCAATGTCAAAAATTACTTCGCGAAGTGTAGTACCCATAGGTACTTCGACTAAACCAGTATTATTTACTTTACCTGCAAGTGCAAATACTTTAGTACCTTTACTTCCTTCTGTACCAATGCGTTTGAACCAATCTGCACCGCGTAGTAATAACGCTGGAATGTTAGCCCAAGTCTCTACATTGTTAATAGAAGTAGGATGCCCCCACAAGCCTTTTTCAGAAGGATAAGGAGGTCTCATCACAGGCTGACCGCGTTTACCTTCAATAGATTGAATAAGTGCAGTTTCTTCGCCGCAAACAAATGCTCCAGCACCTAATCGAATTTCAAGATCGAAGTCAAAACCTGAGCCTAAAATATTTTTACCTAATAAATTATTAGCTCTTGCCATTTGAATAGCATTTTCAATTCTTTCAATCGCTAATGGATACTCTGCACGAATATATAGATATCCTTTGCATGAACCCATAGCATAAGCACCAATAGTCATACCCTCGATGATACTAAATGGATCACCTTCCAAAGCACTTCTGTCCATAAAAGCGCCGGGATCACCTTCGTCTGCGTTACAGATAACGTATTTTATAGGGTCTGTTGGGTTTAAGATTCGAGTATTGTTCCATTTTATACCTGTAGGGAAGCCACCGCCACCTCTACCGCGAAGTCCTGAATCAATAACTTCTTTTACTACTCCCTCTGGGTCGCCTTGTTGTAAAACTTTAGCCAAAGCCTCGAATCCCTGAGCGTGTATATAATCATCTAATGATTCAGGGTCGATAATACCGCAATTTCTTAAAGTAATTCTAGTTTGTTTATTGAAGAAAGAAACATCACCATAAAACTTGAAGTACTCTTCTACCATTTTGTCCGTATGAACGATATGTTTTGTAGCTAATTCTTTCTTAACAAATTGTGTTTCAATGATATCTTCTAATTCTTCTTCATTTAAGAATCTATAGATAACATTCTCAGGATATACCATCATAACGCCATGTTCATCATGGTCTTCATGCTGGCACATACCTATACAACCACCGGAAATCACTCTGACTTCTTTATCTGAAATATTTTTTTCTTTTAAAAGCTTTTGGAACGTGGCATTCCAGCTTTCATAAAATTTATTACGGCAGTGTGATGAGCCGCAAAGAGTAACCACATGTTCGTATAGTTGGTCTGTTTTTTTATCCAACATTAACTTGGCAACAGGAGTTTTACCTAAAATGTGCTCTTGAAAAATATCAGCTACTTTTTCTACAGTCACGTGAGCATATTTTACGCCAATATGATTTTGCATAAATACGCCAACGATAGGCTCTTCAGAGCATCTACCTGTACAGCCTGTTTGCTTGATAATAATATCTTTGCGGCCTGTAGTTTTGATTAATTTTTCAAATTCAGCTCTAACTAGCTGCGCTCCTGCGGCATTTTCACATGTTGCAGAACCTACTTGAATTACAATCTGACCATGAGAGTCTACATCTGTAGATGCATGGTCAAGACTATTCTTTAGATTCTCGTATGCTTGAAGTATGTTTCCCATATTAACTTCCCGAAATCCAGAATAAATGTGTATGTCTATAAAATATAATTTGATGTGTGTGTGTTTAAAGGCAAATCTAAACCAAATAGATACAAAATTGCTATTAATTTTGCTTAATAGCAATTAAAACTAAAAGTCAAATACCTCTATCTCTCTGAATAATAGAGAGGTAGAGGTATGCAACACAAAATATACAGAAATAAATATGACAAATAATAATTAATTAGCTTTTACAAACAATCACAAAGAAAATGTAGTTTAGTTGCAACTAATATGAATGATATTCATATTATCTATAGCTTAAATTCAAATTTCTTAATTCTGCATATTTGTTTGAAACTACATTTAGAGCAATAACTGATTTTGATAATCGGTTCAATATTAAATATTCCTTTTCTTATTTTATTCGCTATATCAATTGCTACATTTTTATAATGTTCTATTCGATCTATCAACTCTTGGTGTGTTAGCGACTCGTTAAATTTCCCTTTCGGTTTATTACTATAATATTCAATATAATCTTCTTTTGAATAGAGTGCAATCTTATTCCATTTTTTATCTGGATTTAGGGAGTAATAAATGCCATATAAATGATGGAATTCTTCATTTAGAAGATTAGATAATATGATAGAAACAGCATAAGAATAAAGAGGCATCTGAAATTTTGTATATTCGCCTGGTTTATCTTTTTTCTGTCCATCAGCATTAGACTTATAGTCAGCAACAGCGAAGTATTTTAAATCAGGAGATAGTTCTATGCGGTCTATTTTACCTTTGATTTTAACATCTTGATTGAGTTTTATTTCAGGCTCGTTTGTATTCCCAAAAGAATACTCAAAATATACAGGATAGAGTCTTGAGTTGTTTTTGGCAAATTCAACTTCGTTTGCTAACCAAAGAGATAATATACCTTTGAAACTGTTATTTCCAAAGACTCTGTCGTTTTCAACTTTAAACAATGGATGTTCGAAAGTATATTTTTTTATTTCTTCTTCAGCAATGCTAACCAGTAATATCAAATAGAAATCAATCTTACTATCATCAAGCCGAATACCATTAAGTGTATTTCCGTTTTTAAGACTTGCAATTGCTACCCAATGGTTTTCATCTTTTGCAAGCTCAGAGTAAAAAGTGTACAATATTTTATGCAGTAAAGAACCTTTTTCCAAAGGAGATAACATTAATTCATCAGTTTCAATTTCTTCGATATTATATATTGTTTTGAGCATATATCTAAATGGACATTCAGTATACCTTTCAAAACTTGTAGGAGAAAATGGCTTCTCAAACTTCTTAATATGAGTCACTTCATCAAATAAATCTAATTCAACTCCTCTGCTATTTATAATAGGATTAGCATGGAGATGTCCAAATATTGGGTTATGCTGTTCAAAGTTAAAATTATTTTTAAGCATTATAGATTCTTCGTCTTCGATATAGAGTGTTGTTAATAATTCTTCAATAAAATGAGATCTTGCAAACTCACTGTTTTCATCTTTCTTTGAATAGCTAATTACTACTTTTCTTCCTTTGCTAATACTATCTGAAAGGTTGCCCGTAAGCAAAGCATATAGAAGATTTCTTTCTTGTTGGATATGATGTAAGTTTGATTCAGGCAAATCTTTACCGAGTAAATTATTGGTTTTAAATGGTAATGGAAAGTTTCCTTCCATAGCTCCGCATAAAATAACATATTTATATGGTAACCCCCTTGTCTGCTCTATAGAAGTCAATGTTACGCCAAATTGTTCCTTTTCTCTAATCTGATATTTAGTTCCGGATACTAAGACTTTGAGCTTATCTATATGTGTTTTTGCATCATATTTTTCAAATTTATTGAGATGTAGAAATGATAATTCGTTCAGTAGCGTATGAAAGGAAGTCAAAGCTCTGCCGTCTTTTTCGATGCTGTCCTGTATTGATTCTTTAATATATTTAGACTCATAAGTTGAAGTTTGGAGACGTAAATTATCTGACACAATTCTTTCTTCATATTTTACTTTCTTAAGTACATCAAGTATTAACTCTATAAACTCAGAAGTCGTTAAATTGTTAGATATAGTAGGGAAGAGTAGCTCAATTTTCGATAGTTCATTGCTTGCAATTTCTAGTTCATACTTTTCCTTTTCAAAAGTCTGCTTCTCCAAATCATCTTCAAAGAAACTATTATTCTTAAGTTTTGCAATCAGATAGTTTTTATAGCTCTCAAATCTTCTTTTCCATGCAGGTAAGCCACCTCTGTTGTGCCCGCCTACAATTCTAAGTTTATAGGCATATTTTCTAATTATCAGAAAATCAATATCTAAATGTTGCAAGTAATAAGAAGAAAATACTTTTTCAAGGTTGCTAAGTTTATAGCCAAAGATCACAGTATCAAGTATATTTAAAACAGTTGATACTATTGAAGAGTTTTGCAATTCAAATCTATCAGAAATATTAAGTGGAATCTGATATCTCAAAAACTCATCTCTAAACGGTTTTGCATAAGTGCCAGCTTCTCTGGCAACAACAGCAATTTCATTAGGTAAAATATTATGACCACGAATTAGATAACTTACAAATTTAGAAATATCACTAATCTCAGATGCAGAGCTCTCGCTACAATTTAAATATATAGGTAGATTCTCAATGTTACTGTCTTTGTTCTTTGCTTTTTTTATAAAGAGAGAGGACTTAAGTATTTTGTTTAACTTATCTTCTTCATAAAGTTGAGGAGTCATATATCGAATGAACCCATATGAGATAAATCTTACAGAGACATCCGGTAAATTATATTTTGAATCAGTTTGAATATTCTCTAAATATATTGCAACTTGGATGCTATTGGAGTGAGTAAACAAACTGATTAGCCGCTGTTCCGGCAGAGCAAAATCAGAAAATCCATAAAATATAACTTCGTTAATTCCCTGAAGTACAGAGTCAATAAGATTATCATGCTTAATAGGTATATCTATAGTGTCATAAATATCTATACTTTCAGATTGTTTACCTTCTATGGATTTTATTATATATTTTAGAACATCAACTTGGTCAAGGAGATTATCTCCAAGTAGCTCATGATATGTGGAGAATATTTCCTGAATTTCCTGATATTTCTTCCGATTAGTGATTTCATTCGAGGAAGTTTCAGGAGCCACCACATCTTTCAACATTTTTTCAGGCGTAATCCCTTTCTTTTTTAATCCCATGATTAAGCTATCAATCTTTTTTGACAATGACAACTTAACTCCGCCGGACTTTTGTTTAAAATAATCAGAGTTTGATTGTTTAATAGCACTCTCGATTAGCAGAAACCTATAGGAATCTGAAATTATAGTTTTCTCTGATTCAGTATCTATAGCCTCAAAAAGATAATTTACAAAGGTATCAAAATTTAAAATATTAATTGTAGAGCAGGGCTTATTATGAATATCGAAGTGTTTACGTGTATAGATTTGTCTTAGGTGTCTAGCATATTTTGCTGTAGGTACTACTATTATTTTAGAATCAATATCCGCAGCATTTACCAATTCTGCGAAAAATGATCTAAAATTTAAAAATATTTTATCAATATCAAAAGCTTTATTATAAAGTATATTTTGCATCTAAGACCTCATTAATAGTTAGATACAAAATAAAAAAAGGTCGGCAAACTGCCGACCTAAAAGTTTGAATATATGAAATAAAACTATGCTTTTGGACCAGATTTTACTACATCGTTAGTAACATAAGCTTCGTATTGCTTAAAGTTTTCTATAAATTTCATAGCTGTAGATTTAGCAGTTTTATCATAAGCATCTTTATCAGTCCAAGTGTTTTTCGGATCTAATATTTCAGAAGGTACACCTTCACAAACAGTAGGAATGGAAAGGTTAAATATCGGGTCAATAGTGTAATCTACATCGTCTAACTTGCCTTCTAAAGCAGCATTTAGTAAAGCTCTTGTATACTTAATAGAGATTCTGTTTCCAACCCCATAAGGACCACCAGTCCAACCAGTATTTACCAACCAACATTTTACATCATGTTTAGCGATTTTATCACCAAGCATTTCTGCATACTTACTTGGGTGTAGTGGCATAAAAGGAGCACCAAAGCAAGTACTGAATGTAGCTTGTGGTTCAGTGATGCCTTTTTCTGTACCTGCAACTTTAGCTGTATAGCCAAGAAGGAATTGATACATAGCTTGCTCAGGTGAAAGTTTAGATATTGGAGGTAGTACCCCAAATGCATCTGCAGTTAAAAATATAATATTTTTTGGATGATCACCTGCACTTTCAGGAACAATATTATCTAAGTGAGTAATAGGATAAGATGCACGAGTATTTTCAGTTAGAGTTGCATCATTCAAATCAACTCTTCTATCGTGTTCATCCATTACCACATTTTCTAATATAGTACCAAATCGTCTGGTAGTGCTCCATATTTCGGGTTCTGCTTCAGGAGATAGTCTTATAACTTTTGCGTAGCATCCACCTTCAAAGTTAAAGATACCCTTGTCGCTCCAGCCATGTTCGTCATCGCCAATAAGAGCTCTGTTTGGATCAGCTGATAAAGTAGTTTTACCTGTACCTGAAAGTCCAAAAAGTAAAGCAGTATCGCCATCTTTACCTTTATTAGCAGAACAGTGCATACCCAGAATGCTATTTTGAGGATATACATAGTTTAGAATAGAGAAAATAGACTTTTTAATTTCACCAGCGTAGTGTGTACCACCTATTAAAATGACACGCTTTTTGAAATTTACTAAGATGAATGTTTCTGAATTAATACCATCTATTTTAGGGCAACCTAAAAAGTCAGGAACAGCTATAACAGTGAAATCGGGGG
The DNA here is from genome assembly GCA_041596515.1 of Chlorobiota bacterium. Taxonomy (GTDB): domain Bacteria; phylum Bacteroidota; class Ignavibacteria; order Kapaibacteriales; family UBA2268; genus JBFHIJ01. Next base: position 73,783 of record JBFHIJ010000002.1, read on the forward strand.
TGAAATTATTCAATTTTTCCTTTTCTCTGATGCGTACAAACATATTTCTAGCGAAAAGTGATTGCCAAGCATACTGTGTGATAATCCTTACGGGAACAGCAACACTTTCGTCAGCACCAGCATAAGCATCTTGTATAAAAACTTCTCTTGTTTGTAGGAAGGCTTTAACTCTTTCAAACATTTGATCGAATTTATCTGTGTCATAAGGTCTATTCACCGAGCCCCAGTCAATAGTCTTTTCAGTAGTTTCATCTCTGACAATAAATTTATCGTTAGGCGAGCGTCCGGTAATTTTTCCTGTAGAGACTACTAGAGGTCCCAAATGAGAAAGAGCAGCTTCTTTGCTTTCTATTGCATGTTCATACAAAGCTGCAGTTGTGTTGTTCCAATGTACTTTTTTTAGATTCCTTAGACCTAAATATTCTAATTTAGGATCGATGATTGTTTTATTTTCTAAGGTTTTCATTTCCCACCAGTGTGATATATAAATAATCAAAGTTTAGATTGCAAATATAATAAATTTAGGTAAATCTAATCATAATATTAGTAATCAAGTATAAATATACTTATTTAAAGGCTAATTGACTGTTAGATGTGCCTAATAAAATAAGCTCTGAAAAATAAACGATTCAGAGCTTAAAGTATTTAAAAAAAATCTATATATATTATTTTTTACGATTATTTAAAGAATCTAATAGCCATAAAAGCATATCTTTGTATTCCGAATCTTTAATATCCGATAATGATTCTTTTGACTTTAAAAAATATTTATCAATTAATTCCTGAGAAGATTTAGTTGCACCTGTTCGTACAAGTAAGTCTTTCATCGCAGGTACAAAATCTTTTGATAAACCATTATTGTCGAAGAAATTTTGCATTAAAATTCTATCTGTGTCTTCAATGATGTTCTCTTTTGCAAAGAGAATCATATATGTTTTTTTACCTTCTTGTATATCCTGACCTATAGACTTACCGAATTCTGCTTCATTTGCAGTTAAATCAAGTAAATCGTCTTGAAGTTGGAATGCATAACCTAAGTATTTAGCATATAAATTTAAAGCTTTAACTTCAGCTTCAGTAGCATCCCCAACATAAGCTCCCATTTCTACAGAGCATTCCAGTAATCTGGAAGTTTTAAGCTCTATCATTTTAAAATAGTCATCTATATTGGTATTTGTGTTTTCATTAAATTCTACATCAAAAGCTTGCCCTTCGCAAACATCTATTAAAGCTTTAGTGTATGACGCATGGATTTGATGAGAAGTACTATATTTATTTGTATCAGCTAATAATTTATAACCCCAGCCCATCATTACATCGCCTGCAAGAATAGCAGTGGCATCATCCCATTTCTCATGAACAGTAGGTCTGCCACGACGTATAGGTGATTTATCCATAATATCATCATGAGCAAGTGTAAAATTATGCATAATTTCTATAGCTAAACCACAATCTAAAGCATCTGCAGGTTTGCCATTTATAGCACCGCAAGCAATCATACTTAGTATAGGTCTTATTCTTTTGCCACCACCTGTGATTAGATAATGAAATGGCTCATAAAGAACTTTAGGTTCTTTGTCTTTAACTATATAATTTAACTTGTCTTCCACAAGTTGGAGGTAAGTGTTATATTTTTGTTTGTAGTTCATAACTTTTTAAATATTTCTTATATAATGTTTTCCGGGTAATTGCTTTACCTTATTTTGAAATTCCATATTTAACAATTTAACTAAAAGTTGTGACATTTCCAGTCCGGACTTATTAGAAATATTATCTACATGCATAGGTTCGTGGCTTAATAGTTCATAGATAATCTTCTCTTCTGCATCTTTGAAATCAATTTTAACTTGATTTTGATTTTCAGAAATATCAGCTACTCCAATTTCTTTAAGAACTTGAGCAGGAGATAGGGCAGGAGCTGCAATACTTTCTTTAATTAGATAGTTTGTACCTTTTGACTTTTCAGAATGTATATTCCCTGGTACAGAAAATACATCTCTTTGTTGGTCAAAGGCAAACCTAGCTGTTTTCATTGCGCCACCTTTTATGGCTGATTCTATTACTACAGTAGCAGTTGATATTCCACTTATAATTCTATTTCGCTGAAGAAAAAATGCGGGTAGTGCTTTTACTCCAAATTTGTAATCACATATTACTGCACCACCGGAGTCAATTATTTCATTGTATAATTTCTTTTGAGAATCCATAGAAACTGAGTCTAACCCAGAAGCTATGACGGCATAAGTAGGAGATTGTTTCTTTATAGCTACCTTATGTGCTATAGTATCTATACCATAAGCCATACCACTAGTAATAATCAATCCTGAATCAACAAACTGCTCTGTAAATTGCTCAGTAATTAGTTTCCCGTACATTGTACACCTTCTGGTGCCAACTACTCCAATCGACATTTTATCTGATTCTTGCAACGTTCCGGCTACATAAAGAACAATTGGAGGATATGGTATATTCTTTAATAATTCAGGATAGTCATCATCCCAAATAGAAATAATCTTCGCATTAGACTTTTGAGCTGAATCTAATTGGATATCCAATTCTGAAAGTAAACTTATTTTTGAAGTTGGGAATAGTTCTTTTTGTTGTATTTTCAGAAGCAATTCACCCTTGAGATCACCTTGCAAAAAAGCATCCAAGGAGTCTGTGCTTTCTACAATTTGTTTAAGTATATTATAGTTACCCACTTTAGCATAGGTAAGCATTAAGATATGGTTTAAATCCCAGTTGTTAGGTATCATTAGTGTAGTCTTTATCTGAATATAATATAATACCTAATATATAAAATACTAACTACAAAAAAAAGTAGAGATACACAAAAGTATATCTCTACTAAGTTTATAACGTCAAATACTGAGTCTTTATAAAAGAGTTTCTTGAGTTCCTTCAGAGCTTGAAGAGTCTTCAGAATTATCTCCGGAATCCAAAGAATTATCTACAGTATTATCTAAGATATCATTTTCAATATCATCAATATCTTTGTCATCATCTCTTGTTACACAAGTAATGTCTGCAATTTGGGTATTATTGTCAAGTTTTATTAGTTTTACACCCTGAGTGTTTCTGCCAATAGTTCTAATTCCATCAACATGTTGCCTGATAATGACTCCGTTAGTAGTCATTACAACTAAATCTTCAGAATCAGAAGCAGAAACTAATCTTACTACACTACCTGTTTTAGGTGTTACGCTCATAGAGATAACCCCCTTAGCGCCACGTTTAGTAAGCCTGAAGTCTTCAAATTTGGTACGCTTACCATAACCTTTTTCAGATACAACTATTACTTGCTGATCAGGTCTTTTGATAACAATCTGAGAAACAACTACATCGCCGTCAGAAAGAGAAATTCCTTTCACACCGGAAGCAGTTCTACCCATAGGACGCACATCAGACTCTCTGAATCTACAAGCAAGTCCGTTTTTAGTACCTAAAATAACGTCCATAGTGCCATCAGTCAAGCGAGCTGACATAAGCTTATCGTCATCAGCTAAAGATATAGCAATGATACCGGTTTGGCGAATATTTCCAAACTGTGATAAGGATGTTTTTTTAATAGTGCCCTTGCTGGTAGCGAAAATAATGTTGTAGTTTTCATCGAAATCTTTAATCGGCAAATATGCTTCAACATTCTCTTCAGGTTTTTTAGCAATAACATTTGCTATTGATCTACCTTTAGAGTTTCTACTACCTTCAGGCAAGTCATAAACTTTGAGTTTAAAGACTCTACCTTGATCGGTGAAGAATAATATATGGTGATGCGTTGATGCCTGGAATATATGTTCTACAAAATCATCATCATAAGTAGAAACTCCGCTAGATCCACGTCCGCCTTTATTTTGTCTTCTATAGTTAGAAACTGCTGTACGTTTGATAAAACCTTTACGAGAGATTGTAATAATCATTTCCTCGTTAACAATCATATCTTCAAGAGAAAACTCTCCGGAATCATGAATGATTTGAGTTCTTCTTTCATCACCAAACTGTTCAGCTATTTCAGTCAATTCATCAGAGATAATGCTTAATTGAAGCTCTTTACTGGCTAAGATAGCTTTCAATTCTTCAATTGTGATTAATAACTGAGTGTGTTCTGCAACGATTTTATCTCTTTCTAAACCGGTCAAACGTTGCAATCTCATTTCTAAGATAGCTTTCGTTTGAGCGTCAGAAAATTCAAATCGTTCTTTTAGTCTTGCAGAAGCAGTAGCGGCATCTTTTGAGCCTCTGATTATAGAGATTACTTCATCTATATTATCCAATGCGATAATCAATCCTTCTAAGATATGAGCTCTTTTTAGAGCCGTGTCTAATTCGAACTGAGTCCTACGGACAACAACTTCATTCCTATGTTCTATAAAGTGGTCAATAATCTCTCTTAAACTTAATGTAAGAGGTCTACCTTTTACAAGTGCAAGCATATTAGCACCAAACGTAACCTGTAGCTGAGAGTGCTTGTATAGATTATTTAACACGACATTAGGAATAGCGTCGCGTTTAAGTTCAATAACAACTCTAAGACCGTCTTTATCTGATTCATCTCTAATATCAGAAATATCTTCGATAGTTTTATGTCTTACCAAATCAGCAATTTTTTCGATTAAGTTCGATTTATTGACTTGAAAAGGTATTTCAGTGATTACAATTGAGCTTCTTCCATTCTTATTTTCTTCTATACCGGCCTTAGCTCTTACTAATATCCGACCTCTCCCTGTTTCATAAGCATCTCTCACACCGGAGTATCCATAAATAAAGCCACCGGTAGGGAAGTCAGGTGCAGGGATATGCTTCATCAGTTCATCGAGAGTAATTTCAGGATTGCTAATAACTGCATTTATTCCACTAACAGTCTCTCTTAAGTTATGAGGTGGTATGTTGGTCGCCATACCAACGGCAATACCACTAGCACCATTTAATAATAAAGTAGGAAGAATAGAAGGTAGAACCACCGGTTCTTTCAAAGATTCATCAAAGTTTGGTCTAAAATCGACAGTGTTTTTGTCGAGGTCTCTTAGCATATGAGGAGCTATCTTTGCTAAACGCGTTTCAGTATAACGCATGGCAGCAGGAGAGTCACCATCAATAGAACCAAAGTTACCCTGACCATCAACCAATGGATATCTCATATTCCAAGGTTGGGCCATTCGTACCATGGCTTCGTAAACTGAAGAGTCACCATGTGGGTGGTACTTACCAAGCACCTCACCGACCAACCTTGCAGATTTTTTATAAGGTTTATTCGGAGCAAGCCCCATGTCTTGCATAGCAAACAGTATTCTTCTGTGAACAGGCTTTAAACCGTCTCTAACGTCAGGTAAAGCTCTGGATACAATTACCGACATGGAATAATCCAAGTAAGAAGTTTGCATCTCCTGCTCAAGCATAGTAGGTACTATATGCTCTTTTCCAAGTAATGACATAGTCAAATATTCTTTATGAATTTAACAGATATATAAATCATACTAAAATACGAAAAATTTAGGAATTTTGGAAGGAAAACAGTAGTCTAATATTGCGTAAATGTTGTAAAAATAAAAAAGTTACTCTATATTGTCAGAGAGTAACTTTTAATATTAACTATACAAAACACTTATGAGTTTCTTAGCAATTCTGCACCGGAAACAATTTCAAGCATTTCAGTGGTAATAGCTGCCTGTCTGGCATTATTATAAACTAACTCGAGATGTTTGATAAGATCCTGAGCATTATTTGTAGCATTATCCATAGCCATCATACGAGCTGCATGCTCTGAAGCATTAGATTCTAATAAAGAGCGCCATAACTGTAAATCAATAAGCTTAGGAATAAGCTCATCTAAGAGGTTTTCTTTATTTGGCTCAAATATGTACTCTACATTTGCTACAGTTTCTTCTTTTTCTTTAATTTGCAAAGGAAGAATTGTCTTTGTAGTAGCATTTTGTTTTACTACACTTACAAATTCATTGTATATCACTACTACTTTGTCAGTTTTACCTGTAATATATTTATCTATAGTGGTAGTCAAAATGTCTTTTACTATTGTAAAATCTAACTCAGCAAAAACATCAGTATATGAAGCTATCATATTTAACTTTGACTTAGCAAAATATGATTTACTTTTTTTACTAACTGCAATAATATCTACATCAGCACCGGGGTGCTCTGTCGAAGTCATTTCTTTGAACTGATTTTCGGCATATCGATAAAGTGAAGAGTTAAAACTACCACAAAGACCTCTGTCAGAAGAGATTACGATAGCAGTAATATGTTTTACTTCATCTCTATGTTGTATCAAATGATGATTGTAGTCATCAGATATACCAGAAATTACATTAGTCATCATGTCTTCAAGTTGCAAGAAGTAGGGTCTTGCAGATTCGATAGCTCTTTGAGCTTTTTTTAGTTTCGCAGCAGAAACCATCTTCATCGCAGAAGTTATTTTAGAGGTGCTTTTCACACCTGTTATTCTTCTTTTTATATCTCTTAGTGTAGCCATTCGGCAGTCCTTATGATATTATTAGAAGTATGGAAATTCTAAGTCAAGATGATTATTTACATAGTCATCTATACTCTCTTCTAATGTCAAAAAATTATGTGCATAGTCGGAAGTCATTAGTTTATTTGTATCAGCTTCCGTAAAGTATTGATATTGATTGATTAAGTTGTCCGGCATATTGACATATTCAATATGAATATCTTTTTTCATAGCCTTAAACACAGATTCTGCTAAATCATTCCATGATCGAGCTTTGCCTGTTCCAAGATTAAAAATACCTTTGTTTGTATACTTTTCAAACATATTCCAAAGCACTTCTATTGCATCTTTAATGTATACAAAGTCACGTTGTTGTTCACCATCTTTATAATTTTCTTTATACGACCTGAAAAGTTTTACCTTAGCAGTGTCTCTAACTTGATGGAAAGATTTGTACACCATAGAAGTCATTCCTTCTTTATGGTATTCATTAGGTCCAAAAACATTAAAGAATTTTATACCGATAATTTTATCAATAATACCTTTTCTAATTGCCCACAAATCAAAAAGATGTTTACTCATTCCATAAGCATTTAGTGGTTTTAAGTCGTCAAATATTTGATCTGAATAACCTAAAGCACCATCGCCATAAGTGGCGGCACTACTTGCATAGATAAAAGGTAAATTCCGTTCAACTGCATATAAGGCAAGCTCTTTTGTATAAGATAAATTATTATCAAAAAGATAATCAACGTCAGGCTCTGTAGTAGCAGAGCAAGCACCAAAGTGAATTATTGCTTCTATTTTATTATTATAAAAGCCTTTGTGTAAGTTATCACGAAAAGTAACTTTATGGGTATAGTCATCAAACTCTTTCCCAATCAGATTTTTCCATTTAGTAGAATCACTTAATCTATCAACAACAAGGATATCAGAGATACCCTTGTCGTTCAATTTTTTTAGAAAGCATGAGCCGATAAAACCGGCGCCTCCGGTTAATACTATCATAATTTATACAGTCTTTTTAAAATTATTAACAAAAGCGTCAATAGCCTTGTAGAGTTTATCTTTAAGATCATCATTTATGACTTTTTCTTTGATTATAGTATCTAAAATATCTTTATGTTGGTTTTCTAAATACTCAAAGTACTCTTTTTCAAATCTCTTCAAATTCTCAACTTTTATGTCGTCTAATTTACCACTTGTTGCTGTATAAATCAAGGCAATTTGCTTTTCTACAGAAATCGGTTGATATTGTCCCTGTTTTAATATTTCAGTCAAAATAGCTCCACGAGTAAGCTGTTGCTGAGTAGATTTATCTAAGTCAGAACCAAATTTAGAAAAAGCAGCAAGCTCTCTAAACATGGCAAGTTCTAACTTCAAAGGACCAGCAACTTTTTTCATTGCTTTAATTTGTGCAGAACCACCCACACGAGATACGGATATACCAATATTCAATGCAGGTCTAATCCCTGCGTTAAACAAGTTAGGCTCAAGATAAATCTGACCATCCGTAATAGAAATTACGTTAGTAGGTATATAAGCAGAAACGTCACCAGCCTGAGTTTCAATAACAGGCAAAGCAGTTAAAGATCCCGCACCTTCTTCATCTGATAATTTTGCTGCACGTTCGAGTAATCTAGAGTGCAAATAAAAGATATCGCCCGGGTAAGCTTCACGTCCCGGTGGACGTCTTAGTAGCAAGGACACTTGGCGGTATGCTGCCGCTTGTTTAGACAAATCGTCATAGATGACTAAAGCATGCTTGCCATTGTCTCTGAAAAATTCACCCATTGAGCAACCGGCGTAAGGACCGATATACTGAAGCGGTGCAGGGTCAGAGGCATTTGCGGCTACAACTATAGTATAATCCATTGCGCCGTGCTCTTCTAAAGTAGCTACTACGTTAGCTACTGTAGAGCCTTTTTGGCCAACTGCTACATAAACACAATACACAGGCTCAATACCTAAAGCTTTTGCTTCTTCAGTATGAGTAGATTTTTGATTGATAATGGCATCTATCGCTACTGCAGTTTTACCGGTTTGGCGGTCACCAATTATAAGCTCACGCTGACCTCTACCGATAGGTATCAATGCGTCAATAGCTTTGATACCAGTTTGCACAGGTTCAGTAACCGGTTGCCTTTTAATTACACCCGGAGCTTTACGTTCAATAGCGTAATACTTATCTTCGGGTATGCCTAAAGCACCTTTCCCGTCGATAGGAATTCCTAAGGGATTAACAACACGACCTAATAACTCATTACCAACAGGTACAGAAGCAATACGTTTTGTTCTTTTGCAAATATCACCTTCTTTTACGAGGCGATCTTCTCCGAATAGCATAATACCAACGTTGTCTTCTTCCAGGTTTAACACCATGCCGACAACGCCGTTTTCGAATTCGACCAATTCAGAAGCCATTACTTCGTTCAGGCCGTATATACGAGCTATCCCGTCACCAACCTGTAAAACCGTACCAACTTCGTAGATGTCAGCTTCGTTATCAAATCCGGATAACTGCTTGCGTAAAATTGCAGATATTTCTTCCGGTCTAACATCAGTCATAGTAACTACCTTTATAACTTATAAACTATTAATATCATTTTTTTAGGCATTTGCCAATTTGCTATATAAAGATTGAAGTTTAGTTTTTAAAGATGCGTCATACACCCAATCTTCAATCTTGACTTTAATGCCACCCTTGATAGACTTATCTACAACATAAGTAGGGACAACATTTTTCCCGGTCCATGCATTTAATTTAGTGATAATTATATTTGACAAGTTTGATTCTAATGCGTTTGCAGTAGTGATAGTAATCGGTAAAATATTATGCGAAGCATTATAAATTTTATGGAACTCGTCATTAATCACAAAAATCAGATTTTCTCTTCTTTTTTCAGTTATTAGAAGAAGGAAATTAAGGAATAGGGTAGAAGTCTTCCCTTTCAATAATTCCTCAAAAATCATTTTCTTTTTGTTTACCTGCACTAGAGGACTCATAATAAGATTTTTTAAATCCTTAGATTGATTAATCATACTAATAAGTGCCTCAAAATTGTTTCTTATTTCTTCTATAAGATTGTCATTTTTAGCAGCATCAATTATCGCTTTTGCATATCTGTATGAAACTTTTTGCTCTGTCATAAGACAATCCGCACCTTAGTTCTTAGGAAGTTTTTGTATATAAGATTCAATCATTTTCTGATCTTTAGCAGCATCGATTTTTTCTTCTAAAATCTTTTCTGTAGCATCTACTACCAATCCTGCTATTTCTCTTCTAAGTTCAGCGATAGCTTCTTCTTTCTTTCTTTCTATTTCTTTTGTAGCATCTTGCAATTTTTGATGTTTAAGCAAGTCAGCTTCTTCGCTGGCTTTTTTTAGCTGTTTTTCGCCTTGAGCTCTTGCTGTAGCAATTATTTCAGCCATTTCTCTCTGTGCATCATCAAGTTTATCTTGCGTTTTCTTCAGATTTTCCTGTGCTACTATATTTGCATTATTTGCATTATCAATAGCATCGTTGATATTTTTTTCTCTCTGATTTAAAGCATTTGCTATTGGTTTAGCACCAAATTTTGCGATTAATAGAAAGAAAATTGTAAATATCACAATCGTCCAAATCATCAATCCGGGGTTTACCGAAACTAGATTTTCCATATCAGACCTATTTATTTGATTATTTTACATTTCTTTGTTTGTCTTGAAAGAACGAGGACAAAATCAATAGCGGCTACTCAAATAAAAATAGCCGCTATTAAATTATTTTGTAGTCAATACGAAACAAATCACGGCAGCAAAAAGTGCAACACCCTCGATAAGTGCAGCAGCGATAATCATAGTAGTTCTGAAATCGCCGGCAGCTTCAGGTTGACGTCCACTTGCTTCTAAAGCAGCAGCCGCTAATTTACCAATACCTAAGCCTGCACCAAAAACTGTAAAGCCGGCTCCTAAGCCTGCTGCGAGATAAGCTAAAGATGAAGCATCCATTTAATGATCCTCGTTTATAAATAAGAAACAAAATATAATTAAGTGATTTTCTAAATTAATGAGATTCTGCATGTTCGTGTGCATGGTCTCCAACTGCTAAGCCTACAAATACTGCTGTCAGTATTGTAAAAACATAAGCTTGAATAAAAGCAACTAAAAGCTCTAAAGTATAAATAAAGAGAGCAAAACCTACTGACACCGGAGATACGAAAATAGTTTTAAAGAAAAATATAAGACCTATAAGAGAAAGTATCACTACGTGACCTGCTGTCATGTTTGCAAAAAGACGAACTGTTAATGCAAACGGTTTTACAAACATAGATATTATTTCAATAGGTACCATAATAGGGAAGAGCCACCACGGAGCACCACCCAATAAGTGATGGAACCAAGCTCCAACTCCAGATTCTTTTATGGCAGTTATCTGTATAACGAAAAATGCAATAATTGCAAGTCCAGCGGTTACAGCGATATTACTAGTAGCTGAGTGGCCGCCAGGTATTAAGCCAAAAAGATTTAATGCCAAAATAAAGAAGAACAAAGAAATAAAATATGGTAGCAATTTATTTGTAAGCTTCTTTGTAGGCAGATTAGGTCTAACTATTTCATCACGTACATAAGTAAAAACAACCTCTATTAGGTTCTGAAAACCTGAAGGTGCTCTGTCAGGATTCTTCTTATATTTTCCTGAAACAAACTTGAATACAACAAAAAGCAAAATAGCAGCCAAAAATTCAAAAAACACAAAAGATGTTATTGACAAATCTAGAGCAGGGGCTTCGTGGTCTGAAGCTCTAACATAACTATGATGCTGCTCAGTGAAAAGACCTGCCTCTTCCATATGATGACCATTCCAGTAAAAATGGAAACCATTATCAATAAAAATCTTTGGCAAATCTAAATGACCGTAACCAAAAAAGCTAAGACTATGGTGGTCGCCTATGTTTTCATTCAATAACTGCGAAAACACGTCCTGCTTTTGTTCAGTGTGAGCCAGAGTATTATCAGTATGTCCATTCTCGTTGGCTTCAATGTGTTGTGTAGTAACTGATTCCGCCATGAATAATCCAAATATGTTAGTTGTTAAATCTTTGCTTAAAACGGATATTGATGTATAATATTTCGATGATTATGCATATAAATTGACTTATTAAAAAAAATAATGGGAATAAAAACCTGTCTATTGCTATATAGGAATATATAAGACCAAAAACAATCAATACTATAAAAAACCTAGCAATTAATGAAGTAAACACCGTTTTGTTGAAAATCTTTGTATCACTATTAATGTATTTGTTAATAATCAATAAGGACACTAAGGTGTTTATCAATGCAATACTTATTGCAATCACAGCAGACATTTATATACCATATAGATTAATGCTTTAGTATTAGCTAATATAACAATATATTTATTTTCTTCTATCATTATTTTTCAACACTATCCGAAAAAAATTATACATTCCTAAAAATATGCCTAATAGTAAAAACACTATAGTCCATAAAGGTTCAGTTTCTTGACTGTCTATTGCGCTACCAGCCCAAAGACCTAATACCATATATATGGCTATTTGAAATCCTAAAGTAGAGTATTCGACCCAACTGTTATCGGTTTTTTTATTTTTAGTATTCATACCTTAAATTCAACGATTATAAAGCTTAAATAATATATAAAAAAGTGCTTTTATTTTTCAAAAATCCTAAAAACTATAGTTATCTAAATTATAATAACAAAAAAAGCAGTTAGTTAAGTATTTAAACTCTTAGCTAACTGCTTATAATTAGAAAGATTATATCTTTAGAAACCATATTCGTTTAAATATTTAAGAACATCTTCTTTGTAAATATTATTACTGTTGCCATACCAGGTATCATTTGGAATAAGTTTCAGACAGCCATAAGTAAATGGATTAAATGGCGTAAATGCAGAAGTTGCAATTTCTGTTTTTACATCCGGTCTAAATTCATTGTCCAAATCATGCACTACAATAGATACGTTCATACATGCAGAGCCATTTTCAGAAATAGGTGGAGTTTGGTAGCCTAATACAATAAAAGGTATTTTTACCTTGATTGAATAACCGCCAGGAAGTAAAGAAGCAACTGACTTGATGTCTTTAACCGCTATATTCTGATACTTTGCCAACTCATCAGTTGTGCTGAGTTTGATATAACTTTTAATATCTTCAAAGTTTCCGGGATAAATTTTAAAACAAAATAAGCCTTCGCTTTTTATAGAGGCAGTGTTAAGAGTATCAGGGTCATCTGTCTCAAATTTATTTTGTTCATCAATAAGTTTATCAGCGTAAAACCACACTTCGAGTAAATCGCACTCGCAACTGTCACATTTTTTAGTAACAATTTCATCATCAAAAACATCAATAGTAAAATATAAGTAGTTATCATCATAAGCTGATTTAACTTCAAAAGAACAGTCATCAGCTCCATCCCAGTTATAAGCACCCTTGTGGACATAATCAATTCTATTTGAAAACGCTATGTCATTATAACCTTTGTATATCTGTTTGCCTCTTGGATAAGAAGGTATAGTCAGGAAATCAGCATAAAAGGATTCTTGGGAGGTGGATCTATTAATAAATTTGACGTAATTTTCAAGTGATATGTAGTTGTTGTAAAGCTCCATTGTAAATTTTCCTTTCGGAAAAGTACGAAACTCGTCTAAAAGCACCAGACTTCCGTTTTCAAATCTGTACCCCCTTATTAGCCAATCAAATTGCTTATTTTTTTTAGTTATAAGGCAAGCATTATCTTTGATTACTACGCCAATTTCTAAAGGTATTTCAAAGAAATCATACGGAAATTCTCCCACTTTCACCATATAGCCTTCTATGTCGGCAAAAAGGTAGGCCTGCACTTTTTTATTTCTTTCCGATGCTAATTTAATTACAAAGGCTACATCGTTATAACCATCACCAGTAAAATCACCAACATCCCAACCCCAAATAGCATATTTATCTCCTTGGGGTAATTGAATCTCAATATCTTTGATGAAGGCTTCGTCGAAATATGGCTCAATTTTATGGGCAAATTCGGCAAATTGCATTCCACTTTGTGAGAAAGCAGACGCAGAAAGAATGAAAGAAAGCAATATTACGTATAATTTCATTTTATACTTAATCCATTAATCTTTTAACAATATCTCTAAGATTGTCATTATACCTTGCTCCAAGCTGACTAACAATTTCAGCAGCTGTGGCAGATGCTAAATGACCTGCAAATGTAATATCTTTTTGAACGATTATACCATATAAAAAACCTGCTGCAAACATATCCCCAGCTCCTGTCGTATCTTGAAGATTTGCAGGGTAAGATGGAATTTTATACTCATTACCTTCTACGCAAGCTACTGCTCCGTTAGAACCTAAAGTAATAACAAATGATTTAACAGTGCCAGAAAGACTTTTTATAGCATCTTCTATTGTTTCAGTTTTTGTAAAATTGAGAGCTTCGTTTTCATTGCAGAAAATCAAGTCTGCTTGTTTTACGCATTCAGTTAGTTGCTTATAAAAAATGTCAGTAATAAAGACGTCAGAAAAAGTAATTGCTACTTTAGTACCATTGGCTTTGGCATGTTTTATAGATTCTAATACTGCTTTATAACTGTTTTCTTGAGTCAGAGCATATCCTTCTATATAAATCCATTCCGAATCTGCTATTAGGGATTTATCTACTTCTTCAGGTGAAAAATGTGCAGATGCTGCCAAACATGTTTGCATAGTTCTTTCAGAGTCAGGGGTAATAAACACTAAGCAAGTGCCTGTCGGGTTATTTTCATCGCGCTTTGCTGATAGTTTGATTCTTAAATCTGTAAACTCAGACGCATAAAAATTACCGAGCATATCATCTCCTAATCTCGTAATGTAGCCAGCTTTGCCACCCATCTGAGAAAAGGCTATAATGGTATTAGCCGCCGAGCCACCACTACACTTGTTAGCTTTTTCATTTTCAAATGTTGATAAGAGTTTTGATTGAGTATCTGAGTCCGCTAACGACATTTCACTTTTATTAAGATTCATATCTTCTAATTTAGAATCTTTTACTTGAAATTGGAAGTCTACTAAGGCACTTCCTATACCTGTAAGTTGTATATTTTTCATTTTTATTTTTTCCACTTATTAATACCTAAGTTACAAATTTGTTCGCACAAATCAGCAAAGCTAATTCCTAAAGCTTGAGCAGCCATAGGGACTAAACTTGTAGAAGTAAAGCCTGGTACTGTATTCACTTCTAATGCAATCGGTTGACCATCAGTATTTAGACGAAAGTCTACTCTGCCAAAACCTGAACATTTTAGTGAAGTATATGCTGCTTCTGCCATGTTTTGAGTAAATTCGGCAATATCCTGTGGTATTTCAGCAGGACAAACATAATTGCTTTTACCCTTTGTATATTTATGCTCGTAGTCATAATAGCCACCATCAGGTTTTATTTCAATGACAGGCAATACTTGATTACCAACTATACCTACCGTAAGCTCTCGACCTTCTATAAATTTTTCTAAAATGATAATATTAGAATATTTCGCAGCATTTCTGATGCCATTACTAATATCTTCAATGTTTCCATCATTTATAAAAGTAATACCTATTGTAGAACCTTGGTCGTTTGGTTTTATAACTAATTTTTTCCCATAGTGATTTTTAATTTGTTTTAGCAAATCATGATCATCAGCATGCTGAGGAGCAAGTACTAGACCTTCCGGAACAAGCACGTTATTGGCAGACATTATTTGTTTGGATAATGTTTTATCCATAGCCATTCCGCTAGACAAAGAGTCACTACCGGTATAAGGTATCTTGTTCAATTCTAAAATAGCCTGTACCTTTCCGTCCTCTCCCAGATAGCCATGAAGAAGGTTAAAACAAATATCAATACTTTGAAAATAATCATCTGAAATACATTCAACATATTTGCGTTCAGAGATATTCACTAAAGCCTGTGAATCAGGGGCAAGGGAAGTGTCTTGCAGTTGTAATTCTCCTTTGTCCAAATCGCAACCATAAATTGGGTCTATACCTTTTACGTCGTGACCTTTTTCTCTAAGTGCATCAATTATTGCTTTACCACCTGTGAGCGATACAGCTCTTTCTGTAGAAAGTCCACCAAACAAAACTGCAATTTTCATAATTATCTCTATTTTTTTTCGGTTAATAAGTAGTTGTCATATAATATTCTTAGTTTTTTCAAATCTTCCCAAGCGTCTTTTTTCCATTGTGGATTTCTAAGTAATGCCGCAGGATGATAAGTAACCAGCATTTTACTACCATGATAATCCATGATGTTTCCTCTAATGTCAGCCATTTTGTGTTTTTTCTTAAGAAGAGTGTCTACAGAAGTAAGACCTAAAGATAGAATAAAAACAGGTTTTATAAGTTCAATCTGTTTTTTTAAATAAGGCTCACAGGTATCTACTTCAGTAGTAGTTGGTCTACGATTGCCCGGAGGCCTGCATTTGCAAATGTTTGCAATATATATATCTTCTCTTTTAAAGAAAATTGCTTCCAGCATTTTGGTAAGCAATTTGCCTGCTCTTCCTATAAAAGGAAGACCTTGTTCATCCTCATCTGCTCCGGGAGCTTCACCAATCACCATTATATCCGCATGGTGATTTCCATCTCCAAAAACAAATTTGTTTCTATTTTTTCCAAGTTCGCATTCCATGCAATCAGATATTTTAGAGTATAAAATATCAAGGCTATCGGACTCTCTCCAGTTAGATGCTACGGAACTTAACATAGTTGCTGGTGCATCTGATTCTAAAGGAATAATATTTTTAGAAATTTTCATATTTACTTCTTGAGTAGAAGTTGTAATTTGTGAGTCTTCTATCTGCTCTTTACGTAAAATAACGTGTAGAGTTTCTTCCGGAGCGATAGAGTCATTAGCAACAGTTTCAATCTTTGGTAGATTAAGAGTATCTCCAAATACTTCAGATTCGTACTGTAAATAATCTTCTACTTTTTTTAAGATATTCATAGTTATTCTTTAAGTTTGCAATTTACAAAGATAAAGTCTCTGTAAGAGACTTACAAAAGAAAAGCTAAATATTTTTCAACAAAGATATTAAATACCTATATATTTTTTATATTTACGTATTCGGATAACAATCAAAAGCATTATGAGATATATAATACTCCTTTTAGTTACAAATGTCTTCTTATTTGGTCAAGAATCATTGGAAGTAGCTCCAAAACCCGGCGATGGTATAAGAACTTTTTTAGAAAGGTATTCAATTCCATATTCTACCGAGATAGAATCAAAATTTTTAGATTTGAACAAAGATCAAATAAATAGACAAAAAAAAGTTCTCTATTTAAATCAGTTGTATAAGATGCCAATTAGTGTGTACAAATACAACGGCAAAAGTATTCGTTCTACTATTGGCAATACTGATTATGGCTATGCAAAATCAATACAAGAATGGAATTTATTGCTATATAATTTAGGAATAAAACCCGGGGATTACAGAAATAGTCTAATTTTATGGGTTCCTGATTTCAACGTACAGACTAATGAGATGGATGTGCAGATTAAAGAGCCATTGTTTGGTAAGGATTTTGAGTCAATCGAACCAATAAGCAATTCTCTATCAGGAAAAATATTTTATCTTGTTTCCGGTCATGGTGGCCCTGATCCGGGTGCTATTGGCAATGCTAACGGTAATGAGTTGCATGAAGACGAATACGCCTATGACATTACACTCAGACTCGCACGGGAGCTGATGCTGAATTCCGCTAAAGTTTATTTGATAGTGCAAGATAAAAATGATGGGATTCGAGAAATAAAATATCTTAACAATAGCAATGACGAATACTATTATGGTAACGATACTATTTCTCATGATCAAATCTTCAGACTTAGAAAAAGAGCAGAAATCGTAAACAGGTTATACGATCAAAATTATGCAAATGGTTTCCAAAATCAATATATGTTAGTTTTGCATGTTGATTCAAGAATAACTGAAAAAAGAATCGATGTGTTTTTCTATCATAATCCCAACAGTCCTGAAGGTGAAAAGTTTGCTTCTACATTGCTTGAAACAATCGAAGATAAGTATAGAATTGCACAACCGGGCAGAGGTTATGATGGCTCTGTATCAACAAGAAATCTATATATGCTTAAATATACTAAACCCACAGCGGTTTACATAGAATTAGGTAACATTCAAAATCCTAAAGACCAAGTACGCTTAGTAGAAAAAAACAACAGACAGGCAATAGCAAACTGGTTAGGAGAGGGTGTAATCAAATACGTGAAGAATAATTAAAGATATTAAGAATTATATAAGCATATTAGTAAAATATACGATTTCTCAGTATATTTGTAAACATTCAAAATAATAAAAGAATATCACACTCAGAATTAAAACATCACAATTTTTTAAATAATTAAATGGGCTAACTCAATGAATATACTTGTTTTAAATACCGGTAGTTCTTCATTGAAGTTTCAAATTATTGAAACTGATTTAGAAAAAATCGATAAAAGCGAAGACAAAACACTTGCAAAAGGTTTGGTAGAAAGAATTGGAAGTCAATCTGTAGTAACTTTTAAAGTTGGTAATAAAAAAATTAAAAATGCTGTAGCTTTAAGAGATCACAAAGCTGCAATATTTTATGTGACTCAATGGATTACAGATCCTGAAACAAGTATCCCCGGTATTAATGGCTTGGAAGATATTCATGCAATCGGTCATAGAACAGTGCATGGCGGTGAAAAATTCAATGGTTCAGTAGCTGTAACTGATGATGTAATCAGAGCTATCGAAGATTGTATAGATTTAGCTCCATTACACAACCCGCCTAATATCAAAGGTATCAATGCCGCAAGAGAAGTATTTGGAATGAATATCCCTCAAGTAGCTGTTTTTGATACTGCATTCCACTCAACAATGCCGGAAATAAACTATCTATATGGTATTCCTTACCAGCTTTATAGAAGATATGGCATAAGAAAATATGGATTTCATGGCACTTCTCATAGATATATTGCTTATGGATATAGAAAAATATCAGGCAAAACCAGAGAAAATACAAATATTATTACATGTCACTTAGGTAATGGTTCTTCTTTGTGTTGTATTAAAAATGGTAAATCGTATGATACTTCTATGGGCTTTACTCCATTAGAAGGTTTGATCATGGGTACTCGCTCAGGTGATGTGGATCCCGGTATCATAGATTTCATCGCACATAAAGAAGGTATTTCTTTAGAAGAAGTTATTTCTATACTTAACAAACGCTCAGGTGTTTTAGGTATTTCAGGTTTATCTAATGACATGCGTGATTTGGAAATTGAAGTAGCTGAACATAATGATAGAAGAGCAAAGTTGGCATTGGATATGTTTGCACATAGAGTTAAGAAGTATATTGGAGCTTACTTAGTTGAATTAAACGGCTGTGATGCTATATGTTTCTCTGCAGGCATAGGCGAAAATGCTCCAGAAATGAGAGAAGCTATTTGTGCGGACTTGCAAAACATGGGTATCAAAATAGATCCAAAATTGAACAAACAGGCTGTTGGTGGTAAGGAAATGAAAATAAGTGCTAAAGATAGTGCTATTGAAGTTTACGTTATCCCTACCAATGAAGAATTAGTTTTAGCAAGAGATACTTGCCGTGTAGTTTTAGGTGCACCATTACACTAATTATTCTATGGAGAGAACAAAAATGGCAACAAATCCATTTATAAATGATGTTCGCAATAAAGCGAAAGCTAAAAATGCAAAAGTAGCATTTCCTGATGGTAATGACTTACGCTCTATAGAAGCTTCTGTCTTTTTACTTCAGGAAAAAATTGCAAAACCTATGCTATTAGGTAATGAAGAAGAAATATCCTCAATGGCTAAAAATAATAACCTTTCTCTTGAAGGTATAGAAATAATGAATCCTGTAAATTCTGATTTAATCCCTGAATTTGCAGAAATATTATTTGAAAAGAGAAAGAAAAAAGGAATGACAATAGAACAAGCTACAGAAACAGTAAAAGATCCACTTTATTTTGGTGGTTTATTGTTAGAAACAGGTAAAATAGATGTATGTGTTGCCGGCAATGTGTCATCTACAGGTGACGTAATGCGTTCTGCAATTCACACAGTTGGTGTAGCAAAAGGTATCTCTGTAGTAAGTAGCTTCTTTATCATGACATTCCCTGATAAAATGTACTGTTTCGGCGATTGTGCTGTGAATCCAAACCCTGACTACAAACAGTTAGCTGACATAGCGATTAGTTCTGCAACTAATTTCCAGGCTATTACAGGTGAATCTCCAAAAGTTGCAATGCTTTCTTTCTCAACTAATGGAAGTGCTGAACACGAATTAGTAGAAAAAGTACAGGAAGCTACAAAATTAGTTAAAGAAAAGGCACCGCATATCCCGGCTGATGGTGAAATGCAATTAGATGCTGCTTTAGTGCCAGCTATTGGTGCTAAAAAATTTCCAGGCTCAGAAGTTGCAGGTCAAGCGAATGTCCTTATATTTCCTGACTTGAATGCAGGCAATATAGGATACAAACTAACTCAACGCTTGGCTGGTGCTGAAGCTGTGGGTCCGGTAGTTCAAGGTTTGAAAAAACCATATTGTGATCTTTCAAGAGGATGTAGCACTGATGACATGGTAAATGTCGCAGCTATTTGCTCTTTGATGGCTTAAAAATCGCATAATAAAAAAGCGGGGCTTCGATATGATTTCCCGCTTTTTTTGTATTAATACTGACCTTTAATTGTTTGAGTTAGAGAGTTTTTACTATATTTGTGTGATACATAAAATTATATTATTCATTTAATGACCTATAAAAAATGGAATTAAAATCTCTAAATTCGTTTATTGAAATAGCGGCCTCAAAGCCCAAAAAGAAAATTGCTGTTACTGCCGCTGCAGATGAACCTGTACTTTTAGCAGTTGCAGAAGCAAAAAAGCAGGGGATTGTTGATCCTATCTTAGTTGGCAAAGAATCAGATATCAGAGCTATTGCTGACAAAGTGGGATTTGACTTGACAGGAGTTGAAATTATTAACGAAGATAATGTCAGAAATACTGCAAAAATAGCTGTTAAATTAGTCAAAGATGGTAAAGCTCAAATTTTAATGAAAGGGCTAATATCTACTGCTGACTTTCTAAGAGCGATTTTAAATAAAGAAGAAGGTTTAAGAACCGGAGCACTACTAAGCCATATAGGCTTTTTTGAAGCCCCGAATTATCATAAAGTTATTGGACTGACTGATGCTGCACAAAATATAGAACCTACTTTGACAGAAAAGGTTGGTATTATCAATAATGCAGTTGATATGTATCATAGGTTAGGTGTACAATCTCCTAAAATTGCTTGCCTTGGTGCAGTAGAGGTTGTAAATCCTAAAATGCAAGCTACTTTAGATGCTGCTGCATTGACACAGATGAATAGAAGAGGTCAAATTAAAGGTTGTATCATTGATGGTCCTTTGGCTTTTGACAATGCTGTTTCAAAAGAAGCTTCTGATCATAAAGGCATTGTAAGTGATGTAGCCGGGGATGCTGATCTTCTTTTTGCTCATAATATTGATGTTGGTAATGTTTTATATAAAGCTTTCACTTATATGGCTGGTGCGTCTGTCGCAGCTGTAATTCTAGGAGCAGCAGCACCGATTGTGCTTACTTCACGTGCTGACTCAGACAGAAGTAAACTTATGTCTATTGCATTAGCTGCATCATATTAATATTTGGAGTATTCTTAAAATGAAAATATTTTCTATAAATCCCGGCTCAACTTCTACAAAAATTGCTTTGTATGAAGATACTACAGAAGTATTTACAAAAACATTGAGACATGGTGTAGAAGAGTTGTCTGCGTATTCATCTATTTTTGAACAATACGAGTTTAGAAAGAAAATTATTCTTACGTCTTTAAAAGAAGAAGGCTACAAATTATCTGATATAGACTATGTAGTGGGTAGAGGTGGTTTGTTAAAACCAATTCCCGGCGGTGTTTATAAAGTCAATGATTCTATGCTTACTGACTTAAAAACAGGTGTACTAGGTGAACATGCGTCTAACTTGGGGGGAATACTTGCACGTCAAATAGCTAATGAAATAGAAAGTATATCTGATAAAAAAGTGGATGCTTTTATAGTCGACCCAGTAGTTGTTGACGAGTTAAATGATATCGCAAGATATTCAGGTCATCCGGAATTACCTAGAATTAGTATCTTCCATGCTCTAAACCAAAAAGCTGTTGCAAGAAGATACGCAAGAGAAAATAATAATAAATATGAAGATTTAAATCTGATTGTAGTTCATCTTGGTGGTGGAATAACAGTTGGTGCTCATGAAAAAGGCAAAGTAATCGATGTTAATAATGGCTTAGATGGGGATGGCCCATTTTCGCCAGAAAGATCTGGAGGAGTTCCATCCGGCCAATTAGCAAAATTATGCTTCTCTGGTAAATACCAACTTCATGAAGTTAAAAAACTTATCACAGGGAAAGGCGGTTTTGTAGCTTATCTTGGGACAAATGATGCTCGTGAAGTAGAAGATAAACATAACGAAGGTGTAAAAGAATATTCTGATGTATTCAAAGCAATGGCATATCAAGTATCAAAAGAAATAGGTCAGTGCAGTGCTGTACTGAAAGGCAAAGTAAATGCTATTCTGATTACAGGTGGTATAGCTTATGCAAAAGAATTCTGCTCTTGGATTGAAGAAAGAGTATCATTTATTGCTCCTGTTAAAGTTTATCCTGGTGAAGATGAAATGTTAGCTCTTACTGAAGGCGTATATTACGCACTAAAAGGCGAACAGGAAATCCAAGAATATTAAATAGTTTATGTTGTTATATCAGACAGGCAGAAACATCATCTGTCTGTCTATATATATTGAAATATCAATTAGACTTTCCACCTCATTTATAACCTTAAACTTGATTCTTGCCTATCCATTGTAATTGATTTATTATCTTTATCATATTCATATACAAACCTTATAATATAATAAACCCGGACTTGTCATTAGATGTCATCATAGTGCTGTAAATGACCGTAGAATCAAGGAACATACTTACTTATCTGTAAGAAAATATTACGTAATTGCTTGTTGAACAAGTGACTTCAACCCCTTGCTATTCAAAGATGTTAGAGAATATTTATCTTTTCAAATGATATTTTTGGGTTTAATTCTTTTCTCCTTATGCCAATAAAAGTGCTTAAAGTAACTCTACATATAAGCAAACTATTGGAATAGATTAAATTATATTTGCATAGTATGTAATATTTATTTATTATAGCATATCATAATTAAATAGGTGTGTATGAGAATTTTATACAATTTATTACTTCTTATTATAACTGTATTTATAGCCAATAACTTGCAATCTCAAGACTTAGTTATCAATGAATATCAATCTGAATATCTTAACAAACATGGCAGCTTAGAACTTTTAGTTGTCAAAGAATATTTGGATTTAAGAGGCTTTTATATTCGTGATAGTTATGAGAATAATTGGAATGCAGGAATTAGATTTAAGTACTTGGATCTTTGGAATAATCTAAAGGCAGGTACTTGTATTATTATTTATTTTGATGGCGATATTAAACAAGATGATGCTGATTTAGTTAACGGCTTAATCAAGGTTAGTGCTACAGATACAAAGTATTTTGACTTTTTAGATACAAATTTGAGGATTGATGCAAGTAATACAAAAAGGTTTAATATTGAAAAAGATGGGGAAGTAATTCAAGTGCTTGATAAAGGTAAGAATCATGTACACTCAGCATCTCATGGGGCAAATGATTCTGATTTATATGATGCCTTACCTCAACCAAAACTTCGAGTAAAAAAGGAACTTCCTCAGCAATGCTCAATAGCTTCATATCCGGGACAATATATTTCTGATTACAATTCTGAGTATACAGCTAATAGCTGTATCTTCAGCGTACCAACTATCGGAACTGCAAACAATATTAAGAATAGCATCTCCTCTAATGCTAATTTATGGCACACATTAAGGAAGCCTGTGTTTGACTATCTTAATATAAAAAAATCTGTAAGACTTGACAGCATTGAGATAATTTGGAACAAGCTTAAACATAAAGATGTATATCATGATAGATATGGATATTTGGTACTTTTAGGTAAAAAAGAAGAACTTAAAAATCTGAGATTTGTTGGTCCTATAAGCGGATTTACATATCAAAAAGGTGAAAGTATAAATAAATGGATTGTTGCTGCTAAACTAATAGGAAGCGATAATAGTAAAATTAAAATAGAAAATAATTTGGATGATGAGGTATATCTTATAAAAGTTGTACCATTTGCTTTTATTTCTGATACTAGTTTTGAATCAACTACAGGGTTAGGGTCATCATATAATAATTCCGGTGATAATATAATTGAAATTTCCCCATTTTCGTATGTAACAAATATAGCATTACAACCCACTAAGTCACATCTATGTAATAAAGATAGTGCTCTAATACATTTTAAATACAACATACCTCATTGGACTAAGTGGTTTAGAAATAATATCTTGCTTGACAATGGTTTGCAGATAGATAGTCTTTGGGTGAAAGATAGCGGAGATTATCATGCAGAGGTATATACAGAGTCAAACAAACTCTTAGCTAAAAGTGATACTATATCTATTAAAAAACTTGAACTTCAACTGAAATTTGACGATACGATATTGGATCAAGACACTACAATTTATAGCTGTTCCAAAGATACTTATAAATTGGAATTAATTGGAGTAAGTTATGATTTATCTGTTCAATGGTTTCTTAATTCAAATCTGATATCTACTAATACCCAAATAGATATAAAGAGTAAAGGGAACTATACATGCATAGTGTATGATGAAAGTCAAAATGTAATCTGGGAGTCTCCTTCGGTTTCTAACAGAGAAAAGTTTATATCTCTGGATCCATCGGATAAACATATCATTATACCAAATAATTCAAGAATATTATTTTGGTTTACAAACAGAAGTAACGAAGACGTATTAATACAAAAAGAGTCGTTTTATATAGACTATCCTTTTGAGTTATCCATAAAGCAAGTATTTCCATTTATTATTAAAAAGGATTCTGTTCTTCAGTTTGAATTAAAATATTACAATGACCATCCAAATTCAGACACTACTTATGGCCAACTCTTGTATAACGATGAATGTGGAAATACTCTTTCTTATCTTATCAAAGGCTATAATAATTATTACAGTCCTCAAGTTGTAACTAATAAAAAACATTTTAATTTTGGAACGATAAATAATTGCATCCCCGATACCTTATCTGTGAAATACTTCACGCAAGCACTCGGAGGTGCTCATTTAACCGTTAAGTCGAATAATGCAAAAGCTTTTAGGGTGTATTTCGAAAACAATTCTGATTCTATCAATGTTGATGATATTATTTCAGGGAATTTAAATGTCTCTTCTATATCAGGGAGTCAGATAATAGGAAAACAAGACAGTGATATAGAATTATCTGCTTTTAGGAATGATTCTTTACTGTTTGATATTACAATACCAGTCTTCATTAATTATGAGAATATAGACTATTCTATAGATATTATAGATGATACTTTATATTACTGCATTGATTCGGATTGGTCTCAAACTACTATGAGATTTACAAACAATAGTAATGTAGAGATAGATTTTGATTTAGCTTCAATAAAAAATGTAATATTTCATTCTACTCAACTTAAATTAATAGGTAAAACTGATACGCTAATACAAGCTAAAATAAAATATAATACAACTGGGACCCAAGATTTTGAAATCTCAGATGAAATTTGCAATTATGTCAAGAAATTTAATACTAGAACCGAAAGAATAATGTTAGATTTCGAGAGAGAGATATATATCGAAAACAAGGGGACTAATAACACCTATTTACTGACATTTCCTATATACTCAAACAACAAAGATATTTATGATTTGATAAATATTACATATCCATATTCTTATAAAGAAAAATCCAGAAGTGTAATTAATGATACTATGTTCGTTGATATAGAAATAAATTTAAAGCAATCTCAAAGCGGGATTGACACTATAAAAGTAGGAAGTAGTTGTTGCAATACAGTTGATTTTAGTTTGATACATTTATCTTTAGATAAGCCTAGTATTGTACAAAATGCGAAAATAATATTTGAGGCAAAACCATTTGAGGTATATACTAAACAAATATATCTCAAAAACAACACTAACAAATCAGTAATTATCAAGGGAATTGACATTTCTGACGATGCTTTTATAATTTCTGAGGATCTGATATTTCCAATCCAAGTAGATGATACAGCAAGTATTGATGTATTTTATACAAATCAATTTAAAGATGATACTGCTACTTTAATCATTTATTATTCGTCTCCGTTCGAGTTTAAAGAAGAAGTATTACTTATTGGGGAGACAGTAGAAGATTTGATATTATCTGCCGAAATAACCGCTTATGATACTTTGTATGTCGAACGATTGCAAGATTATACAATTGAGTCATATATCAATATCAGTGATGTCTATGCCAGATATATAGATACGTTAAAAATATCGATTAAATCAAATAGAGATAATTATAAAATATTTGAAGAGACACTCAGAAGTGAGTATTATGCCAAAGAGATATACTTTAAAAGTAATGATAGTAGCTCATTAATAACTCTCATTAAGCCTGAAATTCAAAATAATTCTCTGCTTTTTGAACTCAAATTACAAGCTATGGCAAATTTCCGCTTATCAATAGATTCTATCGACATATCAGCAGAATTTTGCATAGGTAAATATCGTAGCAAAGAATGTTATAAACAGGTATATATAAATTTTGAAAAATTAAATACATATCTAGAAGAATTAGAATTATCCAATGCTATAGTAAATATCAAAGGAAAAAATCCAATCAACCGCAGAAGTTTATTTGAGGTTAGTTCTAAAATTGATTTTCCACTCGATATTTATTTAATAAACGAAATTGGTAAAAAATATGATATAGAAGTTATCAGGAATGAAAATATTTACTATTTTTATATAGATGTAAATACTTTTCCTCGAGGTTCATACACACTTGTAGTGAAAGCTCAGTCAAGATTATTCACAAAAAGAATAATAGTTATGGATTAGCTATTTACATTATTCACCCAGATATTATGTAAGTAGGATATCTATGAAGTATTTATACATATTTTTAATAGCAATATTAAGTAGCTTTACTCAATCTTTTGCTCAAAATCTACCTTTAGAATATAGAAATGCATCTGAAGAATACCAAAGAAAATATGATGTATTAAAAAATGAGAAGGGAAGAGGTTGGAAGCAATTCAAAAGATGGCAATCATTTTGGAAGCCACGGCTAATAGGAGAAAGAGTAAATACTCTACAAAATAACGTTCCTGTATTAAATACTTATGGAGAGTCTTGGAGTCCTATTGGGCCTTTTATTGTTCCTTATAATAAACTTTCATACCCTTCTTCAGGTTTAGGACGAATAAATGTTATCAAACAAGACCCTAAAAACTTAAATAATATTTGGCTTGGCTCAGCTTCAGGTGGTTTATGGAAATCAGAAAACAGAGGCGCAATTTGGACTTATGTTGATATTAAAAACTTAGTTTATCCCGGGATTACTGATATAGCAATACCAAAAGGCAATTCTGATATGCTGTTCCTTGCATCAGGCGATGCTAATGGCTATTTTATGCAAGGTGCTGTAAGCAGTGGTGTTTATTATTCATTTAATAAAGGCAATACCTGGCATAAATCCGCAATAGACTTCTCAGTAGACAAGCAGGGAATAATTACATCAATCACTGCAAACGATGATGCAAGTACGATACTAATTGCTTCTTCCTTTGGGATATTCAAATCAAAAGATACCTGTAAATCCTGGAATAAAATTTATAATCATTATACCAGACACTTAATTCAAGATGAAATAAATCCTGATACCTATTATGCTATAGATTATAACAAATACGGTGGTTCAAAATTTATTAAATCAACGGACGATGGTAATACTTGGCAAGAAAAAAAGACATTTGACAAAGCTTCACGAATGAGAATATCACAATCCAAATCTAAACCTGATCGCTTATATTTAATGACAGTAGACGCAAATAATAATGGTTCTGCAGGATTCTATATTAGTGAAAACTATGGAGAATCATGGATAGAAAGAGAAAATATACCAAACATTTTAGGAAGAGATGTAGAAGGCAATTCAGTTGGCGGTCAAGGGCATTATGACTTGGCTATAACAGTGCATCCTTCAAATCCTGATATTGTTTTTGTTGGTGGTATTCATGTATGGATGAGTAGCGACGCAGGTAATACATGGGATATCAAAAATTATTGGATTGGCTTATATGAAAAGCCGTATATGCATGCAGACCAACACGATTTGCAATTTATAGACACCGTACTATTTTCTGCAAATGATGGTGGTATATATACTTCAAGAGATCTGGGTGAAAATTGGAAAGATTATAGTAATGGGTTAAATATATCACAAGTTTATAAAATCTTTGTAGCTAAAAATTACAAAGATTTGTATATCGCAGGCTCTCAGGATAACGGTGCCTACCATTCTGATAAATGGATTAATTGGTTTCATATACTTGGTGGAGATGCAACTTTTGCAGAGGTAGACCCAGAAAGTTTTAGTACATGGTATATAATGTCTAATAATGGAGTGTTCAATAAAACAACAGATTTTGGTAAACTCTTCAAAGTAATCTTTACACCTGAAGAAGCTAATGAGATGTGCGATTGGGTTACTCCCTTTAGTATCAACACTTTAAATTCTAATACCTTATATCTTGGATATCAAAATTTATGGCAATCGCAAGACGGAGGCTGGACTTATGATAAAATTACAGATATTTCTGCTGAAAATGCAATAAATAATATTGAGATATCAAAAGCAGATACTAATATTATATACTTTTCTAACTATACGAACTTATATAGCTTTGAAGTTGATACCAAAGAACTAAACACAGTAATTAACCAATCAAATTATGCTATAACTTCGATATTATCAGACAGTAGCGATATTGACAAATTTTGGGTATCATTCTCAGGTTTCAATGATACTTTAAAAGTAGTAGAATACCAAGATGGGAACTATACCAACATATCACAAGGTCTACCAAATTATCCTGTAAATGATTTGCTTCTCTATACAGGACGAACTAACTTTCTTTTTGCCGCAACTGATGTAGGTGTCTTTGTTAAAGATTTCTATACCGAAGAATGGCGTCCTTTGGGGGATAATATGCCTAGTTTAATTGTAACAGATTTAGATATTGATATTTTCAATAAAAAGTTAATAGCTGCTAGTTTTGGTATGGGAATTTGGAGTTATGATCTACCCGAGTGTACAATCGATAATACTCATATTGTAGGAGATAGTATTTTATGTCCTAATACTAGCATAACATTAAAGAGTGATATAGAAGATGCAGAGATATATTGGTCAAATAGTATGACAGGTCAGGAAATTGATGTATCATTACCTGGGGAATATAGCTATATAGCTATAAATGATCTACTTTGCATAGCTTATTCCGATACTATTATAGTGAAGGAGTCTGGTTTACCTTCGGAGATTGTGATAGAGGAAACTGAAGATTCTTTGTTTACTATAAAAGGCTATAATTACAGATGGTATTACAATGATACGATATTAGAAAATTGTACCGATTATGCTATCAAAAAAATGAAAAAAGGGAATTATCGTGTAGAACTTACAGATACTAATAGCTGTACTGTTCAATCGGAAGTATTTTATTTACCTGTGGGCATTGGGGAAATAAATGAAGATAGTAAAATAAAAATATCTCCGAATCCTATTGTAGATTATGCTTATTTCTCAATACCATTAGAATTAGGCATCCATACAATTGAAATATATGACAGTGCAGGTAAAATGATAGATAGTATTCCTAATCAAGGTAACTATGATTTACAATCCTTTGCTGCAGGTATCTATTTTATAAAATTTATTAGTAAAACACAAGTATTCACTCAACGGCTAGTCAAACAATAATGATATATATATTTCTTTACATCATTTGCTTCCTAATAACGGGAAGTATGCAGGCTCAAACTTCAACCAAAGTTAGAATCAATCAATTTGAAAAAGTTTGGGAAGGTCAATTTAAAGGAAAACATTCCGGTTATAAGCAATTAGAAAGATGGAAACACTTTTTTTATACAAGACAAATTGAAGATGGGGGAGATCAACTAAATTTTGTCAGGACTTCTGATATTTTAGATACACTATTGATTTCTGAGAAATATGATAAAAAATGGAAGTATGTCGGACCTTTTACGAAAGATATTGAAGAAAAGGACATGCATGGTATAGGTAGGGTAGCTTGTTTAGAATTTGCTCCTTCTAATCCTTTAATTGCATATGCCGGTGCTGCTACCGGAGGATTATGGAAATCAATAGATACTGGCAGAACATGGAATATTGTTCCGTTTTTTGACAAAATGTCAGTAGGTATTTCAGATATAAGTTTTTCAAAGCAGGATAGTAATACTATCTATGTTGCTACGGGTGATGGACATGGATGGACTACATCTTTTGGATATTCCGTTGGTATATTCAAAACGACTGATGGTGGACTTACGTGGAAAGAACAAGGTAATACTGTATTTCACAATGATAAGCTTATAATCAATAAGTTGGCAGTATCAAGGCATAACGATCAACTAGTGTTAGCAGCTACTAACAAAGGCATGATGAGAACAGAAGATGGTGTTAAATGGGAATATGTGACTGATAGTCTATTATTTAAAGATTTAATACAACATCCATTACATAACGGAATATTTTATGCAACGACTTTTGATTTTGGTGGAAATTCTAAAGTATTGGAATCGAGAGATTATGGTTTGACTTGGCAGATATTGAGAGAATACAATGGTGATTGTCTTAGAATAGCACTTGCTACAAGTAAAGCTTATCCTGATTTTCTATGGATGCTTTCTGCAAATAATACAGATTTATCGATGCTGGCTTTAGATAAAATGTATATACCTACCAAAGAGATAGTTAACTTATATACGCCAAAAGATTCTTTAGACTTTGTATATGGACAAGGATTTTACAATCTGTGTTTGTTTGTTTCTGACGAAGACAGTACAGATAAGTATGCCGGAGGTGTCTATATGTGGAAATATGATAGAGATTCTACTTATTGGATAATGAATCAAGAAGGGATGCATGCCGATAATCATGACATAAAATTCAATCCTATAAGTAAAGAGCTTTTTGTAGCAAATGACGGCGGAATTTCACGAAAAACATTTCAAGATTCTATATGGACAAACAGTTCATCAGGCTTGCAAATAACGCAACTATATGATGTAAGCTCTAATAAGTTTTATGGGAATGATGTAGTCATAGGTACTCAAGATAATGGATTTATGAGAAATATTGATGGGTATTGGTATCAACTTTTTGGGGCAGACGGAATGGAAGCCGTATTCTCTGAGAGCGACCCAAATAACTTGATACTTTCTATACAAAGTAGTCTTTCATATCATACCGATGATTATATTAATACTGATGATTTCGTAGAAGCAAAAGCTGTAGGTAATTACGAATGGCGACCGAGAAGGACGTGCATCGTTTATGATAACGAAGATGATAACATTATCTATGGAGCAGCAGAAAATGTATGGAAAAGTACAAATAAAGGAGTTAAATGGGAAAAGATTTCTGATTTTGGTATTCATACACAAGTTGCAATGTCTTTGAAATTAGTTGATAGTACATTTTTTGTTTCGACATTTAACGGTATATATATATCAAAGGACAAGGGGGCTACATGGGATTCGATATTTATTGATAAGCAATATGCAATAGAGATAGTACCTATTGATAATAAGTCAGCATATTTTATATTTTCCGGTTTTCGCGATACATTAAAAGTCTTAAAATGGGAAGATGATAAACTACAAAACATAAGCTATAATATTCCAAATATTTCTTGCAACTGCGGTGAACTAGTAGACGGACAACTATTTATCGGCACAGATTTAGGAGTTATGGTTTTAAATGACGAAGAGCAACGTTGGGAAATAGTTGGGAATGCTTTACCTGAAGTAATGATTTTTGATCTTGATTATAACAAACATACAGGAAACTTACTAGCAGGTACTTATGGTAGAGGTCTCTGGTTATATGAAGTAGAAAAGTATTACCCAAAATCACCTAATATTAAAATACTTGGAGATCGTGACTTTTGTGATGGTGATAGTGTCAGAATGGTATGCCAAGGCTCATATAAACAATTTGCATGGAGTGATGGCACCCTATCAGATACTATAACTGTCAAAAAAAGTGGATATTATTACTGCATGGTACAGGATAGTACAGGTAAACAATATAGAACAAGGGAAATAGATGCATGGGTTTTTGAAACTCCTGATATATTTGTTGTGCTTCAAAGTAATAACCCAGTGTGTGAAGGGAAATTTGTAGAATATTTAGTATACTCTCATAATTTTGACTCTGATTCTTTGGAGTATGAATGGAGTAATGGAGTTTTAGGCAGAGCAGGCTATACAGATTATTCAGATGTGATATATGTTAAAGCTATTAGCAAGGATGGGTGTTATTCTTATAGTGATACCTTAGAAGCCATAGTATATCCTAAGCCGGACAAGCAATATCTCATTAGAGATAATAAATACCTCTCTTTGGATGAAAGCCAAAACTATATTTGGTTCCGAGATAGTGTATCAATTGCGGAAAATATGAGTAAAATTGAGATTGACAGCGTTGGAATGTTCTATGCTAAAATAGTAAATGAGTACGGTTGTTTTAATTATTCCGATACTGTTTATATTGACATTGATTATAAACTTGTAAATACTGATGAGATTGACATTGTTGTTTATCCTATAGAATTTAGAGATATTGTAAATATAGAAATCATTAGAAAGACTAATCAATCGTTATATTTTGAAATATATGATTGCTTAGGTAGGAAAGTCAATAATCGCAAACAGCTTAGTGGGAACCAATATCTTTTTGAAACTTACAATCTTTCTTATTTGTCC
Organism: Chlorobiota bacterium; assembly: GCA_041596515.1. Lineage (GTDB taxonomy): Bacteria > Bacteroidota > Ignavibacteria > Kapaibacteriales > UBA2268 > JBFHIJ01. Next base: position 106,298 of record JBFHIJ010000002.1, read on the forward strand.
TCAGGAGTTTACTATTTTGTGTTTACTACTAATAATAATTCATATTTAGTAAAAACGGTTAAATTATAACATAGATGTATATTTCAACATATATTAATCTTTGAAATTCAAGGAATTAAAAGATATTAAGTCGATAAAATGAGGTAACTTTTTTTGTAGTTTGCGTGTCTAACACATAAGAAATGTTTTTGTTTATATATTACAGTACGCTATGAAATTCAAAAAGTTACTTGCCGGCGCAATCTTTTTATGTGCATCAACGATGTTTGCACAAAACAGTTACGTTCCTTCTAAAGCATTGGATGCTGACAACGGTCAGAGCTTTCACGAATATGTGAAAGAAATGAACACGTATTACGAAAGACTTCCAGTTAGTCAAAGAAAGGGTTGGAAACAATTCAAAAGATGGCAACATTTTTGGGAACAGAGAATTGGTGAAGATGGTCAGTTTCCAAAAGCAAAAATGTTAGTTGATCTCTTCAAAGAAGCAAAAAAGATTAAAACGCCTGATTACCTTCTATCAAATAAATGGAACACTTTAGGTCCTATCGGTTCTCCTAATACTTCAAGTAGTAGAGGGAAAGGAATTGGACGAGTAAATTGTTTGAGATTAAATCCAAATAATGAACAAGAAATATGGGTTGGAGCTGCAACTGGTGGCGTATGGAAATCATTAGATGGTGGACAAACTTGGAAAACATTTGATTTTACTAACTATTTGTCTATGGGTGTAACTGATATTCAAATCGCACCTACAAATACTAATACAATCTATGTTTCTACTGGTGATGCACATGCAACTTATCCAAATGTAAATAGAAGTTGTTATTCAGTTGGTATTTTAAAATCAACAGATAGTGGAAATAACTGGGAAATTACTGCACTTGCAGATTCTCTTGGTGATCGAGGTATCATGGGTAAAATCATAGTTGATCCAAGAAATGAAAATATTGTTGTAGCTTCTACAAGTGCCGGAATTATGAAAACTACCGATGGTGGTAATACTTGGCAGATGAATGAACAAGGTTCATTCTTTGATATAGCTTATTCTCCTGCTAATCCTAACATAATACTAGCTTCTACTTTTGTTAAAAATGGTGGCGCTTCACTTTATCGATCTACAGATTTAGGAGATACTTGGACCAAAGTACTATCAAAACCTGCAGTTTCTAGGTTAGATATTGAAACGGAAAACAACTATCCTGAGTCTTTTTGGACAATATCAGTAGATGGTACATCTCATGGTTCAGCTAAAACATTGTATGATATTCAATGTTCTGATGATCAAGGGGAATCTTTCTATGATATTTATACTGTTTCTGAGGGTGGTGTCAATTTGTTGGGTAGATCTTCAGGTACCGGTTCTGATTTATATGTTGGTCAAGGTGAATATGATTTAGCTTTTGCAGTTAATCCATTAGATTATAACAGAATGTATGTTGGTGGTATAGAAGTCTGGAGAACTGCTAATAATGGTTCTAAATGGGATAAAAAAACTGTTTGGTATGGTGGAGCTTCTGATAATTATTCTCATGCTGATCACCATGATTTAGTATATAATAAAGATGGTAGTATTTTATACGATTGTAATGATGGTGGAGTATTTTACACCTCTGACAATGGAACTACATGGCATGACTTATGTGGAAATATGAATATTATGCAATTCCATGCTTTCGGTAATGATCAAAGTAACGGTGACATTGTAGCGGGTGCTCAAGATAATGGCTCTTCTGCGATGATAGATGGAGAATGGACTTATATTGGTGGCGGTGATGGATTTGAAGGAATTATTACACCAACAGACAATAAGGTTTACTTCTATTCAATTTATAACGGTGTGATTTCTAAAGGATATAGTCCTACAGGGAAATATAATACATTTCTGACTCCTTCATCTGTAGGAGACAAAGGTACTGAAGGTTGGCAAACCGCTTACATATTAAATCCACAAAATCCCTATAGTATGTTAGTCGGGTATTATGACTTATATGTTGGTGATATAAATAATAACAAGTCCTTTGTAAAAATTGGTGATTTTAGCGATAATGGAACATATATCAGCTCCATTGCTGTTGCTGAATCTGATACCAATACAATATATGCAGCAAAACAGAGCATTTTATATAAAACTACCGACTATGGTCAAAACTGGGAAGTTGTATTTAATGCACCAAATAAAATAACATACATTGCGGTAGATCCTAATAATGCAGATCGTGCATGGGTTACTGTGTCTGGGTTTGGCAATACTAAGAAAGTTGCATTAATTGAGGGCAACGAAGAAACTGATTTAACAGGAAACTTGCCAAATGTTCCGGTATTAACTATAGTTTATCAAAAAAACTCTCCAGATAGAGTATATATTGGTACAGACTTAGGTGTGTTTGTGTCAGATAATGGTTCTAACTATTGGGAATTATTAGGTGCTGAAATGCCAAGAATGATTGTCAACGAGTTAGAAATTATGGAGTCTACACAAAAACTGAGAGCTTGTACTTATGGTCGAGGAATCTGGGAAACTGATTTGCTAACTTGTAGTAATAAACAAATTCCGATCAACAGTGATACTGACGGCGATATTTGCGAAGGTAATGTAGTTACTCTTACAGCAGGAATTGATGAAGATTCATATCTATGGAGTACAGGTGAAACTACAAAATCTATTGAAGTAACAGAAACAGGAATATACTCAGTTGTTTCTCTAAAAGAATGGGGTTGTAGTGATAAATCTGAACCAATAAAAGTATCATTCATTCCTGTTCCGGAATTATCAATTACTATTAACGGTGATATTCCATTCTGCGGTGAAGGTGGCAGTGCCACATTTAAAGCTCCGTTCTCATTTGCTAGCTATTTATGGTCTAATGGTTCTACAGAAAGAAATATTGACGTTACAGAACCAGGAGTGTATTATTTACAAGCAGATACTAAAACTGGTTGCATTGCATACTCTGACACTATTGTAGTTGGTAGATTTGATGAGGCTGAAGTTCCAACTATCGAAAGAAAAGACCATAGAACTCTTGTTAGTAGTGAATCTGCAGCTTATCAATGGTACAAAGATGGTAATAAAATGTTTGGCGAAACTTCACAAGAATTAGTACTTGAAAAAGACGCTGCTTACACTGTAACTATCACCGATGAAAATGGTTGCTCTGCAACGTCAGAAGAAATAATCATCAACGATATGTCTGTTCAAGAAATGATAGAAGATGGTAGATTAACCCTTTCTAACAATCCTAGTGATGGAAACTTTACATTGACTTTCAACGAAGCAATTACTTCTAATGTAGAAATGACAATCTCCAATATGATTGGAGAACGCATTATGACAAAATCATTTGACATGATTACTATAGGTCAAACAATCAATATAGATTTGACTAATCAAGCAAAAGGAATGTATTTCCTTAATGCAAAAATTGGAGATACTCCAAGCTTGATTAAGTTGATTGTTCAATAAAATCGAGAAAATTATTAGCATTTTTGAAGTCCTATCTAAAATTAGATAGGACTTTTTTGTATATTAGTTATAGTGTCTGTAAATATTAGAAGAATAAAACTCATGATTAGTTATTTAAAGGGAATATTATCAGAGATATCCCATACTGAAGTAGTTATTGAATGTAATGGAGTGGGCTATTTAGTATTTGTATCTTTAAAAACTATAGAGCAACTACCTGAAACAAGCAAAGAAGTAAAACTCTTAACGCATTTTATTCCTAGAGAGGACTCTCATAATCTTTATGGTTTTTACAATGAAACAGAACGTGCTATGTTTCGTTTACTCATTGGAATTTCCGGAATTGGTCCCAAAATAGCATTAGGTATTTTATCGTCAGTGACCATAGACGGACTAATTAGATTTATTGCAGGCGCAGATGTTGCTTCACTAACTAAATTACCTGGTATTGGCAAAAAGACTGCAGAAAGAGTTGTGGTTGAACTTAAAGATAAAGTAAGTGGATTTGAAATTGAGGATTTAAAAGTAGTCACCAATCCACAAAATAATTTATCAAATGAGGCAATTTCAGCTTTAATAGCTTTGGGATATAATAAAACAGTATCAGAAAAATGTGTCAATAAAGTACTCAAAGATACCGAAGGTCTAGAGCTATCTGCAGAGATAATAATTAGAAATGCACTCAAATACGCAATGAGTTAAAAATGATATTGATTTTACCATATTTGAAGATGAGAAAAGGTGAGTGTTCTTTTTGTATTGAAGGAGAACAAGGCACTGCTAAAATGTATGATGAGTATTCTCATAATCCTTTGAAGCTTCTCCAACTGTGGAGGCGAGAGAACTCAAAAACAATTCATATTGCTGATTTGGATGCTATAGAGAACGAATCAAATATAGAAAATGCAAATTCAATTATATTCCTTGCTAATTCCATAGATATCCCTGTGCAACTTTACTCACCCTTTCGAGACGTCGCTGAATGTGGAATGTATTTAGACAGTGGAATCTATCGGATTGTAATAGGAGATTTACTTCAACAAGATCCAGATGGTATTGCTGAGTTGATAAAAACATATACTCCTTCACGCGTTGCTTTTGGTGGCGTTGTGCAAGGTGCAAATTTCATATCATCCAGTGAGTACACTTTTGAAAAATATTGTGAAAGTGTTGCTAATGTAGGTGGCAATAGAGTAGTAGTTTCTGATAAATCTTGGCAAAATTCTAAGCCTGATATAATGAAATATAGATATTTATTTGAGAAATACCATTTGAGATTTACTTTGATTGAAGCTTGCTCAAATTATCAAGAACTTGAATTTTTGAATAAAAATGCTAAGCCTGGAATAGATTCTGTAATTATGGGGGATTCTTTGTATAAAAATAATTTTCCTTGTCAAAAAATATGGCGTATTGCTGAAGCTTTAATCGAACCTGAAGTTTACTGCAAATAATAGCTAAAATAGGTACATATTTACAAGAATTGCATTTTTTATATACAATTAACAAGCATGTTTAAACGTTTAATCATATCTGATAATCAGCTTTGTATAGGAATATGACAGGAGCATTTTAATGCCTCATATATTTATTGATGGTCAAAAAATAGAAGCCCGAGATGGGCAAACAATTATTCAAGCAGCTTATGAGAATGGACTACAGATACCTCATTTCTGTTGGCATCCTGAGCTTTCTGTTTCAGGTAACTGCCGGATGTGCCTCGTTGAAGTAGGTCTTCCCAAAAGACTTCCTGATGGAAAAAATGCAAAAGACGAAAACGGAAATGACATTGTAAATTATTTCCCCAAACTCCAAATAGCTTGTGCTACGAAAGTCTCTGAAGGTATGAGAGTAAGACGACAAAAAGAAAAAGTCGTAGAAGCTCAAGAGGCAGTTATGGAGTTCCTTCTGATAAATCACCCACTCGATTGTCCAATATGTGATGAAGCAGGTCAGTGCAAATTGCAAGAGTACGCTTTTGATCACTCAAAAGGACAATCAAGATTTGAAGAAACTAAGAATCATAAAGATAAGCGTCAGCAGTGGGGACCAAATGTATTATTCGATGCTGAACGTTGTATTTCATGTTCTAGATGTATTCGTTTTGCAAAGGAAGTAGCTGAACAGGATGTACTGACATTTGTTCAACGTGGGGATCATGTTACTATTGAACTTTTTGAAGATACACAATTTGATAATCCTTATTCTATGAATGTAATTGATATTTGTCCTGTTGGTGCATTAACTAGTCCAGACTTTAGATTTAAAGCCAGAGTTTGGGATATGAGTTTCAATGAATCAATTTGTGGTACAGATGGGTCTGGAACTAATATAAAAATAGGCGTTAGAAATAATGAGATCTTACGATTAGAGCCTAAAACAAATATGTATGTGAATAAATATTGGATGTCTGACAATGCACGTTTAGACTTCAAATGGGTAAATGAAAATCGTATTCTTAATCCAATAGTAGATTCTAAAGAAGTTGAATGGAAAGATGCTTTTAAAGCTGTATCACTAGCTTTGAAGCAATATAAACAAGATGAGATTATGATTTTATCTTCCGGCAAGTCTACTAATGAAGATGCTTTTATTATTAGAAAATTTGCCAATAAATATGGAATTAAAAATCTTTATTTATTACCGCATATTGATGAATCGATTGCTGATGACATGCTAAATACAAAAGAAAGGGTTCCTAATAGCACAGGTTCTAAAGAATTGGGTATAGAAGTGCATAAAGATGTCACAGATCAACTAAAATCAGGTAAAATTAAATTACTATTTTTAATAGAAGAAGATTTTGCACAAAATACACATCTATTTGAAGCAATTAGTAAAGTAGACACATTGATTGTGGCTGCTTATAATAACAATAAACTAACTGATAAAGCAAATATAGTACTTGCAACTTCTACTTTCGCTGAAATAGAAGGAACGTTTACGAATATCCATAATCGTGTACAGCATTTTGAACCAGCCCTTATTACTAAGGAAAATGTAAGTAGAATGGGTATGAAAATGAGTCGCTTAGATAAAATGGGAGCTCCAAATGATCGTTGGACTCAACATGAGCAAAGAAACTGTAAACAGACTTGGAAAATATTGCAGTCTATAGCTAATTTAGACGGAGCTAATTGGCATTACAAAAACTCAGAAGATATATTTCAAGAAATTACACAATCTGTAGCTTCTTTCAGATTTATGGATTACGCAAAACTGGATGAACATCAGGGTCTAAAGTTGGGTGCAGGTGATAAACCTGATAAAATAGTTCATAATTACAAATCACACGTTATGAAACCAAATTAGAATGTAGAAACAATTTGAATATAGTTATGTCAGAAACAATAGTATTAATTTTAGAAGTAGTAATAAAAGCTGTAATAATAGTGCTTTTAGTTCAAACTTCGGCTGCAGTGTCAGTCTATTTGGAAAGAAAAATATCTGCTGTTGTACAGGATCGTATCGGTCCGAATAGAGTAGGTCCATGGGGATTATTACAACCGATTGCAGATGTTGTAAAACTCTTTTGGAAAGAAGATTTGGTGCCTACAGCTGTAGATGGATTTTTCCACAGATTAGCTCCTTTTCTATCCCTAGGTTTAGCATTAGTTGTTTGGGCTGTTGTCCCTTTTGCTAATGATATTGAAATAGGAGGTCAAACATATCATTTTGGCATAGCTCCTGATTTGAATATTGGTGTATTATTTATTTTAGCCATGACTTCTGTTGCGGTATATGGTATTACTTTAGCAGGCTGGTCTTCTAATAATAAATACTCACTTTTAGGTGGTTTGCGTTCTGCTGCACAGATGATATCTTATGAGTTATCTATGGGAATGAGCGTAGTGGCAGTTGTACTTATTTCATCTACACTATCATTGAATGGAATTGTAGAAGCGCAAGGTGCTTGGGGCGGTTGGAGATGGAATATCTTTTTGCAGCCTTTAGGTTTTGTAATCTTTCTTGTTTCAGCTTTTGCCGAAACAAACAGAGCACCTTTTGACTTGCCGGAAGCAGAGCCTGAATTAGTCGGTGGTTTTAACACAGAATATTCAGGGATGAAATTTGGTATGTTCTTCCTTGCTGAGTATGCCAATATGGCTATGTCTGCGGCTTTTATTACATTATTATATTGTGGTGGCTGGCAGTTGCCTGTACCTGCAGAAACAATAGGTTTGGAATATGGCTCAATTTGGTTAGCTTTGACACAAATGGCAGTATTTATTGCTAAAATAATGTTTTGGATAGTATTCTTCATTTGGGTTAGATGGTCTATTCCTAGATTCAGGTATGATCAACTTATGAAATTAGGTTGGAGAGTCTTGCTACCATTGTCACTATTGAATGTTTTATTAACTGCAATAGGCGTAGTTATTTATAATTTGTATTTTGCAGGATAAAGTCGAGAATAAATATGAACAATATAAAAAATACAGAAGCTGAAAGAATGACGTTTTGGGAAAGAACATATCTCACAGAGATAGCGAGAGGTTTAGGAATGACTTTCAAACGAGCCTTTAAGCCCAAAATGACCAGACAATACCCTGAAGAAAGATGGGAACCAACCGGCTCATACAGAGGACGTCCTGTATTAGTATTGGAAGAAGATGGAGAAAGATGTGTAGCTTGTGGGTTATGCTCAAGGGTGTGTCCTGCTGTTGCTATAGAAGTCCAAGCTGCTGAAACAGAGAGAGAAAAGGAGCGTTTCCCTGAGAAATTTGAAATCAATATGCTAAGATGTATTTTCTGTGGATATTGTGAAGAGGTATGCCCGGAAGAAGCTATTGTAATGTCAAAAGACTATGAAGTTGTATTTACAAATGTAGATTCAGCTATATTAGGAAAGGAAAAACTCTTAGTCCCAGTGCATAAACTTCAAGATAGGTTAGAATATCTAAGATATTATAAATAGTATACATTTAATAGATTTAAATACAATAAGTCCATACAGATAAAAAATACTGTATGGACTTATTTATTTTTAGGAAAGACCCGTCCTAAAAAGAGTTGACGCAAAAGGATGGTATAATGCCAGAACAACAAAACGCTGAAAAAATCAAGCGTACTCAAAAAGATTATATTTTGGCTTTCAAATTGCATGTAGTAGATGAAGAAAAAGGCTACTTAACCTGCAACAAACACAACGAAAATAAGGCATACTAGGTCGTTTAACAGTTTTAGGATGGTTAAGGAAGCACGGTTAGATACTGAGGTCAATATGAAACAGGAACCTATACCAAACAAGCAGATAAAAGCACTTGAAAAGCGAATAAAGGAAATAGAACAGAAATAGAACAGATTTACATTATCAAAAGGTACAATCTTATATTACAGGATTGTACCTTTGTATATCAAAATAGAATTGATTACTTCACATTAGGTGAAGTCATTTCTTCAGGTTTAACTTTAGCATCAAACTCTTCTGCAGATAAAATACCTAATTCAACAGCAGATTCTTTCAAAGTGCCTCCTGTTTTATGTGCATGTTTTGCAATTTTAGCAGCATTATCATATCCTATATGGGGATTTAAAGCTGTAACGAGCATTAATGTATTATGTAGCAAGTAATCAATTTTTTCTTTATTTGGTTGAATGCCAACAGCGCAGTGCTCATTGAACATGAGCATAGTATCTGAAAGCAAGCGTGAACTCTGCAAGAAGTTATATATCATTACAGGTTTGAAAACGTTTAATTCAAAATTACCTTGTGAGCCTGCAAAATTGATAGTTGCATCATTTCCCATTACTTGCGCACATACCATAGTCATTGCTTCAGATTGAGTTGGATTGACTTTGCCCGGCATAATAGATGAGCCTGGTTCATTTTCCGGAATAGTAAGTTCTCCAATGCCACAACGAGGACCTGAAGCTAACCAACGTACATCATTTGCTATTTTCATCAGAGAGGCAGCCAATGTTTTTAAAGCACCGTGTGCAAATACTATTGCATCATGAGCAGCAAGGGCTTCAAATTTATTTGGAGCAGAAACAAAAGGTAAACCTGCAAGTTCTGCTATTTGAGCAGCAGAAGTTTTAGCAAAATCAGGATGAGAGTTCAAACCGGTTCCAACTGCAGTTCCACCTAAAGCTAATTCATATAATCCAGGTAAAACAAGATTAACTCTATTAATAGCGTTGTCGAGCTGTTGGACCCAGCCGGAAACTTCTTGGCCTAAAGTCAAAGGAACTGCATCTTGTAAGTGAGTACGACCAACTTTGATAATGTCTTTAAACTCTTTGGATTTAGCTTTTAAAGTATCTCTTAGCTGTTTGATTGCCGGTAGCAAGCGTTTGTTCAAGTCTTCTGCAGCAGCGATGTGCATGGCAGTAGGGAACGTATCGTTAGAGCTTTGTGATTTATTGACATCATCATTTGGATGAACAGGAGTTTTGCTTCCCATCACTCCACCTGCTATTTCAATAGCTCTATTTGCGATAACCTCATTAGAATTCATATTAGATTGAGTACCAGAGCCAGTTTGCCAAATCGCGAGTGGAAAGTGAGCATCTAATTTGCCTTCAATAACTTCGTCAGCAGCTTTACATATTAAATCACAAGTATCTTGTTTTAGCACCCCTAATTTAGCATTTGTCAATGCAGCAGCTTTTTTTAAAATACCCATACCTCTGATTACTTCGCGTGGCATTTTTTCTATACCAATATCAAAATGAATTAAAGATCTTGCAGACTGTGCACCATAGTATACGCTTGCAGGTACTTGAATTTCACCCATTGAATCTTTTTCAATTCTCATTGACATTATTATTGTTCCTTAAATAGTTTTGTGTATTTTGTTATTGTAATCACGTATAGACAAAATACATATTATTGTATCAATTCAAAAGTGCATAAGATAAGCAGTTTAAAGAATTAGTATTTATCTAATTATTGGATAATATGTATTTCACCATCAAGTGTAGCAAATACCCATATATTTGTATTACAACTAAGTATTCATTAGAATGGCACGATTTTTTCTAATTACAACAAAAATTCTATAAGATATCTCTATGAAAATTAAAAAGTACATAGCAAATACCCTTACCGAAGGTAAGCGACATATAATAGCTGAGTTGGGTGAAGAGGCTGTTATACTATCTTCTCGATCTGTAAGTATTCCGGAAACAGGAGAGGAGGGTGTTGAAATTGTTGCAGCAATAGATGAAAAGCAAGATGCTTCAAAATTAGTTGAAGACAAAAGGTCTGCTTTAATCAAAGCTCTTACAAGAAAAAAAGCTGTTAATAGTGACCAATCTAATGTTTCAGAAAGTAGCGATTTAAGAGAAGAAATCGAAAATATTAAAGATTTAGTTTCTGAAATATCTGAGAGTATGAAATACCGCTATCGTGGATTTCTCAATGATGGCTTTGCAAAACTATATAAAAATCTGATAGATGGTGGGCTTATAGAGAAGTATGCTTTAGAAGTTGTGGCGAGAGTATCATCCTATAATCAAAACGCTAAATATGAAGAAGCGTTTGCAACTGCGAGGAAATTAGTTGTAGAACGAATAGATACTATAAGACCACTTGTCAAGAAAGACAAAAGGCAAGTCGTAGTATTTATCGGACATAGCGGAGTCGGCAAAACTAGCAGTTTGGTAAAAATTGCAGTAGTCAATAAGATATTAAGTAAATCAAATATATTATTAGTTTCTGCGGATACTTATAAAGTAGGTGGGGCAGAGCAGTTACAAACTTTTGCATCCATCGTATCAATGCCTTATAAATCCGTTTATAAATCTGAAGATTTGTCAAAACTACTTAAAGAAGAAACCGACAGAGACTTTATTTTTATTGATACTTCAGGAAAGAGCTATAAAGATTCTGATTATATTCAAGAATTGAAATCATTTTTGGATGTTATACAAGATCCCATTATATATTTAGTAGAAAGTGCTGCAGTTAATAGAAAAACATTTGAAATATCTATCAAAACATATGATAAATTTAATCCTAAAGGGCTAATCCTAACTAAACTGGATGAGTCAGAGGAGATAGGTTCTATAGTACCAATTTTATCAAGAAGTGATTTGCCTATTGTATATATGTCATCTGGGCAAAGAATACCTGAAGATTTAGAGCCTGCGGACAGGGCTAAACTGAGTAAATTAATATTACCGGATGAGGTAGTTTAGTAGAAATGAATAGCTTACAGAAAAATATAGTGGCTGTAAAAGAAACCAAAATACCTTATGTAATAACAGTATGTAGTGGCAAGGGTGGAGTAGGTAAAAGTGTATTATCTGCTAATATTGCAAATTTACTTGCTTTCAATCAGCAAAAAGTATTAATTTGGGATGCTGATATGCTATTCCCAAATCTACATTTGCTTTTGGGTGTAGAACCACCGGTAAGAGCAACAGATTTATATGCCGGAAGAGTATCGGCAGTGCAAACTATTTATGGGATAAAGAAAAATTTAGATTTGATTGCCGACATTCCTATTTCTAATGGTAGAGATATATTTGATGGCTCTTCTATTCTGCCTGCATTTGCAGAATTGATTTCTTTGACAGATTATGATTATATAATTTTTGATACTGCTGCCGGTGCTTCCACGGAGGTGTTAAATGCATGTAGTATATCGGATTTAACTGTAGTTACTGTAACGGACGAACCTACTACTCTTTTAGATGCGTATGCACTAATTAAAATATTAAGAGAGCAGGTAAAAGATGAGAAAATTCAACTTTTAGTCAATAATGTAATAGATTTTGAAGATGCTGAAGATATTTCTACTAAGTTAAATTCTGCAACAAAAGAGTTTCTAGATAATAAATTTGCAATATTCGGATATGTTCCTTATGATAGGAATATACGTCAATCTATATTGCAACAAGTATTGTATACTGATATATATACAGATTCAGAAGTGTATTTTGCAATCAAAAAGATTACTGATTCTATTTTAGCAAAAATACATAATTAACACTATCGTTTTATAAATAGGCAATGGATTGCCCAATAATTCAGGTTATATGATATGGCTACTGAAAAAAAACTGATGACACCTGAAGAGAAAAAAAGAGAAAAGGAAAGGCTCGCTTTAGAAAAAGCAGAATTGGCTGAGAGGGAAAAGCGTAAAAAGGATAGACTAAATCGTAAGAAAAAAAGAGAAGCAAAGCTAAAAAAGAAGATAAACAAAGAAAAAAAGAGAATAAAAAAAGAGATTAATTTCCCTTATAAAATTCTAAATCTTGCTATAGCTTTATTTACGCTTTTAATTTTGATATTTTTTCTTTTTGCTACAGATATGAGTTTGGTGTCAATATTAAAATGGACTGCTTTTTTATTGCTTGTCCAATATCTAATATTTGGTGGAGCAATGTCTGCTTATGTTTATATGTTAGCAGAAGATAAGAAATTAGAATTGAAAGAAAAAGCAAAACAAGATATTTTGGATCAAAAAATTGAAGAAGATGTTATAAAACAACAAGAATTGCAAGAACTTCAAGATTTGGAAAAAGAGATTAAAGAGAAAAGACTTGCTGAAACTCTTAAACTTAAAAATCAATCTCAAAAAGAGTTGCAAGCTTCTAATGATACCGTGAATTTTGATTTAGATAGTCAGGCTCTACCTGAAACCGATTTAGATAATCCTGCACTTCCCGAATTTCATGAGCCTAAAGAGCATTTTGATGTAGAAATAAATGATGTAACTGATAGCTATGATGATTCTATAGTAGCAAAGATACCAAAAGTTAAAGATTATGAAAACGTAGAATTAGATTCTGAAGAAAATGATCAAGAGAATCAAGATAATAATTTGGAACAGAAAGAGTTCATTGCTTTTGAGGATTACCCTGATTTAGAACAACATAATAAAAATGATAAATAATAAGGTTTATCTTTATATATGGCAAAAAAAAATGTAGATATGACTGAGGTATGGAATGATTTATTTATTTCCGAATACCAAGACAAAAATGCTTTTGATAAGTTAGTGATTAATTATGTGTGGCTGATAAAATATGTTATACAACAAATGCACTTACCGGGAAATTCTTTTCTGTCAGAAGATGATTTTTTAAATTTTGGTATTCTTGGACTCTATGAATCTATAAAAAGATATGACCCTGAGCGAGGAGTTAAATTCGAATCTTATGCCATCCCAAGGATAAGAGGTATTATTCAAGATGAACTAAGAAAGCTGGACTGGCTTTCAAGGACTGCAAGAAAAAAAGCTACTGATTACATAAATGCAAGCGATAAACTTAAAGCGGAAAAGGGTGGAGACGTTAGCCCTGCAGAAATAATGGAAAAGTTACAGGTCACTCCTGAGCAATATAATTCTTATCTTTCTGCAGCCGCTGCAGCTAAAGCATCATTATCTATGAACGAGTCGTTTAGTATGCCTTTAAATATAGACGATAACGATGTAAACTTAATAGAAGAAATTCCTGATAATGAACAAATATCATCATTAGATGCAATTACTAACGAAGAGAGGTTGGAGCATCTAGTTTACCATTTGCAAGACTTACCTGAGAAGAAGAGACTTGTTGTAACTTTATACTATTACGAAGAATTGACTTTCAAAGAAATCGGACAATTGATTAATGTTTCCGAAAGTAGAGTATGCCAGATACATGGGCAAGTTATGAAAGACCTTAGAAAAAAAATGAAAGAATTTCAGCATGCTTAGTAAAAAAGTACAAAATAAATTAGAATCTTTGAGAGATTTGCCAACTATACCTACGGTTATGTCTCAGGTTTTAGCCGCTTTAGACAATCCAGATATCAGTGCTGCAAATCTCGCAAAAATTATTGAAAATGATCAGTCACTAACCGCTAAAGTACTGAAAGTTGCTAATTCACCTTTTTATGGTTTTGCCAGAAAAATATCTACTATTGATTTGGCTGTAGTGGTTATGGGGATAAATACTATAAAAGAAATTATTTTAAGTTTGATAATTCAAAAGTTTTTTAATAAAATTCAAAAATCATCTTTCGATGTTAATTCATTTTGGCAGTACTCTGTTTTTTGCGGTACTTCGTCGCGAGTAATAGCGAGAAAGCTTGGTTATAGACTCGCCGGAGAAGCTTTTGTTACTGGGCTTATGCATGATATTGGTGTATTAGTTTTAGTTGAATCTTTTTCCAAAGATTTTCTTAAAATCCGTGAGCTGCAGGAACAAAATATGTTATCTATGCCTGAAGCAGAGATGATGGTACTTGAAACAACACATGCAGAAATTGGAGCATGGATTGCAGAAAAATGGAATCTCCCAGATAGGTTATGTGTTGCAATTGCACACCATCATACCTATTTCATGGATATTATAGAAGAAAAATTTAAATCTGGCGAAGCTGTTAGTCATAAAAACTCTGACGATACAGTATTTGGGGCTATAGATGAACCTTTGACAGCAATTGTTTCCATGTCTGAGTGGTTTGCCAAGCAGATGGGTTACATGAGCTGGGCACAAGACCAAAAACAAGCTCCTCTTTATTTATCAAATGAAATATTCGATGGTGAAGATAATTCAGATTTTTTGGATAAAAACAGTGCTTTTACTATTTTAAAGCAGGAATTGACTGACGAATTTGAGAAAGCCTCTGTTTTTAAATCTTTTTCTAATAAATCAATAGCTTAGGGTAAAATGGCAAAAAATATTGCAAATATTGATCGTGTTAAAGCTCAGGATGATTATATCAAATCCTTAGAATTATCTGTCAAAATCCTCAGAAAAGAAGTTGATGATTTAAGAAAAAATGTTAAAGTTACTCCTCAAAACCAATACTCTTCTAACCTTCCTCATGAAGTCGATATAGACTTTCTGCGATATGCTTCTATTGAAGAAATACTAAATGAACTCCAAGTATTCTGTTCTAAAATGTTTGATTTGTTGGAGTGTAGTATTTATAGAACGAATGAGGCTAAACATATAGATTATTCTTTTGATGTCGAAAATGATTTGAAAAAAGATATTATGAAATTGGAAGAAGAAGGCATTATTGATTGGGTATGTGAAAATAAAGAAACTGCCATTATACCTAATACGATAAATCCATCTGAAAATAATTATTTCTTTATTGCACCATTAAAACTCGCAGGTGAAAATTTTGGTGTTTTTGTAGGCAAAACTCAATTATCAAAAAATGATTTCAATGAAGAGGATATTGTAGAGATTGAGATGATTGCTGAAAATGCAGCTGCTGCTATTTTTAATATTTTATCTATGGATACTATCGCTAATCTAAATAAACGTATGGATTTACTGAATAGGAGAATGCTGGATTCAGCAAAGTACTCTTCTTTAGGTGAACTAACTGCTTCTTTTTCTGTTGAAATTGGAGCTCCTCTTATGGTAATAAATACTAATTTGGACTTGATGGAAAGCGGTGTAGGTAACCCAGAAAAACGCATCGAAGTAATCAAAAACGAGATTAATAAAATAGTTAAAATCAACAATAGAATCAATAAGCTAGCCAACTCTGATTATGGAAAAGAGCAGATTATATCTTTGAATATATGTTCAGTTATAGATGAAGTAATTCTCTTTACAAAAAATAAGCTTGAAAGAGAAGATATAGAATTAGTTTCTGATTATGAAGATAACGAAATCAAGATACTTGGTATTAAATCTCATCTTGAACAAGCAATAATGAATCTCATTCTTTATTCTGCTAAATACATTCCCGATGGTGGTGCTATAACAGTCGGAGTTTATTCAAATACGGGAAATAGAATCTCTATTAATATCTCTGATAATGGAATTGGCATAGAAGACTCAGTACTTGAGAATATTTTTGAACCTTATTCGGTTGATTATTTACAGCATGGTTTGGGATTATATATATCTAAATATATAATAGAGCAGCATTATGGCAGGATAAATGTTTTATCCGAATTGAATAAAGGTACAACATTTAAAATTAGTTTTCCCGGAGTGAAATGATTTGTATAAGCTATTACTTATCATATTACTACTACCATCATTATTATCTGCCGAATCACTTCTGCAGATATCTGTACCTGTGGAAAATCGAGTATTTTTTCAATTTGACACTTATCCGAAAGCTGCTACTTCATCCTTATCTGAAGACAAAAAGCAAATAATATTGAAGATTCCGGGTACTGATTATAGAGGATCTAAAAATACATTTGTAGGTAAAGGCAAGATTAGTTCTATTGATATAAGTTATCAAGATAATACAACTAATATTTATATAAATTTGAATGAGCAATCAGGATATACTATTGCACCTCTCAAATCTGTCAATATATGTGCTGTTGAGACATTTAATTGGTCAAAAATAGACAAACAAGAAGACATTTATAGAAATGCACTGCTTGCATATGAGTCTGGCTTAACAAACGTAGCCCTGGAAGATTTATCTAAATCAAATTATAAAAATTCACAAGATATATTAACCGATATTCTTTTTAAAACTAAAGAATATGATGCCGCTGTTAAATCAGCTTTTAAAGCATATAATCTATCGAATATGCCAGTCCATTTGGCTGTTCTTGTTGAGATTGCAAGGAATCTGGATGACACGACTAAGACAAATGCCTTTTTGTTGCAAATGAGAAGTATTACTGGTTTAGACAGTATTGTATTGAATAAATCTTATAAGTTATCAATCAAAACTTTGGACAACCAGTATAATGATGAATTAGATTCTCTGAAATTAAATACTGACTCAGGTACAAAAAATAACGAACATATAATCGCAGATAAGCGATTTAAAAATATATTTCCTTCCGACTCTACAATTGTAGCAGATACAAGTTTCTCAAAATCGTTGATATTTAAAGACTTTTATGGTTTTCCTTGGTGGACTGAGTATATACTTTATGTATTATTAACCGGTGCTTTACTTGTAGTATACTTGTATTTAAGATGGAGAAACAAGCAACTTCTTGCACTCAAAGAATTTAGCGAGAAGAAAAGAAAAATTGATGATAGAAAAGAAAAAGCAAAAAAATATCATAAAGAATCAACAGAAGTTGAAGAAGAAATAGAAAAAGGCTTGGCAGAAAGAAAACAAAAACAAGAACATAAAACAGGTATACAAAAAGATGATACTAAATCTGAGCCTAATATAACTGAAACAGAGCAACCTAAAAAAAATAAAACTAAATTTTCTGCAGAAATGCTTCGTGCAAAACAAGCTTATTCTGAAGGAGCTCAAAGTATTACTGACCAAAAGAAAGTAAAAAACATTAAACAAGAAAGCAAGGAAAATATAATTCCTACCAGAGAAAAAAGAGCGAATAAAATTGAACAAATAATAGATGCAATACGTAGTAATAGTAAGGTCTCACCTTTAGAAGATAAGCACATATCTTCAGATTACTCAGGACTTCCTGCTAAAATGCAATTGGCGATGAAAATAACTGAAGAAGAGATGAAAGAAAAAAACAAGCAACTGAGTAAGTTAGAAAACTTAACAGATGAAGAGCTTGAAACTATAGCACGCGAGTTAGGAACAGGTAAGGCTTCAATTGAAACTAAAAAGAATGTTCAGGACTTGCTTGGCAGTAAAGAAGCAATTGATGAACTTGCAAAAAAGTTTAACAAAAGAGAATAGACATATGAAACTTTTATCTACTATTATTTTACTTCTTATGATATCAATTAATCTTTCACATACCTCTGAAACTTATATAAATCCTCAAAAATCACTTACTGGCATATATTTTGATAGTTCTAAAGTAAGAAGCTCTTTGCAGCATAGTTCAGATAAAACTGTAAAAAATGATACAATCTATAAACCTTCTAAAATCAAAAAGGTTAATATTGATCAAACTGCAGAAATTATGACTATCGGAATCTCTATACCAGATGACAAGTATGACTTTCAGATTGCTTGTTATAATATGTTAGGGAAGAAGGTGCTGGATGTAATTTCAGGTAAGAAAGTGGCTAATCAAAGAGAATTTAGATTAGATATTTCAAAAATACCCAATGGAATTTATATTTGTGTGCTTCAAGTCAGCAACGGGCAAAAGGATACGGAAAAGTTTATTATATCGAGGTAGTTATGGTAACCAATAATACACAACACAGGAAGAGTCACTTTCTTAATTGTAGTATGGGTTCCATATTGTTTTTCTTTATTGTTTCCCTTTTTTCCTACTCACCATCATTTGCACAAGCATCAGGTGGTGGTTATAGCGAAGCATATCTACTTAGAGATGTTGGTGCACGAGCTATTTCCATGGCAGGTGCTTTTACAGCCATTTCTAATGATCCAAACGCTATATTTTATAACCCTGCAGGCCTTGGATTTTTAGCTAATAAACCTCAGATTACAGGTAGTGTTTCAAGTTTAGGACATGGTAGAACACATTCTACTATGGCATGGGCTCAATCAATATATCCGAGACTTGGTGTAGGATTTGGTGTTAATAGTTTTTCTACCGGAAGTTTTACCGGAAGAGATGTGATGGGTAATCCTATAGGCGATTTCTCCGCTCTCCAATATGCTTTGAACCTCGCAGGTGCCTATTCGTTAGAAAATGCTGCTATTGGTTTTAATGTTAAATACTTAACAAATAACCTTACAGGAGCGAGCACTAATGCTACTGGTTATGGATTGGACGTAGGTACCAAATTTGATGTAATGAATATGGTTTCAGTAGGAGTAGCAGTTCAAAATATTTCAGGAATAATGTTTTGGAATAATGCCAATGGAGATTATGAATATCTGCCTTATACTGTAAGGGCTGGTATTGCAATGGAATATGGTTTAAACGATGAAAAATATCAAACTCGGTCTTCTATTGATGGAGAAATAGAAGAGATTTATGTGCCTCCTACAAGATATCTAATATTTTCATTTGATGCAATTTTGCGTCAGTATGAGGAAAGTCCATCTTTTATCATAGGTACAGAAATTGTATTCCATGAGTTTTTAGCTTTTAGAGCGGGGTTTGATATATACGGCGATGATAAAGGACAATCTAAGTTTCTACCTCTAAATAACTGGGGAACAGGTGTTTCTATAAGGCCAGATGCTAATGACTTACACATTCCTTTTAGTTTTCATATTGATTATTCTGTAGCAAACAGCTCTCTCACAGATAACAATTTATCACATAATATATCATTTTATATCGAGTTCTAAGTGATATATTATACTTATACTTGCCTTCTTTTAAGCTCCATTAAACCTTGTTCTATAATACTATCCGGGACTTCTATATCAAAACCTGACAGTGGAATTCCGCGTTTAGATTCTTTAAGTTTTATTAATATATTGAAGTATTCCTTAGATTCTTCTAGTTGATTTAAGTAAAGAAGAGCATGGGCTTTAAGTGATAAAGAATATAATTGTTCCGGCGCTTTTTTCAAGGATTCTTCAGCCCAATAAAGAGCTTCAGAGAACTTTTTTTGACTTCCGGTAAGTTGTGACAACGTAGCGGTAGCACTTGCATATATAGAATCTGATAGGTTACCGCACTTCAGAGCGAAACGAATAGATTCTTCTGCTTCATTAAATATTTTCATTTGTGCTAATGTTTGTCCAAGCTGATACCAAGCGTATCCATAAGTGGGTTCTTCTTTAATATGAGCCAGTAGCATCTTATAGTTTCGTTTTATTTTGGCTTCCATTATCTCCCTTGGTTGATTATAGCCAAGATGTTCTATTTTTATATCTGTCATAACAAAAACTTTATCAAGGGCAATTATTGAAGGAGTAATTTGCTCATGAACTCTGCCTTTGAAATGGATGGATGGATAGCCTAAATTTTTGAATAATCGAGGATAGCCTCCTCTATGAAGTTCAGACGAACCATCCAGTTTAGCATGAGAGCTATAAATTAAACATATAAAACCACCTATATTTGCATCTGTGGTTTGTATCACTCTTAGTAATTCATATTTACTGTTTTCGTCCAATCTTTCGTCAGCATCCAAATATAAAATCCATTTGCCAGAGCAGTGTTTTAAAGACTCATTTCTAGCTGCAGAAAAGTCATCAATCCATTGGAAATTATATACATTGGCTCCATAAGATAGAGCTATTTCTTTTGTTTTGTCTTTCGAGCCAGTATCTACAATAATGATTTCGTCTGCTATATCTTTTACACTCTCTAAACAACCCGGTAACATATTCTCTTCATTTTTTACAATCATTGACACGGAAAGACCTGTGTTTGTAGTCTTTGTTGGTTTGAAATATTTTAAATTATCAGGCTGTTTTCGTATATGTTTTTTGAGAGAATTTAGAAATTCTAAGATTTGTATATTGTTAGGATCTATAGTAAGAGCCTTCCTTAAGTAAGATTCTGCTTTAATATATTCGCTTTTTTTGAATGACATATTCGCTAACCCAACTAAAAGATGAATGTTTTCATTATCCTCCTTATAACCTAATGCGAAATATTCTTCAGCTTTGTCATAATTATTAAGCAAAGTATAGTTACGTCCAATTTTAAAAGCCAAATCAGGCAGTGATATATAATAATCCCCCATAATTCTAGCTTTTAAATCAGGGTGTTTTAAAGATTCTTCTACCCGTAAATAGTGTATAAGTGAGTCTTCGTGATTATTTTTTTTTGCAAATAAATCTGCAACTATAAAGTTAGCAAAAACTTGATCAGGAATTATAGCCAACGACTCGTTAGCTCTTTTAAAAGCTAATTCTATTTGATTATTTCTAAAAGCTATAATTGCACCATAATTAAGAGCTTGAGGTTTTACAGCACTATTGGTTTCTGAATGTTCTATTGCTAATCTGATATCATTCTCAGCAGAAGTTATTTCTCCAAGAGCAAGATTAGTTTTTGCTCTCTGGAGTAGAGAATAATAATCATTACTATCTAATTCTAAAGCGATATTAAGCAGTTTTAGATTTCTTCTTTGCTTTAAAAGCATTTCATTAGGAGCAAGTGAATAGCCATAATGAAGAATTTTTATATTAGAATTTTCAATCTGATATCCAGAGTTTAATACTGTATGAATAATTTGTTCATGTACAATATTTTGATAGAAAATAGTAGACGAGTTCCTAAACAATCTTAGTAAGTTAGCAATAAAAACATCTTTCTGACTGCTTGTTGAAGTAGCTTCTGATGTTATTTCAATGAGCCAAGCACCGGTAGTGTCTTTGGGTTTAGTTAAAATAGATGCAATTGCTTGCGGATTGACCAGCCTTTCATCCGCATCTATAGAGAGAATAAAATCATATTTTGCAGATTTTAATGCGATATTCCGTGCTTTAGAGAAATCATTTTCCCAACTAGTTTCAATAACTCTACAACCTGATTTATGTGCTATTTCTACAGTATTATCTTCAGAACCGGTATCTACCAAAATAATTTCTTTTGCTATAGGCAATACAGATTCTAAACAACCAGGAAGCATTTTACTTTCGTTTTTAGCTATAATACATACAGAGAGATTAGGTTTTTCGTAGTCTATTAACATAGTTATCTGCTGTCATTTATCAATTATACTTTTCATAGCAAATATAGTTAAATATTCTATAATATTAAGCATTTGTCGACTAAATATTAGTTAGTATTATATATTTTTGGGTCAATAACTAAAAGTGTTTGGTATATTGAGACTTAGCTCTTATATTTAGATATAATATATTTTATCAATCAAACATTAATCTTTATGATTTAACAAATTTTGATTATATTATGAAAGTGCATTAGTACGATTATTGATGCAATCCTGGGGGGGAAACAATTTTGCATATCTATTCGCAACTATATCTTTTTCCGAGTATATAACAAAGAAGAAGATATGTCGCTTTGTTTCTTTTCTATTAGTATATTTAATAACTAATCGAAAAATAAGACTATGGCAAAGAAAAATATCAAATTAACTCAACTGGTTACAGTTTCCGATATGCTTGTTCTATTAGCTGTTATTGCTGGACTTCTTATCGTGTTTTTAGTTGATCAAACGGCTATTAAGCTTATAGGCGGTGCTATTTCAGTGCTTGCATTTGTGACTATTGCTATGCTTTATTATCAGCGCTTAAATGATTTGGTGGACTCCAGACCTAAGAATTATCCAAACAATACTCCGGAATATAAAACCACTGTAAAAGACGATTCTAGTGCAAAAAGGCAAGTTATTGAAGATTTCGATACTTCTTTTAAAGATCAACCGGAACTAAACACAAATTATCGAGAAGAGTTATCGCTCAAATCAGAAGAGGGATTTAGAATTATTTCAAAATCTACTGCTGATAATCTAAAATATGCTAAACCAACTCCGACAGAAAAATCAAAATCTAAAAAGTCTAAAGCTAAATTTAAAACCGCTCTTGAAGTTCAACAGCAAAAGAAGTTAGAAGAAGAATCAAAACAAAAAGAAGTAGAAGATAATTTAGAATCTAATCATATAGACAATATAGTATTAGAGAAAAAGGAAGTATCAAAAATATCACATAACGACCATAATGTATTGGAAAATATAACAGATGACTCAATTGAAGAGTCTAATGAAATAAATGATAATGAAGAGATAGGAATTGTAAACGATGATTTCAATGATCATACTGACGATGAGGATAATAGCCCAATAGAAGAAAGCGTCACAGATAATGTAGAGATACCTATTAATTTGCTTTTAGATGACGTTCCCGGTTTTGGTGATGAACCTAAAAAAGAATTTGAATACTTTTTGGGACGCATATTAGTTGCTATTAAAAATATAATTCCTACTAACTCAGTTGCTTTTTATTTAGCAAATGCTGAAAGACAGGAGTTAGTCTTAGAAACAATAATCAGTGACTCTGAGGATAGCATAAGAAAAGATAATAAATTTGTTGTTGCAAATGATATTGTTTCTCAGATTTATTTAGCTGCAAAGCCCGAAATTCTATCTGAAATAAACCCTAATGCAGAGTTAGATTTGATCCCATATTATACTGAATCTGTAAATATCTCATCGTTCTTAGGTGTTCCTGTATTTTATAATGACTCTGTTGTTGGTGTTTTGTGTGTCGATTCTAAGCATTCAGATGTTTTTGATAATTATTCTGTTTCTATTCTCGGTCATTTTACAAAACTGTTATCTGGAGTGGTATATAGTTATGCTCAAAAATATGACTTATTACAAGTAGCCAGAACTATGGATGCTGTTAACCTATTCCAAAACATGTTAGTAGAAGAGAAAGCTAATATAGAAGAAGTCTATTCAATACTTGCTAATGTTGTAAAACATATTTTTGATATTAAATGTGCTGGTGTTGTTGGCTTTGATGAAAGTGTTAATAACTGGATAGTTAAAGATAGTATTTGCAATGAAAACTTAAAACCACTACATGGACAGATTATTGACTTGACAAACTCAGTTATCTCTAGCTGTTTAACAAATGCTAATACAACTGTTATTTCGCCTGTTACTGATGAAATAGTCAGAATAAACAGCAATGAAGATGAGCTAATAGGAGGGGTGTTTGTTTCTGTACCTTTAAAAACAAAATATTCTACGTACGGGGCTTTGTATTTTGAAAGTAAACATATGTTAAATATATCTCAATTTGACTTAAATATTTTAGAAGTTGTTGCTTCTCATGCTGCTCATACTATTGAAAAGTTGCATGTAATATCAATGCTAAATACAAACTCTTTGTTAGATCCCAATACCGGGATACTAAATCCTCCTGCATTCTATACAAGATTAGAAGAGGAAGTAAAACGCTTTAAAGATTTTGAGATTCCAATAGTTATGTGCTTATTCCAACTAGATAAATACGCATCATACAGTCCTGAAGAGCATAGTGAAAGGAGAGAGCGTATAATCTATCATGTTATTAATATTTTCCGTAAAAAAATAAAAGATTATGATATCATAGCCAGAGCTGATGAAAATGTTTATTCCGTCGTGATGGTAGGTGTTAGTATAGAAGATGCTCAACTGTGGGCACAAAAGATAAGACAAGAAATAGCAAGCACAATGCTTGAAATAGCAGGTCAGCAGTTTTCTGTGACAGTCAGTATGGGATTAGCAGCTATGGATAAAGCTGATTCTTTAGAATCATTTTTAGCGAATACAAGAAGAGTTTTAGCCAAATCAGTACAAAAGACTAATACAGTGAATATATTTAGCTAAAACACACTGATATAAAGTTATAACAAAAATAAGTCCGTAAATATCTTATAGTTTATGGGCTTATTATTTTATCATTAGGATTGCAATTGTATTAATATCCAATCTAAAGCCTTAAAAGGTTGAGTTATCAACTCTGCAAGATTGTTGAAATACTTGATTCCGAATTTGTCATTAGTCATCAAGTGCTGTAAATGACAGTAGAACCAAGGATCATGCTTACTTCCTCATTAATAAAATATTACGCAATTGATTATTGAACAAGGGGTTTCATCCCATTGCCATTCAATGACTTTAGAGTTATTATGTCTTTTCAAATGACATTTTGGGGTTGATTTTATATCTCGAATCCACCTTTTACGGATTTTGACTTTATAGATAAAAAAAGGTCGGATAAAAATCCGACCAATAAATATCATAATATATGATTGTTATCTTGTATTATTTAACTACTTTTTTAGCTTCTTCTACATTAGCATTGCTTTGCTGTTCAGCTGATTTTGTTAAATCTATAGTTTTGCCATCAGCTAAGGTAACTGCAAGAGGTTGCCATATAGCTCTTAAATTATTCAAATTTTTCCTCATAAAGATATCGTTTTGATTGTTGATATCGTGTTTATAAGCAGGAGAAACTATATTTTCTTCAGCACCGACTGCGATTTGTTTTTGAATGTTAATAGGGAAACGCTTTACTACTCTATTTTGTGGATCCACGGCATTAATATATCCCTGTAAATTGGTTATTGCCTGAGAAGAAGTGTTCTTGATAGTAAATGTTATTACATTTGCATAAACATTATCTTGTTCATTATCTTTCATTTCTAAATTTTGGAATTTGAAAGTATGGGTTAAATTAACTTCTGTTTTCAAGGCTGTATTTTTAAGACCTTGTAAAGTAGCTTGTCTTGATAGAGATTCTTGAGAAACAATAATGTCACCAACTGTTTTTCCAACAATTGAATCTTTCACTCCGCTCAAGCGAGCAATACCTTGATTTAAAAGAGTAATATCTTTTAAAGATATTAAGTTATCATTCTCTATTTTTTTAGCAATTTCAGTAATATTGTTTTCTGAAAAAATTTCTTTAAGTACCGGTGACTTTGGTTCAGCTTGATTACAAGAATATAGACCTGCTGCAATAACAAAAAGAGATACAGCTTTGAGATTTTTAAAAGTTCTAGACATATCAGCTCCATAAAGCTTTTATATAACATATTTAATTATTTGGCTTTTACAAAGATAACTAACAAGTAGATATATGCAATAGAAAAAATTATAATAACGATTTTACAGCACCATATCTTAATCCGTGGGAGCTTATTAGTATCGGTTTATTTATTATCTCAGAAATGCACTGAAGTATTAGAGCACCAGCTCCAATTAAGTCTGCACGTTTAGGATGCACTTTGTATTCATTGATTATAGTGTCTACATCACTACTAAGATATCTTTCACAAATATCTGCTAAGTCTTCTTCAGATAAAGTGCTTCCATGTACTTTATTATCGTCAAAGTCAGGCAAACGTAAAACGGAAGTAGCAATAGTAGTAGCAGTACCACCCACGGCATACACATCTCCTTTGAAACTATCTAAATCTAGTGATGCGAGTTTTTCCTCAATATAAGCACGAGCTGTAAAAATTTGTTCTGAAGTTGGAGGAGAGGAATGAAGAAATTTTTCAGTGAGTCTTACTGCACCTATCTGCAAACTATTTCGTTTTGATATTTTAAAATTATCTCCAATGATAAGTTCGGTACTACCACCACCTATATCAATTACTAAAGATTTGTAAGGTTTATCCACAGTTCCGAGATAGCTCAGCTCTGCTTCAGTTTCTCCGGAAATAATTTCAATATGTTTACCTAAATGATATTCTATAATTTCTTTTACAATATCTGCATTTTTAGCATCTCGCATTGCACTGGTAGCAACGGCTTTAACTTTAGTAACTCCATATTTATTAAGTTCAAAACAGTATTTATCGCATATATCTATAGTACGTTTAATAGCATCATCATTTATATAATGAGTCTTATCTACACCTTCGCCTATGCGTACAATTTCATGATATTCTTGAATAATATTTAACTCGTCAAATTTATATTCAGCAATAATCATTAACATAGTATTTGTACCAATGTCAATCCCTGCTATGCGCATCAGAAAACCTCATTATTTAACTTTAAATTTAATACCAACCCACTCTTCATCTTGTTTTACTTCGATTAACTCAAAGCCAAGTTCAGTGGCAGGCAAGATTACATCATCTTTATGATAGACAAGAATCCCTGAAACTAAAAGAGTACCTTTGCTTGCTAATAAACTATGATAGAATTTAGGTAAGAATTCTAAAATTATGTGCAAATTGATGTTGGCAGCTATCCCATCAACTGGTGGCATATCTAACGCATCAATTTCAGAAAGGACCAACTCTATATTATTGCATTCATTATTTACGACGTTTTCTTGCGAATTATCTATACTCCAATGATCATTATCAAAAGCATAAATATATGAAGCACCCAATTTTTCGGCAAGAATTGCTAAAACTCCTGTACCTGTTCCTGCATCTATCCATCGAGAACCTTGTTTTACTTCATCTTCCATGAGTTGGCATACTAAACGAGTTGTAGAGTGTGTACCAGTACCAAAAGACATTTTGGGATTAATATATAGTTTTATTTCTTCGTATAGTTCATCTTTTTTCCAAGTAGGTGCTATACCAATCTTATCTGAAACATGAATAGCCTGGACGGATTTTTCCCATTCTTCATTCCAGTTCTTTTCTTCAATGGTTTCTATCTTTTCAATTTTTGCGGAGGGTAATAAGATGTTAAATTTTGCTTGAATATCAGATTTAAGCTTATCGTTAAATTTCTCTTTATCGAAAGAAATAATCAGTTTGTCTAATTTTTCCTCAATACCTATATACTCATATTCGTCTATTATTGCATAAACTAAATCGTAATACTCTTCGTAAACTGATATAGATAGATTGATATACTGTTTTTTCATATCATACTCAATAAATATGTAAATAGGCTATTTTATATTTTAACTAATTTGCTTATGTTTCGTATATAATTTGTAAGCATAATTAATATACAAAAATAGCTAAACTTCTATGATTTTAAAAGACCTTAAACTAAAGATACAAAAAGTAAAATTATTAGTAATGGATGTAGATGGTACATTGACAGATGGAGCAATGTATTATAGCGATTCCGGCGAAGCTTTGAAGAGGTTTTCTACCCGAGATGGCATGGGAATAACACTTATTAAAAAAGCCGATATAAAAACGGCTATATTAACAAGTGAAAACTCCATCATCGCTCAAAAAAGAGCTCAGAAATTGAAAATAGATAAAATAGTTTTACACTCTACAGATAAAACTACCTCACTACATAATTTGTGCAATGATTTTGGTATATCATTAGAAGAAATTGCATATATTGGAGACGACGTTAATGATTTGCATGCAATAAAAATAGCCGGATTTTCGGCTTGTCCTTCAGATGCAGTTGAAAGTATTAGAAATACTGTAGATTATATTTGTGTGCATAGTGGAGGAAACGGAGCTGTAAGAGAGCTCTGCGAAATGATACTTAAAGGTCAAGATAAACCAATTATTTTAAAAGAAAACTGGTAAACATTAAAGGAGGATACCATGGGTAAAGAAACTGATACTTACACGAAAGGCTTTTTACTTGGAGCTATCGTTGGTGGCGTAGCTGGTGCAGTAACAGCATTACTTTTTGCTCCTAAAAGCGGAGCTGAGCTTAGAAGAGACATTGCTGATTCTTCTACACAGATGTACGATAAAAGTAAAGACTATTTCGTAACTGTAGAAGACACTGTAAGCAAAGCTGTTTCTAAAACAGTTAATGAAGGCAGAATAAAAGCTCAAGGCATAATTGAAAATGCTAAACAACAAGCGGAAGGTATAATTGAAAATGCTGAACACGTACTAAACGACGCTAAAAATAAAGCATATCAGGTTAAAGATGCAGCTAAAGCCGGTGCTGATACGTTCCGTGACGAAATGAAAGCTGCAGGATATAAGAAAGGATAATTAATATGATTGATATTATGCTAAAAATTACAGCATTAGCAGCATTACTATCAATCACTTTACTTGCATTTATGGCGATGTCAACTCTTTCAAAATTTAACAAGTCATTTAACACAATTATTGATAATATAAAAAATGTCACTAATGACTTGAGTTCTGCTAAAGATAAAATTATTGAACTAGTTGACGGTTTGAATCTTCTGAGAGAAGATTTAAGTAAGAAAATGGTTGAAATTACTGATTTGAAGAACTCTACTCAAGAATCTTTGCAACACTTTAATGAAATGAGTGTCAAAGTAAAAAATACAAGTGAAAAAGTAGAGGAGAGGATGGATCAAATAACAGGGATATTCAAACCATTTGAGATACTTGTAGAGTCAGTATATGATAAAATTGCTCAACCTGTCAATCAGTCAGCACATTTTATTGGTGCAGCAGTTAAAGCGATTGGAGTATTTGTAAGTAAAGTATCGAATAAGTAAGTAAAAAGCCGTTTAAAATCAATTAAACGGCTTTTTTTTAAGTTATATAATCTTTTTTTTATTAAGCTTCTATAGCTACAGTAGATTTAGAGTATTTGTTTGCTAAAGCATAACTACCAAACATCAATACTGAGAATAACATAGAAGATGTCAACGTATTTCTAAAGAAAGGTATTGCCGCAGTGTAACAAGCTGTCAAACCTGCAAAATCATATGTGTAGATCCCAGATGTTGCCCAAACAAAAAAGTTTGTTATAATAAAAAACTGCACTGCAGAAGCTATTGAAGTAACTGCTACATTTTTTGCGTTTGGTTTAGATACAAATTTTCTACCCATCCAAATAGCTAAAAGGAAAGAACCATAAACAGCAAACATAGTGCTATGGAATCCAAAATAAGCGTCAGTAATAAACATCGCAACTATCGGAATAACATATGCTAGCTTATTCTTAATCAAAGCTCCACCAAAGAGGGCAATAGCCAAAACAGGAGTAAAGTTTGGTAATCCGATAAAAAATCTGGAAAAAGCAGCAATCGCAATCAAAGCAATTACTATAAAAAGATTAGTGTTTTTTTCAGTCATGATAATTCACATTTTTTTATGTTATACAAATTATATTTACTGCATGCAAAATAACGCATAATAGCGAATATTCCTAATCATACAGATAAAAAAGGAAAAGGTATTTACAAATATTAGTTTACATAATATATATTATATGCCATATATATTATTCGTCATCTAACATAGTTTTTATTGTTTTTAAAACTTCTGGATCTGCAACACTGACTCTCGCTTGAATTTTAGACATCATCTCTTTAGCAACGAGCTCACGAAGTAATTTGTCATCATTTGACATATTATCTTGTTTTTCGGGAAGCTTTTTAGAATTATTCTTTTTTGACATTTTGCAATCTCCATAAATTATATGTTTATATATAAACGAGATACTTCAGCAAAATATTATAGCACTGACTCAATTATTTGATTGTTGTTGATAATCATTTTTGCTCTACCTTTGAATTTATAGCCATCGAATGGAGAATTCAAAGATTTTGATTTTGAATTATTTCTGCTATAAGTCCATTCTTCTTCAGGTGCAAATATACTAATATTAGCTTTTGCATCTTTTTCGAAAGATATCTGATCTAAACCGCATATATTTCTCGGATTTACAGACATTTTCTCAATTAACTGATTTAAAGTTAAATGTCCTGGTTCCACAAGAGCAGTAATTGCAACACCAAGAGCTGATTCAAGCCCTAAAATACCATTAGGAGCGCGTTCAAATTCAACTTCTTTTTCATGTAATGCATGAGGTGCATGATCTGAAGCGATACAGTCTATAGTTCCATCTTTTAAGCCTTCAATGATAGCATCAATATCAGTATTACCTCTTAGAGGAGGATTCATTTTGTAATTTGGATCATATTTTTCCATGTGGCTATCATCTAAGAAAAAATGATGCGGCGTTACTTCTGCAGAAACACGCTGTCCATTAGCTTTGGCATCTCTTACTAATTTGATAGCACCATGAGTACTAATATGTGAAACATGGTATCTCCTATTACCTAAGTAATTTGCTAACATCAAATCTCTTGCTACCATTATATCTTCTGCAATAGTTGGATAGCCTTTCAGACCTAATTTATATGATTGAGGTGTTTCATTAACAGCAAAATCATGAGTAAGATGAGTATCTTCACAGTGCTGTGATATAAGTAAATCATGACTTGAAGCATAATCAAAAGCACGACGCATTACTTCAGTATCAGCGATTGATGCACCATCATCTGTAAATAAAACTGCACCATATTCCATCATTTCTAGCATAGGTGCTATTAATTTACCTTCCCTGTTTTTTGTTAAAGCGCCTGAAACGTGAACATCAACAGCTAAACCTTTTGATTTAACTTTTATATAAGAAATTACAGTAGCGTTATCTATTGCCGGATCAGTGTTTGGCATACAGACTACGCCAGTAAAACCACCATTTGCAGCACAATTTGTACCTGTTCTGATATCTTCTTTATATTCGAAGCCCGGTTCTCTAAGATGCACATGCATATCAAATAGACCCGGTGAAGCAACTAACTTTGTACCGTCGATAGTTTGTGTATCGTTATCAACTTGTGCTGAATCTTTTGAAGAATGACAGATTATACCATCCTTAATCCAAAGATTTCGAATCTCGTCCAACCCTTCGTAAGGATTGATAACTCTAATGTTCTGGATGTAAATATTCAAGATGCCTCCTATTCTTTGAGCTATATTTTAATTTAGTTTATCATTGCAAAATAAGATATTTGTGCTTCTAATTCAAAAATAAAATATAAAATGCTATTTACTTATGTTAAGTAAATAGCATAACAGATTGTAATATATATTGAATACTGGCTAATTAGTCTTAGTCATATCTTTATCCACAACGATAATAAAATCTGCTTTGTTCAGATATTCTTCTTCTAATTCATCTACATTTTCTTGCTCTACTGTAGAAATAGTCATAATATTCAAGCTATTATTAGACTTTTTTAAATACCAATAGATTCCCTCAAAATTATCAGAATGGTAACTACCATTCAAATGTAGAAATATAAAGTCAGATTTTAGATTTTTAAGAATAAAGTATGCCATAGTTGCATCTTTAACTGCTTGAGCTTCAGCTATATATGTTATTTCTGGTTTTTTCATCATTCCTGATGTATGCGTCATTGGCATTTTTTTATTTATTGATGTGTCAGCACTAATTTCTTTTTTAGAATGCATAGCCATCGGAACCATTAAAGATGCATATCCGGGAAGAGTTGCGTCAAATTTAATAGGAAGTGGTGCAATATAAGAATGTGCATCATTGCTTAATATTCCAAGCTTGTCTAAACCATTTCTTGCAACATAGCCTGCGTATCTTCTAGGAATATTTGTAGCAATAAAATTTATTGTATTTTCTTTAGCAAAGTCAAATATAGGCTTATAATCAGTAGTGAAATTGTCCCATAGTTTAGCTTCTTTTGAGAAATATTTTTCTGTAATCTGATCTTGCATATATTCGTTTACAATGATTTGGTCGTCCGATTCGAACATTTCAGCACCAATTATAACTTTCCCATTGTTTTCTTCAAAGATTGATTTAGTCAGTTTAAACTGTAAATAATGTGAAATTGAATTGTTGTGATATTCTCCAAATAAAATAACTTCAGAGTCTTCTGCTTTGTCTATAATATCTGAATAATCTACCTCTTCCCCATCTTTATCAAATATTTTATATGATATAGGATTGTCATCTGCTTTAGACGATGCGAAAAGAAATAAACTTAGGAAAAATATTAATATTTTCATGTTTAGCCTTAAAATATAGATTCTTGATTTGAAAAATATTTTCTTAAAAAAGTATTTCTGTGATGAGGAGTAATTCCATATTTATCAATAGCTTCAAAGTGAGCTTTAGTGCCATAACCTTTATGATTTGCAAAACCATATTCAGGATATTTTGAAGCAATATTATTTATTACCCAGCTGTCACGGTATACTTTTGCAATGATAGATGCAGCTGAAATAGTTAAAGATTTACTATCTCCAGCTACAATTGTTTGATAAGGGATAGAAATATCATTAAATCTATTCCCGTCTATTAAAAGATAATCTGGTCTTTTACTCAAATTTTCAATTGCAAGATGCATGGCTTTAAAAGTAGCCTGAAGTATATTTATTTTATCAATTTCTTCAGGTGTAATCATACCTATAGAATAAATAACATTACTTTTCAATAAAGTAAAAATAGATTCTCTTTTTGCAACGCTAAGCTTTTTAGAATCATTTAGACCATCTATCATAAATCCATGTTCCGGGAAAATCACTGCAGCAGCTACTACAGGACCTGCTATACAGCCTCTCCCCACTTCATCCACGCCTGCAATAATCCTATATTCTGATTGCAGATGTTCTTCTATATCTGAATTAGGAAAAGTCATTTAAAAATTATGATTAATAAGAGTCATAAATTCGTTTCTAAGTTTCAAATTATGGAGTAAATAACCTCGCATTACAGAAGTCGTCATAAGTGCTTTCTCTTCAGACCCTCTAACACCTCTTGCTATCATGCAATAGTGCCTAGCTTTAATAACAACACCTAAAGCTTTAGGTTGTAAAATATCTTCTAAGTAGTCTGCTATTTGTTCACCTAATTCTTCTTGAATTTGTCCTCGTCTGGAAAACCATTCAACTATTCTGGAAAGCTTCGAAACACCAATAACATATTTACCAGGAATATATCCTATTACTGCTCTGCCTGAAATTGGTTCCCAATGATGAGAGCAAACTGACATCACTTCAATGCCTTCGCTAATTACTAAATTATCAACCTTTTTACGATTAGGAAATACAGTCATTTTAGGAGGCTCTTCATACCTACCTTTGAATAATTCATTAACATACATCTTGGCTATGCGAAGAGGTGTTTCAGTACTATTTGGATCTTTAAGAGAAATCCTCAGAATATCTAAAACCTCTTTGAATTTATTTTCTAGATGGTTAATCATCTCAACTCTTTCAGTTTCAGATATAGTACGATTACCATTCGAATCAAACAACTCGTGCCCTAATGCATTAAATCGCGGGAAAATATCTAAGGCTTGAGAATTATCATTTGTATTTACCAGTTCATGTGAATTATTTACTTCAGTAGGTAAACTGTTAGATGGTACTATTTCACTTTTATCGCTCATTACTTGCCTCTACAAAAATACTTTAATATCTGTTTTGTCACCATAGTATTCTACAAAACTGGTATCTGTTTCGTAAATTTTAATTTTATACAATTTACCTTCAGAAATTTTATCATCCAAAATTTTCCAAAATAAAACTGCCATATTTTCTACAGTTGGTATTATACCATCAAGAAAGTCAACATCATGATTGAGATGTTTGTGATCTACTTTATCTATAATATTTTCTACAAGTATGCGTTTTAATTTTTTCAAATCAATTACATAACCTGTCTCAATGTTTGGTTCTCCGGCTACAGTTACTTCTAATGTATAATTATGGCCATGCCCCCAGTAATTGTTACACTTGTCGAAAGTAGATTCATTTTGTTCTTCAGTATATTCAGGATTATAGAGTCTATGTGCTGCTGAAAATTTTACTTGTCTTGTTACGTAAATCATGTTATTTTTTCCTTTAGTTTTTATTCCATATCTTTGGACGTTAAATAATTTGTCTTATTACTAACAATTTTCAGTAGAACAAAATTATGAAATCAATTTATAATATCTTAGCAATTATCTCAATCATGTTTGTAATTTCTGCTTGTAAATCAGGAGAGACTGTTAAACATCAAGCTATAGCAATGCGCATGCAGGAAAGACCCAACAATATTCAATCAGATATGGGTATTAGTATACATTCAGAAGATATGAATGTGAGTGGCAAGGCAATAGTGCAAATATCAGGTAATGACTCTATTTCGATGGATATATATGGTCCGTTTGGAATAAAATTTGGGAAGCTATATGCCGATACTAATATGTTTTACTTTTATAATGCCATGGAAAATATAGTATTAAAAGGTAAGCCTACAGCAGAAAATATAAGAAAAGCAACTTACTTGAATATTTCAGCATCTGAAATCATAAACTTATTCAAAAATATGCCTCCAAGCGTAATCAGCGATTATATTAGATATGATTCAGTGAATAGTGGTTTGATATTTAAGCATAAAAACGAATTCTTGATACTTAACGAAGAACAGCAAATGATTCAATATCAACGCAAAAATGAGTTAGATCAGATGGAGCTCAACATTATATATCAAGATTTCATGCAGTATGATATTTACAATATGCCATCAATATTTATCATAGATGCTCCTATTGCCAAAAGTAAAGTCAGTATAAATATTAAAAATATGACTTTCCCAAAAGTATTTACTGAAGCATTTAAATTCTCTGTGCCATCAAGTGCTAAGGTGATAGAGTTATAAAAAAACCTCCAAGGATTATAGTCTTTGGAGGTTTAGTAATATATAATATGAATCTATTTTTTCATGAGATTAGGTATTGCATTTTCGTAAAGATCAATAATATCAGTTACTTTAATATCTATTGATTTGTTGACAGTAAAGTTATTTGATGTAACTTCACCTATTTTTTTGAAGTTGGTCAAGTGTTTTGAACAATTTGCTTCAAATTCTTTTACTTTATTAGGAGAAACTGAAACAATAATTCTTGAGTTTGACTCACCATACATTCCTGATTGATTGCCTTTTATCTCAACGTTGCAACCTAATTTACCACTCATTATTGCTTTTTCAGCCAAAGCTATTACAACGCCACCTTCGCTTGTATCGTGGGCAGAGTTAATTAAACCATTTTGTATAGCAGCTAAAGTAGCTTTATGTAGTTGTCTTTCTTCTTCCAAATCTAATTCAGGTGCTTCGCCAGTAATTTTACCGGTAATAAGTTTTAAGTATTCTGAGCCACCTATTTCAGTGCGATCGCTACCTAATATATAGATATAATCACCTTCATTTTTAAAATCTGCACTCATTACTTTAGTCATATCATCAATAATTCCTAACATACCAATAGTAGGTGTTGGAAATATAGCTCTGTCTCTAGATTCATTGTGGAATGAAACATTACCACCAGTTACAGGAGTATCAAAACATCTGCAAGCAGCACCCATACCTCTGATAACTTCTTTAAATTGCCAGTAGACTTCCGGATCATAAGGATTACCAAAGTTCAAGCAGTTAGTAATAGCTACAGGTTCTGCACCGGTACAAACAACGTTTCTTGCAGCTTCTGAAACAGCAGCAAGTCCACCTCTGTATGGGTTTAGGTATGCATAGCGACTGTTACAGTCAGTACAAACTGCAATCCCTTTATTTTCAATCTCTTTAAGCCTTAAAACAGCAGCATCGCCTTTAATAGCTACAGTGTTTGTTCTCACCTGTGAGTCATACTGTTCAAATATCCATCTTTTAGATGCTATATTCGGAGTTGAAATTAGTTTTTCAAAAACTTCTTTATCACTATATTCTGATTTAACATTTGAAGTATCAAAAGAAGAAGTTTCTTTTAAATATTCAGGTTTTTTAGCAGGTCTGTCATTTACAGGAGCACCACCACCTAATACCAAGTGATCAGCTTCTAATTTAGAAACAAACTTACCGTTTCTAAAAACATTTACGTCACCATCATCAGTTATAACACCAATTTCTTTGATGGGAACGTCCCATTTATCACATATTAGTTTAGCTTCTTCTTCTTTGCCTTTTTCTATTACGACTAACATTCTTTCTTGTGATTCGGAAAGCATGATTTCATAAGCAGACATGTCTTGTTCTCTAAGAGGAACTTTATCTAGTTCTACGTGCATTCCAATATTTGGAAAGCGAGCACTCATTTCAGAAGTTGAACAAGAGATACCTGCTGCTCCCATATCTTGAATACCTACTACCACACCAGCGTTGATAAGTTCAAGAGTTGCTTCTAATAGTAATTTTTCAGCAAATGGATCACCAACCTGAACAGTTGGTCGCATATCATCAGTTTTTTCGTCAAATTCTCTGGAAGCAAGTAAAGAAGCACCGTGAATACCATCACGACCAGTAGAACTACCAACTATCATTACCGGATTTCCAACACCATTTGCTGCGGCAGAAGCAGTTTTATCAGCTTTTACAATCCCAACAGCCATTGCGTTTACTAATGGATTATCGTAGTAACATTCATCAAAGTATATTTCACCACCTACAGTCGGAACTCCAAAACAGTTACCATAATGACTAATTCCTTCTACTACTCCGTTCAATAAGAACTTTGTTCTTGGGTTGTCTAGTTGGCCAAATCTAAGAGAATTTAAAGCTGCGATAGGTCTTGCACCCATAGTGAATATATCTCTTAAAATACCGCCTACACCTGTAGCTGCACCTTGGAAAGGCTCGATAGCAGATGGGTGGTTATGACTTTCAATTTTGAATGCAATTGCATATCCGTTACCTATATCAACTAAGCCTGCATTTTCCTCGCCGGCTTCTACCAATAGTCTGCCGCCGGAGCGAGGCAAAGTTTTCAACTGTTTAATAGAATTTTTATAAGAGCAGTGCTCACTCCACATCACACCATAGATTCCTATCTCAGTGTAAGTAGGTTTTCTGCCTAACTTATTTAAAATTTTATTGTATTCCTCTTCGGTCAGACCACATTCGATAGCCGTATCAAGAGTAACTTCAATCTCAGAGTAGAGATTTGAGATGTCATAATTCGCCATTTTGCACACTTTTGATAATTGACTTAAAAAACTTAGAACAAAAATAATACTTTTTCGTATTAAAGCCTTAGAAAAGATAAAATATTTGAAATGTTTGCTAAGTTCTTTGAATTTTATGTAGATAATAGAATATAATGCCTCCCATATTAACCAAAACTAATGTTATTCAATCGGGAGTTTTTTTATATTTGAACTTAGAAAACTATTTCAGTTTATTTAGTACCATGTTCGAGAAAAAATGGAACCTACTAAAAATAGAATAATCGAAGAAGCAACACAGATGTTTCTTCGAAATGGATACCGAAAAGTTAGAACAGATGATATTGCAAGTAACATAGGCATCAGTAAGCGCACTTTGTATGAGTACTTTTCTTCTAAACAAGAGCTGTTTGTTAGTGTTTTGCAATTTATGCAAAACACTAAAGTTAATTGCCTTAAACAACTTATCGGGCGACTTCATGATGCAGATAAACATACATACATAAGTGAGCTTAAAGAATTTTGGTTAGCTGATGCAAAATTTCTCAAGTCAATTAGTAGAGATTTTGTTGTTGATATGAAAAAATATCTTCCCCAAAAATGGAATTCATTTATGCAAGAAACTGAATCCGAAAAATATATAGAACTACTTCTTAATATAGGTGAACAACATGGATTCTTTAGAAAAATGATTGACTACAAGTTATTCAGACTGCTTCATAGACATGCAATGTATGGAATATTCAACAGCGAAGATTTTACGAATTTGAATTATACTATGGAACATCTCATAGAAGAAACCTTCTATATATTCTTTTTTGGGATTCTTTCGGACGAAGGACAAGATGTTTTTATTAAAGAATTTAAAATGAAATAAATAACTAATTGTATTAATATATAGAGTCGAACAACAATGATCAAATCCACTCTAAAGAATGTTTCACTAATTTTAACTGCTATAGTGGTGTTAGTAATCTCAACAGCTTATGAATCAAATGCAGAGGAGAAAACTCTAAATTTAGATCAAGCGATTGAAATGGCTTTGGAAAATAACCACGACACAAAAAATGCACTGCTTGAAGTAGAAAAAGCTGAAGCTGCTATCGATGAAGCATATGGTTATGCTTATCCAACTATTGATTTATCAGGTCAGTATTATAGGTTTTTAGAAAAACCAAAAATGCCATTCCCTGATTTTGAAGCAATGCTTGGTAATTCCGTAAGCTCAGGCTTGGTTGATTATGGATTAATAAGTGAAGATGATGCAAAGTATAGCCAGATGGGAACTACTTTGCAATCTTTTTCTCTAAAAAATAACTTTGAAGCTAAAGCTGAATTAACACAGATTCTTTTTAGTTCTGCTGTATTTACAGGGATAGGTGCTTCGGAAGATTATTATAATCTTGCGAAAGAGCAATTAAAATCAACTGTAAATATTACTGTTTTTAATGTTAAAAAAACTTTTTATGGAGTCCTCTTGGCTCAGGAAGCTTATGACATACTAAATGAAAGTTATGAAAATGCTAAACAAAATTTATCTAATGTTAAGGCTTTTTATGAACAAGGTTTAGCTGCTGAATATGATAAAATGCAAGCTGAAATTAAAGTCGAAAACATAAGACCACAACTCCTCGATGCAGAAAATAGTCTTAAAAATGCCAAAAATGGTTTAAAAATGATAATAGGTGTTGATATCGAATCTGATTTGTCTTTGATTGGTCAACTCAATTATTCAGATAACAAAATAGCAGATTATATTGATTTAAAAAGTACAGCTTTAGAAGATAATTTTGATATAAGATCTCTAAGAAGCAAAGCAAATTTAGATCAAGCTCAAATTGAATTAGCAGAGTCCGAATATTGGCCGACTTTAGCACTATTTGCTAATGCCTCATACAATGGGCAGTCTGATGATTTTGATTTTTTAACATATTCATCTGCAATTGTTGGGTTAAATTTATCAATAAACATTTACAATGGTGGTAGAACTTTTCATAAGAAACAACAACAAGAAATATCAAAAATGCAAACTGAAACTCAGATACATCAAATTAAAGAATATTTGAGTATGGATATAAAAACTAAACTGAATGAAATTGAAAAAGTTAAATCTTCATTGGAAGCTCAGGAACGCAACGTAAAACTTGCAGAAAAAGCTTACACAATGTCTGAAGTAAGATATAAAGAAGGCGCAGGTAGCCAGTTGGAAGTTTTAAATGCAGATATAGCTCTTAAACAAGCTAAAACAAACCGACTCAAGTCAGTTTATGAGTACATAACTGCATTAGCAGAAATAGATAAAATATTAGGCAATGTAGATATGAAGTATATGCGTAGATTTTTAAGTAGAAAACAAAATTAATATATAATTTGGAGTATTTAGATACCATGAAAAGAATCAATTTTTCAGGATCAAAATTTCTTGTTGCTACGGTGATGTGTGGTGCTTTAGTTCTCTCTTCTTGCGAAAAAGAAGTTAAAGAACCGCCTATGTCAATGGAACAGATTCAAGACGCTAATGGTTTACCGGTTTCTATTCAAGTTATTGAAAGAAATGGATTTTCTAAAAAATTAAGCTTTTATTCTACCTTGCGTGGCATAAAAGAAGCTACTTTGGGTGCACCCATTGGTGGTAAACTTGAAAAAATCAATGTTAACGTAGGTGATTATGTTAAAGAAGATCAAATAGTTGCTCAATTCCCTACAGATTCTCCAAGTATGCAATATGAACAATCAAAAGCTAATTTGGCAAACTTCGAAAAGAACTATAAGAGAATGAAAGCTTTACTAGCATCCGGAGAAATTTCACAACAAACTTTTGATGAAGTTGAAACCGGATATTTAGTAGCTAAAAGAAATGTTGAAACTATAGAACAAGCTCTATTTATAGAAGCTCCATTTGATGGAATAGTTACAAATGTTGCCTTGAATGAAGGTGACAACATCAAAAAAGAAACTCCCATTCTTTCAATTGCTCAACTCAATACTTTAAAAACTAAAGTTTGGGTTTCTGACACTGAAATAAATCAAATCAAAAAAGGAATGGTCGCTAAGACTACTTGGTTAGGTGACAATTACACTGGAAAAGTTACTGAAGTATCTTTATCCAAAGATCCCAGACAACAGGCATTCTATGCAGAAATACAATTCCCTAACAGTGACAGAAGATTAAAAAGTGGTCTAACACTGGATATTGATGTTTTGTCTGAAACTGCTGACAGTATTTTTGTAATCCAAAGAAATATGGTGCGTGAAGAAGGCGATAATAGATACGTTTTCGTTGAAAAAAATGGTATTGCTGAAAAACGCCTGGTTAAAACCGGCTCTGAGAGTGGTATAGAAATCGAAATTTTAGATGGTCTGAAAGAAGGAGATCATTTGATTGATTGCTGTTTCAATAAGCTAGATGACGGATTGAAAGTAAAAGTGGTTAAATAAGGGAAATAAAATGTTTTTAGCAAAAATCTCGATAAATAGACCAATCATGGTCACTATGGGCATTTTAGTACTCATGATTTTTGGCTTTTTAGCCTATACAACTCTTAACCTAAACAGGACTCCTGAAGTAGATATACCTTTTGTTACTGTACAAACTATATATCCTGGTGCAGGTCCAAAAGAGATTGAGACTCAAATTTCCAAAAAGATTGAAGATGCTGTGGCTACAGTGAGTGAAATTAAAAGAATTGAATCTTATTCTTTAGATGGTGTTTCAATTGTTTTGATTGAGTTTAACCTTACAAAAGATGTTGATGTAGCCAGTCAGGAAGTTAAAGATAAAATTGACGTAATCATCAATGATTTACCTGAGGACGCAGATGATCCTATAACTGAGAAGTTTGATATTGGTGCGGAACCTATTCTAGATTTGGTGTTAAGTGGCAAAGATCAAACACCTCAAGAACTATTTGACATAGCAGATAGGCAATTAAAAGATATGCTTTCGCAGATTAAAGGTGTTGCAAACGTTGAATTAGTAGGTGGTCAAGAAAGAGAAATTCAAGTGCAGTTTGACAGTAAAACTGTATACGAAAATATGATTTCTATGCCTCAGTTAATGCAGATTCTTGCGGCACATAATATGAATTTACCTGGCGGTTATTTCAATATAAATGATTTGGAATACACAGTCAGAGTTACAGGTGAATATGAGGACTTAAAAGACATTAGAGAGCTTGAAGTTCCAACAGCTTTTGGCAATAAGAAAATGAAGCAGATAGCTGATGTTGTAGATGGTGGTAAGAAAATCAGAGAACGTGCGGTTTACTTTAATAACAAAAGTAAACTACAGGATAATAATGTTGTTCGCTTATCAATCATCAAAAGTACAGATGGTAATGAAGTGGATGTCGCCGATGAAGTGAAAGCGCGCCTACCCGAAATTAGTAACTCATTACCTGAAGGTTGTACATTAGAGATTATCAACGATAAATCTACATTTACTCGTTCTACTGTTGATGATACAATAAGTAATATCATTTTGGGTGTGATCTTCACATCTATAGTACTATTATTCTTCCTCCATGATCTTAGATCTACATTTATTATTGCATTATCTATGCCTACTTCTGTTATCATTACATTCCTATTGATGCAGATGGCAGGTTTCACTCAAAATATGATGTCACTAATGGGGATTTCGGTGTCTATCGGGGTGCTGGTTGCCAACTCAGTAGTTGTGCTTGAAAATATCTTTAGGCATAAACAAATGGGGGGCGATAAAAAACAATCAGCGTACAAAGGTACTACTGAAGTAACTGTGGCTGTAATCGCTTCTACATTGACTAATATTGTGGTATTTGTACCTCTTGGGAATATTGACTCAATTGCCGGTCAATTCCTTAAAGAGCTTGCATTTACTGCAGCTTTTGCAACTTTGGTATCACTTATAATATCTTTTACATTGACTCCAATGTTGGCCTCATTATTACTACCTGAAAAGCAAAAAACAGGCGCTATCAGTAGATTCATTGAGTCTATTCTAGATGGTATGGCCAACCTCTATAGTAACTCTCTAAAATTCGTAATGAAGAACAAAGTTTTCTCTTCTATCTTAGTCGTGGCAAGTTTTGCTTTATTCTTCTTTGCAACTAATTTTTATGGTAGTAGATTGGCCGGCGAATTTATGCCTACAATGGATGACGGTAAAATCAAAATAGAAGTTGAATTACCTCAGGGTTATAACTTAGACGAAACTGCTGATGTTATGTCAGCAATTGAAAGTAGATTAGGGAAATATGATGACATTAGTCATACTATAACCAATCTTGGTAAAAAAGGTCAAATGGATATTGGTACTAACTTAGCAGTTATGGAAGTGTATTTCAATAGTGCTAATGAACGATATACAGGAATCCTAGATTATACTTCTTATCTTACTCAAGATTTGGCAGATATCCCGAATGCAGATATTAAAATTTCTGTTATGGAGAGTATGGGTGGAGGTGGAGCTCCTATTGAGTTCTTCATAATGGGACAAAATTTAGATACGCTAGAATCTCTAAAATCAGACTTTTATGCAAAATCTAAAGAGATTCCAGGATTAATAAACTACGATTTCAGTTCTCGTCCTGGTAAACCGGAAATAACAGTAGCACCTAAAAGAGGTAAAGTTACACAGGCAGGTCTATCGGAACAAGAAATAGCTGTTACTGTACGTTCTGCAATAGAAGGCATGGAAGCAACTCAATACAAAGAGAATGGTGAAGAATATGATGTGATGGTAACATTAGACAGAGCATCAGTCGATACTCCGGAAGAAATTAAAAATATTCCAATTGTTTCTCAAAGAGGAGTTGTTTATCGTTTGGCTCAGGTTGCTGATGTAGATTTCACTAGTGGTGTGTCCAAAGTAATTCACAGAGATAAGTATACTGCAATTAAATTTACAGGTTACAATGCTCCTGGAACTGCTACAGGTACTCTTTTAGATGATTTGCAAAAAGTTATAGATGAAATGCCATTACCTGAAGGTTACCAATATAAATGGGCAGGTACTACTGAAATGCAAAAAGAAATGGCTGCAGATTTAGGTTTTGCCGGGCTGTTAGCAATAATTCTAACATATATGCTTTTAGCTGCTATTCTTGAAAGTTTCTGGCAGCCTGTGTTAATCTTATTAACATTACCTCTGGCATTTATTGGTGTATTTATTTTGATGTACTACACAGATACAAATATTGGTTTGACTGCAATGATGGGTATGATCATGCTGATAGGTATTGTTGTGAACAATGCCATTCTCATACTTGATTATGTCAACCAGTTAGTGCGTGAAGAAGGTTTTTCTGCGAAAGAAGCCTTGATTAAAGCGGCACCCGTTAAATTGAAACCTATCTTAATGTCTACAATAGCAATTATCTTAGGTATGTTACCTATGGCGATGGGCATTGGTGATGCTGGTAAAGAAATGCGTATACCTCTTGGTATCGTCTCAATTGGTGGTCTTGTAGCTTCTACAGTACTAACTTTGTATGTAGTGCCTGCATTCATGTATGTTACATCACGAACTAAAAAAGCATAAGACTCTATATACTTTCTGATTAAGTATATGCCCCGTCCTAAAAAGAGTTGACACCAAAGGATGGGAAAATGGAAGAACAACACAACGCTGAAAAAATCAAGCGTACTCAAAAAGATTATAGTTTGGCTTTCAAATTGCAGGTAGTAGATGAAGTAGAAAAAGGCAAC
>JBFHIJ010000003.1:0-149788 GCA_041596515.1 Chlorobiota bacterium
ATTTACTGTGAAAGTAGGAGCTACGTCTGTATAAACTGTCATTGCATCTACGATTGCTCTGTCAATGATATCATTATCAACTACGTCACCCATTAATTGGTCAACATCTAAGTCGCCAGTTAAGTTTGTAGCACTAGTTGC
Source organism: Chlorobiota bacterium (assembly GCA_041596515.1). Classification (GTDB taxonomy): domain Bacteria; phylum Bacteroidota; class Ignavibacteria; order Kapaibacteriales; family UBA2268; genus JBFHIJ01. The sequence goes on from JBFHIJ010000003.1 coordinate 142, forward strand.
AGTTGTAGCATTACCAGTTAAATCGCCAATGAAGTTTGGAGCAGTAACATTTACTGTGAAAGTAGGAGCTACGTCTGTATAAACTGTCATTGCATCTACGATTGCTCTGTCAATGATATCATTATCAACTACGTCACCCATTAATTGGTCAACATCTAAGTCGCCAGATAATGTAGTAGCTGAAGCAGCATTACCAGTCAAGTCACCAATGAAGTTTGGAGCAGTAACGTCTACTGTGAAAGTAGGAGCTACATCTGTATAAACTGTCATTGCATCTACGATTGCTCTGTCAATAATATCATTATCAACTACGTCGCCCATTAATTGGTCAACATCTAAGTCGCCAGTAAGAGCGATAGCTGCATCAGCAGTACCAGTCAAATCACCTACGAAATGAGGAGCTGTTACATCATTTACAAATGTAGGAGCAACTGCATCATAAAGAGCAACGTTAGCTGTCAAACGAGCATCAACTAAAGTACCAGTAGTAATGTTGTCTGCATTGATGTCAGTAATCATAGCACCGTTACCTGCAAAAGAAGCAGCATTAACAGCACCAGTTACATTAGCATCGCCACCAACAGTCAAGTCGTTTGCAATGTTAAATGCACCTGTATTAATAGTACCAGTTACGTTTACATCACCAGCAAAATCAACGTCTTTATTAAATGTCAAATTAGTACCAGCAGCTGGAGCAGTAAGAGTAATAGCTTCTGCACCTTCGCCAATCATAATTTGATCAAGAATTTCTAAGTTATGACCATGAGCTGTTGAATTCCAATAAATATCGCCCATTGTTACTAAAGCGATTTTACCATTAACTGCTGAAGTATTTTCGATAACAACAGCACCAGTTGGTGTTGGATTGTTAACAGCATCATACCAACCATTAGTATTTTCATTATTAGCAGCAAAGTGACCTGCAACAGCAAGACCATTATCAGAAGTAGTAGATACTTCCAAACCTTTGTGCATTACATTAGCAGTAGCACCAACAACAGTATTATCTACTTTCATACCAGTAGTCATGTAACCGTTGTCTGCATTTGTATTAGTTAAAAACTTAGAACCATAAGAATTTACTTCTAAAGTAGTAAGGTTAGTAGTAACTAATAAAGCACCGTCTCTGCTTTCGCCATCAGTAGTACGATCGATATGTGCAGTTGCAACATTATCACCACCACCCATAACTCTTAAAGCTTCGCCGTTAGTTTCAGTTTGAGGTACTGTTACATATATGCCACCACCTTGGATATCAGTTTTTGTGATATCGATAGCAGTTTGACCATTTGTAGGACCATTATGTACGATTGGAAGAGTAAAGTTAGCATCTTTCCACTGAGGAATGCCAAATTCTTCGTTCCAAGTCAACATTTGACCGCCAGTAGGTACTACACTGTGAGAATAAGCCCAAGCTTGAGCGTCATTATCCCACCATACCATTTGACCATCAGTAGATCCATGACCTAATTTATTTAATGGAGATGGAACTGGACCCCATTGTACTTCACCCATGTCATTCATGTAAAGTACATAGTCTTCCATAGCACCATCAGTGTCTAGATGTTCTGGGCTTACTACACCAAGACCAATTTTATCAGAAGTGATAGCTCTAGGAGCAATAATTGGATCTGGGTAAGTACCAGTTAAATCACCAGAAGCAGGACCAGATGGAGTAGTAGATACGTTAGGAGCTAACATATTTTGAGTAATACCACCATCAGGGATGTTATTTAAAACAGCTTCAGGTTTGATAGTTGGGTTAGGGAAAGTACCATCAAGGTCTCCACCAGCAGCACCCATTGGAATAGCCATTACGTTAGGATCCAACATAGCTTGAGTAACGCCACCGTCTACTACGCCAAGGGCAACAGTAGCAGTGTCAGCTGTAGAAGCTGCTTTAGCCATACCAGCATAAGGAACCAAAGACATTGCAGTTCTAGCATACGGTGCACCACCGCCTACAGTTACTTGCAAGAAGTATTGGCTATTAAATGGTAAGTTAATTGGAGTAGTTTGACCCAAATTAACATTGAAGTAACCTTCAGTTACATTTACATTTTGTGTTTCTGTCCAAATCGCAGTTCCACCAGTTTCGCTTTCGAATATTTCGAAAGTCATTGAAACGTTTTGGTCTAAACCAATTTTTTGAGCGTCTACTATTGTACCTTGATAGTTAATTTGGTCTGGCAAATCTGCCGGTGCAGCTTGCACTCTACCAAATGGTGCTAAAACGAAGGCAACAATAAGTAAACCGAGAAGAAGAAGTCTCTTCATTACTTTGCACTCCTAAACGATGTTATACAAAAAAATCTCATTTTTATTTTCTTTATTCTTATTCAAATGATTATTTAGCAACAACCATTACTGTACGCACTGATTTAGCTTCAAAGTTAGAAGCGCCAACCGGTCTAACAACTACTTCACATAAATATGAACCGCTAGCTACATCAGCTCCACTGTTATCAGTAACATCCCAAGCTTGAGTAACTACACCTGATGCTTGACCAACATTAAATGTTCTAATAGTTTTACCACTCATGTCATAGATGTTAATTGTAACATCGCCGTAACCTGGCATTTCGTATTCGATAGTTGTAGAAGAAGAAACTGGATTAGGATAGTTTTTCAAACCATCATTTGAAATCACTAAATTATCTTTAACTGAAGTTGGATCCTCTCCTGGAGACCAAAAACCTTGGTATAAGGTCCAGAGTTTCCCTTCTACCTGAACATCTGTGCCGCGTTTGCCGATTGCAGTCTGTCCCATAACGCCGGAAAGTGTTTCCGAATTGTTATTAGTAACAGCCACCATGCCACCGGAACCAATCACAGATTTCTGTAGAGTATATTCTTGCGCAGAAGCAGAATCCGCTATAAACGGAAGCGCTATCCCACAGACCAAGATATACTTCATAATTTTTTTCATGTGAACACTCCTATATACTGACTATGTATATTATTGTAAATTACTTTCTCTTATCAACTTATTTATTAAACTTAAGGCTATTCAAAGCCTTCACCCTTGGCTTGTATATAGTACAATAATTATGCCAAAGTAAGACGCACGTATAATAATACTATCCGAATCTAAAAAGACAATCCGAATTGATAACGAAATTACGATATTTCGCCTTAAATAACAAAAAAGAATTTATTTCTAGCATAAGATTTATGATAATAATTTCCTTAATCTTTACTCTAATGCTTATAACTTTATATATTTAAACTATTTACAGTTGTTTATAATGGAGTTTAGGCAATATAAAAACTCCAACTAAACCTAAAATCAGATTTAGCTATAATATTCGCTTTCTTTTCGATTTCGATAATTATTGAGCGCTTGCATGCCAAATAAGTACTTTGGGACATGTAATTGCCTTATGTGGTTTATAAATATTTACTTCATGCTGCAAATTTAATTTAACTGAATCACAAATGAATTCCAAAAACTTTTTTATTTTTGTTGTACTTTTGTACTATATTTTTTATTTATCGAGCTATAAACATGAAACTTCACAATCTCATAGCACACTGCGTCCAGATTGATTCTAGTATAAATACTTCTGCTAAACCCGCAGATAGCACTATATCAGAGTATTTAAAGCAAAATAAGTCTATCGGTAGCAAAGAACGTAAGTTTGTTTCAGAACTTATATTTTTTGGATTAAGGCATCAAATACTAATCAATCATTTAACTCAATGTATTAATTATAATCTTGATTCCCAAACAAAATTTTTCTTGATTGCAATTTTATTGCACCCGTCAGTGGAATCTGGCTCTGAGTCAGTTAGTTTTGATGATTTGTACAAAGTAATTGACAAAACTGTTGAGCCGAATATTCTATTAGCTATTCAAAAGTATTTCACTCCAGAGTCTTTGACGATAGACATTTTAAATAATTGGAAATCTAATATTTTAAATGTACTTAGCTCAATCGATTCTAAAATTCAAGAGAAAGATAAAGAAGCTTTGTGTTTGAAATATTCTTTTACTTTGCCTGTATTTGAAATGTTAGAATCGATATATTCTTACGATGTTATCGCAGATATGTTCCGAGCTTTATCGATACCTGCTACAATTAATATTAGAGTGAACACATTTAATACCAATATTAAAAAACTGACTGAAAGTTTATCTAATTCTATTGATATTAGATATTTAGAGCCAAGCAGCATGATTCCGGATTCTATAAACGTCTTGCGACGTGCTAACTTGCTACAAACTAAAGAGTTTATACATGGAAGGTTTGAATTTCAGGATGAAGGAAGTCAGATTATTTCTTTTGTGTTGGATCCGAAACCTGGAGAAAAGGTATTAGATGCTTGTGCCGGTGCAGGCGGAAAGACTTTACACATTGGTAACCTGATGAACAACGATGGTTTTATTATGGCTACTGATACCGGCAGTAAACGCTTAAACGAAATTTTGCCACGTGCTAAAAAGTCAGGTATAACTATAATAAAAACAGAGCTATTACACCTTGGCCAATCTAAAGTTGCTGAATATAGTAAGTATCTATATGACAAAGTACTTATAGATTCTCCTTGCACAGGCTTAGGCACTGTAAGAAGAGCTCCATTCCTTAAATATTCTATTTCGAAAGACAAGTTAGAAGAGCTAAACAGACGACAAATAGGCATATTGCAGCATTACTCTCAGTATGTCGCTGTGGGTGGGATTTTAGTTTATGCTACTTGCTCTATCTTACCTCAGGAAAATAGTGACATCGCTTCGCAGTTCCTTGAGAACAATCCTGACTTCGAACCTTGCAGCTTAAACGAGTCTATCAAAACTCACAACTTAAATCTTACTCTAACTGAGGAAGTATCAGAGCTTTATCTGCAACCACACATACATGGTACAGACGGTTTCTATGTTGCTAAATTCAGGAGGAAGTCTTGAAGATAGATAATCTGATAATTGATTTCGGAGGGGTGCTATACGATATAGCCCCCAATGAAACTTTAGCACTATTCAGTAATTATGGTTCTAAGCAGCTTAATTATAGTGACTTAGCAGATATGCAGATATTTAAAGATTATGAGACAGGAAGTATCTCAAGCTTAGAATTTATTGGCTCTATTAGAAAAATTTTCGCAATAGATAATATTATATCAAATGAGATCATCACAGCTGCATGGAATAAAACTCTCGTTGGCATTTTCGATAACTCTATAGAAACACTCAAAACTTTGAAAAAACGCTATAATCTTGCCCTGTTGAGCAATACGAACGAGCTTCACTACTTGCATTTTATGCCACATTGTCAAGAACTTTTCTCAATATTTGACAGGTGCTTCTTTTCACACCAGATAGATATGAGAAAGCCTAATACCGATATTTACAAACATGTAATAAGTAACATGGGGTATAAGTCTTGCAATACTACCTTTATAGATGATTCTGAGGCTAATATAATAGGTGCACAGGAAGCAGGATTGCACACTTTTCACATTACTCCTGACACATGTCTGTCAGATTATTTACACACTGTTTAACTATATACACAGTTTTTGACTCATTATAGAATATCTCTATAAAGCTCTTTGCTCTAACTAAATAAATTGAATAGTTTTATTTCTAACAATAAATCCTTATCTTTATAATACTTTTATAAATATGTTTGAAAGCACCAGAGGATATGAATTCTTTTTGGGAATCTTCTTTTATTGTAGTTGATGTTGAAACTACCGGTTCAGATCCGGAAAAAAACAAAATAACTGATATAGCTTGCATTTTGGTGCAGGGCGGAGAAATAGTAGACGTTTACGCATCTTTAGTAAATCCACATCAGTTTATACCGCATTTTATTTCTAATATGACCGGTATCACTAACGAAATGGCTTTTAATGCGCCTGAAGCCTCTGAAATATTCAAGGAAGTCAGTAAATTTTTTAATGTGCCTAACCCTATTTTTGTGGCACATAATGTAAATTTTGACTGGTCTTTTGTGCAGCGTTCCTTTGTTCGCGAAGGTTTGACACCTTTGGAAATGCCAAAGCTATGCACACTTAAATTATCCAGAAGGCTGTTGCCTAAAGATGATAAAAAAAATGTTGGTGCATTGGCTGAGTTCTACGGTATCAACATTAAAAATAGGCATAGAGCGCTTGGGGATGCAGAAGCGACTGCTCTTATACTATTAGAGCTTCTTGAAAAGGTGCAAGAGGAACATGAAATCACATCTATAGATGATTTGTTACATTTCCAAAATAGACCTGTAAAGGCATACACTCTCAAACAGGATTCTGTAGAAAAACATCGTAATATCATAGAATCAATACCTGACGAACCGGGCGTATACTATTTCTATGATAAAAATGGGAATAATATATATATCGGTAAAGCGAAGTCTTTAAAAAGCCGAGTACAGTCTTACTTTAGAAATGGCAATCTTACTTCCAGAAAAGTAGCCGATATGGTGAGGAAAATAGAAACCATTAAATGGGAATGCTCCGGCAATGAACTATCTGCTTTAGTCTTGGAGTCGCGTGAGATAAAACGCGTGCAACCAAAATATAACGTTTTAGAAAAACGATATTTAAAATATCCTTTTATAAAAATTACTGCTGATATTAATTATCCAAGAGTCCATATTTGCAATGAAGTTGAAAATGATGGTGCATCTTACTATGGGCCTTTCAAAAATTATTCTTTTGTAAATACTATTATTTCTATAATAGATAAAAAGTTTGGACTTAGGAAGTGTGAGATAAATTTAGAGAACTCTAACGTAAAGCCTTGTTTTTATGCAGATATCGACAGATGCATCGCGCCTTGTACTGATGCCTGCACGCCTCAGGATTATGCGGTAGAGGTAGATAAAGTAAAGACATATTTATCTAACTTCAAAAACGGAGTGCTGACCGATCTTGAAAAAGAAATGATTAGACTTTCCGAAGACTTAGATTTTGAAAATGCTGCTAAAATTCGTGATCAAATTCACGAGATAGAAAAAGTAATGGCAAACAAACCAGAAAGTAATGCCGCAACGGGTACAAACAATATGGTTTTTATAATGCCGGCAGACTATAGAGAGAAAACGATAGATATATTTTTAATCGTAGAAGGCAAGCTTGCTAAACAAACTACATTAGGCAGAAAAGCTCCTTTAGATGATTTATTTGAAGATATACATCATTTCTATTTCAACGGAAACCAGACAGATAAAACCATAACAATGTACGACATTGACGAAATTAGGATAGTAAATTCATGGATTTTCAAAAATATTGATTTTGGCATATCCTGTTTTGTTGAAAGTACAAATGAAGATGACTTCATTCAAGAAGTAGAGAGTTCTATTCGCCAAATATCCTTTAACTAAGTATTTTTTTGCAAGATTATATTATTTATATTCTTTGCTTGTTACAAACATTATTTTTTTTGTATATTTATATGTTTGTATATTTTATTGAAATCCTATGCCACAAATCCTAAAAGATGATATTAAACAACAAATCAGTAATGCAGCATTTAAGCAGTTTGCTGCTTTTGGGTTTAGAAATACCTCAATGGCGAATATTGCTAAAGATGCCAACGTTTCTGTTGGAAATATTTATAGATATTATCTCAATAAAGATGATATATTTTACTCTCTGATTACCCCTCAGTTTGTCAATAAATTCAAACAAACTATGCAGATTAGGGTCAATAAAACCGGAACTAAATTTTTCAATGTTTTAAAGAGAAAAGCACCGGCAAATATTATTGATCGTGAAGTAATTGATTTTTACTTCAATTATCGTCTACATATTGTTATCCTATTAGACAATAGTAAAGATACTGTCTATGAAAATATACGCAGAGAGCTCAAAGACATGGCTTATGAGTATATTCAGCAGTATTTTAAACAACACATCTCCCCTGAGTATGTATTAGATAGCGAAAAGAGATTTTTGCTTGATATTATTTACGAAAATCTTGTTTATGGAATCCTAAAAATTTTAAAAGAATACACTGAAAAAGAAGATATAGAACGAGCATACAAATCTCTTTTGGGTTACCATTTATATGGTTTGCTGGGGATTTGGGAAACTCCTGATTATATTTCAAAAGCATAATTTCTATAAAGAAATCTTTTTTTTATTTTTTGTGCATCCATATTTTCTAATAAGACTCTTACTGTATAAGAAACAGAATAATTGAAACTTTGTTCGGCTATTTTCGTTTCTGTCAAAGTATTTTAAACATACAGTCTTTTTGGAGAATTTTTTTCAATGCAGAAACTAATTATACAAATCCTCAAGCTTAGCAGCATTATGTTATTGATAGCAATTAATCTAAGTGCTAACAATGCGGCTTTATCAACAGAATTCGCTTCAATGAGCGGATTCGTATACGACAGCGAATCAAAAGAAACTCTTATCGGGGCGACGGTCTATTTGGTAGGCACTCAAAAAGGTGCTTACACTAATAAAGCAGGTTTTTACTCTGTAACAGACATAAAGCCCGGCAAATATACTATCCGCATAACTTACGTTGGATATGAAAAATTAGAATATGACGTTACTTTAAAAAAGGGGCAGTCATTTCAGAAAGAGATTTTCCTAAAATCTGCTATTGTTTCTACCAACTCGATAACTGTTACTGCAGAAAGAGAAGTCGAAAAGCGACAAATCACTGTTAGTAAAGTAAATGTACCTATACAGCAAATAAAGGAAATCAGAATCGGCGGAGAATCTGATGTGTTTAGGACTTTGCAGTTATTGCCGGGCATTTTAACTTCATCTCAAATTTCCAGTGGGCTCTATGTACGTGGAGGCTCGCCGGATCAAAATCTTGTTCTATTGGATGACGCGGTAGTCTACAATCCTACTCACTTGTTTGGATTTTTATCCACCTTCAACAGTGACGCTATCAAAGATGTAGAGATGATAAAAGGTGGTTTCCCTGCGGAGTATGGAGGGAGGATGTCTTCAGTGCTTAGCATTACGCAGAATAACGGTTCTCAAAAAGAAGTACAGGGCATCGGTTCCCTTGGGATAATAAGCTCAAAGCTCAGCCTTGAAGGCCCTCTACCCGGAGATATAGATGGTTCTTGGTTCCTCGGAGGCAGAAGGACTTACTTCGACCTAATAACTTCGTTTATGGCTGAAAATCCAGAAGATCCATTCCCGGATTTTAACTTTTACGACTTGAATGGAAAGCTTACTTTAAATTTATCACCTAGAGATAAACTTTTTATATCAGGCTTTAATAGTGCTGATGCTCTTAATTATGACTCTTACGGAGTGGCATTTAATATGGATGTGGGTAACAGCCTTGCTGCTTTAAAATGGACTCACATCTGGGCAGATAATTACTTTAGTAATCTAATAGTATCCAGAAGCCATTATTTCAATAAATTTTCAGGTGACCAAACCGGTTTTGAATTTTTGATAAATAACACTATTACCGATAACTCTATTAAATATAAAACGGAATGGTTAGCAAGCGACATGCTTACTGTAAAAGCAGGCATCGAATATACTAATTTCCATTTTGAATATTTACAAGATTATTCAGGTGATATATCAGGTGATAGAGACACAACAACAGCAAACGTAAAGACTGATTTGGATTTAGATGATAATAATTATAGTATGTATTTACAAACTAATTTGCAAACTAATCAACACCTTTCCTTACAACTTGGTGGAAGAGCAAACTATTGGGAATTAAGTGAGCAGTTTACCTTTGACCCCAGAGTTGCAGCAAAGTACCAGTTTAACGAAGGTTTTGCAATTAAACTCGCTTGGGGACTGTTTCATCAAAACTTGAGACTTGCTACGCAGCCTGATTTTAGTTTCTTTGATACATGGATGCCATCTGACACAACAGTGCCAGGCCCGGGAAGAGCTGACCATTATATACTCTCAATCGAGACCAATCCGATGGAAGAATTGGATTTGAATTTTGATTTTTATTATAAAAAGCTACATAATATAAATGAAATAAACCGACAATCTTTAAATGGCGATAAGGTTTCGGACGTGCTGTTCTTTGGTAAAGGAAGAGCTTACGGTGCAGAAGTTTTCCTCCAAAAAAAGTTCGGAAGATTGACCGGCTGGGTCGGTTACGGTCTTGGATGGATTTATGCACAGTTTGATACCATTAATGGCGGTAAAGAATTTAGACCAAAATATGATAGATTACATGATTTGAAAATTGTAGCTCAGTATAAACTATCTGAGGATTGGGACGTGGGTGCTACTTTTACATTCCAAACCGGACAGTCCTACACTGGTGCAACTTCCAGATTTCAAACTAAACTGCCGGGGCAAAGCTATGGCGTCGGCAAAATTGTTCCATCACAGAAATATGGACTACGATTGCCTCCTTCGCATCAGCTTAACGTAAACGCAAGTTATAAATTTGCTTTATTTGGACTTCCTGCGAAACTAATCTTAGATGTATATAATCTTTATAATCGTAGAGATATATGGTTCAGATATTACAATACACAAGAGGAAGTAACGACAGTAGAAGATGTAAAACTGTTACCTATTATACCAACTGTATCTATTGAAGTTAAGTTTTAAGGAGTAATCTAAAATGCAATCTATAAAATATATTTTAATAACTTTGTCTCTTGCTTTGATTTTAATCTCTTGTGGAGATGATGTCCCGACTGACTATAAAGAAGATATTTTTGTAGAAGCTTATCTATTAGTTGGAGAGCCTATACAAAATATAGTCGTAGCCAAAACACAACCTGTAACAAGTACTTATAATTACGAAAATTCTTTAATGCGCGACGCACAAGTCGTTATTAAGACTAAAGATAAAGTCCTTCCTCTTAAAATAGCGAGCTCAGGTGAGCAAGGTTTTTACTATGAGGATTCGAACTATTTAGTAGAAGAGAATACTGAATATACATTAGAAATTACAACCGCAGATGGAAAAGTAATATCAGGAATTACTACAACTCCTGAAAATATTGCATGGGTAGAGAGAATACCTAATCCGTTGCAGTATCCCATAGATTCTCTAAATCCTCCTACATCCGATCCGATTAGCTGGACAGAATCTAAAGGAATCGATTATTACATCATAGCTGTAAACTGCTTAGATACTTTAGAATATGGTACTTATTTGGATGATGTACCGGATGCAGAATTAAATCGTAGAATAGAAAGACCTTGGACTAATGAAGAAGACTTTTACGACATTGCGAACTTCGGGTTTATACCAAATACTGAAACAAAAATTGTATGGTCAATTTTTAAATGGTTTGGTAAAAGCGAAACAGTGGTATATGCACCTGACAATAATTTCCGAGACTGGTTTATCCAAAACCAATGGTTGAATAATAGCTACGATGAAAATTTGTCGTCAGTAGATGGAGCTATTGGGGTATTTGGCTCAGCAGCTGTAATAAGAGATACTTCTTTTGTATTAAAAAATCAGCCTTAGCAAACACCCATATCATATTTATCAATAAAACTGTCATTTAAATATCTAAATGGCAGTTTTTTTTTGATAGGTCGGTCAATAGAAAGTTTGTCCCGGATATGTTATTAGAAAATATAGGAAAGCATCAAAGTTGCTAAATGGCAAGGGGGTTGAACCACTTTTTCAATAAGTAATTACATAATATTTTATTCCAAGAACAATGGAGAATGCACCATTGTCCTTGGAACATATACATATAAATTTACTTACTTTTCTCTTGTATATATGCCGCTAAGGCATCCGGGAAAGGAGATAAAACTCTTTCGATTACTCCGTGCATAAGAGAAATGATTACTCCATAATTAGTAATCGGAACACCATGCTCGTGAGCTTTAGAGATTCTGTTTAGCTTTTCAGTTCGGGTAAGCATGCAACCACCACAGTGAATAATCACTCTGTAGTCTTCGATATTATCGGGGTAGTCTCTACCTGCAACGACATCTAAGGGCACATCTCTCCCCATAAAGCTATTAAGCCATTTTGGTATTTTTACTCTCCCTATGTCATCCTGATTAGGATGGTGAGAGCAAGACTCTGCAATCAGAACTTTATCATCCGGCTTTAAAGCGGCGATAGCTCCTACGCCCCGGGCTTCTGCTTTCAAATCACCCTTGTATCGGGAAAAAAGAATTGAAAAAGTAGTACAAGCTACATCTTCCGGGGTGTCACGCACCATCAAATCTACCACTTGCGAATCGCATACTACCAAATCCGGTTTCTTACCGAGTGCTTTTAAGCTGTCTTTATATTCAGTTTCTTTTACTACGATGCAAAAGGAATCATTGTCTAAAATATCTCTTATGGTTTGCACTTGAGGTAAAATAATTCTTCCTTTTGGAGCTTCCGAATCAATAGGAATAATAAGCACCACCAGCGAACCTTTTTTAATGATATCACCCAGCAGAGGAGGTTCCTGCAGTGCACTCTTTGGTGCAATTTGCAATACATGCTGTTTGAACTGTTCAATATATCTATCTCTATTGTCCAAATCAGTAGCAGAGCATATCATAATATTTTTAGAATATTTCTCTACTTCCTGCAAAAACTCTGGACTAGGTTTGACTAAGTCACTTTTAGTAACTGCTATTACAAAAGGTATATTTTTATTATTTAGATTATCACAAATTTCCGATTCGAATTCTGTCCATTTATCAGCCTCCACAATCAATGCTGCAATGTCAGCTCTTTCAAATATTTTCCTTGCTCTTTCTACTCTATGCACTCCCAACTCAGAAGAGTCATCTATGCCTGCAGTGTCTAAAAAGACAACCGGACCAACAGGAAGAAGCTCCATTGATTTTTCTACCACATCAGTAGTAGTACCCGGTACAGGGGAGGTCATCGCCACATCCTGATTGGCAATCATATTTAAAAAGCTGGACTTTCCCACATTGGTTCTACCAAAAAGTCCTATTTGCAAGCGAAGTGATTTAGGAGTACTAATCATTTTATAAAAGTCCCAAAATTCGTAATAAAGAAATTCTAAGTACTAACTTTCAATAGTTGCCGATATAGCAACAGCCCATAATAACGTTTAAATATATATAATATTCCTAAAGTATCTGTAAGCAAAAAGAGACACTTAAAAAAAAAGCGTCTCTATGTCATAATACTTTATTTTCGATCTCTATGTTTTCTAAGTAAGCGGTAAAGTCCTCTGAGCACTAATAAGTCATGACGTCTCAGATGTGGCAAGTTGAGTAACATCTCTATCTCTTTTGCATAACCACCGGTTAAGTATATTTCAGGTGTCTCGCCAAAGAGTTCCTCTTTAATAATCTTATTGGTAATTTTCTCAATTGCACCGGAAATGCCATGTACGACACCTGATAAGATTGCATCATTTGTGTTCTTGCCTGCACCGGGAGTACTGGCTAAGTCTTTTGGTACATTAAGATCAGTATGTTCAGACAGAGACTTAAGTTGAGTATAGGCTCCGGGCATAATAGCACCTCCTACACACACAGCATCTTTATTGATAGCGTTGACAGTAATAGCAGTGCCACAATCAATAGTAATCAGAGGAGGTGGAGAAGTTTGGATAGCTCCTTGCAAACCAAGCAGTCTGTCCGAGCCAATGCCGGAGATATGATCATATTTAAAATCCGCATAATCTCTCAATAGAGTTTCTGCATCTATTATAGTAAAGCTATCTAAATCTTTTATTAGCTCTAAAAAGTTATCCTTTTTAGAAGTATTAACAGAAGATACCGCTGCGTATACGTAAATGTTATCAAAACTGTGCAGATACTCTTTAAGATCTTTAACGCAGTTAGTTCCATATTCTAGGGCAACTAATTCGCTTCCGTCAAAAGCTTTAAGACGTGAGTTGCCTATATCAAATGCAATATATTTAGAAAGGTTCAAGATTATACCTTATAGAATCACCATTATCAATTATTTTTTCTTCGTTAGTGACCGTTGAAATCGCAAGTATTCTACCGTCGGGCAAAAGTCTTTGGATAACTACTAATTCGTCAGTATTAAGAATCTTTGCAGTCTTACCGATTATCTTAAGTTCTTTTTGCCATTGATTGAAAATATCAATATGATTGACATTTAAATAATCTATCAATTTGGAAGCAAGCATATTTGTAAGTTCTACGTTATCGACCTTATAGCCTAAAAGTGATAAGGAAGTAGCCTTATAAGAAAGCTCATCAAAATCGACCTGCTCATTATTAATTCCGATTCCAATTACAGTCCTCGTACATGAAGCACCGAGGAATGTATGCTCTGCCAATATACCTGAAAGCTTTTTATAAGTATCTTTTACTTTGGCATATACATCATTTGGATATTTTAACTGAAAACCATCAAAATTAGTAAGCCTCTGCAAGACAGATTTGGTCGCAAGGCAAGCGAGTATCTGATACATAGCGATATTATCAATTGCCAAAGGTCCGAATTCATGATTTATTCCTAACGAGGCGTATACATTAACTCCGTAATCCCCCTTCCATGCGTGTTGGTTTCTACCTCTGCCATCAGTTTGAAAGTCCGCAGTTACAAGCACTAAAGGGTGAGTTTCCAGAAGCTCTTTAGCATAGTCATTAGTAGAAGATATTTCTCTAAAGTGTTCATGATGTAAAGAATATTCCATCTTATTCCTATTTTACGTTTTGTTTTAGATCATTCAATAATTTATTAAGCATTTTATTCGTAGCTTGAGCAAAAGCAATATTTATTGAGTTTGCATCATCTTCATCTCGTATGACAGTCTCTTTATAAATCTTTTTATGCAAGACAGGACTCTCTTGTCCCGATTTATATTCCTTTAGAGTAAATTCTACTTCTAATGTAACTGAATAGTTGTCAGTGTCATCTACAGCATAAGCCATAGCATCTATTACCTGAGCTTCCAGCGTTAATTCCGGCACATTAATGCTGACAGAATTACTGACTGTACCTTTAGCCGCCAAGCCTGAGCGAGTCAACTCCGCAATAGTTCTATTCCTAAATAAGTCTGTAAAGTCTTCTATCCACCTGTGATAAAAAAAGCGATGAATTTTATTGTCATCTCTTTTTTCAATCATTTGGTCAGTGTCGAACTGTGATAAAGTAGAAAATGGTTTTATATATATTGAGTAAGGAATAGAGCCATTTGACGTGATAGACTCCGAAGACCGGTCTGTCATGTCATAAAAATGTATTTCCGGGTATTCAGACTTGATACTGAAACACGCATTTAGCAAAAATGCAAGACATAGTATTGAGAATAAGGATTTTAGCATATTAGAATTTCTTTTTAGTGTAGCTAATTCTCTAATTGAATATAATAAGATATGTGCATAAAAAAAAATATTTGAACATGCAAATTATATCCTATCAAAAAGTATTGGAATATATTTACATTGTAATGAAACTATTTATCTCTCTTAGTGTAGATATCATTAACTGCTCAGTCATGTCATAACATAAACCCTGATATTTGAAAAATAATTAGGATATGACATAATTTTATTCTATAATGATATAGAAAAAATAAGAGTTGAGGCAATAAGAATATTTGGCACAATAATTTCATAATATAAGTTACAATCAAGCACCTATGACATTATGTCACTAATTATTATACAATAAATCAGACTGGTAGCTTAAAGGTTCAGAATCAAAACACGGGACAGGAGATTGAAAATGGTTGAGAATATAAAAGTTGAAGAACGCAAAGATATAGTAGGCAACAACAACGAACTTGAAGCTATTGGCAGGAGTGGTAATATGGAACTTGCTCTACAAATTGAAAATCTTTTCAAAACTGACAGAAAAAAATTCTTAGGTTTTATCAGGCAAAGAGTGCGCAGCCATGAAGAGGCAGAAGACATATTACAGGATGTGTTTACCAACGTGTTAGCTGCATCTGCAAATGTGCAGAAACCTATTGAAAATATTGCTTCATGGGTATTCACTGCTGTAAGAAACAGGATTATTGATTCTTACAGGAAGAAAAGAGCTGAAACTTTTTCAGACATGCAAACACCCGGTCAAGCTGAGGACGGTGTAGATGCTTTTGAAAATTTCTTGGGGGACTCCTCAGCATCTCCGGAAAATGATTTACTTCGCAAAACAATCTGGGAATCAGTGCAAGCAGGTCTTGCCGAGCTTCCTGACGAGCAAAGAGAAGTATTTGTTAGAAATGAGTTTGAAGGTATTTCTTTCAGAGAAATGTCTGAAGAAACCGGCGTTAATATCAACACTTTACTTGCTCGCAAGAGATATGCAGTACTGCATTTAAGAAAGAAGCTTAAAGAACTTTATCAATCAGTCAATGACAATTAAAATTATTAGACATGCTAAACGTATTTATTAGGGTAAGTTAAACACTTACCCTTTTTTTATTTGGAGTAATGTTTATTTATATCCTTACATGACATGTTGTCACTATGCCATTATGTCATTTCGTGGCTTGTTTGTAGAACTATTTGTCATTGTTTTTTTATATATTGACAATAGAAAGTATTGAATGAAAGTCAAGTCATATTACAAGCCTTTGTTTTTAAAGGACTTAATAATCCCCGATATTTAAAAAAAATGAACATATTAGATTTTATTGTACCCACGGATAAATTTATTTTTCACCACGTCATCCGTGGCAATCCACGTAATCCGAGGGAGGATTTATGAAAAAGTACTTTGAGAAATATAAAAATATCGCAGTCTATGGGATGAGCTCAAACCCTTCAAAACCTGCTTTTACCGTTCCTGTCTTCATGAGTGGCCAAGGCTACAATATTATTCCTATAAATCCCAAAGCGGAAGAAATAAACGGCATCAAAGTATATCATTCTTTAAAGGACATCCCTGAGAAGATTGAAATACTAAATGTATTTCGCCCATCAGAAGAGGCAGTGAAAGTCGTGGAAGAAGCAATAGACAGGAAGAAAACTAAAGGAGATATTAAAGTCATTTGGTTTCAGCTTGGAATAGAGAACGAAGATGCAAAAATACTTGCGATGGAAAATGGTATAGAAGTCGTACAAAACAAATGCCTTTACGTTGAATATCTGCAATCTTAGTTTTTTTTTCGGTAGCAAATACTTAAAAAAAGCGACACGAAAGATGTTTCTCGTGTCGCTTTTATATGTTTTAATTTCTATTCTGTAGGAGCTTCTTCTTCTAAATCAATAAAGTCTTCTACTTTATCCCAACCTGAACCTCTTCTTATCAAATAGAACTGCTCTTCGGTCATATCTATCACTGTAGATTCTCCCAGAAAATTATAAGCTTCCGAAGTAACTACTACATCTACTAATTTTGAAAATGCAGCAACTAACTCTTCTGCTTCAGTTGGCATATTGTCTTCGCCAATCTTTGCTGATATAGAAATAATAGGGTTACCCACTTCTTTCAATAGCAGCTGAGCCAATGTGTGATTAGGCACCCTTATTCCCGCAGTGCTTCTTTTAGGATTCTGTGCATACTTTGGCACTTCTTTAGATGCCGGGAGAATAAATGTATACGGTCCGGGAATAAGTCTCTTGATAGTTTTATATGCTTCGTTATTTACTTTAGCAAACTCTGAAATATTAGAGAGTGAATCGCAAAGGAAAGTAAGCGACTTATTAGTGGAAATACCTCTAATTCTACGAACTTTTTCAATTGCATTCTTGTTTGATAAATTACATCCTAAGGTAAAACCGGTATCTGTAGGATAAAGGATCACTGCTCCGCTTTTTACTGCATCAGCAACCGCACTGATTTTTTTCATTTCCGGTGTCTGTGAATGGATATTATAAACTAATGCGCCCATACAATTCTCCTGTATAATAATGGCTCAAAAATGAGGTAGTAATCTATACCTTTGTTCTTTTTACAAAATAGAAATAAAAAGGCAATCCTATTACTACTAATAATAGACCAAAAAGTGAGTTAATTATTTGAGAATTTCCTGCATTGTAATTTACTATGTCATTATATAGCGTTAGCAGGACATACACAAATGAAAACACTGTAAAAATCAAAGGGATATACGGATATCCCGGGACTTTATAAGGTCTATCTTTATCCGGGTGTTTTCTGCGTAAAATAAAAATACCCCATGCTCCCAGTCCATAAAATATAAAGCTAACAAATATTAGCATATCAGTTAATATGTCAAATGTGCCGCTAAGAACTAAGATGCTTGCCCAACTTGCCTGAAGCATTAGCGATTTAGCAGGAGTTCTATATTTTGGATGCAAATAACCTACAAATCCGAAAAATAATTTATCTTGCGACATCTTATAATACACTCTAGAGGATGCCATTATTGTGCCGTTAGCTGTGCCAAACGTTGATATCATAACAGCAGCTGATACAAAGCCAGCCCCCACTCCACCTATTGCTATTTCCGCAACATCTGCAGCGACTAACTTACTTTGTGCCATTATTTCTATGGGCATTACATACATAAATGCAGCATTTATCAGCAAATAAGTTACAATAACTATGCACATCCCGATAATCAATGCTTTAGGTATATTTATTTGTGGGGACTTTATTTCTCCTGCAAGATATGTAATATTATTCCAGCCATCAAAAGCCCAAAAGGCTCCGGCAAAGGCAGCTACAAAAGCACCAAACATCCCCCCGGATCCAAATGTCATATTTTCTAAAGGCATTAAATTATTTGCTGAGCCGGAGGAGGATAAAAATGAAAAGCCAACTAAAGCCGCTAATGCAAGTAATTTCATTGAAGTAAAAGCTAGGGATATTCTGCCCCCATATTTCACTCCAAAATAGTTTGCTGAGGTTAAGAATAGAATAATTGCTATCGTCAACGATTTAACACCAATATCATATAGCGGATAGATGTAACCAATATATGGAATATATAAGTATATACTCTTCTCAATCTCAGTAGAGAAACGAGGTAATGAAATAAAATACTCGCTGTACTCAGAAAATACATAAGAAATGGACGCTATAGACCCGGATTGAATAACTGCAAATATAGCCCATCCATAAAGGAATGCCCACAATTTGCCGTACATTTTTTCAAAGTATACATATTGACCACCAGTCTCAGGAAACATAGAAGCTATTTCGGCATTCGTCAAAGCCCCGAATAAAGTAAAAATCCCAGCCACTACCCAAACAAGCAATAGTAGCTCCGGCGAGCCTAACTGATCTGCCATAAATGCCGGCTTTTTAAAAATACCGGATCCTATCATCGCACCCGCAACAATTGCAATAGTTGTATATAGACCCAAATGAGGTATCAGTTTATTTTCTTTTTGCATGGCACCGTTATGTAATTATTTCTTACAAAGATAAGACTATGAATCTAATATAAGAAATATTTTATTAAACAAAAATATTAGTTAAAGTAAAGACATTGCGTTTCTGTAAATACAAGATTTATATGTTGTTAGGATTATCAAATTGCAAACTAATTAGTTATTTTAGGATAAGCCCGGATTTGTCATTAGATGTCATCATAGTGCTGTAAATGACCGTATAGCCGAGGAGCATGTTTACCTCCTCTGCAAGAAAATATTACGTAATTGCCTATTGTACAAGGGGTTTCAACTCCTGCCATTTACTGACTTTAGAGCTATTTTCATCTTTTAAAATAACATTTTTAGGATAAGATAAACCCAAAAATGGCATTTTAAAAGATGAAAATCCCGGACAAACAAAGCCCTCAAAATAGCTATTATGTATTTTGAGGGCTTATAAATATCAAGTAAAGAATCTTAGTTTTAGTGTTTGTGAATGTCTCGGTGCATTACTCTTCTAGATTCTTTAAGCTTTTCGTCATCAGGCAAAGCCATTAGGCGTTTATTCAAATCACTGTCATTTTCATGTTGAAGCATTTTCGCTTGATTAGAAATAACTTGTGGAGGGAATATGCCTTTTCTTTCGTATAAGTCACGAGATTTAAGCAATATTTCAGCAGATTCGGCGCAACTTGTTGCAAGCTCCGCAAGTCCTTCTGTATTAGTTTCATGAATATTTACAGCAACGTAAGAAGCTTCTGCAAGTTCTAAAGCTTCTTTCTTGTTTTCAAATCCCCATTCTACTGCCGTAGCAATAGAAGCTAATAGCATGTGAGTGTTACAGCTGCCATCTGGGCTTCGAAGCTCGATAGTTTGCTTACTATTAAACGGAGCGGCCTTCTGAGTTTGTTGAGGATTTACAAGAGAAGCCAGATTGCTTACATTTGTCCAACCAAGAGGCACTCTTATTAAAGCACTTCTATTCATTGCTGACCAGCATACTTTAGTAGGAGCTTCCTGGTGAGGCACAAGGCGCAAATAAGAGGCAGAAACAGTGTTGCCAAAAGCTGTGATGCTGGTGGCATAGTTACAAAGCCCACCAATCATGATTTTTGCTACCTCAGATAGATCACCATTTTCATCTATCATAGCATTTTTGCCATCTTTTTGGGCAAGCATGTGCACGTGCATACCGTTACCTGCATGGCCATTTTCAAGTTTAGGTACAAAAGTAGCAGTCATACCATGGCGGAAAGCTACGTTTCTGATAATCCAACGAGAAAGTACTAAAACATCTCCCATCTCTTCAATTGGCATTGGTAAGAATTCAACTTCAACTTGTTCTGCTTTTTTGCCGTGAAGTTCGGGAGAGTCACTATCTATATGATCCATATACCCAACTTCATGGTGGGCATACTTAACGTGGCCACAAAGCTGAGTGATATAACGGAGCATTTCTGTCAGCACTTTACCTGTTTTAACAAATGGAGCAGCAGCGTGGTATCCTTTTTGCTTTTGAGCAGGAAAGAGGATATCTTCTTCGTTATATAGAAGGAAAAATTCTAATTCGCCAAGAGCTTGAAGTTCCATTCCTGTTTCAGAGCGGAATAAATTAGCAGCATTAAGCAGAATATTATCGGGTGCAAAGTTAGCTAAATTTCCGTCTTTGTCGACAAACCTGCATATAAAATCTAATGAGTTATCTACAAAAGGATTTAGAAATGCTGTTTTATAAACAGGCACAACGTATAAATCAGATTTGCCGGGGTCGACAATACCTTTAAACAAAGATGAGCCGTCAACTCTTTCGCCATCAGTAAGTACCATTTCAGCTTGCTGACGATTAGTAATAGGTATCCTCAATTCTTTTATTTTACCGTCGATACCTGTGTAATGAAAAGACAAACGTTCAATTTTTTTTTCAAGAATTACTTTGATAATATCATCGCGAGTGAAGTCTTTAGGATCTTTGCCTGTGATGATAGAAATAGGATTAGATAAAGCAAATTGCTCTTTCGGATTGTACATAATAACACCTTAATTTATTTTTGCACTTCTTAATACATTGCACTTATAAAGATTTATAGCTACTTCAATATTAGCATTTAAATCTATCATGTCAAAATTAAATAATGTAAATAGTGGAAAAATGATAAAAAAGGCAATTTATTTTTTAGGAATTGTTACCATTATGCCGGTTCCTCGTTCGGGAGAAGAAGTGATTGTGATTTGAGCCCCAAGCAAATCGATGCAGCCTTTTACAATATTCAAACCAAGCCCCATGCCCTCTATAGCACCTACATTTTTAGCTCGATAAAATGGTTCAAATACTTTTTCTTGCTCATCTTTAGGTATGCCAATACCTTCGTCTTTGACTATAATAATATATTGAGATGAAGTGCTACGCAAACTAAAAGATACTGTTTTACCTTTAGGAGTAAATTTAATCGCATTGGTCATCAAGTTCAGCATAATCAGCCTGAGCATAGATGGCTCAGTTTTAGAAAATTCTTGCAAATCTTCAATTTTAATATCAATTTGATGCTCTTCTTTATCAAGCAATTTGATATCGTTATACACTTGTTGTGCAATAATTGCAAAATTCACATCAACAAGATTAATATTAGAATTAGGCTCTTGGAACTTTCCTACAAGCATTACATTTTCCAGTAAATCTGTCATTGCTTTGACGGCTTTTCGAATCCGATCAACGCTATTGAGGAGATTTTGATTCTCAATATTTTCAGTGTATCGTTCAATCAAATATGTCGAGGAAAGAATTACTGTTAACGGAGTTCTGTACTCGTGGGAAATCATTTCAATAAAACGTGATTTTAAATCATTTAGTTCTTTTTCTCTATAGAATGCACCTGTAATTTCATTTTTTGCAAGTACCAATTTATCTTCAGTTTGCTTTCTGATTACGATTTCTTTTTGCAAATCAACCATGGCTTCTTCAAGCTGCGAAGTCCTTTCTGCTACTCTATGCTCAAGCTCTTTATTGAGATTGTGCATTCTGTCTTCTAGTAACTTTCGCTCAGTTATATCTCGCACAATACCTAAAACGGCGAGTTTCTCATCTTTATTTATACCAACAGTACTTAACTCAGCATAGATAATGCTACCGTCTTTTTTCTTAAAAGGCATGATATACGGATTTGGCAAAGTCTGATCTGCAAGTCTAAGCATTTTCCTTTTATCGGTTATGCTCACAGACTCTTTTGTAAGTATTTGTTGAATAGAGAAATTCGGATCTAAGAGTTCTTCTTCTGTATAACCAAGTATATTACAAAAACTAGTATTCACATATTGGAATTGCACATCTTTGAGCAGGTAAATGCCATCAAAAGCATTTTCAATCAGCATTCTATAGCGCTGCTCACTATTTCTTAAAGCTTGTTCTGTTTGAATTATTCTACTAATATCACGTGCCAAATATACTAATCCCGAAAAATGATTATCAGAATCGTACAATGGAGAAGTTGAGATTAGATAATTATTCGATCGGATGTTAGAAGATGCATATTCATTACTTTCTTTGATAGAATTTAATATTTTATAGTGAATATTTTCTTTGCCATACCGATTGCTTAAGGCATCCGAAAGATTAATCCCTTTTGCTTTATTGATATTTACATCTAAATATTCTGCCATTGCTAAATTTAATCGATCTATCTTGAAATCTTTGGATATTGTAGCCATCAAATCAGGAACAGCATCAAAACTCTTTTCCCATTGCTTTTTAGAATATATCAATTCATTTTGCAGTGTAATTTCTGAAGTTACATCTCTTGTAATGACACCAAAAAGCAAGTTATTCTTAGTTTCAACCGGAAATAAAATGGTATTAATATTTTTACCGTTGATGTAGTTAGGAAAAATGTCAGGATTTTCGAAAAAGAGCACTTCTTCTAATCTCAGGTCTTTTAAGTAAGAGTTTAATGTATTATTGAAAGTTTTTCTGAACTTCTCGTGTTCTGTTAGAGGCATTTCGTTGAGTTCAAGATTGATTTGGTAAAGCTCCTTTCCAAGAACTTGGGTTAATGCAAGCCCTGTTATTACTTCTTGGGACTGATTCCAGTCGAGCACTACTCCTTTATTATCAATAAGTATTATACCATCTGTAGCTTGCTCTACTATACTTCGGAACTTATTCTCACTATGTGCGAGTGCTATTTCGGATTGTTTATTAATTGTAATGTCAGTAAAAATTGTGGCAAATTCGTCCTTCCTTGTTTTATAAGCAGAGATATGAACGTACTTGTCAATATTTTCAAAGTAATGCTCAAAAGAAATATTTGAAGCTCCGGCATCAAACAAAGAAAGATATTTATCTAAAAACAAAGGTTTGTCCATACCAAAAAACTTGCTGGCATTGATAGTATATCCTGTGGGACATCTAAATCCAAAAATGCTGCAAAAGGCAGGATTCGTATCTGTTATTTGGTAGTCAATCACCGAGCCTTTTCCATCTCTCTGCAAAATATTTAAGGAGGCTCCCTCATTCATATTATCAAACAAAGAAAAATATTTTTGTTTTGACTCTGCAAGTTCGTCTTGTGCTTGCTTCCAGCTGGATATATTATGAATGATACCCTGATAAATGTATTCTTTTGCTTTCAATTGCTGGGTAACAGTAAGTAGGCAGTGTAGAATATTATTTTGTTTGTCTTTAAGCTTGACTTCGTACTCTTTTAAAAAACCTAAATGTTTTATTCTTTTAATAAAGTCATTCCTGTCTTCTTTATAGTAATAAAGTTCTTCGACATTGATTTCGAGGAGCTCTTCTCTGCTATATTTAAACAGATTTTCAAAGCTATCGTTAAAATCTAATAATTTACCATCGAGGTTAGTAAAGTATATAGCATCCTGAGAATTAGAGAACAAATTTTTATAATTTAGCAAGCTTTGCTCAAGCTGGGACTTTGCAGAAACCAACTCGCGTTCATATTTTATTTTTTCAAGTGCGTGGTTAAATTTGGCAGGTAATAAATCAAAAAATGTTTGGTCTTTAAAGACAAAATCCATTGCTCCTTCTTGCATCATTTCTACGGTCTTAGTCCTGTCGTCGATGCTTGTAATGCAAAGGAATTGAGGGCAAATATCTTCTTTCTTCAAAAGTTGTACTAATTCATACCCTTCTAAGTCACCAAGATTCAAATCAAGTAACATAAAATCCGGTTGGACTTTGCGTATGCTTGATAGTGCTTCTTTACCAGAATATGCAGCAGAAATATCTAAATTTTCCCTTGCTAATTTTTTTTGGATTAACACAGAAAAAGTAGAATCATCTTCAACAATTAGTAGTTTGAATTTTTTATTTGAATTAGTATTCATTCGCCTTTGAAAATTTTTATCCTTTCAAAAATAGCAAAATATACGATAGAATATAATTAATATCTATTTTTGCTGGTAACATATTAAGTAAATATGCTTTTTTTTGTAGAAACAATATCTGTATTCCAAAATATTGTGCCATTTTTATGTCCTCCCATTACTAAGATGTTTTGGTTTGAACACTCACTAAGTAAACGAACTATTTCAAAATACATTTCTTTTGTGCCGTATTTAATATCTTGGCTACTAGTTAGTTCTTTATCGAACATGGTTTCCCACAGATACTCAGAATGAATATGAACTACACAACGAACCCAATCCAAAGCTTCGTATACGGCAAGATGACTTAATGTTTCCGAACTGGCAGGCATTAGCCCTCTAGAAACCACCAAGTTTTTTTCAGCATTCCACTCATCTATTCTACAGAAATGTTCTTTCGTATATTTACACGGAATACCTGTTTTTGATGCTGAAATAAAAATCAATCCGGTTTTAGAATCTTTAAAACTGATATTACCAAACCCCATAGAATCATCAATCTTCCCGATTAGTCCTTTTCGTTTTAAAGCATTGCCAAGGTCTATTAACTCATCAATTTGCTGAGGCAACTCAACACTTTGATATGTATGTTGGCAATCAAATTTTATGTAGGATTCTTGTTCCATTTATTTCTCTGATGAATATTTTAGCAACAGTTCTTTCGGGCGGATTATGCCTGCTTCGGTAATGAGACCAGTTATAAGCTTTGCAGGAGTAATGTCAAACCCATAATTAACGGCAGTGGAGTCTTTTGGTGAAGTCAGAATTTCTACCTCTTTTTCATGGCATATACCGGAAAAATAGCGAACTTCGTCACCATCTCTTTCTTCTATGGGTATATTTCTCCCTGATTTAAGAGTCATGTCTAATGTACTTAGTGGCATTGCTACGTAGAAAGGGACGTTATTGTCAAAAGCAGCTAAAGCTTTTAAGTAGGTTCCAATTTTGTTGCAAACATCTCCATTTGCAGCAACTCGGTCACATCCGACTATCACTAAGTCTACCATGCCATTTTGCATCAAGTGCCCACCTGTATTATCTGCAACGATATCGTGAGAAATCCCTTCGTTTAGTAGCTCATAAGCAGTAATTTTACTCCCTTGATTCCTTGGGCGAGTTTCATCTACCCAGACGTGCAAATCATACCCCAGTTCGTTTGCTAAATAGATTGGTGCTGTTGCTGTTCCGTAGTCTACTGTGGCAAACCAGCCTGCGTTACAGTGAGTTAGTATATTAACTTTACCTTTATCATTATGAATTTGCTTTATCAGCTCCAGACCATGCCTGCCTATAGCAAGGTTCGTTTCTATGTCCTGCTGTGCCATTTTATTTGCGGAGGAGAGTAACTCTCGTATAATTGTATCTTTTGGCTTACTATCTTTAACAAACTGAATCTGCTTATCAATAGCCCATTTCAAATTTACCGCTGTCGGGCGTGCTTCTATGAGGTTCTTTGCAGAGTCAATCAGCTCACTAGTATAATTATCACTATCGCGAAGTTCCCTTGCATAAAGATACACTCCGTAAGCAGCAGTAATCCCAATAAGCGGAGCCCCGCGGACTATCATGTCTTTGATTGCATAAAATGCATCGTTGCCAGATTTTAAAGTTTTGATTTCAAAAGAAAATGGAATTTTAGTTTGATCAATAACTTGAATATCAGAGTTGCTATCAGCCCAAATAGTTCTGTATTGTGAATCTTGTATTTTCATAAAATTTGGATATAATATTGAAACTTACATAAAAGAGAATTATATGCTAATATACTGAAAAAAATACTTTTATAAATTTCCAAATATTTTTTTTTACTGCATAATCCCATGCTTCTGATATAATCGGACTTAAATAGGTATAAAAGAATACTTGTAATAAAAACAATTCTCTAAATCCTTTTAAAAAAATGGAATTAAAACGGAATATTTGTACGTATTATTTCATTCTTTAGGAGTTTTTCCGTATTTTTGTAGATTGTGTAACTATAATTTACAATAGCGTAAACAAAATATATGGCTAAGTCACTGAGTATTCTTTTCGTATCGAGCGAAGTGTATCCTTTTGCAAAAGAAAGCGGAATAGGCGATGTTGCCTTTTCTCTTCCATTAGCTCTTAAGGATTTAGGTCACGACGTTCGTATTATGCTTCCTAAATACGGCACTATTTCAGAACGTAAAAATCGTATCCATGAGATTAATCGATTGAAAGATATGCCGATTCCGATGGGTGACGAAGAAGAACTGGCGACAGTTAAATCATCGTCTGTGCAAAATTCAAGGAACAAAGTCCAAGCTTATATCACTACCAATTATAAATATTTTGATTCCAAAAAAGGCGTTTACCATGACCCGGTTACTTGGGAAGAGTATCCTGATAATCCTGAACGCTTTATCTTCTTTAACAGAAGTGTGGTGGAAACATGTATGCTCCTTGGTTGGTATCCTGATATCATACATTGCAATGGGTGGCAGACAGCTTTGATTCCGGCTTATGTAAATCACGTTTTTGCAGATAAATTTGTCAATACAAAAACTGTGTTTACTATTCATAACCTGGGCACTCAGGGAGAGTCTCCTCTTTCTGTATTTGATAAAACGGGAATGCCTGAAGAACTAAAGACACACTTTAAACATAAAAATAAATTTAACTTTATGAAGGGCGGGATAATTTTTGCAGATCAGGTAACCACTGTAAGCGAAACTTATGCTGCAGAAGTACTGAAAGATAAATCTCTCAATAACGGACTTGATAAAGTACTGAAAGAAAAAGGCGACACTTTTTCCGGTATCTTAAATGGCATAGACAAATGCACTTGGGATCCGAGAAAGGATAAAAGCATCCCTAAAAAATATGAAGATGACTTCGCAGAATATAAAATGCATAACAAAGCTGAACTAATCAATCATGTGGAGTTTGACTATAAACCTAAGACTCCTCTTATAGGTATGATTACCAGGATAGATAACCAAAAAGGTATACCTCTATTGCTTGAAAGTATCGAAGAGCTTATGGAAATGGATATTCAGTTACTTATGCTGGGTAGAGGTGATGATGATTTGAAAGCTCAAATCAAAGTTATGACCGACAAATATCCTGAAAAGTTTAAATTTATCGATGAATTTAACGAAAAATTGGCTCACATGGTAGAGGCAGGAAGTGACTTCTACCTTATGCCGTCTCAGTTCGAACCTTGCGGATTGAACCTAATGTATTCCATAGTGTATGGTTCAATGCCTATTGTGCATGGAGTTGGCGGCATAGTCGAAACTGCTTATGATATAGACAAAGATGAAGAAAATGGTAACTCTATTGTATTCAATTCGTATGATAAAGGCAGCTTAATCGGAGCTGTAAAAAGAGCTACAGAACTTTTCTCTGATAAAGATCGCTTCCAAGAATTAGTAATTAGAAGCATGGAGCAAGATCAGTCTTGGAGCAAGTCCGTAGATAAATACGTAAACATATATCAATCATTAATATAATTTTGAAAGGATTGGTCAAAGTATGATCTTTAGCAAAGTGCATAAATTATTTGCGACTGCTCTTGTAGTTGTGTCTTCTATTTTTCTTTTTTCTTGTAATGACGAACCTACTTCTGTGGGGTATTCTTTAGTAAATGATACTTTGTCGTTTCATAATTTAAATAGCGAAACTGATGGTATTTTAGCTTCTTTGGAGTCGGAATATCGCCCTACATTGCAAACAAACGCAAAAGCTTTTTTTGTAGGTAAATCTAATGGAGTAAGTGCGGCTTCGTTACTGAGGTTTGACGGAGCTTTACCGGACAGTTTATTGAGCTTTTTGAAGGTAGAGGATATCCATTCTATCAAGCTGAAGCTATCACCATATCGATATGTATTAGGAGATTCTGCAAATACTACTCAAAGCATGAAAATATATCAGCTTAATAAATTATGGACTTTTGATCTTACTTGGGATTCTGTGTTCACAGGTAATACTCCTTATGATTATGTAGAGTCAGAAATTACTGCAAGTCCTCAAGTTGAGATTCCTTTGCAGGATTCTATGCAAAGAATTGAAATTGATTTGACTAACGATAAATTTAAAGCAGATTACCTTAGGTGGCTTGCTGAAGATGACAGAGATACTACTCAGACCTTGACTAACTGGGGGTTGCTTATAGCACCCGGAGACAATTCTGACCATATTAGCAGCTTTACGGCACAGCTGACCGGTAATGATGAGATTATCGGATATCCTGAACTTGAAATCATATATGACCATAAAGACGGACGCTTAGATACGATTGCAACCAAGTCAAATATAGATGCTTCTATGATAAACTTGGAAGATCATAGTGAGGGTAAGTTTGATATGATGCTTAATGCTGAAATATTGGCAGAAATGAAAATAGATGTATCTGCAATACCTTTTAGAGCAGGTATTCATAAGTCCTATTTGGAATTTACGTTAGATAAAGAGAACTCTATTTTAGGGAACTTTCCTGCAGATTCCATAATTGCAGCACAATTTTACAAAAAAGATTCCACTATTATCAGCTACTACTTTACAGGAGATGAAGATGGTGTCTTTAGGTTAGAGTTTATGCAACAAGCCGTGGAATACATAAAAGCTGCCGGAGGAAAAGGTACTATAGAGATGACTATTAATCGCTCAGGCGATGCAGGCAAAAAGTTAGATAGATTGAAATTTTATGGTATGGATGCTACCGATCCTGATAAGCGTCCAAAATTTAATATAGTATATTCTATGATTGTAGATAAAAACAGGAAGTAATGATTACTATGACTAAGTTAAAGATATTTTTGGTCTTGTGTCTTATGTTTGCTTCCACAGACTTATTCTCGCAAGGTGGCTCCAATTACTCAGTTTTTGGCTTTGGAGATTTGAATAAAAATTATGGTGCAGCTTATGACGGTGTCGGTCAGACTTCTATAGCGTTCCCATCTTCTCACGGAATTAATAAGACTAACCCGGCGATGTGGAGTTTTGTAGAGTTAACCAGGATGCAAATAGGCTATAACTTCAACCAGCATATTGTAACTTCAGATAACAGTGATACTCAATATCAAAACAATGGTAAAATCACAGGCTTGAATGGCTTATTTATGATAGATACTACCATGGGTGCAGCGGTCTCTTTTGGCTTGGAGCCTTACTCTTCAATAAATTATTCTATTTCATCTCCAATTTCTCATATCTCAGGAGAAGACACTTTAAAGGGTAAAAATGTGTTTGATGGAAATGGTGGCATTTCTAAGTTACATTTTGGATATTCCATGCACATAACTGATAACTTCACTCTTGGAGCACAGGTTTTTGCACTGTTTGGAATAGCAAAATATACAAACACTACTAATCTTTTTAACGTAGATACTTATTATAGAGTGAGAGGCTATAAAGATGATTTCGAAGGTGGTGGCTATAAATTGGGTATCGCTTACAACTGGCACAAGCAAATATTTGCCGGTGCATTTTTTGAAAAGAACCCAACTTTAGATATCAATAATGAGACAAAGGACTACACTCCGGTTTCTATAAGTGATCAAGATTTGGATACTACTTATAAAACATCGTATACTTCTGTAGTGCCCGATAGATTTGGGCTTGGTGTAGCTTATGTTACAGGTAAGTTTATACTTGGTGCTGATTTCGAGATGCAAAACTTTACCGATTTTACTTATAGAGCAGGTTCTCTTGACTTTAAGTACGACAACTCATGGAGAATGTCTTTCGGTGTAGAAAGAGTAGGAAATAAAAGCATTTTAGCAGACTATTATGATAAGATATCATATCGTTTTGGCGTAGGTATGAAAGATTTATATTACAATGTCAATGGAAGCGCTATTAAAGAATATTATGCTTCTTACGGCATGAAAATGCCTTTACCGGGTACCGCAGTCTTAGATGCGTCTATCACTGCAGGCGTGAGAGGCACTTCTGCTAATGGATTGCTAAAAGAATATTTTACAAAATTGACGTTTAACTTCAGCATTGGCGAAACATGGTTCAAACCGTTTAAACGCGAGTATTAATTAGGATAATATTTGAACGAGTGCATTAGTATTGTTTTGAAATGGAATTGCATTTGTTTTAGGATGCAATGTTCCCCTCAATATAGGACTCTGACAAATCCGGGAATAAGTAAAGAACCAGATATTTAATGTAGAGACGTATTCGCATAATTTTTAAGAATTAGGAAGGAAAAAATGAGCAAAAAGAACTACCCTGAAGTCCGTTCTACTACCGTAATCGGCGTAATTAAAGATGGCAAAGCTGCTTTAGGTGCTGATGGTCAGGTTTCTTTCGGTCATACCGTTATGAAACACAGCACTAAAAAAGTAAGAAAACTATATAATGACAAAATTATGGTTGGGTTTGCCGGAGCTACGGCAGATGCTTTCACTCTTTTAGAAAGATTTGAAGAAAAGTTGGAATCTCACCATGGTCACTTGCAAAGAGCTTCTATAGACCTTGCAAAAGAGTGGAGAACTGACCGTTACCTACGTAAGTTAGAAGCAATGATGGTGGTAATGGACAAAGATACCGCATTACTTATCAGTGGCACAGGAGACGTTATCGAACCGGATGACAATATAATTGCTATCGGTTCCGGCGGGTCTTATGCTCTCTCAGCTGCCAGAGCTTTAAACAAACACTCTGACCTTTCTGCAAAAGAAATAGTAGAAGAATCACTTAAAATAGCAGGTGAAATCTGCATTTATACAAATCAAAATATCGTGATAGAAGAATTATAAAATCAGGAAAGCTATGGAAAAGGATATAAAGGTACAAGAAAATAATTTACCGGTAGCTTCAGATGGAAAAAAAGCGGAGCTTACTCCTCGGCAGATTGTTGCCGAGTTAGATAAATACGTAATTGGTCAAAAAGAAGCCAAAAAAGCTGTTGCTATAGCTCTCAGAAACAGATGGCGTAGACAAAATGTAGAAGGCGCTATCAGAGATGAGATAATGCCAAATAATATAATTATGATAGGCCCTACCGGTGTAGGTAAAACTGAAATAGCAAGAAGGTTAGCCAAGCTTGTTAATGCTCCATTCGTGAAAGTTGAAGCTACAAAATTCACTGAAGTTGGGTATGTAGGCAGAGACGTTGAGTCTATGATTAGAGACTTGGCTGAGCGCGCCGTGGCAATTGTAAGAGAAGAGGAAGCTGAGAAGAAACAAGAATTAGCTCGCGAAGCAACAGAAAATAAAGTATTAGATATACTCATTCCTCCTGTCAAAAAATCGCCCTCTTTTGATAATACTGACGAAAAAGAAGAAGAAGAAAACAGCAACACTCGCGAAAAGTTTAGAGCTATGCTTAGAAACGGTGTCTTAGACGAACGCGAAATAGAGTTGGATATAACTGTGGACAGCACTCCTAATATGCAAGTCTTAGGCCCGATGGGGATGGACGAAATGGGAATGAATTTGCAAGACCTTTTTGGCAGCATAATGCCTAAGAAGAAGAAAAAGCGCAAACTCAAAGTCAAAGATGCAATGACAGTGCTCCAAAAAGAAGAAGCTGAAAAACTCATAGATATGGATGCAGTAGTGCAGGAAGCTCTTAGCAGAGCTGAAAATTCGGGTATTGTATTTATAGATGAAATAGATAAAGTAGCTTCTAAAAGCTCCAAAGGTAGTGGCCCGGAAGTTTCTCGCGAAGGTGTGCAAAGAGATTTGCTACCAATCGTCGAAGGTTCTACCGTAAATACCAAATACGGCTCGGTAAGGACTGACCACGTGCTGTTTATAGCATCAGGTGCATTCCATGTTTCTAAGCCCTCAGACTTAGTGCCTGAGCTTCAAGGACGCTTTCCTATTCGTGTAGAGCTAAACAGCTTGACAGAGGAAGATTTCGTAAAGATTTTGACTATCCCGGAAAATGCTCTTATTAAGCAATACCAGGCATTGGCAAAAACTGAAGCAATAGAGCTTAACTTTGACGAGTCTGCTATCAAAGAGATAGCAAAATTGGCAGCTCAAGTCAATTCGGAAATTACTAACATTGGTGCCAGAAGATTGCACACGATAATGTCTACCCTACTGGAAGAAACATTATTTAATGCACCGGATAACATAGAAAGCAACGACGTACATATAAACGACAAAGTAGTTAGAGATAACTTAGGCTCAATAATCAAAAATCAAGATATGAGTAGATACATCCTATAAGCTTTTCGAAAATTGATTTCTTACAAGGAGACATATACTATCAAGTGTATGTCTTTTTTGATTTTATACATATTATGTCATCAAGAAATATGGGGAAACATTTAAATCCAAAAATGTCATTTGAAAAGATTGAAAAGCTCTTAAGTGAATAGGTTGAAACCCTTTGTTCAATAAGCAATTACGTAACATTTTCTTAAAGAGGAAGTAAGCATTCTCCATTAGTTCTACGGTCATTTACAGCACTATGATAACATCTAATGACATATCCGGGATTAAATAAAACCTCAGCCATTATATTAATAACTGAGGTTATATAAAAATACTAAATAGAGCATGTATCTATATCATTTCAATATCATTGTCCATTATCCAGCCTACGTTACCGTCTGCCAATCTAATTTTTTTCCAGTCTCCTAATTCATCCAGTACTTCCAGCTTAGTCCCTTCGTGCAAAATAACTAAATCAGTAGAAGCATCATCCGGCGAAGTCTTTACATAAGAGCTTTCTGCAAAAACGATTGCTTCTTTGAGATTAGTCTCTTCGTTATAGGTTTGTATAGCAAATATTAAACTGAGTACTGTAATAAATACAAGTACAGAAGAGGCTGTAAAAGTGATTTTTTTGATACTTGGCACAGAGCTGTACAAAAAGACAATAAACGACGCACCGCCTAACCAAAATGCTAATATAGCTAATCCGCCCCACATGCCTGAGGACAAAACACCTCTGACGCTATGCCACCATTCAGTAAAAAATGGCTTAGGTATGGTTTTGATTTTATCTACTGTTTGCAAGTTTGCAATTTTCAAATTGAAGTTGATATCTTCGTCGCCGGGAGCTAAACGTTTAGCTCTTTCAAAATTTAATATAGCTGACGGTATCAGGTTTGATTTAAAATAAGCATTGCCAAGGTTATAGTATAGCTCCGACGTTTTATATCCCTGCTGAAGTAAGTCTTCGTATTGATCTATTGCCGTAGAGTACTCTTCTTTCATATAATGCTCATTTGCTTTTTTAAAAGCATCGTCTGTTGCATCAGCAAACAAGCTAAATGTAAAAGCAAGCAAAACAGTCAAAAATATCATTATATTTTTCATTTTAAACCTCCTTCAAGCTCAGTAATTGCCTTAGCTGCATCGCTGTATGTGCTTTCCATATCTGTCGCCATTCCTGCGGGTGCGTATCTGGCGAACTCGCAATTTTCAATTATTCCTAAGTATCTATCAGACAAATTAGAATTTATCTTATATTTTGCCAAGGCTTCTGCCGCTTTGTCTTTAGTAAGTTCTGAAGTGGGAATCGAAAGTTTATCACTTAGATATCCCCATAGAGCTCTTACCATCTCTTCGTAAAATCCGTCAGAGTCATTATCATCAAGATATTTTTTAACTAAAGCGAGACGCTTTTTGACTACCTTGCTGGCAAACTTGTTTTTCATCGCCATCTTGTCGTTAGAGAATTCTTCATTTTTCTTTTTAGCTACCAGTACTACTAATACAAAGCCAATAGGAGCCAACAGTAATACATAGAAGAAAGTAGTACCGAAGAAACTCTCTGAATCTTTATAAAGTTTAGCATCAGTTTTAAGGAATCGAATATCTTTTCCTAAATATTGAATATTCTCTTTGTTTACATTGCTAACGTTGCTGCCTGCCGGTGCATCTTTGCCTTTAGCAATTTTTAATGTAAACTGATCGGAGTTTAAAGTTTTATAAGACTTATCACTCAAATCAAAATAACTAAAGTTTATAGGTCCAACTTTAAATTCCCCTGGATTGCGAGGGATTATTAAATATTCAAAAACTTTATTCCCGGTAGAACCACCTAAACTTGCCTTTGTATTATCGGCAGTTTTGGGGTCATAAACCTCAAAATCAGGTGGGAATTCAATATCCAAAGGCTCTATCATGTTCATATTACCTTTGCCGCTGATTTTTACTTTGAGCGACATAGGCTCATTGGTCGCACCTGCTGTGTTGTCAAACCAAGCTTCCATTTTGAAGTCGCCGACTGCACCGGAAAAGCCTAAAGGTGCACCTGGCGGAGTATCTTTTACATTAATGCTAACCGAAGGTGATTTTGCATTATATTCAAAGTCCCTATACTCTCCCCTATTAAAGAAGTCATCAAAAAGACTTCTCTGTCTTCTTTGATTGCTTTGTATCCTAAGTCTTGCCTTGAGTAAAAACTCCATAGGTTCAATTAATAATTTTCCTGTTTTCTGAGGGTAAAGCACTGCTTTTTTTAGCTCATAAACATCATAGCGGACACCATTTACAATTTCGGCAGATCTTTGAGTTACATCCAAGTCGTCCACCCAAAAGCCATCAAAACCTATTTGAACTTCTTCATTGCCAATAATACTCACTTGTGGATGAATATACAGCTTGTATGAAGCGTTTATAGCCTCACCAATATATACATCTCGTTTGCTGATATTGGCTTTGATAAATATGTTTTTTTGCAAGAAATCTCTAGCCTGCGTGCTAATCTGAGATTCTCTGTTTTTAGTTGCTTCTCTTCTTTGCTGTTCAGCTTCCGAAGGAGGTACAACATTTACAGTCAGACTGTTAGACTTGATCGTTTCGCCCTTGACTCTTATAGAAGCAGGGCTAATGTTATAAGTTCCTTCTTTTGGAGCTACTATGTAATAGGTGTAGCTCAAAGAGCGAGACATTGCACCGTTTATAATTTGCATACTTTGACTGGTATTAGGCCCTGAGACTACCTTTAGTCCTCTGAAATCCGGGCCTCTGAAGTTCGATGCGTCTTCATCCACAGAGAATGATACAGTAAATCTTTCTCCCTGAGTAACAGGATTTTGACTAAGTGACGCTTTAAATTCTGCGGCGTACGCAGAAGCAATCACCAGTATAAAAACAACTATGTAGCTACTTATTTTTTTCATCTTATTTCAAATATTTGTTTCCAAACCCATACTAATGATATTACCAATTCTTCTCTATATTTACTTTTTCGCCTTTTTTACCTTTCTTGAATTTAATCTTTTGTTGTATTTTTTTCTCTTGATTTTCTAGAGCTTTCAGCATACGCTCAGCATCTTGTTTTGATATTTCATTTTTCTTACGTTGAGGTTTTTGCTTGTCTTTATCACCTTTTTTGTCTTTATTTTGCTCACCTTGCTGTTGATCTTGGTTTTCTTGTTCTTTTTGGTCTTTATTTTGCTCACCTTGCTGTTGATCTTGGTTTTCTTGTTCTTTTTTGTCTTTTTGTTCCTGATTCTGCTGTTGCTTATCTTTATCGCCTTTTTTATCTTGATCCTTTTGTTCCTGATTCTGCTGATCTTTCTTGTCTTGCTGGTCATCCTTATTCTGTTGATCTTTTTTGTCTTGTTTGTCCTTATTCTGTTGGTCTTTTTTCTCCTGATCTTTTTTGTCTTGGTCTTGGTCCTTATTTTTATCTTTATTTTGCTGTTGTTGCTCCAGCAATTTTGCTTTAGCATATTCTAAATTATAGCGCGCTTCATTATCATCAGGATTTATTTTAAGAGCATTTTTATATGCTTCTATACTTGTATTATATTGCTGCTGTTTTAGAAGAGCATTCCCAAGATTGTGATAAGCGGCAGACTTGGTCATGTCGTCTAAATCTTCGCGAGTCAGATTGTCAAAATATTCAGCAGCTTCTTTATACTTACCTTGCTTGTATAAAGCGTCGCCAATATTGAAATTTGCCATTTCTGATTCGTGTTTGGCTTCTTTAGCTTTTCTATACTCCAACTCAGCATCTTCAAATTTCTTTTCGTTATATAGTTGATTGCCTGTTTCCAAATGAGTATGTTCCACTTCATCAGCAAATGAAATACAAAAAGAAGCGAAGAAAAGAAAAGCAAACGCCACAGTATGTTTCAATATTTTACTCATTATCATTTCTTTTCTCCTCCAAATAGATTCATAGAAGTAAGAAGTCTATTTTTGGATTCTGAAAGCATAAATTCCAAAATAAATAACAAAAGTGCAGGAAGAATAAAGTACATATATCTGCTGATATAGTCAGTATACTCTTTAGAGGCGAACTCTTGCTTCTCCATGCCTGCTATCTCGTCTAATAAGTCTGAGAGTTCCATATTTGCAAGCGAAGCTCTGGTAAATCTACCGCCCCCAATTTCAGCTATCTGGGAAAGCATTCCTGCATTAAGTTTTGAAATTACAGTATTGCCGGCATTATCTTTATAGTAGGAATCAACTTGGCCATTCCTATATTTTGGTATAGGTGCACCATCTTCCAAGCCCATACCGATTGTATGGATAATAACATTGTTTTCAAGAGCTTTTTTTGCCATGCCTAAGGCGTCGTCTTCATGGTTTTCGCCATCAGAAATGATAATCAACGCTTTCTGTTTTTTGTTATCTTTCGAAAAAGAATCCATAGAAAGTTTGATAGCAGAGCCCAAAGCAGTGCCCTGAGTTTTAATCATTTCTGTGTTTATGCCTGAAAGCAATAGCTTAGCTGCCGAGAAGTCAGTAGTAAGAGGTAACTGCAAAAATGCATCACCAGCAAACACTACAATGCCGATTCTGTCATTTTCAAGCTTGTCTATTAGCCTACTTACCGCTTGTTTTGCTCTCTCTAAGCGATTGGGTTTAAGGTCTTCTGCCAGCATAGAGTTAGAAACATCCAGGGCAATCATTACTTCCACCCCTTTGCGTTTTACTTCTTGAAGCTTAGTGCCAAATTGCGGATTGGCAACACCAACGATAAATAAAGCCGATGCAAATAGAAAAAGTATCATTTTTACTGTCGGCTTATATTTAGAAGTGTTCGGCATAAGCCTTGCCACCGTGGCAGGATCCCCGAAGAGTTCTAAATTCTTTTTACGCTTCCACCTAAAATATACATAAAGTAAATAAAAAGCGGGAAGCAATGCCAAAAGCCATAAAAGTTCTACATGTTCAAACCGAAACATTAAAAAACCTCCCACGAGTTCACATTAACTATGGTTCACTGCATTTTTGCAATTACAAAAATATAAAATCACTATGTGTAAAACAATTTACGAACAAAAAAAGATAAAGGTTCACTTATTCTTCGTATTTATACTTTTCTGTTATTCCCATTGGCGATACTATTCTAAAATCATTCATTCCCGAGTTGTCTACAAAAACGAACTGCCTGTTGTTTTTATATGTCCATACCTCATAGATGTTAGTATCTCCATAGCGCGAACCTCTCTCTGCATTGCGTGGAGGGCCGTATATTACGTAAATCATCCCCATGTCTGAAAGCCAACCTTCTCGGTGTGATTTGAATTTTCTATTAGAAAAGGCAATGCGAGAGTAATATTCCTGGAATGCTTCATTTCTTTCTGTTGCAGGCGTCGGGTCTAATTTGTCCCAAAACTCTTTAAATAATTTTTGTTTTGTAGCTTCATCTGGTGCTTCTTCCATCATTTCTTTTTCCTCCGAGCGGGCTACATATCTGAGCTGACGAATTGATTCATTTATATCTTTTAAGACCATGCCACCAATCGTCTGCGAAAACTTGATGGAACGTTTAGCGACTGCCAGTATCTTATCATCGTCCTTAGCGGTAAGAGTTAAAGTATATTTACCTGTTACCATATCTTTTTGTCTTGGAATTTTGATATACTGTTGGGTTGTCCCAGTGCTAATCTGTTTGGTGATTGCTTCGCTTTCTGAAATAAGTTTATCAGAGTCATCCTTGATGTCATAGTAAAAATCAACTGACTCTATCCCTTGCTCGTTATAAATTTCAAAGAATATAAAGAAGCCATCAGTCAAGACACCAATATCATCATTTACATGCGGAGTGGCAGTAAATTTCCCATTATTTTCTTCTATTGTGCTTACTAACATAATACCACTCAAAGAAAACTTAAAAGAGTCAAAATCAAGTACTGTCATATTTCTGCTTTTCTCTTTTTCGTTTTTATTTACTTCATCCCTTAGTACTACCTTGACATTGTAATTGCCGGATGGAAGGTGAAGTATAATTTGAGTTGGGTCAAAGTCTCCATCTCTGCCTTGTGCCTCAAAGTAGTCTTTAGTAACTAAAGTCTGCTCTTTTTTATCTGTAAAGACTTTCCTACCTTTATCATCAAACACAGAGACGACTAAATTATATTTAGCTCCATATATCTGATTATTATTGCTAAACATAAGAGATTCGTAAGGAACAAGTACAAATACATCTACCCTTGCAGAATCATTTATTTCACCTTTAGATACTATTGCGTCGAAGTAAAAAGGCTCGGAGTTGCCCAGCTCTATATTTTGAGCAAACAAACTCAAACTGTATAAAAAGAAAGCTATAACTGATAAGTATAAATGTCTCATGTTATCCTCAATGATTGTATTTCATCTTTGACGAAAAGCCTAAAATATTACTGCATTTTGCCACATACAAAGATATTAAAATAAATTAGTTACTACTAACCTATATACAATTTGAATGTAGTATTTGTTACAAATATTCTCAATGTTTTGTAAATAAAAAGCTCCCGTCTCTATACTTCAGAAACGGGAGCCTTTTACATTATCTATGTTTCTATATTTATATCATCTTCCTAAACATAAACCAGCCTCCTGCAATTACAAATCCGCCTGCCAAAATTATCAAACCCCATTCCGGCAAAGTAGGTACTACGCCAATATATACCTGATTTGAATAATAAGTTTGTCCTCCTGCTGTCGCGTAGGCTCTTACATAATAGCCGGGACCAACTGCTAAATTTGTAGCATTGGAAGAAAATGTAAAACTACCGGAAATGTGCGCCCCCAGAGCCGTAATGCCCTGATTACTTCCTAAAGTTGGATTTTGAGAAGTGCTCCAAACTATACCATGTTCAGTATAGGCTACATTATTAAGGGAAGTTATGGATGCGTCAACGCTATAATCTGAGTTGTTATTTTTTGTAATATTTGTGATTTCTGAAGCAATTGCAAATCCAAATAAGAAAATACTGCCTGTTTCGCCCAAATTGTTTTGACCTACCATAAAATCACTGTATGGTGAACTGGCTATCGCGTAATTCCCTGAAACAGTTACCCTATAGCCAAACATGTCGCTTTGCGCTATATCGCTGGGAACTATTATTTGTGTTTCGGACCAAATACCGTTCTGTTTGTCAAGCTTGTAAGCTCCACCGGAATTGTTTTTGCTATAAGCGCCAACAATAGCATAATCATCGGAAATCGATACAGCGCAACCATATCTATGTGAGGTGTTTCTATCCGAGGCAACAATTTTTTGTTGTTGACCCCAGTTATTGCTTCCACCTTGATCTTTATAAAAGATATAAGCACTGCCAGCGTGTTCCTTAAAGTCTAACCCATCAGCATCATAGCTTTGACCATAGGCTCCAACAATAGCGTAGTTGCCGGATATTGAGACTGAAACACCGAACCAATCTTCTGCTGTTTTATTATTTAAGGCAACAATTTTTTGTTGTTGACCCCAGTTATTGCTTCCACCTTGATCTTTGTAATATATGTAAGCCCCACCGTAGTGAGTAATAGCACCTTCATTTTTGTGTGGAGCGCCAACTATGGCGTAGTTGCCTGAAATAGATACAGAGTAACCATACCAGTCGCCAGCCTCTCTATCCGAAGCTTCAATTTTTTTAACTTCTGCCCAGCTTCCATTTTGTCTTTCAAAGATATAAGCACAGCCTATGCCGGCATCCTTACCATGAGCGCTAACAATTGCGTAATCACAGGAAACGGATGTTGAATATCCAAAACGATCGCCTGTATCTCTATCTGAAGCAACAATTTTTTGAACTTCTACCCAACTTCCATTCTGTCTTTCAAAGATATAAACACTACCGGAACTGATAAACTCATTATTACCATCAACATCATGATCTTCTCTTTCAGCTCCTACAAACGCGTAATTCCCCGAGATAGCCACAGATATACCAAAAGCATCGTTTTCTGCTCTATCACTGGCAACAATTTTCTGAACTTGAGTCCAAACACCATTCTGTTTTTCAAATATATATGCACTGCCTGCATCTTTCAAAGAATCTTGTTCCAAAGCATTTTCATCTTCAGTCCATGCACCAACTATAGCGAAGTTGTCTGAAATTGATACAGATATTCCATACATATCATTTGCTTCTATTTCCAAAGCATTGGCTTTGATTAATTCGTCCCAAGTCTGTGCTTGCAGACTGCTTGAGAGAAGCACAACAGATACAATCAAAAAAGATAAAATTCTCATTCAATATTACCAGTATAGATAAAAAACAAATATAGCACAATTAGCGTTATAATCTTAGCTGGATTTAAACCCAATATTACATATTACTTGATATTTATTATAATACAATATTTTGTAAATGTTCATTTTGCAAGGGGTTGAAACCTCTTGTTCAACAAGTAATTACGTAATTTTTTATTACAGAGCAAGTGAGCATGCTCCATATTTCTATAGTCATTAAAGTATTTTTGTTGACATCTGATAACGATTTCGACATTATGCGACAGTTCGTGTCTGTTAAGTATATGCTAATCTTTAGCAAAACCTAGTTTTTCCATAGATATAACCGCCATATTCCTTATTTTTGCTTCTAATAATGAGTATTTGGAAGAACATAGAACTATACATAAGAAACAAGATAACGTCTTCGCTTTCTTATCATTCATATCAGCAAGAAATAAGTGAGCCTGCTGCTGTGTTTACCAATGCGAATGTCAAACGACTATTAGTTTTGAGGCAGGACAGGATAGGCGACGTTCTTGTGTCTGTACCTATCCTTCAGGAAATACGCAAAGCACTACCCAATGCTCAAATTGATATATTACTCAGTCATAGAAACTATGGTGCAAAGAGGGCTTTTGAACCTTTTTGTAATAAGTTTTATAAATATGGTAAAAACGCACTTGACAATATAGTGCTGCTTAAAAAGCTACGACATAGAAAATATGATTTAGTATTGGATCTCTACGACAATGCTTCCACCACATCTTCTCTTATTGTAAAACTTGCAAAGCCCAAATATTCTTTAGGAATCGAGAAAGCCAATGCTCATGTCTACTCACATCTGGTTCCTCTACTTAATAAACAAGAACACCATATTGTAGACAGGATAACAAATCTGCTATTACCATTTTATATAAAGCCTGACAAAAAATATTTAAATCTTGCATATCCGATTTCAGATGAGGATAAAATTTTTGCCCAAAATCTTCTTGGTAAAAAATGTAAATTTAGATTTGGAATAAATCTTTCCGGCTCTACTCGTAATAAGTTCTGGGGTTTAGAAAATCATATAAGCTTGATTAATAAATTAAGTTCTTCACGACCTGACTATGAAATAGTCTGTTTTGGAACAGAAGATTACTCTTATGAGTTAACTCAGATTGAAAAGCAAACCTCTGCATTAATTGCACCCAAAGTTTCTTCTATCCACGAATGGGCATGCCTTTTAAGCACAGTAGATATGCTTATGACACCGGATACCGCCGCCGTGCATCTGGCAGCAGCATGGAAAATCCCGGCATTATGTATGTACGAACTTTCCGGACAAGAGTTTGCAGGCATACCATGGACGCCATACAATTCCCCACACATCTTACTGAGCACCGAAAGTGGCTCTCTTACTTCCATCAAAATAAATGATGTTCTATACAGCATCTACGAACTTGAAAAGAAATATCAAGCAATGTAAAATGTGATTTTATTATCGGTATGTAACGTCCTAAAATAAGCCGTAAGTATTTTACAACTCACGGCTTTTACTTTAGGTTATATTTACTTTACTACTCAGCTTTTACAAACTGGCGGTAGTAAGTCTTACCATTTGAAGTAATTTTTAAGAAATAAGCACCTGAGCTTAATTCGCTAATGTCAAGCGAGTTTAAAGTTTGCGGACATGAAATAACATTTCCGTTCAAATCTACAACAGCAGCTTTATCTACCTGACCGTTAAAGTCAAAATTCAAAACATCTGAACTTGGATTAGGGTAGATATATATGCTGATGTTAGGAGTTTTTGTTTTATTTTCATCTTCTTGCACAGAAACCGGGGCTTCAGATTTGAATGTACCCATAGTAGTGTAAGCATAAATGTAGCCTTCAAGATCAAATTCATATTTGACAATCATATTGTCTTCTTCAAATAAATTTTCCCACGTATTGCCATCTAGAGATCTGAATAACCCAAAAGCATTTCTAAAATAAAAATATTTTCCTCTGACAAATATTTCAGATTTTCTAGAGAAATATTTGCTATTATCGAAGGCCTGAATAGTTTGACCACCATTATTACTGATGTAAAGAGAATCATATGTGCTAAAAATTATTTTATTCTTCTGAGCTGAAAACTCACGGATTGATAGATACCCATCACCCACATTTATCTCTAGGCTATCTTCCTCAGAAGTATTGGTATATCCTTTACACAAATAATATATATCATCATTTTCTGTTATATACATATACGAATTGTCTGCCAAGCAGTAATCTATCTCGCCATCCACATCACTTTTGATTTCAGTTACCACACCATTATTGATTTTTATTATTTTATTATAATACGTATCTTCATTACGCAAAATAACAGCTGTGCTACCATCTTCTAAAAGCCTATTTTGATCCCAATATTTGTAGTTACTAAAAACAGTATCTAAAACATCTTTATAAGTAATTCTTAGACCCATTGTCTGATCATTAGTACTGGAACCTTTGCTTAATTCTGCTCCCTGCATAGTCATATAACCACCACGTCCAAGGTAAGACTTACGTTCCCAGTTCTCCGCATTTTTCTCCCAAGAAAGTAAATTGCCATCCCCGTCAACTAAGCTCCATGCTATTTCTAAGTCATCAAATTTTCTATACATATAAGTAACTGGGAAATCGTAATCAAGCGGCTTAAAACTAGTACTTGCTTCATCAAAAATCATGAGACTATGTCCTAATGCATATATCTTTCCATCCAAAAATGTAGTATAAAATCCTAATGGAAAATCTTCCTCACTATAGTTTACTTCAGTAAATGTTGTACCGTTATCTGGGCTAAATGCGTAATAAGTTAGCTCTGTCGTATCATTTTCTTTGATCATATATCTGATCCAGATTTTACCATTTTCAGCATCTATATCTCTGATTGTAATATTTTCTGCATCTGGTTTAATTTGATCTTTGATTTTGTCTCTGAAATCTAATTCAAACTCCCAATTAGCTCCACCGTTAGTAGATTTAAATAATGTATCATAATCATCCGGATAATTAGAATATGTATAATCATATAACAGGTTATCATAGACATAAGCATGATCAATATTTCTATCTGAAGTCAAACTATCAATTGTCTGCAAATCTGTATCGAAAATGTGAACCACCTGACTGCCATCATAATAGCTTTGGTCGAACAAATAAACTTTGTTATTGAGTAAGCAATATGTACTATAAGTATCATCATAATATTCATACTTTAATACTTCAGTCCAAGTTACACCTTGATCAATAGAGAAGTATAGCCCTTGTTCATGAGCTAGGCAAATTCCATTTTCATCTTCGAAAAATTCGGGATAGTCTATATCTGAAGAAATATTTGATACTTCCCAGGAATCACCTTTATTAGTTGAATATAGTACAAAACCTCTTTTAGGAATGGTAAAGTAATTTCCTGCATTAGAAATGTAACACGCTGTATTG
This sequence comes from Chlorobiota bacterium, assembly GCA_041596515.1. Classification (GTDB taxonomy): domain Bacteria; phylum Bacteroidota; class Ignavibacteria; order Kapaibacteriales; family UBA2268; genus JBFHIJ01. Next base: position 44,459 of record JBFHIJ010000003.1, read on the forward strand.
AGTAATCCATTAGTTCTTATAGTATCTCCATCAAATACCATATTGTTGATATTATTAGAATATTCGAATGTTTCTCCTCCATCATGAGAGACTTTAACGCCGGCACCACAAATGATTATATCATCACCTTTTTGGGTTACATAATAAATATACTCTGATTTCGGCACATCCACTTCCTGCCAGTCAATAGCTTGAGCTGCGGAAATGCTGAATAAAAACGCAATAATTGCAAATAATTGTTTCACTAATAACCTCGTTTTTTTTGAAATATAAAAGCCGCAATAAACATAGATATTACGGCTGTTGATTTAATTTTATACAAACTACTCAGCTTTTACAAACTGGCGGTAGTATGTTTTACCGTTCGATGTAATTTTTAAGAAATAAGCGCCGGAGCTTAATTCGCTAATGTCAAGCGAGTTTAAAGTCTGCGGGCATGAAATAATATTTCCGTTTAAATCTACTACCTCTGTTTTATCAATCTGACCGTTAAAGTCAAAATTCAAAACATCAGAGCTTGGATTTGGATAGATATTTATGCTGATGTTAGGAGTTTTTGTTTTATTTTCATCTTCTTGCACAGAAACCGGGGCTTCAGATTTGAAGGTACCCATACTTGTGTAAGCGTATATATAGCCTTCAAGATCAAATTCGTAGTTTTTGACATAAATATTGCCATCAAATGTATCTTCAAGTAAACTTTCCCAAGTTATTCCGTCTTCTGAGCATAATAAACCTAATATTGTATTCAAATAATACTTATTTGAATATACTTTAACACTCATTGGAATTAAATTCGGATTATCATATTCAAGGTAGATAAAAGTTTGTCCGCCATCATTACTAAGGTAGGTACTGTATCCAACCTGATAAATCATAGTATTTCCTTGGTATGAAAAATCAGATATATAATTAATATCTCCCTTGTTTTTAAGTTCCAATGAATCTTGAACTCCTAATTCAGGACTACCAATAAACAGCATTGGTTTCTTATCATCGTATGATTCTACATAGTAAAAAGTGTTTGTTTTAGGATCATAATCAAATCCATCTTTGGTATCTTTTATTAATAGTGTTTTTTTACCATCTTTCAATAAAATTGCGTTTCGATCATAACTACCATCTTCATCGTAAAGAATCATCAAGATTGAACCGTCTTGATATTCTCTTAGTATTTCAAAATCTCCAGTTTGACTACCGGCTATAGTATCAATTTGTCCATCATAATATCTAACTAAATCATGAATATCTACTTCAAAATATTCGCCAGACATTGCAAAATAAAAATGATTTACTTCATTGAAGTTTTGGATGTATGACCAATTTCCATCTGATTTTTCCCACAGATCACTGGAAGTACTTGTATTAACAATAGAATTTTTTTGACCTCCATAGTCTCGGTAATATTTTACATCCTGAAAATCGAAATCAACTTTTGTAAACTCATGAGTTTCCTTATTATACTTATTCCATCCTAAATAGTTAAAGTAAAAATCTCCGTTTTCGATTTTGGAATCGTAGAAATAAATATCACTATCATATTCAGCATTTTCAATCTTTATCCACGTACTTCCATTATCAAAGCTGATAATGATTGTATTTTTCATATTAAAATCTGAACAAATTGCAGCTACAGCAATAACACCTTTATCTGCTAATAAAATATTCTGATAATAATATTCAGCATTGAGTTGCAACTGTTCTTTGATCAATTCTGTTGTTGATATTGTAGCTTGCCAAGTTTGACCATAATCTGAAGATTGCCATAAAGTATCAACGATATCCAAATAACCATCATCAAAGCCGTATAACTTATCTTCAAAAAGATAGAAGTCATCTAGTATTTTATCCATATAATAGGTTTTTTTTGACTTAGTAGTGCAATCAAATACAAGCATATTTCGATTTTCACCCATATCATCAGTTAATACAAATAGAACTTTATCATTGCCTGACATTTCAAAGTATGATGCTTCATTATTCTCTTCTATAGTCATTATATCTGTCCATGTTTTACCGTCATCTTCAGAAAGTAGTATACCAGCTCTATGGACTAAATATATTCCGTCGGCTGTTTCATAGAATTTACAATCTCTACCATTGATTTTCATTTCTGAACTATGCCAAAATTCTCCTTTATCAGAAGAATATAAAATTGGGGCGTAATTTGGGACAGTAATATAATTACCTGCATCAGTTATGTAAACATTTCTGATGAAGAAAATGTTGTTTTGGAGGTCTATTCCTTCAATAGAAAAATCTTTCAATCTATTTGAATAAGAATATGTTGCTCCTCCATCATGAGAGACTTTAATTCCATTTGAACCTAATAAGATGTCGTCACCTTTTTGAAAAAAACATTCGACAGTACCTGCTGTAGGCACATCCACTTCCTGCCAGTCAATAGCTTGAGCTGCGGAAATACTGATAAACATCAGCACTAACATTTGAATAAATTTCATATTGTCCCTTTTTAAAATTCAATACTTTATTTTTATACCATTACTAATATAGTTTATATATTGTTAATAATCAATATTATAGCACATATATAGTGAAAAAATAAAAGATTTAGCTATGCTCTTATTTTCATTATGCAATATGACCCGGATAATTTATTAGATGTTATCAAAAGCACTATAAATGACTATAGAATATTGACAGATACTCTCAAGTTCTTGTAAAGATATATAACGTAATTGCCTATTGAACAAGGAATTTCAACCCCTTGCCGTTCAATGGTTTTAGATCTTTTTCATCTTTTCAAATGACATTTTTGGGTTGAAACAATTAGTTAGCTTTTTTTTGACACACACTCAGGGTTTGTATTAGGGATTTGGGTTAAACAGCCAAAGGCACTATCTTACTTATGAAGATAATGCCTTTGTATAATTTATTTTATTTCTACTGTTAAGTTTATCGCTTCTCGATTTTTACATTTTTAGGTAATGTAAAGACTGATTTGTCTATCTTTGGATTTTCATCTATTTCTACCGCTTCCACAGTTATATCTCCAATCGGAGTGCTTTTAACTATTTTAAGAGTAACGTTTTTCCATGACCAGAAAGCAAACTTACTATCCGGTGTGGTAAATTTTTGAGTAACCCTTCCCAGTATTCTGCGACCGTCTTCAATAGTAGCTCCTGCGGCTATCATAGTTTCTCGCTGAATATCTAACAGATTTGTTTTCTTTAAAGAATCTGCATGGTCAAATAGAGACTGCAGACTATATTCATTGCCAACGTTATTGAGTAATGACATATCGTAATATTTATCAATCAAAGTATATTCAGCTACATGGATTTGTTGTAGCATTCCATTCTGATTTACAGTGCCTTTGGTTTCTTTTTTTTCAAGCATCCCAAACTGATCAAATATCAAAGTTTCCGTACCGCTTAACGCGCCACTAATTTTATATTCTATCTTAGCTTTTTCGATTTTATATCTTTCATATTTAGAGTTTTTAGCAGAGTTAAGAGTGCCTAAAGCTATAATAATGCAAGTAAATAGAACAATCAGACTTTTACGATAAGACATAGAGTTTCCTTGGGTATTATATTTGAAATTAGAAGTAAAATAAGGAAAAATATTTTCAATCTATATTATTATTTATAAACCCGGTTACTTAGTGGAAACGCTTTGAGTGTGTATTGGGGATTTGGGTTGAAAATATCTTGAAAATATCTGATTTCATTTACATTGGCAGACATTGCTGTTACCAGTCACAAAACAAGCAGTGGCTCATTGGTAATATAAAATCTATAAAATATCAATTTAGAATCTGCTGATGGTGCACTGGCTTTATGAATTCGTGCTCTTTCAATTATTGGGCTTGATTCTCATCTGTTTGCAATGATTCTGGTCTATTCTCCACTATTTCATAATTAGGTTTTTTCAGAAAACCTCGTGTGGTGTTGACGATTTTTGCATCCACGAGTTCACCACATTTGACTGATAAATTGTGTTGTTCCAACTGATTCCTGATTTCTGAAAGAAGAGTCTCGTAGACTTTTCGCTTTGTCATCAAAGTGCGAAAACGTGATATTGTGCTGTGATCAGGAGAACATTCTTCAAAAGACATACCCAAAAACTGACTAAAACTTAAAGAATCATTTATGCGATCTTCTACTTTATAATCGCTTAAGCCGTACCAAGTCTGCAATAGGCATATTTTAAAAAGCCTTAAACCGCTGTAAGCAGGACGTCCCGCAACATTAAACTTCTTTTTGTAGTGCTTTTTTATCAATTTAATAACAGGTTTCCAATCTATTAAAAGATCTACCTGTGATAAAAACGGATTATTTACTTTTCTAGGTTGCAGAGTTACGGAAGTATCTGCCATTGAGCTTTTTGATGTATTTTCCATAATTTGAAATAAGCATAATAATGTATTATGCCAAAGAATTATTTTTTTTTGGCTGTACAATGGCCTCAATTAGTTTTAAAAATCTGTAAAGCCATCCATGCAATATTTGTTTTCTCAGCTAATCACATATTTAGAAATAATTTAAAATAGATTTACTGTATTAATGGGCAAAATGCAGATAACTCCTTGATAATAGGCAACAAGGGATATATTCCAAAGTAGTACATATAATAGTTTAGCATAGGCTAAGCGAGATGTGTTATTTTAATATTAGTAATTGCTAACTTGTTGTGATATATTGGATAATATCCATCAAAAAGAGTAATTTTGCTTTTTAGTACGAATTTACTGACTTATTTTGAAATTCTAAGAAGGGGGATACTAATGCAACCCACCAATATTATGGAGTTCCTCGCAAAAATAGAACTTTTTGCTGATTTGAAAAGTGATGAGCTTAAACTTGTTGCTGACATGGTAGAACATAAAGATTATGCCGAAGGCGAAGTTGTTTTCGAACAAAATACTGAACGCCAGCATGTATTCTTTGTTTATGAAGGTGCTATAGAGCTTTTTGTAAGTGGTACTTTTGGCCAGGGTAAAGTCATTACTCGTTTCGGGCAGTATGATTTCTTGAGCGAAGGTGCATTTATGGATAATTATCCTCACTCTACTTCTGCTCGTGCAGCTCAGGAATCAACAATTTTAAATATTCCGAGAGTTAGCTTTAAAGAGTTTTTAGAATCATACCCTGAAGTAGCAGTAAAAATTCTTTCAAGAATTTCAAGAGTTATTGCTCGCAGGATGAGACATACAACTAATCAAGTTGTTGATGCTGCTGCTCAATATATTTCCGGACGCACTCGTAGCGAACACGATTTATTAGGTGACAGAGATGTACCTGATGAAGTATATTACGGTGTACAGACTCTAAGAGCAGTAGAAAACTTTCACATTAGTGGTATTAGCATTAATCACTTTCCTGCGTTGATTGTTGCTTTAGCACAAGTCAAAATGGCTGCTGCAAAAGCTAACTGCGACCTTGGCTGGATGGATGCTAATGTTAAAGATGGTATCGTAGCTGCGTGCGAAGAGCTTATTAATGGTAAACTTCACACACACTTTGTAGTAGATATGATACAAGGTGGTGCGGGCACTTCTACTAACATGAATGCTAATGAAGTTATTGCAAATAGAGCTTTGGAGATTATGGGACATAAAAAAGGCGAATACGAATACTGCCATCCTAATAATCATGTAAACTTAGCTCAATCAACAAATGATGCTTATCCTACTGCATTGAAACTTGCTTTTATATATCAAAATAAAGAACTTGTAAAAGGTTTGAAAGGCTTGATTGAATCTTTCAAAACAAAAGCTAAAGAGTTTTCTCATATTATCAAAATGGGACGCACTCAGCTGCAAGATGCAGTACCTATGACTATGGGTCAGGAATTCTCCGCTTTTGCTTCTACTTTGGAAGAAGAAATCCATCGCTTAGAAGAAAATTCTAAATTATTCTTAGAACTTAATATGGGCGGTACTGCAATTGGTACAGGTATCAATGCAGATCCTAAGTACAGTCCGAAAGTTATGGAACATCTTGTGGAAATAACAGGTCTTCCAGTTGTTCTTGCTTCTGATTTAGTAGAAGCCACTCAGGACACGGGTTCTTTCATTATGTACTCTTCTGCAGTAAAACGTTTAGCTGTTAAATTGTCTAAAATATGTAATGATCTTAGACTACTAAGCTCCGGACCTCGAACTGGTATCAATGAAATTAACTTACCAAAAATGCAACCGGGCTCTTCTATCATGCCCGGCAAAGTAAATCCGGTAATCCCTGAAGTAGTTAACCAAATAGCATTTAAAGTAATTGGTAACGATATTACCGTAACAATGGCAGCTGAAGCCGGTCAGTTACAACTTAACGTAATGGAACCTGTGATTGCTCAATCCATCTTCGAATCAGTAGAAATGCTTAAAAATGGCATGCAGACTTTAAGATATCGTTGCATAGACGGCATCACCGCGAACGAAGAAGTATGCCGCAAATTAGTAGAGAACTCAATAGGTTTGGTTACTGCTTTGAATCCGGTACTCGGATATGAAAAATCAAGTAAAATCGCGAAGGAAGCGTTAGAAACAGGCAAATCAGTATATGATTTGGTCTTGGAACACAAAATGCTTAGCAAAGAAAAATTAGATGACTTGTTGAAACCTGAAAATATGATTCAGTCAAGAGCATTCTAATTATAGATATAGATATTTCTAAACAGAAGGGCTGCTCTTAACCAAGGAGTAGCCCTTTTTTAAATTCAAGCCGAAGTTTTTTGGCAATAGTGCTGTAAATGACTGTAGGACAATAGAACCTGCTCGTTAGGTCTATTATACATTAAGTAGTTACTTATTGAAAAGGATGTCTATCTGTAAAAATACTACAAACAGACAGTCATATTTTCTAAAGCTTCTAAATTCAGAAATAAATGTGATCCACGGAATTTGTATCTTCAAGAGTCACATTTTAGTTTCAAATCTTAACTACTTAATCAAATAAGGAATATTATAACACTCTTCTTATTATGGTTTGTTTATTTTTCTTAAATCAATCATATACAAATCGTATTGTCCCTCACCCCCATCTCTGTTGCTTGTAAATATAGCATATTCCCCTGTAGGAGAAATAACAAAAAATCTATCGTCTTTTTCAGAATTTATAGGTTCTCCAAGATTTACGGGAGCGGACCATTTGTCATTTTCAGCGTCGTAGACAGTATAATATAGATCATAACCGCCGTAACTTGGTTCTATGTCGTTAGCTGTAAAAATCAAAGTTTTTCCATCATCTAAGGCACAGCAAGGTTCTTGATTGCCGCTATCAGTTATATCTTTTATCAGTTGTGGCGCTTCCCAGATTTCACTTCCAAAATCATAGTCACAATACCAGATTGAGTAATATTTCTGAGGCTGATATTTTTGGGTTGGGACTTCGGGTCTATTGCTGGCAAAGTAGAACCTTGACCCGTCGGGCGCAAATGTTGGCATAGATTCAGAATATTTAGAACTTAAGTTACGACTAAATAGTTCCGGGATTTTCCAGCCATAATCAGTCCTTTCTGTAGTAAAAATATCATTACCTCCATATCCCCTTCCTGAATAAGCTAAAACTATAAATAGTTTTGTATAGTCAGGACTAAAGCAAGTAGCTCCTTCGTGAAGGTATGAATTTAGACCTCGAAGAGTAGAATTAGGTTTAGAAGTATCATTTTCAATATGAATTGGTTCAGAAAATGTCAAATCCTCAGACACTACTAATTTCCATAAATCATGAGATGGATTGTCACTATCAATAAAAGGATATGAACCTTTTCTATCTGAGGTAAAATAGACTGTTCTTCCATCAAAGTCAATAGTTGGTGCATATTCAAATGCGTCAGAATTCACCCTTTCACCAAGGTTAATCACCTCATATTTTTCTGTGAGAAATGGGACTTGAGAAAATAATCCGAGTGGTACACATAAAAATGTAATAATAGCAATTAATTTCATTTTCTTTTCTACAAACATAAGTTATACATTTGTTCAATTTACTTCATTTATATGAGTTACAAAAATTACAACTCCCAAAAATTTAAAAAAACGCAGAGCAAATGCCCTGCGTTTATAAATAAATATTTTGAGAGATTTATTCTATTTGCCAGCTCTAACTTTCTTAAGAGCTGCTGAAATAGGAAATATTGTTTCAGAAACAGCTTTTCCTAACTGGTCAAGAGGTACTAATCTGTGAGGTATTCCTGACTCTACTACAGTAGTCGGCATAGAAGGAGCCACTGCAGTAGCTGGATCTTGTACGACAATAGTTCCCTTCACAGAAGCAATCTGGGAAGCACCCTGAGCACCATCTCTTCCGAGTCCTGTTAGCACAACGCCTACGGTATATTTCCCAAAAGCAGTAGCTGCACTTCTAAAAAGAGAATCCGCAGCAGGACGAACAAAGTTTTCTTTTGGTCCGTCATCTAACGTCATTCTGAAAGTTTCCGCTTCAATTCTTAAATGTTTGTCGCCTGGAGCTATATATATATGACCTTTCTCCGCTTCTTGATTATGAGTTGCTAATCTGACTTGCAAAGAAGTCTCTTTTTGCAATCTCTGAGAGAAGGTTTCCAACATCCAAGCCGGGCCATGCTGTACAATAAAGAAAGCGGCGTTAGTATTTGCTTCTACTCCTTTAAACAATTCAATCAAAGTTGGAGGTCCGCCTGTAGACGTGCCAATCACAACACCGACGAATGGAGGAATAGCATTGGTATCTCTTGTTACAGTCGTATCTGCTTGTTTTGGAGCATCCTGGTAAATTTTTGCCAAACCATCCTGAAGTCTAGTAAGTAATTCCTGAACGTCTATTGGCTTAGCTATATAATCATCAGCACCTGACTCTAAGGCATAAGATCGAGCACCCTCAGATACTAATGCAGTTATCATAATAATATAGGGTAACTGCTCCATCTTTTCACGCATTTGGCGGATAAGCTCTATGCCATCCATTCTCGGCATCATCCAGTCAGTCAAGACAGCATCAAACTTTTCTCTACCTAGGTGATCCATAGCTTCCTGCCCGTTATTTGCTACTACTACAGAGTAGTTAGCTTTAGACAAGATTCTTTTTAGAAGGATAGCATTGGTAAGCTCGTCTTCTACAATCAACAATTTGTGCATAGTAGGCATAGTTTATTTCACTTATTTTAAAATATCGTCATAAATATAGTAAATATTATAGTAAATGCAATCAACTATTTTATGAAACGGGACAGTTTGTAAAATATTTAATGTTGCTGATAAGATAAATGTTCTGTTTTTGCATAGTCTACCATGATAGAGCAATAATTCTATGATAGAGAGATAATTGGTTTGGAGAGTAAGTATTTTTTTAATCCAAAAATGTTATTTGAAAAGATGAAAAAGCTATAAAGCCATTGAATGGGAAGGGTGTTGAAACCCCATGCCAAACAAGCAATTACGTAATTTTTTTTTACAGAGGAAGTATGTATGATCCTTGGTTCTACGGTCATTTACAGCACTATGATGACATCTAATAACAAATTCCATCTAACTAATTGTAACATGGCCTGAATCTCAGCATAAATCAAGTTGATAGAAGAGTCGTAAAGCATTACGGCTCTAAAGTATTTGAATATTAAGTTAGCTTCTTTTTGCCACAAACTCAGGGTTTGTATTAGGGATCTCGGTTTATTTTAGCCAATTATTTTATACTTAATAGCACTTATTATAAGGAACCGTTTTTTAGCTATTAAACTTACTCTTAACTATTGTTTAGAAATAGAATTAAATGCAGATATTTCAACTTTTTTTTCCGATATTGCATTTATAACTTAGAAAGAGTATAACTTTTATCTTATAAACTAAAGAATGATTTAATGCTATGAAAACTCAAATTGAACCTTTCAAAATTAAGTCTGTAGAGCAAATTCCAATAACTACTGTAGAGCAAAGAGAACAGTTTATTAAGGATGCGCATTACAACCCATTTGCATTGAGATCAGAGCATGTCACAATCGACCTTTTGACTGATAGTGGTACTACTGCAATGAGTTCGAAACAGTGGGCTGCGATTATGGACGGCGATGAAGCTTATGCCGGTTCCAGATCTTACTATAAATTTGAAGATGCTGTTCGCGAAATCACTGGTTTCAAACACATTATTCCTACTCACCAAGGTCGTGCCGCAGAAAAAATATTGTTTACTTTATTAGGTGGCGAAAATATCGTTATTCCTAATAATACTCACTTTGACACTACACGTGGTAACATTGAGTTTTCAAAAGCAATGGCTGTTGATTGTCCTACTGAAATCGGAACAAAACCTGAAGTGCTTGCTGACTTTAAAGGTAACATGGACATAGATAAACTTCGCGCTGTAATTGAAAAGCATGGTGTTGAGAATATTCCGGTTGTTATGCTTACTGTTACCAATAACAGTGGTGGTGGACAGCCTGTTTCAATGGAAAATATCAAAGAAGTTAGAAAAGTGTGTGATGAATATAAATTGCCTTTATTCTTAGATTGCTGCCGTTTTGCTGAAAACGCTTACTTCATCAAAGAAAGAGAAGAAGGGTATGCAAACAAAACAATCATGGAAATTGCTAATGAAATGTTTTCTTATGCAGATGGCGCTACTATGTCAGCTAAAAAAGATGCACTTTCTAATACAGGTGGTTTCTTAGCAATGAACGATGATAAACTTGCTGATAAATCAAAAGAGCTTCTAATTATTACGGAAGGGTTTGTTACTTACGGTGGCTTGGCTCGCCGTGACTTAGAAGCGTTGGCTCAGGGTTTCAAAGAAGTTATGGAAGAAGACTATCTTAAATACAGAATCGAACAAGTTCGCTACCTTGGCAATCTTTTGGAAGAAGCGGGAGTTCCGATTTTGCGTCCTACAGGTGGTCATGGTGTATATTTGGATGCACGCAGATTTGCGCCTAATATCAAACCGGAACATTTCCCGGGTCAGTCTATTCTTGTAGAAATCTATAGATTATCCGGAATCCGTGCAGTTGAAATTGGTTCTTTAATGTTTGCGAAATATGATGAAAAAGGGAACTTTATTGCTCCTCCTATGGATTTGGTTCGTTTGGCTATTCCACGCCGCGTTTATACTAAATCTCATATCGAATATATCGCAGAAGCAATTATCGAAACATATAAAAATGTTGATAAATTGAAAGGCTTGAAAGTTACATGGGCTCCTGAGTTCTTGAGACACTTCACTTGCCGTTTGGAATATATCGACTAATACATAGAGAAATCTTATCTATAAAATGAGACACATTGATTTATTTCAGTGTGTCTTTTTTTTTACAAAATTGTGCCCCGTCCTAAAAAGACTTGACACAAAAGAATGGGAGAATGGAAGAACAACAAATATTGGATAAACTCAGATTTGTCATTAGATGTCATAAAGTGCTGTAAAAGACCGTAAAATCAAGGAATATGCTTACTTCCTTTGTAAGAAAATATTACGTAATTGCCAATTGAACAAGGGGTTTCAACCCCTTGCCATGCAATGACTTTAGAGATTTTCCATCTTTTGAAATGACATTTTTGGGATCAACTGATTATTTGTGCTAAATCTATAGCAAACCTTCGTGATGTAAGTGTGTGACCATATCTCGGGAAAGCAGGACTTTACACTTCATTTTTAGGTTATAAGGTGGTGCTCCGTTTTAATCATATAGGCTAAGGCAATGTAAATTCTAAATTGTCAATAATTATGATTTACAATACGGACTTGATGCTTAGCCGAAATGAAATCCTCCAAAACAGAGGAAATTGCATCGGTTGATTTTGATTTCCTGTTCGGAATACGAGTTTTCTGTTACGTTTTATCATATACAAATATACGCAACAACAGCCTATACTCCTTGTAATCACTTGCATTTAAAGTAGTTACTAACGACAAATAGGTTCTCTGTTTTGAGGCAGGCACAAATGAATACTAGTTCTATACGTCTATAATATATTGTTGCTATTTAAAGTCAGCTTTGTACTATTCGCCGTCTATTTTATGGGAAAAAGTACTCTGTTTTATATTTATACAGTTCATTGTGTAAAATATTTTATATTTTTGTAGTTACTATACTATATACTATATTACTAATTATTTGGAGACAAAACATTGAAGAAAATTTCTACACTACTCGCTTTGTTTATTTGCCTCGGTACTGCATTTTCTCAGGAAACGGGCTTAATAAATATCACACTTCCTCACTTGGATGAAGACAGACCTGTTTCACTATATGTACCTTTAGACTACGACGGTACAAAAGCTTATGACGTAATGATTATGCTCCATGGTTTAGGTGATAACTCTGCAAATATGGGTGCTTTTGCTAAATCTGTTGCGGAATTAGACCCAATGTATAACAACTTTATTTATGTTATTCCTGACGGCGGAGACGATCAGAATAGAGATTTCTACGAACCCCGCGAAGATATTACTATAGTGGACAAATGCATTGACTACGTTAAAGCAAACTACAATGTGGCTGAAGACAGAATCTTTCTTGAAGGCTTTTCTCTTGGTGCTCGCTCGGCTATGTGCTATGGCTTGCAATATCCGGAAAAATTTCATGCTCTTATTCTAAATACTCCTGCTGTGCAGGGACCAAAAGATGCAATGAATATTTACGCTGACATGGGATATTTCGAGCGCATTCGCTATGAAAATGCAAGAAAGGTTCCTATGATTATTACTAATGGTAGTGATGATATATATTACTTAGAGCCAATCCAGATGGTAGTTGACAGCTTAGAAAAATACGATGCAATTATGCGTCACTTTGTTATTCCTGATATGGGGCACAATATTGTTTATCAAGTATTTCCAGCTGCACAGGTTGCATTTAACGGGGACAATATGGGCAACGACATAGTAGAAATTATGGAAATAGATGCACCGAACAACACTCTGGAAGAAACACCGAAATTCAATATTAGATTTAGAAGTACCGGTGATAACTCTATCACTTCCTGTAAATTTGAAGTTTCTAATGGTACTAATTCATACGAATACTCTTGGGAAGGCGATGCTGAGCAGTATGTTTTCGAATCTCTCGAAGTAGAAGCAGGTGCTTTGGAACCGGGACTAAATGATATTTCTTTCAAAGTGCTTGAAGTGAATGGCGTAGCAAAAGAAGACGAAGAAGCAACTTTATTTACTATTTATTACACTGCTGAACCTCATAAATTGCCTTATCTATTCAATCCTGCTCCGGACAACGAATTAGAGGATGACTGGTTTGTAGAAGAGTCGCCTCAACTTGAAACTTGGCAGCCTTATCAAGATGGTGACAACTATGCAATAGCTTTTTATAGTAATCCTACACTTATGGTCTTCAACTACGAAGGTTTCAAAGATGAGCTAATCTCACCTTTCTTTGAGATTGCGGGTATGGCTCCTTACTTATCTTTCGATGTTGCTTATAACTATTTCAAGTATAATATCCAAGGAACAGAATATATCTATTCGGATACGCTTGTAGTTGAAATCTCTACTGACGGTGGCGAAACATTTGAGGAGATATACAGAAAAACAAGAGATGAGCTTGCCACTTATGATGAGCCTTTCAAAGATATATTTGAACAGACTTATATATATAACGTTAAGCCTGCTAAGGAAAACTGGAGAACTGAAAGAATTGATCTTGATTTTAAATATATGTCCGAACATGCTCAGTTCAAATTCTCTGTTTATGGGGCTATGGGCGGCATGACTATTATAGATAATATATTATTAGATCCAAATGTTTCAGTTGAAGAGCAAAATTTAGAAGAAATCTCCGTGTTTCCGAACCCTACAACTGACTTTATAACTGTCAATACAGAAATGCCAAATTCATTCAAATTGGTTGATATGCTGGGGAATGATGTTTCTTCATCTGTAAAAGCAGACGGCAAACAGCTTGATTTAAGAGCACTTTCCGCCGGCGTTTACTACTTAATCCTTAACGGTAAAAATGTAAAAGTCGTCGTACAATAGCCAAAAATATAACCGATAAATATAGAGCATAGGGTTAGTATCCTATGCTTTTTTTTTGGTGAAATGGATAGAGGATGTAAGTGTGTTAGGCTTAGAAATGAATAAACCCGGCTCTGTCATTAGATGTCATCATAGTGCTGTAAATGACCGTATAGCCAAGGAGCATACTCATCTACTCTGTACTAAAATATTACATAATTATTTATTAGGCTATAGATTCCAACCCTTGCCTTTCAATGGCTTTAGAGCTTTTCATCTTTTAAAATGACATTTTTGGGTTTAAGAGAGGTGTAAGGTAAAATTATGATATCTATTTATATAAACCAAATTTTTTATATCTTTCATATTATTTTAGTATATTTGAAAATACATAATATGATTTCATTTAATACATCTTGAAACAAGCATGCTATATAAAATAGATAAAGGATTTGTGAACATCGACGATTATAGTATCATAGCCTTAGAATATTTCTATGCCAAGAGTAGTAATTATTCGTTTAGAAAATTTTTTTTATTATGTACAGTAATGAATAAAATATGCAATCAATCGTCGAAAATATCAACCTAGTAGATTAGTATATCAATATAATAAGGAAATGAGGTGCTTATGAGTTTACGTGTACGGAGTAAAATCGTATTACTGGCAAATATATGTATTACTTTGCCTTTAATCATAATTATTTCAATAATATTTATTGAAAAAAACACTACAGCTGAAGAGAATCTCAAAATAATAAATGAGATGACCGAAGATAATTTAGGACAAATAGCTAAAAATGTTTATGCAATGTGTGATGCTGCAAACAGCGTAATTAATTCTAAGCTTAATAGCTCTATTAAGCTCTTAGAAGAAAAAATTGACCAAAAAGGCGGTTTAAAATTAGGCTCAACTAATGCAAGATGGGATGCTGTAAATCAGTTTGATAAAAACTCTCAAAGTATGGCAATACCTAAGATGATGTTGGGAAATAGTTGGATTGGTCAAAATTCAGATGTTAATGTAGAAACACCTGTGATTGATAACGTTGCTGAAATCATGGACGCTACATTTACTATTTTCCAAAAAATGAATGATCAAGGGGATATGCTTAGAGTCGCAACATCAATTCAAACTTTAGATGGAAATAGAGCTATTGGCACATATATTCCTGCTATAAATCCTGACGGCATTCCTAATAAAGTAATATCCAAAATACTAAACAAAGAAGAGTATAGAGGATCTGCTTTTGTAGTAAACAAAGTATATCAAACATTATACAAACCTCTACTTGACGATGGTGGCGATGTAATTGGTATCCTTTATGTAGGAGTGAGACAGGAAGAAGACGAAGGTATCAGAAATAACATAATGAATATCAAAGTCGGTAAAACAGGCTACGTATACATAGTTCAGGGTAATGGACCAAAAGCCGGTGAGTATGTAATTTCATACAAAGGCGAAAGAGATGGTGAGAATATCGCAAAATCTAAAAATCCAAAAACTGCTAAAGTTGGTCAAGGTATTTTAGAGACTGCAAGTAAAATAAAGGGTGACGAATCCGGTGTATTTTCTTATTTCTGGCAAAACGAAGGTGAATCTGAACCTCGTGAAAAAATTACTCTTATAAATTACTACGAACCATGGGATTGGGTTATTGGCGTAGGAGCTTATAAAGAGGACTTTATGGATATGAACGAAAAGATGATGTCTTCTTTAAATTCTTTAATACTCATTTCTGTAGTGACTGCACTAATAGTCAATATAGTCTTAGGGCTTTTCATTTTTGGATTTATAAAACGCTTGATGCAACCTCTTCAGGATATGGCTAATGCTGCTAAAAATCTTGCAATGGGTAATCTTAATAATAAAATTGATTATAACAAAGATGATGAAATCGGCGAGTTGGCTTCTTCATTTAGAGATATGCAAGGTGGATTGATTAATATTATTACTGAAATTGACAATATTAACAATAGTACTTCTAGAGGTGAACTGGACCACAGAGGTAAGACAGAATTATTCCATGGGTCATACAAAGATATCATTATTGGATTGAATAACACACTTGACGCCGTAATAAGTCCTCTAAATATGACAGCGGAGTATATCGACAGAATCTCAAAAGGTGATATACCTCAGAAAATAACAGAAGATTACAGAGGAGACTTCAACGAAATCAAAAACAATATAAATCAGCTTATAGATACCTTGAATTTCTTTATTAGCGATATGCTGGGAATGTATGAACAGCAAAAGCTGGGCGAATTAGATGTAATGATGAAATCAGATAATTTACTTGGTGTATATAAGCAAATGGCTGATGGTGTTAATAACGTTGCGTTGATTCATATAAACAATACTTTGAAAATACTTGATATCCTGAAATCTTATGCTGAAGGTGATTTAACACCAGTCTTAGAAAAATTGCCGGGTAAGCAGGTAATAGCTAACGAAAGATTAGATTTGTTAAGAAATACACTTCGCAATATCATTACTGAGCTTAATGGAGTAGCGGTAAATATTGAAGAAGGAAATCTATCATATAGAGCAAATGACAAAAACTTTGATGGAGCTTATAAAGATATCATCGGTGGTTTGAATAACACTCTTGAATTGGTAATTGGCCCATTGAATGTGGTTGCTGATTATGTAAATAATATTTCTATCGGTAACATTCCTCCTAAATTCGATGCTGAAGCGAAAGGTGACTTCGTTAATATTAAAAACAGTGTAAATACTCTAATTGACAACTTAAATTCATTTATTGGCGATATGCTGTCAAATTACGAAGTACATAAAGCCGGAGACGTAGATGCATTTATTGATTCTACTAAATATACAGGCGTTTATGCTGACATGACTAATGGTGTCAATAGCTCTGTGAAATTGTATACTTCTTTATTAGGTGAAATCTTAAATATAGTAGAATCTTATGCTAATGGCGATTTCAACCAAGTATTAAAAGAATTGCCTGGTAAGCAAAAGGATGCAAATGAAAGAATGGACTTACTACGCACTAATTTGCTAAATGTAGTTACAGAGCTCGAAGATTTATCTGCTGCTATCAGAAAAGGTAATTTGGACTACCACTGTGATGCAAGCAAGTTTAAACAAGATTGGGCAAAATTAGTTGATGGTCTGAATAACATGAAAGACGAAGTTGCAGCACCGGTTAAATCGATAAACAGAGTTCTGGGAAGAATTGCAGTAAACGACCACAAAGTAGATTTTGATGAAGGGTATGAAGGCTTGTGGTTAGAACTTCAAAACTATACTAAAAATGTACTTACACGAATTGAAAATGTAGTTAGAATTCTCAAAAATATTAGTATCGGCAACCTTACAGATGTGATTAATCTTAAAAAAGTAGGTAAGAGAAGTGAAAATGATGAACTCGTTCCATCTATGATTCTGATGATAGAATCTATTAAAGCACTGGTAGATGATGCAGAAATGCTTGCTACTTCTGCTGCCGAAGGAAATTTGAGCGAACGAGCAGACGAGGAAAAACATCAAGGCGAGTACAAAAACGTAATCCAAGGCTTCAATAAAACTATAGATAATTTAGTAGAACCGCTTAGAATAGCAGCATCATTTGCAGATGCAATCAGCAAAGGTGCTACCTTTGACAAGCTAAGTGATAATTACAAGGGCGAATATAAAATAATGGCTACTAATATAAATGTATGCCTTAATGTGATGGAAAACTTTGGGCAAGATATATTTAATCAGACTCAAGCGTCTATTAATGGTAAGCTGGATATGCGCTCCGATGTTAGCAAATACGAAGGAAACTGGAAGTCGATGGTTGGCGGCATGAATAATATAATGGATGCATTATCTGCACCATTAGCCGAAGCCGGCTCCGTCTTGGAAGAGTTGGCTTCAGGTGACTTGAGGTCACGTATGCAAGGCGAATATGAAGGAGAATTTGATAAGTTAAGTTTAAATATCAACAAACTTGGTGACTCTCTACAAGATTTAATCAGAAATGTAGTAGAAGTTGTAGAAGCAGTGTCAGTAGCTTCAAATCAGATTAGTCTAAACTCAAATACTGTTGCTTCGGCCTCCCAAGAGCAGAGCTCTCAGGCAGAAGAGATTGCTACTGCAATAGAACAGATGGCTCGAACAGTAACTGAAAATGCCGACAATGCTGTAAAGACATCTACTGAAGCAAAAAATAATGGGAATATAGCCAGCGAAGGTGGTAAGATAGTAGAACAAACTGTTCTGAAAATGCAGGATATAGCTGCTGTTGTCAGCCAATCAGCTCAAAATATTCAAAAGTTAGGTGATTCCGGACAGCAAATTGGTCAGATTATTTCAGTTATTGAAGAAATTGCTGATCAAACTAATTTGCTTGCTCTTAATGCTGCGATAGAAGCAGCCAGAGCCGGAGAACAAGGGCGTGGCTTTGCGGTTGTAGCTGACGAAGTGAGAAAGCTTGCGGAACGTACCACAGAAGCAACAAAACAAATATCTAAAATGATAAAAGGCGTGCAGGATGAAACTGAATCCGCAGTACTAATCATGAATAAAGGAAATGTTGAAGTTAAATTAGGTATTGAGTTTGCGGATAAAGCAGGTCAGTCACTATCAAACATAGTTGGAAGTACAAACAAAGTACTCGAAATGATAATGCACATTGCCTCTGCAAGTGAAGAGCAATCTGCTACTACTGAGCAAATTGCTAAGAATATAACAGGTATTTCCAGTGTTTCTCAAGATACGGCAGAGCAGATTTCTCACATTGCTGAAGCTGCAAACCGAATGACCGACTATACTTCACAGTTAAACTTAGTTATTAACCAGTTTAAAATAGAAAATTACACGGATGATGATTCAAATGTAAGGCTGGGTGATAGAGATTCAAACTATCTAATGCCGCACTAAAAGTATAGATACTTATTTATTTAAGAGGCTGTCTCAAAACCGACAGCCTCTTTTTCATTAGTAACTACTTGAGATGCAAAATGTCATTAGAAACTGCGAATTATACAACCCCAAAAATGTCATTTAAAAGAATGAATATGCTCTTAAGTCATTACCTGGCAAGGAGTTGAAACCCCTTGTTCAATCGGCAATTTCGTAATATTTTCTTACAGAGGAAGTAAGCATGCTCCTTGGTTCTACGGTCATTTATAGCACTTTATGACATCTAATGACATATTCGGATTGAAACAATCAGTTAGCTTCTTTTTGCCACAAACTCAGGGTTTGTATTAGGAGTTTGGACTAAATGGAGACAAATTTTTTATATCTAAGTCATTCTTTTTCACTGCATCTGTTTTGGATTGAAGATTTCTTTGATTATATTATATACTATATTTAGCTAAGACTAATTCGGATGGATAAAATGATTAACTTACTTATAGAGATATGGTCGCTGTTTTTGGAAATGGCTCCATATATGATTTTTGGACTCTTCTTTGTAGGAGTTCTACATCTCTTTTTTACTAAAGCATTAGTGTTAAGGCATATTGGGGACAACAGTCTCCTTTCAGTTTTTAAAGCTGCAATATTTGGTATCCCTCTGCCTTTATGCTCATGTGGAGTAATACCCACTGCTGTGTATATGAAAAAGAATGGTGCGGCTAATTCTGCCACCACCTCTTTTCTTATTTCAACTCCACAAACCGGGATTGATTCAATTATTGCTACTTACGGGATGATGGGGTGGGTATTTGCAATATTCAGACCTATTGCGGCTCTGATAATGGGTTTAACCGGTGGGATGTTGGTTGCTGCTTTTGACAAAAAGAAACCGGTAAATCAATCTCCTGACAAGCTAAAGCTTACTCAAGATGTGACCGGAATGTTTTCTATTATTGGACAGGCTCCTACTACAAACCAGACAAAGGGCGAAACATGCTCTGATGGTTCATGTGGATGCGAAAGCAATGAAGAAAAAGCTCCGGAAGGGCATAAACTAAACAGAATGTTCAAATATGCATTTGTCGAGTTTCTTGATGATATTTCTATACAGTTTATCGCCGGGGTGGTTATTTCCGGGCTTATAGCCTACTTCATTCCTGATAACTTTTTTGAGCAGGAAACTTTAAACAGTGGTATACTTGGCATGCTGCTAATGATAGTTGTAGGCATTCCGATGTATATCTGTGCCACGGCTTCTATTCCAATAGCAGTTACGCTAATGCTTAAAGGGTTTTCTCCGGGAGTGGCTTTTGTGTTTTTGGCAGTTGGCCCTGCAACAAATGCTGCCAGCCTTACCATATTAATGAATACATTAGGCAAGAAAATAGTTAGTATATATTTAGCCTCAGTAATGATTCTATCTATATTTATGGGCTATATACTTGACTATATATTTTCATTTTTGGATTTCTCGCCGAAGTTGATGATAATGGATCACCAGCACGAACTTTTAAGTGATGAAATAAAGTTAGTAGCAGGTCTCGCGTTTGGTTTCCTGCTATTTGCATCTATTTATAGAAAATATTTTAGAAAACCTAAAAAGGAAATAATCATGGACTCCACTCAAGAATTTAATATAGAAGGTATGTCATGCAATCACTGCACAAATAATGTTGAATCTGCGGTCAAAGACCTACCCGGAGTTACCGACGTGAAAGTGAACCTAACAGAAAAAAAGGCAGTAGTAGCTGGCGATATTCCAAAACATAAAATCATAGAAGCTATAGAAAAGATTGGCTATAAAGTAGTTGACTAACTATAAGCGTATCTTCGGATATTTATCACATCCTAAACCTATGTTTGTGCTGTTGGCGGGGATTAATCAACTGTCAGCAGCATATTTGCAAAATGCCGGAAATGAACATATTTTTGCATAGTTAGTAATAGAGTTATCGGCATTTATAAAATTTGGTATCAGAGGTATAATTCTAAATGCAGAAGACATTAAGTCTATAGCTAAAAGAATATTTATCAGTGCAGATTAGAACCGGAACACCCTTAAGTTCGCTAATGCCAAATAAGTTCGCCAATGAAGAAGGTGCTAAGCCAGGTTTCGAAGTGTAATGGCATGAAAAGAGATTATGAAATAGCGGATGTGGGGAATGGATACACAGCTAAATTCTGACAATTTGACTCGCGTACGGGCAGAAGATGGAACCAGGATCCCGTGGGTATGAGCTCTTTAAGTAGGTATGCTACTTTTGCAAATAATCCAATTATGTGTATTGACCCTATGAAAGATTTCGGACCGCTCATACATGGTGAAATTTGTGAGGATACAATTAAAGAACTCAAAAGTTAAGAAAAACTGTGTGGATGCTATAATTATGGACAGTATAGCTATAGATATTTATGGATCTACATCAGATTAGTACTTTGATAATAGGTAAAATTGAAGAATTTTATATCGCCAATATACCAATTTATATAAAGCTTGACGAAGATGCACAATATTTTATGGAAACAAATGGATTAAGAACAGATTCTTTTGAGGAAAAAAACAATGAAACATGGTTTGATTTGAAGTTTGGTGATGGACCTTGGAAGTCTGATCCAAACTCACATAACAATATGAATATAGATAGTGATGAATCAGTGCAAGGTTCAAAAGTTATTGAAGGAAGTAACGAAACAGTGTTTGAAGCAGCAAATATAGTAGGTAAAAAACATACTAAAAGTATTATTGAAGAAAATACAAAAGGACTAATAAAAATGAACCCAAAGACAAGCAAACAAAAGAGATTACTATTAAGTCGATATTTATTAAACATATTACTTATACCTATTTTGGGGACTTTTTTCGGGATAATAATAGGATTAGCAAGTATTTTACTTTGGAGTTTTTCGAGAGGAGATTTGTTAATTTTACCAATCTGTATTTATATTTTTACATATATTATTATGACCCATAAATTTCAATATTTTACTAAAAAACGAAGCTTTATATTAGGCCTCATTTATATAACAATATTTGTGCTCTCATGGAAGATATTGCTTAATATAAATATTATACACATTCAATATATAATTTATATCTCTATATATATGCCTTTATTTTTGATAAATACAATTGTGCTGCTTATTGATTTGAAGCAAATTCATAAATTCGACAACACAATTTTTATTTCTTAATTACGAATCATACAACAATAGGTCTGTCACCCGCTGCAAATAGATCACACTAACAGATCACCTCGGTACTTCGACAGACTCAGCAACCTCACTTAACTTTTGCAGATATTGGGAACATGCTTAAATACTTTATGGGTGTGTGTGATGACAACTGAGATTTCAAAAACAAGTGATACACTGATAGAATATTTATGGGTGTATTGCTTAACTTAAAACTATAAAAATCAATAATCAAAATTTGAGCAAACTCGCAGTGCATGCGATTTCTAAGCATAAATCTCAAAAAAATAAAAAAAATAAAAAATATATCGTAACTTTTTTGAGAAAATTGTGTCTATATAGTAAGAGAGGAAAGATAAGATATTACGTTCTTATATATGAAATAGGCAATCAAATAAATCAGACCGGGATTGATTTTGCATACCTTCATACCCATAGTCTACAATTAATTCCCCAAAAAAGAGGTCCCGGTCTGAAATTTGTCTATTCAATTTTATTTTTTTGCTGACCTACAATATAACATTTCCCTAAGTATATACAAAATTTTAAGTTATGCAGACTGTGTTTTCACATTATGTATAACCTACTACGCTTATGCTATATCATATAGATACCGAATATTTCTATTACAGACTTATCAGTTAGGCATTCTCTCAGGTGTTTTTTGTATAAGAAATTGAGATATGTTTATAGCTAAACTAAAAACCTATTTTAAATCAATTTTAGACTCATCCGAGATTATTTCTACTGTATCTACATCTTTGAGTTTCCTTGCTATTGCTCTCGAGCGAACACCTACTAATTTATCAATTTCGTCGCCGGCTTGGAATATTTTTGTTTTCGCCTTTTCTAAAATATCTTCAAATTTTCCGAATTCTGTTTTGACTCCGCTCAGCACTTCCCATACCTCTGAGCTTCGCTTTTCAATAGCAAGAGTTCTAAAGCCCATCGCCAAACTATTTAGCAATGCCGAGAGTGTCGTCGGACCGGCAACAATAATCTTATAATCATTCTGTAGCTGCTCAAACAATCCACTATTTCTCAGCACCTCCGCATAGAGCCCTTCTACAGGTAAAAACATTATAGCAAAATCTGTTGTAAATGGTGGTCTGACATATTTCGATGTGATGTCCTTAGCAAACAATTTGATGGAGTTTGTCAATTTTCCTCTATGTGAGTCAATAAGTGCAGTATCACCCGAATCATAAGCATCCAAAAGGCTATGATAGCTCTCTATTGGGAATTTCGAATCAATAGGTAGCAAGACCGGTTCATGATTATTTTTACCCGGCAGTTTGACTGCAAATTCGACTACTTTGCTTGAATTGTCTATATGTGCATTCTTGACATATTGCTCACTTGCTAAAATCTGCTCTAAGATATTTTCCAACTGGTATTCGCCAATCATACCCCTGCTTTTTACATTAGACAGTACTTTTTTTAAATCCCCTACTCCGGTTGCCAAAGTTTGCATTTCGCCAAGCCCCTGTTGGACTTTTTCTAATCTGTCGCTGACCAGTTTGAACGACTCACCTAACCTACGCTCAAGCGTATTTTGCAGTTTTTCTTCTACTACGTTTCGCATTAAATCTAACTTCTCTGCATTTTCACTACTCAATTTATATATGCTTTTTTCTAGTGTACTTCCAATTTCTCGCAGCGAGGAATTAATAGAGTTGGAAAATTTCTCTTCAAAGGAAGCTAATGCGGCGGTTGTTTCTTTTCTATTATTATAATTGCCTCTTTCAATTATTTCTCTGAAAGCTGAAAAGTTATTATTTAGCTCTGAGCTAAAATCCGAAAGTCTCTTTGCAAAAGACTCTATGTTGCGCTGCATGGTTTCATCAGTTCTGCCCATGTGGCTAATTATACTATCCATGATTCGTTGGTTTGCTTCTGCCATTTCTTTTCTTTGGAGACTGCTCCCCGAGGCAATACTATCTTTTATAGAAGTAATTTCTGTTTCCATCTTCAGATTACGTTCAAGTAGCTGGCGAATGCTTTCACTTGAGTTCTCATTTTTTTTAGTAATATTAATAAATATTAGCACAATAAGTAAGGCTATCACCAAACCTAACAAATACATTTCCATTTCTTACTCCACTTTGCGTTAAAGGATAATTGCTAATATAATATAAGTTGAGATAAGTCATATTATGTCGTTAGTGATATAAGAAACTAAGATATCTTAGTTGATTGATAGGAGACCGTTGCACAGTATAATATAAACCGTGTTTGGTCATTTGAAAAGATGAAAATAACTTTTAATGTCATTGAATGGCAAGGGGGTGAAACCTCTCATTCAATAAGTAATTCCCAGTACTTTGGATTTATTCAATAAAAGTTGTCAGGATATTGATAAAAGCATGCAGATTTTCTATATGCGGTACGTGACCGGAGTTGTTGATTTTATAGATTTTACTATTTGGAATCAGTTCCTGCATTTGCTGACTAATAAGCGAATATTTCTCATCTAACTCGCCATGGATAATGCAAGTGGGCATTGTCAGATAACTTAACTTAAACCACATAGGTTCCATCTCACCTGTCCCCATCTTTCTCAAAGCTAAGGCAAGGTGGCGGGAAGAATTTTGTTTCTTAGATTCAATAATATCATAATGTCTATGGTTGGCTCTAAGTGACGTAAATAAAGGTAACTGATACCATTCCACTAAAAATTTTGTATAGGGTATATTTTCAAGTTTTTCTGCCATTAATGAATCATACCTTTGCCTATCTTTTCTATCTTTAATGCTATGCAGACCCGGAGATGCCGATTCCAAAATCAGCTTATTTATCCTTTCGGAATATTTGCTGGCATAATTTAAAGCTACACGGCCGCCCATGGAGTAGCCACATAAGATTACTCTGTCTATGTGAAGGAAATCAAGTATCGCATTTATAGATTTATTAACATAATGAAAAGAGTAAAACTCTTCCTTATCTAAAATAGATTTACCATGCCCCGGCAGGTCAATAGTCAGTATGGAGTACTTACCATAAAGCTGATCTATGATTTGATGCCAGTCCTGACCGCTACCCATAAAGCCATGTATGAACAGCACAGTAGGCTTGCCTGCAGCAAATTCGTATTTATAAGAAAGACCGGGTTCAGTCATTTTTTATTCCTTAGTTCGATTACTATTTTAAATATTAATAAACCCGTATGAGCTACGAATATTGTATTTAAGAAGAATTATTAAGGCTTGTGGATGCTAGCATAGTTAGATGTTTTTATTGAATATTGGAATATAATTTCTACTTTTATTATGGGATTAATACAATATTGATTATATTTTAGAGAAATTAAATAGGAACTTTTATGCACATAACAACAATGCCTGAAATAGAAAAAGTCTTTGATAGATATCCTGATTTTGTTAGAGATAAAATGAGATACCTCAGGGATTTGGTAAAAGAGACAGCAGAGGAAATGCCTGAAATTATAGAGCTTGAAGAGACTCTGAAATGGGGTGAACCTTCTTTTATTACTAAGATAGGTAGCACACTGAGGATGGACTGGAAAGCAAAATCTCCTGACCAATATGCTCTATACTTCCAATGCTCGAGCAGGTTAGTAGAAACGTTCCGCTTAGTTTATGAGAAAACATTTCAGTATGAAGGGAAGCGGGCAATTATCTTCGAATTAAATCAGGAACTACCTGTTCCGGAATTAAAAGAATGTATCAAAGCTGCTCTCAGATACCACAAAGTCAAACATCTTGAGACTTTGGGGATGGAGTAGAGCTTATAATTCCTAAAAATACCAAAATCACAATAGTTGATGTTAGATTTACTGAAATCTACACTTCGACTCGCTTTGCTCGCTCAGTGACCTTTGGCGATTTTGCTTGCTTTAACCGCTTGATTAAATAAGGATTCTTAGTTAATTTCAGTCACTGTTTTGATTTATCAGTATATTTTTTTGATTCAATAGACAGCTCTTTGCATACCAAATCGAACTATATAGCTCCTGGGGTGTTTAAACAGATATAACTAACCTTGGAGAATCTATATGAAATATGCTTTACTGCTTGTATTATTTGTATTTGGTTCTCATCTCTCCGCCTTTGCTGAAAGCTATGAATATGTTTACCGTAACAATAGCGACAGTACTGTCAATTGCTATCTGAAAGTTATACCTGATACTGATAATATCAAAGGTCTGGTAATTAGAGACTTTAGCTCTTTGCCTGATATATCAAAGGTAGCAGATTTAAACTGCACTTACTGGCTGCTGAAGAGGGAATAATGACGATTTTCACAGTCACATCTAAGCGTTTCCCGGAATTATATTACTTTGATAAAGAGCCTGCTCTTTTAGATGATATTGTAAATGAAGTAGTACATGATTATAATATTCCAAAGGAGAATATCTTCATTGGTGGCATTTCATCAAGTGGTACCAGAGCGCTCCGTTTTGCGCAATATTGCAATGAGGGCAAATCTAAATATGATACTAAAATTCGAGGAGTCTTTTCAGTGGACTCACCTCTCGATTTAGAAAGGTTTTACTATTCTGCTCTTAACCACAGAAAATATTTTAAAGCCGGAATGCTCTATGAGGCTAATCTGATTTTGGAAATGTTTCCTAAGTATATAGGCACACCTGAGAATAATTTGGATGTTTACCGCAAAATGTCCGTTCACTCACACACAGACACTACACCGGGCAATGCAAAGTATTACTTAAATACTTCGATTATTATGTTCCATGAGCCAGATATAGACTGGTGGATTAAAGAAAGAGGTGCAGGCTACTATGATATAAATTCCTTTGACATTGCGGGTTTTGTAAATAAACAAATCAGTAACGGCAACACAGATATTGAATTAGTCACAACGTCTGATAAGGGATTCGATCGCGAAGGGAATAGGAAATGCCACTCATGGACAATAGTGGATGAAGCTTATCTGATTAGATGGATGGTAGAAAGAATGGAGAAATAGAAAAACACAGAGTTTATTTTACACTGCACAAAAAAAAGTCTCGATAAATTTGTCGAGACTTTTCAATACAAAAATATTTTGGTATTTATTGATATATTTATAGCCAATCTTCGCCGTGGTCTTCACGTATTTTTTCTACCTGCTTTTTAACATCCTGCACTCTGTCTTTAGGGCAAATCATCAAAGCATCGCCCGTATCCACTACCACAATATTGTCAAGTCCAAGGATAGATATCAGCTTCGTATTACCACTCTCATTAAGTATTATAGAGTCTTTTGTATCAATTGTAGAAACGCGACCTAAGCAGATATTATTATCTTTATCTGCCTCATGAGTCCTATGAAGGCTATCCCACGAACCAATATCATCCCAGCTAAAATCAGCTTTGGCTACAGAAACACTATCTGCTTTTTCCATCAATCCAAAATCAATAGAGATATTTGGAAAAGCTTTAAATATTTTATCAAGGTTGCCTATCAAATCATCGTGAAAGTGAGTGGTGCGATGGATTAGTCTTTCTTGCATCTTAGGGATTTGTTCACCAATTTCAGGTAAATGCTTTGCTAACTGTTCATTAAAATAATCCAATCGCCAAAAAAACATACCACTGTTCCAAAGGAAATTGCCTGCCTCGAGGAACTCCTGGGCAGTTTGTTTGTTTGGCTTTTCTCTAAAGCGTTTCACGGGTTTTATTTTTTCAGATGGGTCAAATATTTTATCAACTTCTATGTATCCATAACCTGTTTCAGGGCGAGAAGGAGTAATCCCGATAGTGCAAATAGTCTTATTTCGCTCTACAAATTCTAATGCTGACTTAACTGTAGACACAAACCCATCAGTAGGATAAATTCTTTGGTCGGCAGTTAGCACTGATACAGAAATTTCTTCAGATTTATATCCTTCATCTTCGTAGCGAGCTGAAATAAAAGCAGATGCCAACGCTAAGCAAGGAGCGGTATTTCTTTTCATAGGTTCAGCGACAATGTTCTGAGGGG
Source organism: Chlorobiota bacterium (assembly GCA_041596515.1). Taxonomy (GTDB): domain Bacteria; phylum Bacteroidota; class Ignavibacteria; order Kapaibacteriales; family UBA2268; genus JBFHIJ01. Next base: position 72,377 of record JBFHIJ010000003.1, read on the forward strand.
GAAGCTCAGGCAAAGCATTCCTTAATGGCTCTAAAAGCATATAGCCGGTTATGATAAAGATATCTTCAGGAGGTATAAGGTCTTTTATCCTATCTATAGATTCCTGAATCATACTTCTGTCTTTCGAGTTAAGATTAAGAAGCTGTTTCGGTTTTCTTTTCCTTGAGAGAGGCCAAAATCTTTCGCCGGATCCGCCTGCCATAATAACTGCAACTCTTTTCATATCATATCCGTAAATCAATTATTTTTTAGTTTATTAGTTGAGTTCGTATTCTGTAATTTTTCGGTATAGTGTTCTTTCACTTATGCCAAGCTCTTTTGCAGCGTTGCGCCTAATGCCATGATTCCTTTCAAGAGCTTTTTCTATCATAATTTTTTCTATTTCGCTAATAGTCTTATTTTCTAGTTCATCCATAGAATTTTCCGTCTGCATCAAAGGTTCATCGTACCGGTAAATCAATTCATTTTCTTTGTCTTTAAGTATAGCTATCTCATCATACAAACCATTAATCGAGCGTTTAACATCGCTGACATCAGCCTTAAGCTCTAATAAAGTTCTAAAAATAAGTCCAAGTTCAAGGTTAGTCTTGTCTTCTTCTTTTTTATCTACATAGACAAGAGCATTGTTATTTGATATAGGTAATAATTTATGTTCGGGCAAAGCCGCCGGAATATATTTTTTTAAAATATCGGGTGTGATGAAATCTCCTTTTTCCAGGGTTACCATCGTCTCTGCCATATTCCGCAACTCGCGAGTGTTACCCGACCAATGCAGACTTTTTAATATATTTAACGCATCGGCAGAAATACCCTGATAATCTATTCCGTTTTTGCGAGTAACTTTTTCAGCAAAGAAATCAAATAGAGCAGGAATATCTTCGGCATGTTCTCTTAATGCAGGTAGTTCGATATGAACTGAATTAAGTCGATAGTATAAATCACGTCTGAAGTCTCCCTTTTCTACCTGTTCATCCAAATTGCGATTAGTAGCAGCTATCACTCTTACATTTATCTGTCGAATATCTGATGAGCCAAGCCTCGAAAATTCACCTGATTCCAGCACTCTTAAGAGCTTTACCTGAGTTCCCAGAGGAATGTCTCCTAACTCATCCAAAAAGATAGTACCATTATGAGCAGATTCGAAAAAGCCCAATCTTTGATCTGTAGCGCCTGTAAACGCACCTCTTTCATGACCAAAAAGCTCAGACTCGAGTAGTGTCTCCGGAATAGCTGCACAGTTTACAGAAATGAAAGGCTTACTTTTTCTTTTGCTTAAAGTGTGGATTGCATTTGCAAATACTTCTTTGCCGGTTCCGGTTTCGCCGGTAATTAGCACAGTCAAATCAGTAGGAGCAGCTTGCATTAATTTATCAATAACTCTTTTCATTGGAGCAGAATCACCAATGATACCATATCTAAGTTGCATAAGCTTATTTACATCTTTTTCTATCTTGCTGCCGAAAACCATATCTAATCTGTGATTATTGAATATTTTGTTTCTTTACCCATTCTTCCCAGCCACCAATATATAGAAAGATTTTTTCTATACCTATTTCTTCTAATGTTTCAGCTACTATATGGCTTAAATCACAAGCGCCACCGTCGCAATATACCACTATTGTCTTATCATAGGGCACTTCTTGAAGTGCCATTAGGATTCTATCCGAATCCCAATAAGGATAAATATTAATAGCATCTCCGATATGAGCCTCTTCATACATTTCTTCTAGTCTGGCATCGATTATGAAGAAATCAGGATTATCCACAATTTTAAGCATTTGATTATAATTGACTTCAAGTAGTTCGCCTGCCTTTGCATCAGGTAGATTAGGGTTGCTTTTGGCATTTGAAAAAAGAGTAGTATCGGGAACTCCTTTATCTTTTGGTGTCCAAGAAAGAGCCTTTCCATCCGGCAATATAGAATTATAAGAAAAGCCAATTAGTATGGCTATCCCAATAATTATCATAGATTCGGTTATAACTTTTTTCATATCTATTTTGAGTATTTTTCTTTAAAATAGTTGAATGCAACATTAATTGAAGCTGTTTTTCGAGCTGCTAAATCTTGCAATTCTTTACCTAACGCAGCTACTTTATCAGGATGATATTCTTTAATCTTTTGCTTATAAGCAAGTTTTACTTCATCAAAGGATGCGTTTGTTGAAACATCCAATATCTTAGATGCTAAAAATATATCCATTTTTTTAGAAGCATCAAAGCTTTCTTCTCTAGATTGCTTATTTTCTTTCTCGAAATCTTCTTTTTCTGCTTTTTTTAGCTCCTCTATTGCTCTCTTTAACTCTTCTTCTTCCGATTTAGAATCAAGGAAGCTTGCAGAAAAATCTTCCTTAGTATCCGAAAATTTTGCTTTTGCAATTCTGCTTATTCTGTTAAAAATTTGGCCCATCTTCTTTTTACCACGCTAAGAAATTAGTATGTATTATGATAGTTACGTTTATAAGAATGATAAAGTTGCTAAAAAAGTTCTAAATGATTGATAACAATCTCTGCACCAATTATAAATAGCACAATGCCACCTATTATAACCATTTTATCGCCAAATTTGGAAGAAAATACTTCCCCGGCTCTAATGCCTATTAAGGACATAATAGCTGCCACTAAACCAATAATAATACTTGGGAAAATAATATTTCCATCAAGCACACCTATGCTAAACCCAACTGCAAGTGCATCAATGCTTGTGCCAACTGACAATGCAATTAGAGACCATCCTTTTGATATGTCTTTATTGATTCTATCTGTCTCACCACTTATGCCATCGTATATCATTTTACCACCTATTCCGGAAAGCAAAATAAAGGCAACCCAATGGTCATAGTCTTTGATATATTCGACAACGGTAGCGCCTGCAAACCAACCCAAGACCGGCATCAGTGCCTGGAACAAACCAAAATGAAAAGAGAGTCTGAATTTTTGCCTTGCAGTGGCTTTTTTAAAATAAGAGCCTGCTGCTATAGATACGGCGCAGGCATCCAGAGCCAAAGAGAAGGCTATGAGTATTATTATAAACAAATCAGTCATCAAGCAAAATCCTAAATGATATTATATCTTTTTCCCGATACTAAAATAAAATAAAGTCGGGCCTTTTACAACGCCATTAGGATTTTCTCGGAAATAAAAACTTTTACCCACAGTAAAAGAAGCGGGGCCAATGGGGGTGTCAAAAGACAAATCGATACCGATACCATGCTTGAAATTATCAAGTTTCATCTCCTCCGGAACTGACCAAATACTTCCTATATCATATCGGAGAGACAAATAAGTGTCAAAGATAATATCAATAGGTGATTTGATTCTATACTTTAAAGTAGCAGCTAATAACTGTCGCCCACGCTGTTCCTGTTCTCTCAGCCCGGAAAAATCATTCTGACCACCGAGTTCGAACATTTCTGCAACAGGAAGAGTCTTATCTGCAATGCCAAATCTAACTTCCGGCTCTATAGTATGGACGCCCCATGAATAAACTGCAGAGTTTTCTACGCTGACTTTTGAGAAAGAAACCTGATCTTCTGTAGGTAAAAAAGTGGTTTCTAAAGATAAATTTAAATAGTGGCCTTTAGTTGGGAAATCAATATTGTCTCTATTGTCGAATAGCGTACCTATGTTAATAGTTGAAATAGAGATATAGTCCGGTTTAATGTCCATTGTATCTAAATACGACCTTTGCCGCTCAAATTTTGTGGCTACTCCTACAAAGCCATTTTTATCAATCTGTGTGCCGATTGAAGCTAAAAAGCCAAAGCGATGCTCAATTGTTGTGTGCCCTGTGACACTCTCATAACTGAACTTCTGATTTTGCTCTGAATTATAGAAGTTATTATATTTGCGATTTTCCGTATAAGCAGATAAATTCATACTAAGTAATGTATTCCAGATTCTTGGATTATCGAAAGCAATACGGTAATCAAAATCTTTATTGCCAACGGTTATATCAGAATGAAATACAAATCCTAAATTTAGTAGATTTAAATATCTGAAACTGGAAGATACTTGAGTATTCCTTTCATTGTCTACTCTGCCGCTTAATGTTAGATTTTGTCTCGGCTTTTTACGGACAGTGATAACAATATCGGCACCCTTGGCATCCTTAGATCTTTTGGCATCAAGCACAACATAGTCAAATAGCTCGTTAGTAATCAGGTTCCGCCAGGCAACGTTTAACAACTTAGAACTGACAATATTTCCTTCCTTGAAAGGGATATCTCTATAAACTAAAAAATCTTTTGTGCTATGATTGCCAATAATCTCTATTTTATTTATAACGCCTGGATCAACTTCAATTTTAAGTGTCTTTTCGTCATCCTGCCAAAATGCTCTAAAAACAGATGCAAATGAAAAGTCTTTTTCTCTGCAAAGTTTCAATACTTTTTCAGTAATCTGTCTGTATAACTCTATTGTAAAAGGCATATCGTAAAATTCTGAAAAGTTTTCTGATTTAAAGAGTTCGCTATCAGAACATCCGAGAACTTCAATCTTACGAATTTTATCATAATGAGAGTTATCATCTTTAGCAGTTTGTCTAATTTTACTTAATATCTGAGGCATTTGCTTCATTGCCTCTTGATAGCCAATATCTACAAGCGTGTCAAGATTTGTGAAATCTAAGCTATTATGGAAGTCAATAGGAGGTCTAATCATAATATCCGCATCATTCGAAGCGGAGTCGCTAAACACCTTCATCGCCACAGAAATAGACTGATCTGCAAGATTCCAAGCGTTATTGAGTTCATTAGGGCTATGTAACGGCGAAATAGTATTGACAGTAATAGTCAAATCAGGATTAAATACTTTGGCGTGACTAATTGGTATATTTGAGAGGATACCGCCGTCAACTAAAATCATAGAGTCTATCCTTACCGGCGAGAACCTAAGCGGAACGGCTGAGCTAGCTTCTACGGCAGAAACAATATCGCCGTTTTCTAAAGCGACGGACTTGCCCGATACTAAATCAGTTGCTATTGCTCTAAAAACATATTTCAAATTGTTGAAATTTCCATCGCTATGGTATAAAGCATTCCAAAATAAAGTTTGTAGGAACTCTCTGTATTTTTCACTGCCACCCACTGCCTCCGGCACTACTAAATCCCAGTCTTCAAAGTATAAAGTAATAACACTTCTATCTTCTATTTTTTTTTGATCCAAAAATAAATCTTTACGATTTGAATTGTCTGTGAGAGATCTTATATCTTCCCAGTCAGCATTGCATATTATAGAGTCCAAATCATCTGCGGTATAGCCTGAAGCATATAATGCACCTACAATAGAACCTATACTGGTGCCAACCACATACTTCGGGTAAATTCCATTTTCTTCCAAAGCTTTTAGTACTCCTATCTGAGCAGCACCTCGAGAACCACCACCACTTAGCACATAAGCTATTTTAAACTCACCTTTACCGGTTCTTAGGAAATACTCTTCAATTGGAATATTTGCAGACTTAAGCGGTGAAAGACCTATTAGAAAACAAATCAATATTTTAAGCACTTTGAACATTAGCGTCTGTCAAATCCTGAAAACTGAATTTCTGAGTTTAAATATTCTATAGTGCATTGATCCACTTGGCTCCTCTCAGGGCCTGATTTGAGGAATTCATGCAGTCGCTCAATACTGGTTTGCTCGCCATTGGCGAAAACCTCAACACTTCCGTCCATCATGTTCTTTGCATAGCCTGTTAGTCCCAAGGACTTTGCATGTCTTACCGTAAAAAAACGAAAACCGACTCCTTGCACGAGTCCTCTTACTTCAAATTTTGCAATTGGCATTTTTTGACCTTTTGTTAGTTTCTCTCGTAAACAATTCCTGTGGCTATTTCATCAGCTTTCTCTTTAGAAAAAAGCTGTTCGATAATCATTAAAGCGAAATCAAAAGCATTGCCTGCACCTCTGCCGGTAATCATCTTACCAGCAATTACTACCGGGCTATTGTCTTTGTATTCACCATATAAAATTTTATCTTTAACAGAAGGGTGTGAGGTAATCTCAGCATTCTTCGCGATAAATTTATGATCTGAAAAAATCATAGGAGCTGCACAAATCGCACCAAAATATCTATTCTCTTTAATGTGTTTTTCGAGTATATCAATAAAAAAACTGTTTTTAGTTAAATTTTCAGTCCCACCAAGACCGCCGGGAATAAATATGGCATCCCAGTTTTCATCCATGTCCAAATCATCTATTAAAACATCGGGTAGGATTTTAATACCTCTGGAGCATACTACAATCTCTTTATCACCAGCAATTACTACCTCTGCACCTGCTCTGCGAAGCATATCTGCAATGATAGCAAATTCCATTTCTTCAGTACCTTTTGCAATCGGCACGAGAATCTTTATTTTCATAAATCTATGAAGGGTAAATGAGTAAATATATTTTCTGCAAGGTATATAATTTTATACTAAATATAAAGTATTTAGTGACTTTACGTGTAAAAGTCAGTATAATATATCTATCTAAATTCAGTTAAAACCATTGTAGCTCATGAGAACCTAAATTCTTCTTTGCAACAATGATCATGCCTTATATATATAATTATTGGATTACTTTTCGCATGATATTTTTGAATCTGGTTCCGCTAATAGGGTGGAAGGCAATTAGTTCTCCGTTATACAATATATGAAAAGTTCCAAATGGAGAGAACTTAGGTAAATTATTTTCATCGAGGTTAACTACATTTGCTTGCAAATCAAATTCATTTATGGCGATTTTGCTTATATCACTCACGGCTTTGTTTGTATATGGGCACTGACAAGAGTAAAAAATATGAAGCCCTGTACTGTATTTATCAGGGATTGCTTCTATTCTACACGTAGGTACCTGAGCTTTCTTATTTATAGTATATGACACTAATTCATAACCATTATTTATCTTATTCTATACTCACAAAACCATGTTTTAAAAATAAAGAGCTGTCTGCCATCCATGAGCCTTTTCTTACTATAGCTACTACTCCTTCAAAATTATTTTCTTTAGCATAGTTTAAGCATCTATTCAGCAACTGTTCCCCAAATCCCTGCCCTTTATAAAGCTTTTTCATGATATAAAGACAGTTTATTGCTAAATATCCCGGTGCATGTATCGGCCTAAGTGAATGCTCTGCCGGTAAATACTCTACGCCACCTATTGCATTCCCTTTATCATCTATCAGGTAATCGTAACGCATCCCCCTTTCATACATCCGAATATTCCAATCCACCTTGCAAGCATAACCCTCATTTTTAAGGTCTTTGTATCCACACATACTCATGCTTGAAAATATGTTAGGATTTCCCTCTATAATAGAGTTCTGAGTCATAATTAACATCTCGACATTTCAAAAATATGTCACTTCTTGTGGTCTTAATATAGTATTTTTATAGAAAATTATTGACTTATTTGGTATTTCGATATAACTCATGTGACTTAAACTATTTAAATGAGCGTATAAGAGATTGTAACTACTCTCGTTTATAAAATATCTGAATAGTGAATGTAGATTTTTATTAACTCGGAGAGCGATATGGAAAAGCCTAATAGTTTTTCAAAACGGTTGAGACGATACTTAAAAGTTATCTTCTCAGGAGCTTTAATATTTGCCATAATGGGAGGGGAATGTAACGATTCCGGAACAGATCCCATTGTTGACAACCAAAATAAACCATCTGCGCTGACTTTTTTGGTAGGCTATAATGGAGGTGGTTCTCACGGTGCTGAAGATGGTATGTGTTTGGTTAGTAATAACGGACAGACTGTACAGTTTTTATCTACCTACTATCCTTACTATTCGAGCAACAACTATGTTGATTACAAAAACGGCAGATTGGCTTACACTTATAGGAATAGCCCACCGGAAGGATACACGCCGATAGCCTATTTCGATGTAAGTAATCCGACTGATATTCATATTATTCCGATACCTCCTTCTATGGAAGAAGATATGTATTGGAGCGTGCCGGCAGTACGCCCACAGGTATTTTCTGATGGTAGGATTGCATTTGTAGCAGTCTATGAAACTGATAATCCATACGATGATTCCCACGAAGGACAAATATGCATTTACAACCCAAAAACTGATAAATATACATTTTCAGGAGGCTTAAGTCCGTTTATTATGGATCAGCCGGAGCAAGGTTATGACACTGAAGCCGGATCTATGGGCGGAAGTTTTGCACTCTCGCAGGATGAAACTTTTATTTTATTTAGTGCTTATGGATACGGTACTGATATGGGCTCATATCATATTGACTATAAATTCGTAGTCAAATGGGACTTAGCTAACGGTGGATATAGTAGAGTAGCGGAGGGTGCTTCGCAGATTTATTTTATTAGTGCAGACAATCAGGATGTTATTTTACATTATGATGGCAACAAGCAAGCTATGAATATTAACTCCGGCAATACTGTGTTGATGGATGAGTACAATGACTATATCGCTTATGGTATGTACTCAAAGCAAGATGGTAAATTCTTCAAGCAGTGGCGTGGAGGTGGTATCGCATTGTTTGACAAGAGTAGTGGTTGGATGTTCAACCCTGCACAGGCAGATTCATTGAAACCGCCTTATCGAGGCATGGGGACAGGTTCACAATTCTCATCTGACGAATCTAAAATTTACTTTAAAGCAACGACTGACTACTACACAAACTATGATTCAGAATTTTGTATTTACTCAACTCCATTAACTTTGACATATCCAAACTCTAATCCTGATAGTTTGTTTATACTTTCTGCCGAATACGACACCAATTTGTTTGTTTTATTAGATTAAATTGAATAGCATTCAATCTACCCCGTTATAAAACGGGGTTTTTTTTTGATAATAATATATCAAGAATCAATGTGACTAAAAATACTAAGATGAATGCAGTAAATTTTCAAAAGTAACTCATAAGTTTTAAGGTATTCTGAATATATAATAACTATCATCTCCTAAGTTTGTACTGCTTTTAAAGCATTCAGAATGTAAAAATTCCTGCAAAAGCAACATGGAATATTTTGATAATATTCTTCAATAAAAGAAAGAAATTGGGATGTAGAAAATACGTAGTGTTACTGCGATGTAAAAATAGTAATACAGGTTAAATGGTGATTTTTTTTTTTTTGTATACTCATAAAAAGTTTATATATTTATATCAATAGCTATTGTATAATGTGATTGTCACAAAATACGACGGGAACGCTGTATTTGGAAGGTAGCGTTCCCGCCAAAAAGTAGGCTCAAAAAGCCAATTGTTAAACAAATATAGGGACTAAAACCTATGAAAAAAATTATTAAAACATCATTGAGTGCGATGTTGCTCGGATTTGCTTTGACAGCATTAGTCACAGAAGCGTTTTCAGTATGCCGTTATCCAGGTAATTGGGTTTGTGTTGAAAACTCATACTTAAACACAAGAGAAGGTCGTGTTACATCGTTTTACACAGATGATGGCGGTATGTCCTATACTATTGGTTGTGAATGGGGATTAGGAATTTGCTGGAAAATAGGAGATGGCTATTTAGAAGTAGGTGACGTTTGGGGAATAAGACCAGACTCATACGATACGCTTAAACAACAATAAATCACAAGGCCCTAAGCTACATATTATGTGGCTTAGGGCCGATTGTTTGGAGGAGTGAAATGTTTTTGATATTATTGATTCTGCTTACTTGTACATCATGTGAGCTTGAAAGTCATAGTGATAATAATAATTTTGTTATCAAAGAAACAGACGACATAATCATTAGCGGAGTTAAGCAACTTGTATATCAAGATAGTCTATTGCTACTTCTTGATATAACTTGTAAAGAATTTTATCTGCTAACGAGAGATGGTACTATTAAAGCTGCATATAAAATGAAAGGCTACTACGCTGATTCAATTTCAAAATATGGAGAACCCAATAGACCTGATACCAAATTCCATAGATTAGATGAAGTAAGAAAAACTGATCCGGGAATGTTTGAAAATGACAGATACGAAAGAGATTTATCAAATCGTTTTGAAAGTGTTACTTTTATGGATGATAAGATTGTGGCCTCAGGCATGATCTCAACTTTTGGAGGACATATAAGAAAACAGAATTTAAAATTCATTGCTGATATGAATGCACTTCTTGTGTATGAAAAAAATAAAAGTGAAGCAAAAAAGATAAGACCAATGGTTTACTATAGGAGCAAAGGAAAAGCAGGCAGAATGCCGGGCATTCTTTATGATAAATATAATGATAGAATTATTGCACAAAACTTTATTTTCCGTCTTTTAGATAGAGATATGGATCATAGCACTATATATCCTGATTCATTAAACCGTTTGATTGCTTTCACATCAGAACTTGAAATGTTGGATGATTTTGGAAGAGTTCCGGATGAGATGATATACCAAAGCTACGAGTATAATTTAAGACCTTTTATATTTCAAACACAGGATTCCAATATATGGTATGGCACAAATTTCTATCCCTCATTATTTAACATCAATACTGGTAAAAAAATAGAACTGCAAATACCTATGGCAAGAAATCTTGAATTCTTTAATCTGATAAAAGAGGCAGAGTTTCGCCATGATACAGCAATTGGTGAAATTATTAAAGATAATATGCATCTCTGCAATTATGAGCTTTTATATACTCAATGCACCAATGAAAACGAAATTATAGTTGATTTACTAACAGCTTTCAATAAAAATGGTAAAAAAGAGCAGTATCACTTACTCCAAAAATATTCTATAGATGGGGTTTTGTTAGGTGAAAAAGAATTCCCTCAAAATGGAGCAAAAGGTAATCTACAAAGAATAGCATATTCGAATGAAAGAGATGAATTCGTATTCCTAATTTTTGAAAATGACAGTTGGCATCTCTACTATGCTTCGCAGGAGGATGTATGGTAAAGAAAATATTTGATATTGCAATACTGATTATAGTTTTAGGACTAATCTTTGGTTTAGTCGTTTCAGCATTTTCTAAGAATAGTTCGGCTGCATCCAAATACCTTAATCTAAATAAAGAGAAATCAGCGTTGATATTTTTAAAATCAAACGAATGCCTTGGTTGTAATATTACCATGCTTCGGTGCTTCGAATATCTAAATGACAATCAAAATATCGAGGCAGTTGCAGCAGTCAAAGCGCGAAGAGCAAAAGAACTTGAAAAATTTAAAAAGTTATATAAGTGGAAAGGAAAAATGATTTTAAACAAAGGTGAAATACTCACAGATTTAGGTTTAAAATCAGATTGTTTTGTTTCAATATATGATAATGCCGGAGCACTGCTATTAGAAGTTTCTAGGGGCGACTCTAAGGCATATAATAAAATCAAAAATGTTTTGAAGTAAAATTATTATTCATAAATAATATCAAATATAAATTGACAGTCCAAAAGGTAGCTCAAAATAAAAGAGTTGCCTTTTCTATTTTTATACACTCTTGACATACCAAGCCACAAGTTATAGAGTTAGGCTTGTGCCTGATAAAATACTAATACAGTTATTATATTCTGTAACATAGAAGCAGTACTCATCTTAATCCAATAATTTATACGGCTAGATTAATATCTATTTGCTTATAAAAATACCATATCTATAAGATTGAGTATTTTTGTTTTCTCTATAGAATTATAATTATTATTTTAGGAGATTGCAAAAACGATATAAAATTTGGTGATTTCATAACAATGTATTGGATGGGTATGAAAAAGATTCTATTAACCCTTGTAGCAGTTATAACTTTAGCTATTGCTGCTAATGCTCAAAATCTTCAAGTGCATTACGATTTTGGTGAAGATCGTGAGTATTATACTACCACTTTTGAGATGTTCAAAACTGATGAGTATGGTAGTACTTTTACTTTTACTGATTTGGACTACGGTTCAGGTGGCAGTGTTTCAGGTGCTTATATGGAGATAGCAAGAGGTCTCAAATTCTGGGATGATCCTATTGAAATTCATATTGAATATAATGGTGGTAACAGTGGTGGTTTTGCATTTAATAACGCATGGCTGCTTGGCGCTCACTACACTTTCGCCTCTCGCGACTTTTCCCGTATTTTTACATTTCAGGCTATGTATAAACATATAGAACATGCTGACTATGCTTCTTTTCAGTTGACAGGAGTATGGGCTCTACAATTCATGGATAATATGTTTACTTTCGCAGGCTTTGCTGATTTCTGGAAAGAAGAAACACCGGTATTTGATGGTGATGGCAATGAAGATGTGTCAGATTATATATTTCTTGCTGAGCCTCAAATATGGTACAATGTTTCTAAAAAGCTTTCTGTTGGTACTGAAATAGAGATAAGCAATAACTTTGCTGCAAATAAAGGAATGATGGTCAATCCGACTTTAGCTGTAAAATGGTCTTTTTAATTTGAGTTTTGTAAATTATACAGATAAACTATTATGTTAGAAAAATTCTTTCAACTTTCGGAAAACAAGACTACAGTTAAGACGGAAGTCATAGCAGGGATTACTACCTTCATGACGATGGCATATATCTTAGCTGTAAATCCTGATATCTTATCAGCTACAGGAATGGATAAAGGAGCAGTCTTTTCTGCTACAGCAATTGCATCTATAGTTGCAACATTAGTAATGGCTTTGGTTGCAAAGTTGCCATTTGCCTTGGCACCCGGCATGGGATTAAATGCATTTTTTGCATTTACTGTTTGTCTTGGCATGGGATATTCATGGCAGTTTGCATTGACTGCTGTTTTTCTGGAAGGTATTATCTTTCTCCTACTGACATTATTTAACATCAGGGAGCTGATAATAAATGCTATACCAATAAATATGAAGCATGCCATATCCGCAGGGATAGGACTCTTTATTGCATTTATAGGTATGCAAAATGCAGGTCTTATTATAAATAATGATGCAGTATTGGTAGGGTTAGGCAACATACATGATAAAAATGTTCTGATAATGCTCTTTGGTCTGATACTTAGTGGCGTGTTACTTGCTAAAAATGTAAAAGGTGCACTTCTTATCGGAATATTTGCGACTACCTTGTTAGGTATTCCATTTGGAGTAACTAACTTACCTGATCATAGTCTTATTTCTGCTCCGCCGAGTATCGCTCCTATTGCATTCCAATTTGATTTTTCTCAAGTCTTTACTAAAGATATGTTGGTAGTGCTATTTACATTTTTGTTTGTAGATATGTTTGATACTGTTGGAACATTAGTCGGTGTAGCTTCAAAAGCCAATATGATAGACAAAGATGGCAAATTGCCTAGGGTAAAGCAAGCTTTGTTTGCTGATTCAATTGGAACAACTGTAGGTGCTATGTTAGGTACTTCTACAGTTACAACTTATGTCGAATCCGCATCCGGGGTTTCCGAAGGTGGTAGGACCGGCTTGACAGCTCTGACGACTGCTGGTATGTTCTTCTTTGCGTTATTTTTAGCACCTTTATTTTTGATGGTTCCAACTGCTGCTACTGCACCGGCATTAATCCTTGTAGGTGCTTTTATGCTTTCACCAATATTGAAAGTAAGCTTTGACGACATCACAGAAACAATACCTGTGTTTTTGACAGTAATAATGATGCCATTGGCATATAGTATCGCAGAAGGTGTGGTTTTTGGTATGCTGTCGTACGTAGTACTTAAAGTACTATCAGGCAAATTCAAAGATGTATCTTGGATTACAGTGGTCCTCGCGTCCTTATTTATCTTAAAATTTATTTTTGAATAATCTTGTATTGCTTTGTAGATTTTAACCAGAGATTGGCATTAGTAAAGATTGGAAAGCATTAAAGTTGTTAACTGGCAATGGGTGTAAAACCCCTTGTTCCAATAAGTAAATACCTAAGATTTGCTTACAGTGCAAGTGAGCATGCTCCTCGCTTCTTTTTTGCTACAATCTCTGGGTTTATAATAAGGATTCGAGTTAATTCCCTTATTGTAGCAAAATAAAAGCTACCTCTTTTGTAAAGAAGTAGCTTTTATTACACATAATGATATTTATACTTACTACCTTACTTCTGCTCCACCACCTATTTCAGCTTTCTCAGGAGAAATGAAGGATAGTTTGCCATCCTCTGTATTTGCAGCTAATATCATGCCTTGAGATTCAATTCCCATAATCTTAACAGGTTTTAGATTGGCTACCATTACTACTGTTTTGCCAACTAAGTATTCGGGGGCGTAGTGCTCTGCTATCCCTGCAACAACCTGCCTTTGCTCATCACCAAGTTTTACTTGCAATTTTAATAGCTTTTTAGATTTTTTCACTTTTTCTGCTTCTACGATGGTAGCAGTTCTGAGCTTTACTTTCATAAAGTCATCAAACTCTATTACTTGCGACAGTTCTTCGGCTTTTGCCTTTTTAGCAGCAATTTTAGCAGCCGCTACTTTTAGTGATTCTACTTCTTTTTCTACGAATTCATCTTCAATTTTTGTAAAAATCAAATCCGGCTTCCTAAATGTATGTCCTTCTTCCACAGTTGGGTAAGCTGCGAGATACCATATATCTCTAAGCTCCTTGCCATTGTTTGCTTCGCCTGTATACGACTGCACTTCCAATATCTGACTGATTCGCTTAGACGCGAAAGGGACTATCGGAGCAAAAATGATAGATAGAGTATGTACAAGCTGGACACAGAAGTAAAGTGATTTGGCTGCTCTGTCAGCATCGTCTTTTACTGCTTTCCATGGTTCCTCATCATTGAAATATTTGTTTGCCGCACGAGCTACATTCATTGTTTCCATTATTGCATCGCGGAAACGGAATCGCTCGTAGCAACTTGATATTTTATTTAAGCCCGAGTGTACTGCTTTTATAACTACCAAATCATTATCTGACAGCTCTAAATAGTCGTCTCTGTTGATTTCTTTATCAGGATTTTCATTCATAAAATCAATTAGATTATTCCATTTTGCAGGAACCCTTGCGTATTTCTCAGGTAGAGAAGGCACTTTAGCATCAAAGTTTTTATGTGTAAACTGCAGAGAGCGATTTACAAAATTGCCGAAGATAGCTGCCAGTTCGTTATTGTTTTTACTTTGAAAATCTTTCCAGGTAAAGTCAGCATCTTTTGTTTCCGGAAAATTGGTTGCCAAGGTATATCTTAGTGCATCTATGTAATATGTACCACTGTGGTTTGAAATAAAGTCACGAAGGTCAATGCTCCAGTTCTTAGATTTGGAGAATTTTTCGCCTTCAAGATTTAAAAACTCATGAGCGGGTACGTTATCCGGCAAGATATATCCACTGCGAGCATGAAGCATAGCTGGAAAGATAAGTGTATGGAAGACTATATTGTCTTTACCGATGAAAGCAAGATATCTTGTCTCATCGTCCTGCCACCATTTTTTCCAATCGTTCGGTCTGTCATGTTGTTTCATAAATTCTTTAGTAGCAGTAATGTATCCTAAAACTGCATCGAACCACACATAGAGGACTTTACCTTCTGCTTTCTTTTTATCTACACCGGGGATTTCTTTAATTTTGACACCCCAGTCTAAATCTCGCGTTATAGCTCGCTCAGCTAATCCCTGTTTTAGCCAACTACGAGTTTGTTGGATTACGTTATCTTTCCAGTATTTTGATTTTTCTTCAATATATTTCTCTAAGAACTCCTGGAACATATCGAACCTAAAGTACCAATGAGTAGTTTTTTTAACCTCAGGAGTACCCCCAGAAACAGTCGAAATTGGATTTTTCAGTTCTATCTGATTATAGTAAGCACCACATTTGTCACACTGGTCACCTCTGGCTCCATCCTCGCCGCAATTAGGGCAAGTGCCTTCCACATATCTGTCCGGCAAAAACATTTTTGCTTTCGGATCATAAAACTGCTCTTCTTCTTTATCAATCAAATATCCTTTTTCCAGGAAGTCACCAAAAAACTCTTTAGCAGTTTCATGGTGTGATTCGATAGAAGTTCTGGAATAATTATCAAAACTCATCCCGAAAGCTTCAAAAGCTGCTTTATTTGCAGAGTGGTATTTATCTATAATATGCTTAGGAGTAACTTTTTCTTTTTCTGCAGAAATGGTAATAGCCACGCCATGCTCGTCAGAACCGCAAACGTACAGGATGTCCTCTCCCTTCAATCTGGAGTAGCGGGCATAAATGTCAGCAGGCAAGTAAGCTCCTGCAGCATGCCCAAGATGGATATACCCATTAGCATAAGGCAAAGCCGAAGTAATCAGAGTTCTTTTCATATCATTTTCCAAAATTCGATTTCAAATAATCTAATATAGCAAATATAATAATATTTGCTGAAGTATAGTCAAATGTAATGGTAAAGCTCTTATATGTTTTGTGTAGATAAAAAAAAACAGCCGGATATCTTATTGTATATCCGGCTGAAAAAGCAAATTAGATGTATTCACAAGATCCTTTTGCCCATAAAAAACCTTACAAACAGGCTTTAGAATTGTTTGTAAGATTTATAATTATAATTATAGTAGTTCATTTATAAATGCAAACCTGCATCCAATAATTTATTTACCATATCTATGGATTTAGCTTCAGAGTAGAAACGGAGCAGTGGTTCCGTGCCTGAAGCTCTGATTAGAAGCCATCCACCATCTACTATAAATTTGAAGCCGTCCTTTGTGTTAATATCTTTTACTTCAAAACCGGCTAGAGTCTTAGGTGCATTTTTAGCTGCAGTAAGCACTCTGTCTTTAACTTCCTGTGTTACTTTTACGTCACGGCGAGCATAGCGGTGAACTCCAAAGTCTTTATCTAACTCTTCGCATAATTCTTTTAATGTCATATTTCGCTTAGCCATCACTTCTAATAGCAGTAGACCATTGAAGATCCCATCTCTTTCCGGGATATGAAGTTTCGTACCAAGACCGCCTGACTCTTCGCCCCCGATAAGGACTTTGCCTTGTGCCATAAGCTCTGCAGTATATTTAAAGCCGACCGGTGTTTCGTGTAAAGTTATTCCTTTTTCTTCGCAGTACATATTTACCATATTCGTAAGCGAAACGGTTTTTACCACTTCACCACGTAGACCTTTTTGCTCGTACAGATATCTCATAAGTATCATAAACACTCTGTGAGAATCAACAAAATTGCCATCTTCATCTATAGTTCCAAGCCTGTCAGCATCGCCATCAGTTGCGAAACCAATAGTATATGGCCCTTCTTTGACTTTTTTCATTGTATCGCCAAGGCATTCGCCAATTGGCTCAGGATGATCTACATCACCAAACCCCGGATTCAAATCTGCATTAACTTGGTCTATATCAGGCAATATTTCATTCAATACTCCTATGCCGGCACCGTGCATCGGGTCGAAAAGAATTTTGAAACTACCTTTTCGTATAGCATCCAAATCTATGTTTGCTTTTACGTGCTCTAAGTAAGAGCTCTGCACATCAAGTATTTTTATTTTACCTGCGTCCACGTATTCCTGGAACGGCTTAAGACATATTTCAGGTTTTTCTTCAAGTATTGGTTTTAATTCTACTTCTAACTCTTTTACCTGCTCAGGAGTAGCCGGGCCACCGAAAGCTGCTTTCAGTTTATATCCGTTGTATACAGCAGGATTGTGGCTTGCAGTGATTACAACACCTAAATCGCATTCCATTTTCAGTGTTTGGAAAGAAAGCTGCGGAGTAGCTGCAAATTTTTCGCTCATAAGCACATTTATTCCGTTTTCAGCCAAGACCATCGCCGTTTCAGCAGTAAACTCTTTGCCTAGGAAACGGGTGTCGTAACCTATCATTAGCTTTTTCATGTTGTTTTTTTGCATATAGCGGGCAGTCGCAAGTGCCACAAAGCGGATATTTTCAAAAGTGAAATCGCGAGCAATCAAGCCTCGCCATCCGTCTGTACCAAATTTAATCATAATAATTTACTCTTATTTATGTTTAGCGATTCTGTTATATTTATTCTATTAGTAGATATTACAAAGAAGAAGTACTTTGGGTTTAATTGTATTTGAAAAATACAAGAAAATATGATAGACTGAAGGCTGTTTGCCTTAAGGTTTCTAAATACAAACTTACAAAATGCCATTAGAGAATGCAACTACACAAGTGTACTGATTTGATTTGATTCGAAGCGAAAGTTAGTTCGTTTTGTTTGTATGGATGTATAACAAAACAGGAATAATGATTAAAGGGTAGTTGTCGCATTTAAATAACTGTATATTTAAATATGTTATTTATCTGACTGTTCTAATGCAAATTCCAGATTATTATAGTATTTATTTGATATAAACAAATGGCTTTTTCCCCTACCCACGTAAACTTTTACTTAGTTTATCATATAGGCTGTCCGGCAGACATCTGATAAGATTGGAAATTAATCTCATTTGCCAAGGGAAATAGATATGTTTTTTGTTCTTTAGGATATTTGTAGCAATTATCTTTGCTGCTCTTTCGGTTTCCATCAGAAACGGCATCTTGAATTTGTTCTTATCTGTAATGGAAGACTTTACAAACCCCGGGCGTATAGTTGACACTGTAATCCCAAGTGGTGCAAGTTCCGCTCTTGCAGATTCCATTGCGAGGCTTAGAGCTGCCTTGCTTGCTCCGTATGGTGCTGAGTTTTCAAATCCTCGAACATCTGCCATAGAACTAACAACTGATATATGTCCCTGTCCTTGATTTATCATCAGTGGAACAAGGTATTCCATGCAGTGCAAAACGCTATAGAAATTAGTATCCATTACATTCCTAAAGTCAGACTCAACGGGCTGCTTGAAAAAGTACTTTCCACCAACTCCACTGTTAAGCACAGCAATATCAACACTACCCATTGAATTATTAGCGTTTTTTACTGCATGCTCAATATCTGATTTGATAGTTACATCGCATTTTGAAAAATAGATCGAATTAGGACTGTGCCGATTAATATCTTTACTTATAGCCTCAAGCTTTTCAGTATTCCTTGAAGCGAGAAACAGTTTATGCCCTCTTTTTGATAAGTCATAAGCTAAAGCTTTACCTATGCCTGAGCTTGCTCCTGTAATAAAAATATTCATATTTGTGTATTCATTGATAAGAAGACTATATATTATCAATATAAGCCTATCGGACTAATCTGCAAAAAGAAAAGTCGCTCAGAGTTATGGTGCACTGAGCGACTATAAATATTATAAAATGCTATAATTATTTAGCAAATTTTTGTCTAAGCAAATCGCCTATTTTTGGAGAGCTAATTTCTGTAAGTTCATAGCTAACTCTTGCACTTGGTCTTTCAATCTTGATAAAGCGATTTAAGTTAATCGGTGTGCCGATAACTACAGAATCACAATACGTATTATTGATAGTTGTTTCCAAATCTTTCATTTGGTCAATACCATATCCCATAGCCGGAAGTAAAATTCCTATTTCAGGATATTTATCAAATGTTTCTGTGATTTTGCCAACAGTGTATGGACGAGGGTCAACAAGTGCAATCGCACCATATCTGCGAGCGGCAACGATTCCTGCTCCGAGATCCATTTCGCCATGAGTTAATGTAGGTCCATCTTCGACCACAAGCACTTTTTTACCTCTGATTAGCTCAGGCTTGTCCACAACTATAGAAGACGCAGCCATAATCACTTCTGCTGTTGGGTTATATTCTCTAATATTATCAAGTACATGATCAATATCTTCCGGATAAGCTGAATCTATTTTATTTACAACAACAATATCAGCCATTCTAAGATTTACTTCACCAGGATAGTATGCTATTTCATGGCCCGGACGCAATGGGTCAACAACCACGATGTTTAAATCAGGCTTGTAGAAACTCATATCATTATTGCCACCATCCCACACGATAACATCAGCTTCTTTTTCAGCTTCTCGAAGAATTGCTTCATAGTCCACACCAGAGTAAATCACACTACCCATAGCGATATGTGGCTCGTATTCTTCCATTTCTTCTATAGTACATTTGTGTTTAACTAAGTCCTCGATTTTAGCATAACGTTGTACTTTTTGAGCTTCTAAGTCACCATAAGGCATAGGGTGACGAATAGAAACTACCTTTTTACCCATTGCTATAAGTTGGCGGACTACTTCACGAGTAGTTTGAGACTTACCACAACCTGTACGAACAGCACAAACAGAAACAACCGGTTTTGTGGATTGAATCATAGTAGGGCAAGAGCCCATCATAGAAAATTTGGCACCTGCTGCCATTACGCGAGAGCCAATGTGCATTACTGTATCGTAAGGTAAATCGGAGTACGAGAGAACACATTCGTGTACTTTATGTTCTTTGATGATTTTTTCCAATTCTGATTCTGCCAAAATAGGAATCCCATCCGGATAAAGCTCCCCTGCAAGAGATGCGGGGTATTTTCTACCATCAATATCAGGAATTTGAGCAGCAGTAAAAGCCACTACTTCGTTAGTTTCATCATTTCTGTACATAGTGTTGAAGTTGTGAAAATCACGCCCTGCAGCACCAATAATAACAACACGATTCTTGTCCATATAATTCTCCCTAAAACTTATTATATAAAATCGAGTGATATAAAGCCTAAAACAGATTAAACATATTGCATGGAAACACATATTTATACAATATTGTTTATCTATTTTAATATTAGAATTATAATAGCTAAAATTTTAGTAATAAACAAGATATTATTTACAATATTACAATTTTCATCAATTAATACTTCATATTTCTACATAGTTATATTGATGTTATTTAAATTATAAACATTATTTAGGCACATATCGGTTAATATGCGGGGCGGTAAGGAATGATTTTAGTTCGGTGATGTCATTAGATGCCATAAATAATGCTGTAAATGACCGTAGTATCAGGGCATATGCTTGTTTCTTCTGTAATACAATATTACGTAATGGCTTGTTGAACAAGGGGTTTCAACCCCCTTGCCATACAATGACTTTAGAGATTATTTATATTTTCAAATGACATTTTTAGGTTTAGTGAATTATGCTGATTTAGAATTGAGTTTAAGCTTATAAGTAGATTGAGTATTGAGATGAAAAAAATAAAAGACCGAATTTATCAAGGGTGTGTTTTTTCAAATGGTATGCGTAAAAACTAAATTCGGTCTTTATTTAAACGTTTAATTTCCGGATTTGACCTTTAGCATCTTGGTGGCTCCTGAGTCAAATTCTATATATGCCGAGAGAAGACTTTCCTTGTCAGCTTCAATTTTAATTTCTATAGAGTCAAGCTTTGTAGGAGCATCAAATCTTTGAGCTTTAATCAAGTTACCTTGATTATCAAAAAGCATAACAGAATTTGCTTTCTGCTCTTTGGCATTTTCAAAAACTACTTTTTCTGCATTCTTTGCTCTAGCGTATAATTCAACTTGAATTTTGCTATCTGTGGCTTCGCTTGCAAAAGTCAATACTGCAGACAAGAAGAATGTCACAATCAATGATATATATACTTTCATAGCTCTTTTACAAATTTGATTTTAAATTTCAAAACAAATATATAAAGCTTTTTATAATAAACCAATTTCTAAATGTTCTAACCGCATTATTGCAAAAGCACTTAACATTATCTTAACACAAGTTTTCTTAACAATTGGCGATTACGGTAATTATTGGCATTATGCTAAAGATTTAGACAGAACCGCAGTCTAAATATAAATTTTCAACAAATTTTTATACTCTGCACAGCTTTGTTGTAAAACCACAATCAAATTTCTTGCGAGACTTCTTTAATTTCATATTGACTTCTTTGCGGTGCAACTAAAAATATGAGTTAGTAAATTATAGTTTGATTCTACTAAAAAAGGAATGTATTTTTGATGTTAAATACATTCCTTATTTCTATTTGCCTGGGTGTTATGCTTGTTCTTTAAATCCCCCACACACACATTGTGTGCTATAGTTATAGGTGGGTAACTACTTGAGTTACTACTAGGGCAATCAGCCCCATACCTATTAGTATTTTTACTTTTAATCTGTGCAATGTCATATAAAATACTCCTAAGAATCTCTGACATGTACAAAAAATGGATTTCCTTTACGCTCTTATATTAATATACTCGCTTTCGTTGAATTTGTTGCAAAATATAATCCAAAATAATTATATACTATTACTTGACTAATTATGGACTAATAACTATTATCAATAAAAGCCAACGCAGGTTTCAATTATCATAAAAGATTAAGATATTTCAAATAATATAGAATTATATGCAGTGTAATTCTACTATTTTAATAGAAATTGCAGTGTTTTGCAGTTAGTTTTGCAACTATAATATTCTTGTTACGTTTTAAGTAAATGCCCAATTATTGCTTATCTTAATGATGATTGTTTTTGTTCACATTTATTTGTATAATGATAATGTATAATCTTACTGCTATAAATATAAAAGACCTGAAGACTGAAATGCTTCATAACTTAAAATATCCCAATACAGAGGAAGGATTTAATCAATACAGATTAGATTCGTTAGACTCTCTGTGGGTAAAGTATCAGGAACGACTTAGCAACTGCAGAAAGGAGTCGTCTGAGGGTAATGTACATAAATTTAGAATCAGTAATCGCAGGTTTTTAGCTTCAGTTGACATGATTAGTACTATTTATACATCTAAGTATTTGGAAGAATTACGAAAATTGTTAAAACTGCAACTTAAAATATTTTCTAATCTTCGAGACACTCAGGTGATGATTAACTCTATAACTAAGATTAGAAAAAACTATTCAGTTTTTGATTTTTTCTATTATGAGCTACTTGCTTGGGAGCAATCTTATATAAAAAAAATAGAAAAGAAGATAAAAAGAGTGAGTAAAAAAGAGATAGAAGCTCTTATCTTCTTTATAAGAATGGATTTAGATGCTACTTTTACTAAAGATAGTGCTACTTTTGAAGAAGCCATTCAAGTAATAAGTGATGTGTTTGCTGACTTACAGATAAAATTGCAATCTGTGGATAGTGCAATCCCACAAACAATTCATGATGTTCGATTGCAGTTTAAAAAATTTAGATATATGGTAGAAGCATTTGTGGTAGCCAATGATTTGCCTGAAGATTATATTAAATCTTTAGCTGACTACCAGTCCTTAATGGGCGAAGTGCAAGATGCGGAAGTCCTCATTAGTCGCTTCAGGGAGTATGTTTATGCTCAGGATAATCCGGGAGACATTGTTTGGATCAATGCAATTAAAGTACTGGAAGAGCGACTAACTGAAAAAATTCGTAATTTTATGGAACACAAAGATAGATTAAATACTTTTTGGAATCTATAAATTGCTACCCTTTTTTGATATTAAAAAAACCGAAACTATAAAACGATGGTTAGATCGCTTTCTGATTTTCCTAAGTTTGTTAGCCATTATTTCGCTATTGCTTATTCTGGGTTATCGACTTTCAGCGTTTTGGTTTGATTTAATTGTTTATGCAACAGATGCCATTGTGGTTCTATTTGCTGCACAGGAGATATTCCGTTGGTTTTTAGTAAAAGCCCATAAGAAGTATTTGCGAGAGCGGTGGATAGAGAACTTCTTTACTTTACTAATTATATTGGGTACTGTATTTCCTCAAGAGATATTCTTTTTTTTGGAATTCCTTTTTCCTGATTTTGACCCAAAGAAGATTACTATACTCTATTTAGCCACATTTGAGCTAAGTGTAATTTTAGTCTCTATTCTAAAAGTGCTACGCTACAATCACCTTGTATCGCGTTTAAAACTCCATCCAGGGTCGCTATTTGCACTTAGTTTTCTTATAGTTATTGTGATGGGAACTATATTATTGTTACTTCCTAAAGCAACATTGCCGGGGCATTCTTTAAATTTTACTGATGCACTATTTACGTCTACCAGTGCGGTTTGCGTTACAGGTCTTTCTACGATTGTAGTCCCCGATACTCTTTCTACATTTGGCAAAGGTATACTTTTCTTCTTGATTCAGGTTGGTGGGTTAGGCGTGATGACTTTGACCACATTTTTTGCTGCATTATTTGCCGGCGGACTTTCTTTTCGTTTTAGAGTAATGATGCGTGATATGCTTAGCCAGGAGAACATAAGTCAAGTATGGTCTATCTTATCAAAAATTATCATATTCACTGCCATATTTGAAATTGCAGGAGCTTTGTTTTTATATTGGTCGCTGGGTGGCACATTTGCCGAATTTGATAGAACTATATTCTATGATTGTGTGTTCCATAGCGTTTCAGCTTTTTGTAATGCGGGCTTTTCTCTTTATCCATCGGGTTTGATGCAGGGAAATGTTGCCAATAACTATTCTTATTTAAGCACTATCATGATATTGATTGTTGCCGGAGGATTGGGATTCGGTGTATTTGCAAATTTTGTAATGCAAAAACCATGGATTCGTCGCACAAAAAGGAATGGGCTAAGGTTCTCAATGCAAACAAGAATAGTAATTGTTACTACAATTATTCTGATTGTTATAGGTATGATTTTGATATACCTTTCTGATAGTATGGGGTCTTTAAAGAATTTATCTGAGTTAGAGAAGATTTTTCAGGCATTGTTTTGGTCGGTTACAGCAAGGACTGCCGGCTTTAATGCTATGGATACTTCCACTATCGCTCCAGCAGCAATGATGATAATAATTATTCTTATGTGGATTGGTGCATCTCCGGGCTCTACAGGGGGTGGTATTAAGACCACAACCCTTGCGATAACTTTTTTAGCATTGATTAATCAAATTCGTGGGAATGAAAAAATCAGAGTTTTTAAAAGAGAAGTTGCTCCGGAGAGTATAAAGCGTGCATTTTTGGTTATTATTTCTTCGTTGCTGGCTTTAGGGATTGGTTCTACTGCTTTAGTGTGGGCAGAGTCAGGCAAGGATACGATGGCTTTAATCTTTGAAGCTACATCTGCGATTAGCACAGTAGGTCTAAGTAGAGGAGTGACTCCGGATTTATCTTTTACAGGAAAATATATTATTATTATGCTTATGTTTATAGGTAGAATTGGTGTGCTGGCATTTCTATTATCATTTCACAATCCCGGCGAATCGCCTAAATATAATCTTCCAACAGAAAATATAATTGTAGGATAAAAATATGTCTGTTAAAAAATTCTGTATTATTGGACTTGGATACTTTGGTGCTAATTTAGCTTTAGACCTTACTGACGAAGGTGCTGAAGTAATCGCGATAGATATAGATGTAGATAAAGTGGCACCCCTGAAAGATAAGGTTACTATGGCGGTGCAAGCGGATGCGATGGACGTAAAAGCCTTGACCAGCTTGGGCATTGAAGATATGGATGCCGTAATAGTTGCGATTGGTGAAGGATTTGAAAGTAGCATTACTACCACTGCAGTATTGCAGGAGATAGGAGTTAAAAAGATAATAAATCGTGTCATTTCTCCTGTACATGAACGCTTACTTAAGCTGATGGGTATCAAAGAGCTGATAGTGCCGGAAGCTTACGCTGCCAGCAAAATGGCAGAACGCCTCATGATACCTGGGCTCATCGAATCTTTTGAGATTACTAAAGAGTATGGAATATTTGAAGTGGAAGTTCCTAACTTTCTGATTGGAAAGTCCTTAACCGAAGTCGAGCTAAGGCAAAAATATGACCTAAACCTTGTAACCGTAAAAAGAAAAGCAATATCAAAAGGTATATTTTCTTCAAAGGAAGAATATATTGTTACTGGCGTACCGGAGCCAACTCTTATATTTGCAGACAATGATATATTAGTTCTCTTCGGAAAAGAAAAGAATTTTATTAAATTGCTTGATTAGGATTTCAACATAATACTATTGCTTAAATAGATTATAAATCTAAGTAATGTTTTAAGTAGAACTTAGTGCTAATTTATCATTTTATTCAACGTTAAACATGCAAAAATGCTATGAAGCTTATAGTTATATATATTAGTCTCTGCTTATCTATTATATCTACTACACTTGCTAATCAGTGGTCAGTGCTGAGAAATATTACCGAACTGAATTCTGGAAGTGCCGAGTTGGCTCCTGCATTTAATATATACGAGAATAAGCTTTACTTCAATTCTGACAGGCTTAAAACTTCTTATTACTATATTTCAGACTTATTACAGGATTCCACTTTCAGTAAGCCGGACTTGCTTGATGGAGATATTAACCAAAAAAGAGATAACAGAGCTTATATTTCGTTTTATGCAATGGACGAAGCTTACGTATCAGTTTTTAAACAAACGGCTACCTATCCTGTAATGAATATACATAAGGCTCTGAAACGTAAGCAACAATGGCAAAAACCCTACCTTTTGGATAGCCTTCAGTCAGATGTATTTACTGCTCAGGCGACTGTTTCGCCGGATAAATCTTTTCTGATTTTTGTTAGTAATAGATTATCTAATTACTCTGATACTGATTTGTGGATTGCATTCCGTCAGTCAAATGATACTTGGGGAAATGCTATGCCACTTGAAGAACTTAACTCTTCGGGTAACGAAATTACACCATTTCTTGCATCTTCTGACACTTTATATTTTGCATCTAATGGTCAGGCAGGGCAGGGAGGTTATGACCTGTTTATATCTTTGAGATATGACGCAAAATGGTCTGTTCCTCGCCCGCTTAATGGTTTAAATACTGAGTTTGACGAATCGGACTTTACTATTTTACCCAATGATCTTGCTATGTTTGCTTCCAATAGACCTGGCGCCATCGGCAATTTAGATTTATTTCTGGCAGGTAAGATATCAGAAAGTTCTATAAATGGAGAAACAAATGTAGAGTACCAAATATCTGCATTAGTAGCTGATATAGAAATATTTAGAAAAGAAGAATACTCAATCTGCTCGTTTTCTTCGAGTTTCACAAAGGAATATCTTACAGGTAAGAGTAAAAATAAATTTCAGACGGAATACTGCGACCAAACTTTCAAAATCATTCTTTCGGAAATAAGGCTGTCCGGTTCCGAAGTAGAAATACGATGTAGTAAAGACTTTGATGTTCAGTCACTTATCTCAATGATTGAATCCAAACTAAGCTCAAGCATATCTGCAAAAGTAGTATATACTGATGCAGATTACATTTCAATAAGCGTATCAAAACAGCAGAATTATTCTCATGTAGAAATTGTAAACAGTAAAACTACTGCAGACCCTCCTATTTTAGAGCTGTTTCTCAATGCGCGCCCGGAAGACGAGGTGAAGCATTGGAAAGTAGTTGCAACTATTGGTGAGGAGCACGAAACAATATACAACAGTGATAAATATGCCCGCAAATTATCATATAATTTAGGCACACAGTTAGATGCCCTATGGGAAGTAGACTCACTAAATATTAAGTTAATTGGATTAGACACTAAGCAACTCCAAGGAAATAGTGACTATTCCTTTATCCTCAATAAGAAAAAGCTCAGGAATAGAACCTCTATAGAATACCTTGGAAAAATGCACGAAGAATATTTTTTAGATTTGTCAGATGTAAACAGCTCATCTAATAAAGAAGTAATTGCCATGATGTTACAAAATTCTTTTCTGACGAAAAGGCTACAAATTATATTTCCTAATGGCAGAGATGTGGAAGCTGCAAAATTAAAAGGCATTTTGATATCAGAGTTCGGTTTCAAAAAGAAAGACATTTCGATGCAAGAAGGCGACAATAAGCTTGGATTAAACTTCTTAACCAGAATCCTCGCAGAAAAGAATTTTTAGATGCCGAACTATGTTTTGAACTTGGATGTTTTTAACTCAGGAACATAAAGCTAACCACAAATAATATATGTTTATACTAAATACCTGCTGTAATCTTGGTACAATTGACTATATTTGTAATTCTATTTTTGACGAGATAAAAATAATTTATCCCCAAAAATATGGAAAAAGTTTTGCAGAATCATTATATCTACTTATATTTGTTTTCTCTATAAAATAGTATTTTGGAGTTAAGGCAATGGCTAAGAAAGATCAGAGAATCCAAGTTACGTTGGAATGCACAGAAGCCAAAAAAAATGGCGTTCCTGCATCTAGATATACTACTATGAAAAATAAGCAAAATACTCCGGAACGTATTGAATTAAAAAAATACAATCCATTTTTGCGTAAGCACACAGTGCATAAAGAAATCAAGTAGTTACGGTTTCTCAAAAAAGATTTAAAGAGGCAAGCAGATTTTAAAATTCGCTTGCCTTTTATCATTTCTATTTGCTTCTCTCGGGTATGACGGCAATGGCTGAAACAAATAATCTGATATAAGATATTTTTTCCTTACATTGCATATCCTGAATATTTATAACTTAAATGATAAGACATACATGGATAAATTAGTTATAGAAGGTGGTCATAGACTATCCGGCAGAATAAAAGTTTCAGGTGCAAAAAATGGCTCTTTGGCTCTAATGCCTGCAGCTTTACTTGCACCCGGCATATACCATTTGAAAAATACACCTAACTTACGCGATGTGTGGACGATGTCCCGCTTATTAGGTTCTTTAGGTGCATTCGCAGAGCTTAACGACGACGAACTCTTTTTGGATACAAGCAAAATAAACAGTGTAGAAGCTCCTTATGAGCATGTAAAGAAAATGCGTGCTTCGTTTTATGTGTTAGGTCCTTTAGTGGCTCGCTACGGAGAAGCAAGAGTTTCTCTGCCCGGCGGTTGTGCGTGGGGGCCACGTCCTGTGGATCTGCACTTAAAAGGTTTAGAAAAATTAGGTGCAGAAGTTTCGCTCGAAAAAGGCTATGTGATTGCTAAAGCTAAAAAACTTAAAGGTGCAAAGTTTCACTTTGATGTATCAAGTGTAGGAGCTACCGGCAATGTGCTTATGGCGGCAACACTTGCCAGCGGTACAACTGTCCTCTCAAACGCTGCTGCTGAACCTGAAATAACAGCTTTAGCAAGAATGCTTGTCAAAATGGGAGCAAAAATAGAAGGCATTGGTACAACTGAGCTTATAATCGAAGGTGTAGACGAACTAAGACCGGTAGATGAAACTACAATCCCGGATAGAATAGAAGCTGCGACTTATCTAATGGCAGCTGCTATGACTGGTGGAAATATCGAGTTAGAAAATGTAAATCCGTATCACCTGTCTGCAGTTATTGCGAAACTGGAAGAGTCAGGTTGCGAAATAGATGTAAATAGTGATACAATCAGACTTCAGGCTGGAAAAGAGATTATACCTGTAGACATTACAACTTCGGTCTATCCTGGCATCCCTACCGATATTCAAGCCCAGTGGACTGCTTATATGCTTATGGCAAAAGGGACTTCCAGAGTTACAGACACTGTTTATTTTGACCGATTTAAGCATGTACCGGAACTTACTCGCTTAGGTGCCGACATTGAAGTAGTGGATAATACAGCTTTAGTCAAAGGCGGCAATAAATTAGAAGGCGCTACAGTTATGTCTTCAGATTTGAGAGCAAGTGCTTCCTTAATCTTAGCCGCTCTTGCTGCTAAAGGTTCTACAGAGGTACTCAGAGTTTATCACCTTGACAGAGGATATGAGAAGCTAGAAGAGAAGTTGAATTCTGTAGGTGCAAAAATCAGAAGAATACGTACAGAACTTATCTAACTAGCTTTTATAAAGCCTATACTTTTAAAAAAGAAGATATACCTGAAAATGGTATGTCTTCTTTTCGATTTATCCCGGAATTTGTCATTAGAAAACAAGCTTGCTCCTTGGTTCTACGAGCATTTACAGCATCTAACTGCAAGGCCATGTTAAGGGATTTGGGTTTATTGTAATCGGTGTATGGGATTACTTGTAGAAACTGAGTATATTTGCAAGAGATATATTAACTTTGGTTAGAGAATATTTATGTTTTATATGATTATTTCATTTTTGCTTTTCTTGGCTATATTGTACGGAACATTTATTTTGGCATTTAGCAAATCAAAACGTAAAAAAGGGACTATGATGCAGGCAGAGCACAAAACGTTTCTGCAAAATAATGTTGTTTTTTATAACTCTCTTACTGACACCGAAAAATTATCTTTTGAATCGCGTGTACAGGATTTTTTAGCAAACTGTAAAGTGACAGGCATAAGCTGTGATATAGATGATACAGATAGGCTTTTAGTTGCATCCAGTGCGATAATACCTGTCTTTTATTTCCCTGAGTGGCGATATTACAACTTAGAGGAAGTGTTGGTTTATCCAGATAGATTTAATGATAAATATGGAGTTGGAGCTGCGGATAGCAACATACTTGGCATGGTTGGAACAGGTGTGATGAACGGCAAAATGATTATTTCAAAAAAATCGCTTCAAGAGGGGTTCTCTATAGAAAATGACAAAAAAAATACTGCTATACATGAATTTGTCCATCTGATAGACAAGACTGACGGAGCTGTAGACGGGGTGCCAAAAGCACTTCTACAAAAGCAATATACAATCCCGTGGTTAGACCTCATTAATCGCAAAATTGAAGAAATATCAACTCATAACTCAGATATTAATCCATACGGTGGTACAAACAATGCAGAGTTTTTTTCCGTAGCGTCTGAGTACTTTTTTGAGAGACCTCGCCTGCTCAAAGAAAAACACCCAGAGCTATATACAATGTTAGAAAAAATATTTTCAAGCGAAATGAGCAAAAAAGAACTTAAGACCTATCATATAAAGTCTATAGGTAGAAATGACTCATGCCCATGCGGTTCAGGCAAGAAGTATAAAAAATGTTGTGGCATCAGGAAAGCATAACTAAAACATAAAATACGAATTGTGTTAAAGTGGAGTTCGCACAAAACACATAAATCTAAAGAAGGTGAGTAAACTTGTATTTTGAAAAGAAGAATAAAGATAATAAATGATTACGTTAACGCTTATATTCCTTTGATTATTTATAATCCCCAAAAGCCTATGAGCTATAAGACATTATAAATAAAAACTACCTATTATGGTTGACAAATGCTACTTTTCGCACACCTTAACTTCCAGCTTTGTTCCTCGAATGAAAATATAGTATATTGATAAACTTGCAATATTGAGCGATATTGCATATATTAAAACATGAAATGTAATCATGCATTTTTATCATAAAAAGACCTCTATTAGAAGTATTACTTCAATATTTTACTTTCCCATTGTCCCTAAAAAGATTGCGTATCATCTTCAGTAGGGTGAAATGGGTTAAATATTCTGTGTCTTTGTATATTCCTCAACTTGATATATTTTTTTATACAATACAAAAAGGTGGAGAAATGGCCAGAAAAGAAAAAAGCATCGAATTATTAAACAAAGCGATTTCTGATGAGCTTACAGCAGTGCATCAGTATATGTACTTTCATTTTCATTGCGATGACCAAAGTTATGACTTATTAGCTCAGCTTTTCAAAATGACTGCTATTCAAGAAATGATGCATATTGAGATGTTAGCTGAAAGAGTTCTATTCCTGAAAGGGGAAGTAGAGATGACGACTTCTGAACCAGTTAAAAAAATTCACAATATAAGAGAAATGTTAGAAATTGCAGTTAAAATGGAAGAAGATAGTGCTACTGATTATAACTTGTGGGCTAATGAGTGCTCTGCAAATGCAGATTCCGTATCTAAAAAACTTTTTGAGTCTTTAGTTGAAGATGAAGAAAAGCACGGAGATCAATTTGATGTAGAATTAGAAAACTTAAGTAAATTTGGGGATAACTATCTTGCATTGCAATCTATTGAAAGAAGTAAAACTATTTCAATGGCCGGAATGCCTCCAAAAGCGTAATATTTTTTATTAGTATTGTTTGATAGACGCTAAAATCTACAGAGGCACAATGTTTATTGTGTCTCTTATTTTTTTGCTTTCGTAGTACTTGCTTTGTAATATCTTTCTATTTCTCTCTTAGCACTTTCATTTGTATGAGTGAGAAGACTATTAATATCATAAATAGAGTGTAAGCAATAGCTGAGGCGTATCCCATCAAATCAGACTCTTTAAAGGCATTTTCGTACACTTGGTATACTAATGTGGTCGTAGAGTGTAAAGGCCCTCCCTTGGTCATTACAAACACTTCTACAAAGACCTGAAAAGACTTGATGCTATTGATAATTAACACAAACATTAGAGTTGGCCGCAGTAGAGGGAAAGTTATTTCCCAGAATTGCCTCATGGGAGATGCACCGCTTAGCTCAGCGGCTTCATATAAATCATTTGAAATAGTTTGCATGCCGGCAAGAAAAAGTACCATATAGTAACCCGATGCCATCCAGATATCCATTGCCATGATAGACATGAGCGAGGTAGAAGGTTCTGCCAGCCACCCCCTTTCCGTTCCGCTAAAGCCAAGCATCTGCACAAGTGAATTTACATAACCATCTATTGAGTAAAGATTAGTAAAAATCAGTGCAATCACGACCAAAGCGGTTACCGATGGCATAAAATAAGCTGCACGAAAAAAATCTTTCAGTCTAATAAACTTCTTATTCAGCACATTAGCCATAAATATTGCTAAAGCAGTAGTTATAGGCACGCTACCAAGAGTAAAGATGCTGGTATTAGTAAGTGCTTTCCAAAACAACTCATCGCTAAGCATATTTTTATAATTATCTAAACCTACCCAAAAAGCTTCCCCGGTTAAAGTATTATACTCAGTCATGCTCATATAAGCAGAGTACAAAAG
The DNA here is from genome assembly GCA_041596515.1 of Chlorobiota bacterium. Classification (GTDB taxonomy): domain Bacteria; phylum Bacteroidota; class Ignavibacteria; order Kapaibacteriales; family UBA2268; genus JBFHIJ01. The sequence continues at coordinate 104,775 of JBFHIJ010000003.1, forward strand.
CGGATAAAACCAAAAGACTAGAAAAGTAAGAAGCCATGGCAAGAGCATAATTAAGGTATTGAGCTTAGATTTTGCATTGTTCATCAGGCAAAGTGCTCCATCAGCATTTTATATAACAGTTGCAAAGGGAGACCTACTATGTTATAGTAGCACCCTTCTATTCTATTTACAAACACAGCTCCAAAGTCATCCTGGATGCCATAAGCGCCGGCTTTGTCCATTGGTGAGCCTGTAGCGACATAAGCATCTATCTCACTATCGCATAACTCACGAAAACTTACTTCGGTAGCTTCATAACTTACATTGCCCTTATCCGCAAAGCTGTCATAAATGGCAACTCCTGTAAAAACAGTATGCGTGTTATCACTAAGAGTTCTCAGCATTTTTTTAGCATCGTTCTCATCTAAAGGCTTTTCGAGAACGAATTCGCCTAATACGACGATGGTGTCCGATCCAATAAAAACAGCATTAGAATTACTCATATCAGCCGCAGCCTTAGCCTTCTTTGAGGCAAGCTGCATAACATACTCTGCCGGTGGCAGACAGTCCGAATTAACTTCCTCAATGCTGGCAGGCATTATAGAAAATTCCAGCCCCAACATCTCCAAGAGGAACTTGCGTCTGGGAGATTGGGAGGCAAGAATGATAGGCTTGTTTATATCAATAATCTGATTAATATTCATTGCTAAAACTTGAATTATTCGGACAAAAGGAATAAAACAAAGATAGCAAATATATCTTAAACCTGTGAGGCTCTATTTGCAAAATAGGCAATAGTAATGCTCGCAGGCAATTTATATTAAAACAGCACTTTTATTTGCACACCATATTTTTGATATATCACATCTTTTGTGTTTATAACACCCGCGAAGGCTTCGAAAGTGTTATTTATCAATAGCGACATAACTTGACACGCAAGTGCCTATATTTAACAGCTATTATATCAAACAGATTGCAATTTTATACGTATATATAAATATAAATTATTTTTAGAATACATAAAAGAAAATCCGGTTTATTACAATTGTTTTATTTATATTATGCAATAATATTATATTCAATGCAAATATTTTATTTGCTTTTTTGCTATTAGGAGTACATCATGGGAAACGAAAACGTTTATAGATATTTTCTTTGGGCACTTGCTAGAGAATACTGGCAAGCACAGGGGAATAATGAAGAATTAGGTTCTCCTGGTACAATTGAACGATTTAATACAATCAATGACTTAAGTATTCTTAAGGTTATTAAGTTGAATTTTTTGGCTGTAGCAATGTCTCTACAGCCTGAAAATGAAGAACACAGCATATATAATAACTACTTCCGTAGTTTCAGAGCATTACAATATGGCCCCGTAGAAATGAATTTCTGGGATTTCCTTCAAGAAACAACCCCAGATGATACTATCTACTGTGATTTTGATTCTACACAAATTAATTTAAATGATCAAAGTTTTTTAGCAGTAGAAGAGGAATTGAGGAATAATTGTGAAGAAGAAGCGTCAGGTTTATCCACACGTATTGATAGAATTATCGAAATTATGAGACAAGAACATAGAGTGCTTTTTACTAAGAATGCGAACACATTAGTTGATATTACACATAAATGGGATACTTGGAAAATTCCGTTCAGAAAAGCAAAATTTTATCAAAAGAAATCATATCCAATAGAACTTAATGATTTTCAGCATTCTCCTGTTTGGAGCTAAAGAATGATTGAAGAAGTTAATAATCAGTTTAATGGCTTATTAGCATTAGCTACATTAGATTCAAACTTTGATTTAGAAAGCCTTGATTCAGATCAAATGTACAATTCAGAATTTGTAACTAAGTTGTCTAATTTTCTGGAAAACTATAATGAAATGCTTCTGGGTAATTCTTATTATAAATTTGATCAAGTCATTCCAAAACTAGAGACAATACATAAAAAATTAGATGCGAAGTTATCAAGCTTTAAAACTTCTACTGATAATGAAGAAGGTGCTTTAGAGTTAATACTTGAAGACATTGAAAAATTTGAGACAAAATATCGAAATGTACATGATTGTCTTAAATCAATTATTGATTTAGAGCTAAGCAAGTCAGAAACAAAAGTAGATTATCAAAATATTGTTAAAATATTGAAAAGTAAAAGGGATAATTTTGAACAAGTTCAATTAACTGAAGATGAATACAGCTTAAAACAAATATTCAATTATATGGATGAGATTATTAGTTTAATTCCTAATAGAAATCTTGATGATCATATTCCAAACAAGACAAATGTTAATATTTTGATAAATGAAATATTATCTATTGCAATGAATGAATCTCTTGCTCAATTACAACTACTGAGTATAATAATGCCTTTCTTGATCCAATATGCTGTTATGCATAACAAGCGAGAAGAGCAAGAAAAGATAATCATTAATGTAAAAAATCAAGTTGTTTACTATAGAAAGTTTTTGGATATCATTAATATTATACTCAAAGATACAATTTCTGTATTAAAAAGAACCAGTGTCAAATATGATGGGAAAGTAAACCCTATTTGGAATATTCTAACTGCTTCAAAAATTATTAACATGAATGACGAAATTATTGAATTAGATGAATATAAGATATTTGAGGACATATACAATTTTCAAACACTCATATCTCTCAATCTTCTCAATATTTCAATTGACCATAACTTTTTCTTATATAAATTTGCTTTTGACGATAATATAGAATTGCTTAAAACTATACAGAAACAATTCGGAACTTCGAAATTTGTTTCAACCAATTTAGTTATAAATAAGTATAAATTTTTATTGTCTAAAATCATCCAGGAATTTCAATCAAATAATGAAGAGACTGATTATATAGTTTTTGATAAAGAGAATAACTATTCAAGAATATCAGATTATAGTAATCTGAATGTAAAATTTGTACCTCCTAATAATACACAAACCTTAGATTTTAATAATCTTGATTTTCATTTGCTTAAAAGCAAAATTGATTATTATAAAAACACACTTAACCATAAAGCCTTAGAAGGAATAAGGGATAAGTTCAAGTTCTCTTTAAATAATAAAAAGTCAGAATGCATTTATAACCAATATTGTTATCAGGTAGATTTAGTTTATATATGCAACAACTTGTTTGGTAGTTTAGTAAATGAAGCTAAAGAAAAGCCAAATATTCTAATCAAAGATATTCATAAAGCCTATAAAGAATTGACAGATATCAATAAAGAATGTAATGTCAACAACTATTATATGGAGCGTAAATATTTAGAATTTTTACTAGATGAAAGACTTGTAAATGTACAAAATGATTTTGAGTTTAAAAAGTATTATGATTTCGCAAATGACTTATTAGAAAAATTTGAGTCTAACTTAAAATGGTGTAAAGATATCAGATTTTTACCTTTTCAAATTCCCTACGAACAAACTCTATATCATGAAGAAAGTAATTCTGCAAATGTATTATCTTTAGCATCGGGTAATTCTGACCCAATAGACTATCAAAAAGAAGCAAATTTTTTGTCTAAATTTAAAAATCAAATGCAATCATTAGTTTCAATCAGAAATAATAACAAATCATTTCAAGAACTATCCACTCTTAAAGAGAAAATAAAAGACTCAGAAAAGAATTCTATCCAAATATTGAGTATCTTTTCTGCTATCGTTGTTTTTTCTGCAGGAGCGGTAGAGGTAAGTGTAGGTCTTATTAAAGGTTTGAAGGATTCAAATGCATTTTTAAATAACTTCTTGGGTATATTTTTAGGTTTTGGTGGAGCTTTATCTATATTTGCAATGGTTATAAGTTTTGTTTTCTATAAAAGTCATAAACCAACAAAATTTGAAGTCATTAGATTATCTATCTTTACAATAATTTTATCCTTTGTTTTACTTTCTCTGATATCGTTGCATAGTGGTAAGAGTATCGCTGAATTGTTTTGTATGTTATGGAAATAAACATTCTTCCCCCCACCCAAAAAAAATCCCTACCAAAAATAAAATAATTTGTATTAACAGAAGTTTCTTTATATTAGAGGATTATACTGTTTATATAGTTAGGGGTAGTTATATAAATGGTTATTTCAAAAAACAGGCGGTGACTTTCCTTTTTGGTTTGCCTTGACTTTTGCGTTTTGGCTAATCCCTCAGGCTGTGGCACTCGCACATTTATAATCGACATTCACACATATTCTTATGGAGGCGATTTTTATGTATAAGTTGCTTTTATTGCTATTTATTTTATCTATGCAGTTGACTGCCTTTGCAGCTAAGCCGGTGATAGATATTGCTCCCCTTCCGAGCGACGAACGTCTGGAAATTTGGGAAGAATCTGAAGAAATCTTTACCGAAAAGGTAATGGAATACTACCATAAGGCTACTTTGCTTTATATGCAGGCGAAACTCTCCGGCTTCGAAACCAATGAGCTGATACTTCCGCCTAGCTTTGAGCAGCTTTCCGATATGGAAATTCAAACTATTAAAGATTACCACGCTTTGGCGATGAAATATTTCGCTATTCTCGAATCTTTGCCTGAGATTGGTAACCGTGAGCAAATCGACAAACTTCGCAAAGAACTGTTTGTGCAGATGAATGCTAACAACGAAATGGAAAAACGTCAATACGAGCTGGCGTTGCAGCATAATGATCTGGAGTTTTATAAAAAGAACTGGAAGGCTGCTCGCGAAGAGGCTGCAAAGCTAAATCGAAAGTTAGACTCTGCCACGGCGGCTATGGATAAATATCTTATCCAGCGCGAAGGTGAAATCAGAGCCTCATACGAGCGCAATGTTCGTAGGTTTACTCCTGTATTTTCTATTGGTGGCACTGCTAATAAGTACTATTTCCGAGAAGACGGAATTAACGATAAAATTGCTTTTGGTGGACAGATTACTTTCAATCCTGAACCTGTATTTGGTTTTGGAAGATATTTAGAGATTTTTGGTGAGTATATTGTGCCAAGATTTGTAACTGACCAAATCACTCAGGGTGTTAAGCTTAGTGACAAATGGAACTCTCAACTGTATACTATCGGCCTAAATCTTAAATTTGATAATGTAATAGACCTAAAGGACTTTACCGGGGGCATAAAAATAGGTGCCGGACATTTCTGGGGCAGTGGCAATTTAGATAATGTAGATTATGGAGCTGCCACTTTCGAGGGAGAAATGATAAGATTTGAGATGTTTGTAAGAAATGCAGATATATCACTTCCTTTAGAGTTGTTTGTAGCGTATAACAGCTATTTTGCATCGGAGTTCGTTTTTGATTCCCGCTTGCAATACCTAAATTTTGGTGAGCCTCAATTTAACGTACTTACAATGGGTGTTAGACTTGCTTTATGGAAAACTCCTGTATATGATAATTAATCGGGAGATAAAATGAGATATATAATATTTACAATATTGCTTACTGTATGCCTCACAGCTCAGGATATGGAGCAGGCTATGCGTTGGATTAAACTTGGCAACACATACCGCATAAGCCAAAACTATCCTAAAGCAGGTGAATATCTTAAGAAGGGCTTAGTAGAAATACAAAACTGTGACGACTACACCGCAAGATACTGGGAAGCAGTTGCCAATGAATATTACGCTTACCTGTATGAAGATATAAAAATGTACAACGAAGCAAAACAGCACTTTGACAAAGCTCTTTCTATTTACGAAACAGTGATAACGCAAAAGGATGGAAGTCCTTATGCTTTGGCGCAGGTGATTAGGCAGCGAAAATTAAGGATTGATTCTCTAATTCAAGCAGAGAGTGGACTTTTTCTGCAAGTTGTAAAAGAAGAGCCTGCCGAGCAAATTGATGAAAAGGCAAGCGCCGGAGATGATATCCAGATACCGGATACAGTGTTTTTAGAAGCAGATAGCAAATCCCTCACTTTTGATAATCAGAAGCTGAAAAGCTTTAACTTCATTATTCCTGAGAGAACAGAAACTATCTCTGCAAGGAGTAACCGCATCAAAGAGATATCACCAATGATTACCCGTTTGCCAAATCTAAAATCACTTGATTTGGAAGATAATCGCATAAAAGATATTTCAGCGACTGTGGCGGATATGGATAAATTAGAATATCTGAATCTATCTCGAAATAAAATCAAAGATTTGCCGGATGCAATAGGAGACATGAAAAGCCTTAAGTATCTTGATTTATCAGACAATCGTTTGAAAGAGTTGCCGGCGAACCTAAACAATCTAAAAAATCTGAAGGTTTTGGATTTGAGTAAAAACAAGATTCCATTCACCTCAGTAGAAAATCTGATAAAACAGCTCCCAAATACTAACATAATACACGACGAATACTCGCTCGCTAAATAAAAAACAGCTCGTCTTATCGCTAGAGGCGGGCTTTTATTTTTCACTCTCATGACGCACTAACATTTCCCCGCCAGTCCTTCTCGTGATAAATGGGATGGGAGTATTTCGATTATGAGGCGTTGCTCTACTGCTTTTGAGGCTTTCAGCCTTGAAAGATCATATTATTTCTAATAGTTGTTATCAAAAACAATTTGAGATATATGATAAACCCGGATTTGTCATTAGGTGCCATTATAATTGCTGTAAATAACCGCAGAACCAAGGAGCATGCTTGCTTCCTCTATAAGAAATATTACGTAATTGCTTATTGAACAGGGTTTCGGTCCCTTGCCTTTTAATGACTTTAGAGCTTTTTTGTTTTTTCTAATGACATTTTTGGGATTATACCGTTCATCATCTTTCAAATGGCAAAATATGGTGGAAAGTAAGTATTGAAAAGTTTAAACTACAAAAAAAGGCACACATTTCTGCGTGCCTTAATAATATAACTATATTTGATATTAGTTTACTTATCTTTGAGCATTGTCTTAAGGAAAAGAGCTACTGATTGGGAGTAGTAGTCTCTATTGCCTTTTTTACGGAAACCGTGGCCTTCGTCCATAGCAAGTAAGTACCACACATCGCCTTTGTTTTCTCTGATTTTAGTTACCATCTGTTCAGCTTCAGAAGCCGGCACTCGAGGGTCGTTATATCCTTGTATTATAAACATAGGTTTTGTAATTTTTTGAGCGTTATTCAAAGGAGCAATTTTTTCCTGGAATTCACGCATTTTTTCGTCTCTTTCGTCGCCGTATTCAGCTCTACGAAGATCTCTGCGGTAGTCCTTAGTGTTTTTAAGGAAAGTAACAAAGTTAGAAATACCAACTATGTCAACGCCTGCAGCTAAGCGGTCATTGTAGTTAGTCATCATAGCAAGAGACATATAGCCACCATAAGAGCCACCAAATACACAGATTTTTTCTGCATTTAGTTCAGGCTGAGTAGCAATCCAGTCAAGCAATGCTCCACCATCTTTTACAGAGTTTTCTCTGTCAAATCCGTTGTCAAGTTTCAAATATGTTTTGCCATAACCCGCACTACCTCTTACGTTAGGAGCAATAACAGCTATGCCAAGTTCGTTCAACCAGAACTGGTAAGTAGAAGCAAATCCCGGACGGAACTGTGATTCAGGACCGCCGTGGAAGCTAACTACTACAGGGAAAGGGCCTTCGCCTTTAGGTTTGTAGTAATAAGCAGGAATCATGCGAGGTGAGCCATCTACTTCATCGAAAGTCGGATAATGAATAAGTTGTGGTTCTACAAATTCATCTGTATTTAAACCACCAATTTCACTAAATGTCCAGCGAGTAGTTTTGTCTGCAGCCAAGTCAATTACATAAACATCACCCGGGGAGTCTTTAGTGCTGATAGTCATAGCAAGCTTTTTGCTGTCGCCGGAGAATTCGTAACCGGAAACAGTGCCTGTAGGAATAGATTTCGGCACAAATAGTTTATTAGTTTTTGTGTCAAGCATATAGAATTTTGACATACCGTCTTCGTTCACAGAAAGAGCAAGCAATTTGCCATCTGGAGACGGAACCATATTTTCTATATCCCACTCTATTTCATGCGCTACAGGAGTCGACTCTTTAGTAGCAAAATCATAAAAGTATAATTTCAAAAATTCATTGCCAAGGTCAGAGAGGTAGTAAATACCTTTGCCATTGCGGGCAAAAGCAGCAACACCGGCACCCATTGCAAACTCTTCTTCCGAAGTAACAAGAGGGGTAAGCTCTTTAGTGTTAATATCTAAAATTTGTACGGAGTTATTAGTTATTGCCTTATAGTTATAAACCAATAGCTTGCTGTCATCCATTGACCAGTCTATAGGTCCCCAGTGTCCGTCTGATTCGAATATCAGCTTAGCATCAGCAGGGTTGTCTATGCTTGCTACATAGATATCCATGTCCTTGCCGTTGCGTTTATTCGACGTATAAACAAATTTATCTCCTTTATGACTCCAAGCTGCACCGCCGTGGCGAGATTTACCGTCAGTCAGTAACTGAGTTGAGCCATCTTTAATATCATATTTATAAATTTGATATGCTTCGTTGCCACCAATGTCTTTAGTCAATAGAAACATTTCTTTTGACTTGTCGGGGCAAACAGATACTCCGCCTACGGGTTCTGAATAAAATGTGAGCTGCTTACGAGCACCGCCTGCCATGTCCACTAAGTGTACTTGGCTTGTTTCAGCAAAGCGGGTATTAATAAAAATACCGTCTCCAAATATGTTCCAACCGGAAAAACTTGCACCTCTGATATTAGAATACTGAAGATACTTGTCTGAAATATCCTGTGGAATTTCAGGAATGTCTTCAATGACCAACTGCCCTACCTGGCGTCTTCCTTCATAGTCAGAAGTAACCGCGCTGTTTTCAGCTTTCGGAGCTTCGTCTTTGGGCTGGCAAGAGATAACAAATGCTATAGACATAGCAAAAAGTAGAAAAAGTGAGTTGAATTTCTTCATTTGGCTCTCTTTAAATTATTAAAACAAATAATAGTTTTAGGCAAGATAATCTCATTGCATACTTAATGCAAATTTATTTTTGTGTCGATAAGATACAATATCTGATTTGAAATCGTAGGAATAGATATTTTACAATATATCCACGGTAGAGAGGAATTATTACACAAATGACTACAAACACTGCTCAACTATAACTTAATATTACTATTTAAAGTTAGCTATATATTATTCGCCGACTATTTTATCCCACATCCCTGATACAAACACTGGATTTGTAGCGTGGATGAATATGAATGACAAACCGATAAAAAACAAGCATTAACATGGATATAGGTACTATTTCTATACTTACTCCAAAAAATAATCGCATTTATCAAACTATTGTAGTATTTTTAAAAGTTTAAATAAACGACATTTAAGTATATTTAGGAATGACTAAATGAAATATTACAGTTGGCTTATCGCAATACTATTTATAATACCAATATCTCTGTTTTCTGAAAAGATGGATGAAGATATTCTATTTACTTTAAATCGACTTTCTTCTTATTCTCTATCTCCTGATGGAAAAGAGCTTTTGGTGCAGGTAAGTGTGCCTGATGTTGCAGAAAATAGCACAAAAACTCAGCTGTTTTTGATGTCTGCTAAAGGTGGGGAACTTAGGCAGATTACAAGTGAGGATTCTCATAATTTTGGTGCTACTTGGTCTCCAGGTAGTGATAAAATTCTTTTTGTTTCTACTCGTTCCGGTAAATCTCAGGCTTATGTGATGGATATTAAAAACGGGGGAGAAGCATACAAAATAACCGATATGGAAAACGGTATTGCAAATCCTATCTGGTCGCCTGACGGCAAAAAAATCCTATTTACTTCAGATGTGAAGTTAGAAAAAACTATCAAAGATAATTATCCTCAATTTGATAAAATCAATGCAATGATTTATGACGATTTGCCGGTAAGACACTGGGATCATTGGTTAGATGAAAAGTATTCACATCTTTTTGTTATGGATTTGCAAACTAAAGAAGTTAAAGACCTGATGGAAGGCGAAAAGTATGAAACTCCGCTTCCTCCTTTTGGTGGTGCTTCTCAGCTAGCATGGTCTAATGATAGTAAGTTTATCGCTTATACGTGCAAAAAAGTAGAAAATTTTGAGTCTTCAACAAACTCGTCAATATATATTGTAGATATTACAACCGGCAAAACTGAAAATATTACTCCGGATTTACCGGGTTATGATATGGATCCACTATTCTCTCCGGATGGTAAGAGCATTGCATTTAGCTCTATGGAAAGAGCAGGCTTTGAGTCTGACAGACATAGATTGATGTTATATGATATCGCCTCTAAAAAAACTAAAGAGTTGTCAAAAGATTTAGACCAAAATGTAGAACAATCTGTTTGGGCGCCTGATAGTAAATCTCTATACTTCCATGCAGGTCACAATGACGGCACAGAGCAAATCTATAGAATTGATGCAAAAACAGGCAAATATGAAGTACTTACAGAAGGTCAGCATAACTTTGGAGATAGAGGGATAGAAGTAACGCCGGACGGTAAAGCTTTAATCTTCAACAGAAGAGATTATAATACTCCAAGTGAACTTTACTTCATGGATTTGGCAGCGAAAGAAGCCAAACAATTATCACATCTCAATGACGATATCCTAAATAATATTGATAAAGTCAAAATCGAAGCAAAATGGTTTACAGCAAAGGACGGCAAAAAATTCCACTCATGGGTTATTTATCCTCCTGATTTTGATAAAGCTAAAGCTTACCCACTAATTACATATTGCCAAGGTGGCCCGCAGCAGTCAGTAAATCAATTTTTCAGTTATGGCTGGAATTTCCTTACAATGGCATCTAAAGGATATGTAATCGTAGCTCCAAACAGGAGAGGATGCCCGGGGTTTGGTCAGGACTGGACTGATGCTATGAGCAAAGACTATGGTGGAATGCCGATGCAGGACATATTGGTAGCCACAGATGAAATGGCAAAAGAAGACTTTATCGACAAAGACAGAATGTCTGCTATAGGTGCTTCCGCAGGTGGCTATACTGTATTTTGGTTAGCCGGTAACCACGAAGGAAGATTCTCTGCTTTAGTTTCTCACTGTGGTATGTATAATATGGAAAGTAAATACGGCTCTACGGAAGAACTATTTTTCCCAAATTGGGATAATGGTGGGCCGTACTGGGGATCTAAAAAATTAAAAGAATACTATGCCAAAGTGTCGCCCCATAGCTATGCACAAAATTGGGACACTCCAATAATGATAATCACAGGTGAGCTTGACTACAGAGTGCCTTACACTCAATCATTAGAGGCATTTACTGCCGCAAGAGCTCAAAATGTGCCGGCAAAACTAATAGTATATCCGGAAGAAAACCACTGGGTGTTAAAACCACAAGAAAAATTATTCTGGTACAAAGAAGTTTTCAAGTTTTTAAATCAATACACAAAAAAATAATAATTTATATATTTTACAACATCAAAGGTTTACAATGAAAAACTTTTTTAGTTTAATCCTTTTGGCTCTATTTTGCTTTGCTTCGTACACTTCAGTAGAAGCTGCAAAAGACTTTACAGCTAAAGATTTAATGTCATTGCATCGCATTTCCGACGGACAAGTTTCTCCTGATGGTCAGTGGGTACTTTATAATTTAAAAACTCCTGCAGTTGGCGAAAACAAGTTTTATACAGACTTATATGCAGTAAAAATTGATGGTTCTGAAACCATGCAAATTACTACTGATAAAGCTGCGGACTTTAACGGCAGATGGTCTCCTGACGGTAAAAAAATTGCATTTCTTTCAACAAGAAACGGCGCTCCTCAGATATTTGTGAAAGATTTTCCAAATGGAAGCGTAAAACAAATAACAGACATAGAAGCAGGCGTTGCTAATATGGACTGGTCTCCTAAAGGTAACTTTTTCTCTTTTACTTCCGAAGTAAAATTGGATAAAACACCTCAAGAGAAATATCCTGAATATAGCAAAGCAAAAGTACGTATATATGATGATCTTCCTATCAGACACTGGTCTGTATGGATAGATGAAAATTATAGCCATTTGTTTGTTATACCATCTAATGGCGGCACTGCTAAAGATTTAACAAAAGACTTGAGATACGACACTCCACTTCAGCCGTTTGATGACGCTGAAGACATCTCATGGTCTCCGGACGAGAGCGAATTATGCTATACGATGAAAATTGTACCTCAGTTCGAAATATCTACTGACTCACAGTTATACATAGTAAGCAGAGAAGGTGGCGAAGCAAAAAATATTACTCCAAATATGCCCGGGTATGATAAAGTTCCTTTATATTCTCCTGACGGAAAATGGATTGCATTCCACAGTCAGGAAAGAGCAGGCTTTGAGTCAGACAGAGTAAGATTAATGCTTTACAATAGAGAGTCTGGTAAAATCACGGAACTATCAAAAACATTAGATCAGTGGGTAGGCACTACAATATGGTCACCGGATAGTAAATCTCTTTATTTCGACTGCCCGACTGAAGGCACAAAAAGAGTTTATACTATGAACCTTGCAGGCAAATGGAAAATATTGACTAAAGGCTGGTATAACTACGGTGGAACTCTTAGCATCACTCCAGACGGCAAAACTTTGGTACTTGGAAGGGAATCTATGCAAGAGCCAAACAATTTGATTACAATGCCTGCAAACGGCGGCGAAGTAAAACAAATCACTGATGTCAACAAAGAAATGAAGGCTCAATTCAACAAAGTCAAAATTGAAGAAAAATGGTTTGTAGCCAAAGACGGCAAAAAAATACATACATGGGTAGTATACCCTCCAAACTTTGATCCAAATAAAACATACCCTATGATCACTTATTTGCAAGGTGGCCCGCAATCTATGCTTAGCCAACAGTTCCATTATCGTTGGAACTGGTACCTGATGGCTTCTCATGGTTATATAATCAATGTTGCAAACCGCAGAGGCGTACCGGGATTTGGTCAGGATTGGAACGACGCAATAAGTAAAGACTGGGGCGGAATGCCAATGCAGGATTACTTGACAGTAACAGACGAAATGAATAAACTTCCTTATGTAGACAAGGATAGAGTTTGTGCAATAGGAGCTTCAGCAGGTGGTTATGCCGCATACTGGATGGCAGGCAATCACGAAGGACGTTTCAAAGCTTTATTAGCACATTGTGGTGTATTTAATTTAGAATCTATGTATGGCGCAACTGAAGAAATCTTCTTTCCTAACTGGGAAAATGGCGGACCTTATTGGGATAAAAAACATAAAGACTTTTATGAGAAAAATTCACCACATAAATTTGCCGATAACTGGGATACCCCTATAATTATTTCTACAGGTGAATATGATTTCCGCGTGCCTTATACGCAGTCATTGGAAGCCTTCACAGTAGCTCAGCTAAAAGGGATTCCTTCTGAAATATTGATTTATCCTGAAGAAACACACTTCATAGCAAAACCACAGGAATACATTATCTGGGATGCAGAAGTATATAAATTCTTAGATAGATTCTGTAAATAATATATTTATAGATAAACTTATTTTTCAGCTCGATACTCTAAAAAGTGTCGAGCTTTTTTTTAGTGTGCCCACAATGGGTATCAATTATCCCGGGTTTGTCGTTAGGATGTCATCATAGTGCTGTAAATGACCGTAGAATCAAGGAGCATGCTTACTTCTTCTGTAAGAATATGTTACGTAATTGCATATTGAACAAGGGGTTTCAACCTGCTTTTTAATAGCTTTAGAGCTTTTCCATCTTTTCTATTGGCAACTCTCGGCTAATCCAATGTTAGTATTTCTTTCACGAGTATAAACCCAAAAAGCAGTTGGTGCCAATAAAAAAAATCCGCATTAAAAAATGTATTTCTAATGCGGACAGTAATAATATCTTAAGCTTTATTCTTGAACTTCTTTTTTCTGCCTGTTCTCTAACCATTCGTAAATAGTCGGTAACACCAGCAATGTTAATAGTGTGGCAGTTATCAAACCACCAATCACTACGGAAGCCAACGGACGCTGTACCTCTGAGCCGGGGCCGGTGTTAAATGCCATCGGAATGAAACCAAATCCTGCTACCATTGCCGTCATTAGTACCGGGCGAAGTCTGTCCGCTGCACCTTGGATTACGGCATCACGAACACTAAATCCTCTTTTCCTCAGCACGTTAATATGTTCTACCAAAACTATACCATTAAGCACCGCTACACCAAATAAGGCAACAAAGCCAATACTTGCCGATACGGATAAATACAAGCCTCTAAAGAAGAGTATATAAATCCCACCGGAAAGAGCAAATGGTAGATTTAAGAATATTAGGAACGAATATCTTAGATTGCCAAACATCAGATACAGCAAACCAAGTATTATAAATAGAGACAACGGCACGACTATTAACAAGTGATTCATAGCTCTTTGCTGATTTTCAAAAGCACCGCCATACTCAAGGAAATAGCCTGAAGGTATATCCAAATCGCTTTTCACAGCTTTTTGAAGATTAGCTACATAAGAGCCAATATCAATATCTTTCAAATTGATACTTACTACCACTCGTCGCCAACCGTTTTCTCTTACTATTTCTCTCGGTCCCTCTTCTGGTATAACTTCTGCTACGTCTTTTAGAGCAATAAAGCCACCGGAAGGCAGTGCAACAGGCGCATTTTTAATTTTTTCAAATTGATCTCTGATATGCTCAGGGAATCTAAGGACTATATCAAATCGCTTTTGCCCTTCGAATACCTGACCACCGGCATAGCCACCTATGCCTAATTCAATTACTCTCTGCACATCATCAACATTAATCCCAAATTTTGCCACCGCATTTCTATCTATTTTTATATTTAGATAAGGCTGACCAATAGGTTGCTCAAGGTAAGAATTATCTGTTCCCTGCAAGTTTTGAGCAACTGAAAGTATAGAAGCCCCTATTGAATTTAGTTGTTCCAGATCTTCACCATAGATTTTAACTGCTACATCAGATTTTACACCGGATGTAAGTTCATCTACACGCATAGCAATCGGCTGAGTAAAGTTATAAGCCAAACCCGGTTCGTGCCCTAAGTATGGTTTCATTTCTTCAACCAAGTCTTCTTTAGTCAAACCCGGACGCCATTTATCCATATTTTTCAGCAACACCCATACATCTGTCTGATGCACTCCCATCCAGTCATTTGCCAAATCTGAGCGACCTGTCTTAGGAACAACAGCCTGCACCTCAGGGATATTTGCTTTGATACTGTCTGCTATTTTATTTGCATTGCGAACTGACTCTTCCAGAGTAACGGATGGCATCCTTACCTGTTCGATTAGTATAGATCCTTCATCTAATTCAGGAAGAAATTCCGTGCCCAAATAAGGAATAAGCATAAGTGAAAGAGTTAGAAGTGTTATAGCAACTGTAATAACTACGCCTTTTTTGTTTATTATTTTAGTCAGGAATTTTTCGTAAAGAGGCTTTACTTTATCCATTACAATATTTTTTCTAAGCTTTATCCCTTTTCTAAAGAATATAGCGGACATAGCCGGTACAAATACAAGTGCGAGGATAAGCGAACCGAACACAGCGGTCATAACAGTAATAGCCATTGGTCTAAATAAAATACCTTCCATGCCGCTAAAAGTCATAATAGGTACGTAAACCATAAGGATTATCATTACCCCAAAAAATATAGGCCGAGAGACTTCTTTAGCTGCACTGAGCATTATTTCAGTCTTGTTTCGCCCATCTTTGTTTTGTAGTTTATGGACAATATTCTCAACCATCACAACTGAGCCATCGACGACCATCCCAAAGTCAATCGCTCCCAGACTCATCAGATTAGCAGCTAAACCAAATTCTTTCATACCAATAAAGGCGAAAAGCATTGAGAACGGAATAACAGTGGCTACGATTATTGCACCCTTTATTTCACCCAGCATAAGCAAAAGCACTACCATAACAAAGAAACCACCTTCCAATAAGTTTGTTTTCAAAGTATCAGTAGTTCGTTTGATTAAATCAGACTGGTCGTAGAATTTTTCAATCTTCACCCCTTCCGGCAGTCCTGCATTTATAGTTTCTATTTTGTCTACAATGCTGTTAATTACCTTCTGACTATTACCACCTCTAAGCATCATTACTATGCCTGTAACAATTTCACCTTTGCCGTTCATTGTCACAGCACCTTGCCTGAGTTGCTTCCCGATATTAACATCTGCAACATCTGCCACGTAGATAGGGCGACCATTTAGATTTTTTACTATAATATCTTCTATGTCTTGTGTGTCGGAGATTTGGCCGAAGCCTCTGATAATGTACTGCTCGCGGTTATGCTCTAAGTAATTACCACCCGAAACGCTGTTGTTAGACTCAATGGCAACTAATATTTCTTCCAGGGAAATATCTAAGTTCTTCATCCGCCCGGGCATTATCGTTACATCATACTGCTTGACAAAACCACCAAAAGCCGTAATTTCAGTAACACCTTTTATAGTTTTAAGCTGGGGGGCTATCATCCAGTCTTGTATCGTTCTTAGCTCCGTAAGCGAATATCCATCTCCCCTTACTACATATTGGAAAATTTCACCCAGTGCAGTTGATATAGGTCCTAACTGAGGTGAAGACACACCGGCTGGCAACTCGTCAACGACAGACTGCAAGCGTTGGCTAACCATCTGCCGAGCAAAATATGTATCTGTATCTTCTTCAAATTCAATAGTAACTGCAGACAAACCAAACTGCGAAATAGAGCGAACTTCTTTCACTTCCGGAAGGCCGTTCATTGCATTTTCTATTGGATAACTAACCAGTTTCTCTACATCATAAGGAGAGTATCTGCCTGCTTTGGTTATCACGAGCACCTGAATAGGAGTAACGTCCGGCAAAGAGTTGAGTGGGATTTCATTAAAAGCAAAAACACCACCAATGCCCATAAGCAAAACAAGCGAAAGAGCAACTGCTTTCTGCCTGAAACTAAAATCTATAAGTTTATCTAAAATCAATGTTCTTTCCTCCTATTACTCTGAAAATTGTTCGTATCTGCTCAATGCTTTCAGAGTAAAGAGCTCATTTATTGCCACTTTCTCGCCTTCCATAACGCCCGTTACAATAGCTTTTTCGTCATCAGACTTTATAACTATTATGTATCGTTTTTCGTACTGAGTTGTTGACTTTTGTATAAATATAGCAGCGTTTTTGCCATCATATATGATAGCATTTGCCGGAATTGTAATAACATTACTTTGTGTCCTTGATTGAAAACTAAGCGTTACTGACTGACCCGGCATAGGGCAACCATCTTTAGTTTTAACAATTACATTGGCTATTATGGATTTTTTATCTTGGTCCAGTGCCGGATTAATAGATTTAACGATAGAAGATATACCGCCTTTATCGTCGAACTTTCTGTTTTTTATAAAGACAGAGTCTCCTACATAAACTCCATTCCCTTCATTCGGAGAAAGGTAACCTTTAATCATCACTTCGTCGGTACTAATTACAGTAAGCAGTTTTTCGTAAGTTTCTACTGCTTGCCCCATATCTATTAAGTGCTCATTTAAAAAACCAGTGATAGGCGATAGCACTGTTATCACAGGTTCCGGCGTATTACCATCCTGCCAAGTATCCAACTGTTTTTGAGTAACACCAACCGCCAGCAATCTAGAGTGAGCTGCACTAAGCAAGGCTTTAATTCTACCTAAGTCTGATTTAGCCTTCTCAAATTCACTTTTGGAACTAATTTTCTTTTCTAATAATTGTTCTAATCTACGAACTTGGCTAGCGGAATAATCTAATTCTGCTTTATATTGCAGGTATTCTGCAATCATATTTGCATATTCGAGGCTTTCTATTTCTAAAAGTGGTTTCCCAGCAGCTATTTTGTCACCTTCATGTACGTATATTTTTTTAATTCTTCCGCTTAGAGGTGCTGCAACTATAGCAATTTTATCCGGTGACGGAAATACCTGCCCCGGTGCAACAATATTCATTTCTGCTTGCCCATTTACAGCTTCCCCAACTTGGATTGTAATTTCAGAAGCCTGTTTTGAGTTTAGCTCGATTAATGTGAGCTCTCCATTTGGTTCTTTTTCTTCAGTAGCAGCATTTGATTCAGTATTTTCTTGTTTGCTGCACGAAATCAGTGCCAGAAAAAGCGTAATAAAAACAAGATGTTTCATTTTTTTTAACTCCTATTTAGAGGTAAAAACAAAGTCTTTACCGATATATTTTTCAAGTTCAATAATATGCAAATAATAATCTCTAAGCTCTTGGTAAAATTTTATCTCATTGGATAAATACATTTTTTCCGAATCGAGTAGCTCAAGCAAACTAATTTGTCCTTCTTTGTATGCTTCCAAGGTCAAGGTCAAAAGTAAACCTGCTTTTTCACGGATGAGTGTATTGTATCTGGCTATTTTTTGATTGCTTTCATGGTATCCGTGCCAAGCAAATTCTATATTCCGTTTAAATTCTAAAATTGTCTGTTCCATATTATTCTTTGTTCGTTCTGCATTCATTTCATATACTTCGTTTTGCCTGGATTCTTTGAACGGATACCAAAGCGGAACGGAAATTCCTATTTCATATCCATATTGATTATAACCAGTACCCAAATCCTGTTTGTACCAGCTTAGATTTAAATCAGGGAATATCTTACCACGAACTGACTTTATCTTTTCTATTTCTGACTGGTAATTGAACTGCTGAGCTTGCACTGCGGGATGTTCTTTTAATGCGGATAAAGCGTCATTTTGCTGAATATCTAACTCAATATAATTCAAAGTATCAGGAAAACTAATTCTATAGCTCTGTTCATCCGGGTTAAGTCCGATAATAGTAAAGAGTGCATAGCGACTTACGTGATATTCCTTTTTGATGTCATTGAGTTCGTTAAGCGATTCCTGATAGAATATCTCTGACTTTAGGGTCTCTAATTCTGTAGCTACTCCTGCTTCCGCACGATAATTGACTACTTGCCTTAAAGAGTCCGCCAGAGCAGTCTGCATGCTTCTTAATTCAATCATTTTCAGATTGTAAGACAAATTTGCATAAGCTCTTTTTACATTAGATTTTACATCTAATTTTAAATTTTCATACGCCATTTTTTCTGCTTCTACTTTTTTAGAAACAGCATTTTTGCCATAAATCCAAGTTATTGGGGATGTAATTGTTTGACTAAGGCGTATATTCTGCTCTGTAAAATTTCCGGCATCTATTCCTTCTTTCATAATGCTAAGAGAAGGAGACGCAAGAGGGAAATATTCATAAGCCGAAGCCTCAGTAGATTTAATGTTTGCTTTAAGTGCCAGTAATTCATGATTTTTTGAATACGCAATTGATAAAGCAGAGTCCAACGGGAGATTGTCTCCTGTGGGCTTTCCACCACCAGCATAAACAATATTGCTGCTTAGTAATATTGCGAATAGGATGTAAAAAAGTCTTTTGATATAATTTTTCATAATTTAAATATCACTAAATGTTATTGAAAAGAGAGAATAAGTATAAGACTGATTAATCGAGCCAATATTGAAGTTGAATTATATTTTGCAATTTATTAAATTATAGATAGAATAGGTAGCCCTATTGAAAGAACAAACTTGTATATTACACATTTACTCATCAAAAGAGTGCAAAAGCACTATTATTTCCAATCTATTTCAACTAATTCCTGATTGGTACATTTTGCACTTGTAGGGTTAGATTTTGATTTTCTTGCAAAGGTAAGTGCTTCTTTTTTGCATGAGTCGATACAATCACCGCATGCCATACATTCTGTATTATCAATGGTAGAGATTTTGTTTTCGCGAGTAATCGCATTGATATCGCACGATTTGTTGCAACTTACGCACGAATTGCAATTATCTTTTTTTGCTGCTATAACCGAGGCACCGGGTATCATCTGTACCCAGCCTAACACAAGACCAATAGGGCAGACAGTCTTGCAGAATGGTCTATACATAAATAATGAGCTTATAAGTAGTAGACCAAGTAAAATCCATGTAATATTATAAAATGCCAACAAGTTAAAGGCTGCTTTAAATGGATCTATAGCGCAGAACCAATTGGTATGTGTTATAGCTAATTGGGTAATCAATGCTAAAAGTAGCACTATTCTAATCCAGCGCATCACTTTTTGGGATTTGGCTGACTTAAGTATCTCAAATTTGTTTGATTTATAAAGGAATTCCTGAAAAGCACCGAGATGGCAGACCCAGCCGCACCATGTTTTCCCGAATATGTATGTCAACGGTATTAAACCAAGAAACCATATTAAATTTTGCCATGGAATATTTACCCCAAACCCTAAAAGAAATATTTCCTGAAAGGAAGAAATAGGACAGGGGCATCCGCCATTATAGAAACCAAAAAATATAAGAGTGCTTAGTAGGAATAGTATTCTTGTTTTACGAAGGGGGCGAAAGCGTACAAACACACCGGCAACAGCTGTCAGCAAAAGAGCAAATAAAGCCCAGTTTAATCGACTCTGTAAGTGTTCTGCTTCCTTGAGACTTGCAGAATTTTCATCATCTTCTTGATCAAAAGAAGTAAACTCCTCTTGACTAAAATCCTCAAATTCATCTACTTCGGAAGCCACTGCTCGTAGCTCTTCTGTTTCATCGAAGTCCTCAAATTCATCATCAGATGAGTTGTTTTCTGTTAAATGGGAACTGTCCTTATCTATTTCTTCAGTCACCGTAGCTGCCTCCTTTGGAAAAGCAGCACATCCGGCGCAAGTGTTACAGTTCTCTGCATACGTAGCTTGGTAAATAAGTATTGCAAATAAAAAAGCAAGGACAGTTCTCATCATTAAAAACCTTATTTAGTAGTAACTTCAAAAGTACCTAATCCACCCTCTTTATCACATTTTCGCACTGCTTTTAGCACAGCTTTACCTTTGCCTGATTTAGTTACTTTGATTTTAAGTTTTCTCTCAAACTGACCGGATGAAGTTTCTCGCCATTTAGTACCTTGAACTATTTCAAAGCCATTGGGTTGAAATTTTGTAGTTTTGATACCTTCTGGGCAACTTTTATGAGTAAAAAAGACTTCTACTTTTACGATTAAAATATCGCCTTTTGAGTAAGTTGATTTTTCGCCTTTAAGCACTTTGAAGTCAATTTCACACGCAAGTGCAGAAACTGTAAAAATTACAAAGGCTAAGGAGCTGACAATTAACACTTTCAAAAATCTATTCATCTATGTACCTCTAACGAATATGTTGTTCAATATTTCAACTATCCCAATTCTTGTGCCAATTTGTAATGAAGAGTAGTCCAGGGAGTGTTATTTACTTTAAATATGGGAGTATAGCGAACTTGAGATATTGTTTGCAATTGAAAAGATTTCGACATAAGCGACGAAAAAGGTACATATTTGTCGAAATAAAAGTACCATATTTCCTCTTTATTTCTGCCAAAAAGAAGGTGCAAGTAAAATCACGACAGTATAAACTTCTAACCTTCCTAATAGCATCAGTCCGGATAAAACCCATTTGACTTCTCCGGATAGGAATGCATAATTATCAGTTGGTCCTACCAGCTCTAAGCCCGGGCCAATATTATTTAAAGTAGCGGCAACCGCACCAATAGCCGTAACTATGTCCAATCCTTGGAATGTTAAAAACAGGGAAGAAAATGCAGCTATAAGCATATATAATACGAAAAAGCCCAGTATATTCATCATCACATCTCTGCTTACACTAATATTCCCCATTCTAATCGGAACTATTGCCTGAGGATGTACCAATCGAACTATCTCTGCATATACAAATTTAAAAAGGAGATAGATTCTCATTACTTTCATACCACCGCCTGTAGAGCCTGCCATGCCACCTACAAACATTATCAGAAACAGTATTAACTGCGAACTTATTGACCATTGTTCGTAATCTGCGGTGCCAAATCCGGTGGTAGTTATAATTGACACAACTTGGAAAAGTGTATACCTAAGAGTTTCGAGTATAGAAGAGTAATTATTGATATAAGTATCTATACCGATGCCCAAAGTAGCAAAAGCAATTATGGCAAAGTAAAACTGCAACTCTCTATTAACAAAGACTTCTTTGATGTTGCCTTTTAATATCCTATAGTGTAGCGAGAAATTCATGCCGGCGATAATCATAAAGATAATTATAATATAATCTATATATGCCGAATTAAAACCGCCAACGCTTTTGTTTAAAGTCGAATAACCACCGGTAGCCATTGTTCCAAATGTATGGCAAAGTGCCTCATGCAAATTCATACCGGCAAGCATAAGCAATATAGTTTCTATCACAGAAAGCAATACGTAAACACCCCACAGTATTTTCGCTGTCTCTGTTACTCGGGGGGTAAGCTTGTCAGCTATTGGTCCCGGCACCTCAGCTTTAAAGAGCTGCATACCACCAACTCCCAACAGTGGCAAAATAGCTATGCCGAGTACTATAATCCCCATGCCACCAACCCAATGCGTAAAGCTTCTCCACAACAATATACCTTCCGGCAACACCTCTATATCTGTCAAGATGGTTGCCCCTGTGGTAGTAAAGCCTGACATGGTTTCAAAAAATGCATCGGTAAATGAAGGAATATAATTGCCTATTATATAGGGTAATGACCCAAAAGCAGAAAATACAATCCACCCCAGTGCTACTATCATAAAGCCCTCTTTGGGGCGAACTTCTTGCTTAGTCCTAAAAAGAAAAAATGCCAATGCTCCAACTAACATTGTTATCCCGGAGCTTACACTTATCGAAAAAGTATCACCACCTCCGTAATACAAAGAAAACGGAAGAGCAAAGAGCATAGACGCTCCTAAAAACATGGTTATAAAACCTAATACTCTTATTACTATTTTATATCTCATATGCCTCTATCAAAACATCTTTTCTACATTTTTTACAGCTCCGGGCAAAGCGAATACTACTACTCTATCGCCGGATTCTACTTGCGTATGTCCGGTAGGAATTACAAGCTGTTCCCCATTTTTCAATACAGCTGCTACCAGACTGTTCTGAGGGAATTTTAGTTCCATCAGAGGCTTTTTGCATATAGTGGATTTTCCTTTCGCTTCAAACTCAATTATTTCCGCATCCATCCCCGGCAACTCAGCATACTGAGTTACTTGCCTGCTACGAATAAATTTTTGGATTGCATTTACTGTGATTAGCTGTTTACTGACAACAGCATCCATGCCAATGGAGGGAGTTAGAGGCATATACTCATTTTTCTTGATTAGTGTCACAGTTCTCGGCACTTTCAAGTGGCGCGAGATTAAGCTGGTTATAATATTTGTTTCGTCGTCTCCGGTCACAGCTATAAACTCGTCCATCTCATTTAGATTTTCAAAAGTAAGCAAATCTAAATCAGAACCATCACCATTAATAACAAGAGTTTTCTTTAAATCATAAGCAAGCTTTTCTGCTTTTTTTCTATTTTTTTCGATTATTTTAATTTTCATTTCGGTTTCGAGAGCCCTGGCAATAAATCTGCCGACCTGCCCACCGCCGATTATCATAATATCTTCTATAATTTTTTTAGTCTTTCCGAAATATTCTAAGGCTTTTGACATATAGTCAGGTGCACAAATGATAAACAACTGGTCACCTTCTAAAAGTCTGTCTTCACCTCTCGGCACTATTGTAAATTGCTTACGTTTTAATGCTACAATTCTCAAAGGTGGATTGCCATGAGTTTCACCTAAATCTTTGAGGGGAGTTTGCAATACAGGGCAACCTTGGTCTAACCTGATGCCTAAAAATTGGATTTTACCTTCGTCAAATTCTACAATATCAGTAGCATTTGACTGCTTGATTAGTCGAATTATAGCATCTGCCGTTTCTTTTTCAGGATGGATAATATAATCTGCACCCAGTTCCTCTTTTGATAACATAAAAGAAGGAGAAGCATAATCAGGATTTTTCACACGGGCTATAGTAGTCTGCACACCAAACTTTTTTGCCATTTTGCAAGTAAGCAAATTCACTTCATCATTGGTAGTCATAGCCGCAAATACATGAGTATTTTGAATATCTGCAGCTTTTAATATATCTACACTTGTAGCATTACCTTCCACTACCATAGCATCTAAATGCTCATGAGCATATTTTACTTTAGAGCTAGCTTTTTCAATAATGGTTATATTATGCTTATCAAGGGACAGCCGATGAGTTAAACGAACACCGACGCTCCCGGCACCAACGATAAGAAGATTCATATCCCAATCCGATTTTCAAAAGTCAAATTTTGTACGAATACAAATAAAGCAAAAAAGAATCAAATATTTTAGTTATTTAAAATTTTAGGGATAATAAAACATACAATAGCCTTAATCCTCACTATAAATATGATTCTTCTGGTATAATAATATTCGAGAGCAGGAAAAAATAGAAGGGAGCATCCCGGATTTGTCATTAGGATGTCGTCATAGTGCTGTAGATCATTGTAGAACCAAGGAGCATACTTACTTTCTCTGCAAGAAAACATTACGTAATTGCTTATTGAACAAGGAGTTTCAACCCCCTCGCATTCAATGACTATAGAGCTGTTTCCATCTTTTTAAATGACATTATTGGATTCATATATTTTTGTCTAATATTAAGCAGTTTCTAAATGCAGCTACTTCGTTGTGGGATGAAATAAAAGCAAAAAAAAAGAGACTCCGAGGGTAGGGGGAGTCTCTTATATTTTTCCGAACACTTATTTGTGTACGACTTTTCCTTATAAATACCTATTCCATTGCGTGCATAGCTAAGGTGTCGGAAAATTAGTCTATAGTTATTTCTAATTCGTTGGGCTTTTCCGGTTCAGTTTTCAATATTTCCAAGTTCAACACTCCGTTTTCATATTTAGCTCTAATGCTTTCTTTATCAACATTTTCAGGCAAAATAAATGAACGTGTAAAACTTCCATAAGTTCTTTCTGAGCGAATCAGTCGTTTGTCATCTTCTTCCTTTTCTTCAAACACACTTCTTTTTTCACCTGAGATGATAAGCATATTATCGTCATTTACCTTAACTTTTACGTCTTCTTTTGCTATACCTGGTAATTCCGCAGAAACCCAAAATCTATCATCTTCTTCCTGTACGTCTATTTTTGGCATCCAAGCAGATGTATTAAACACCATACTTCTTCTGTTAAATCCATCCATCCATCTGTCCATTCTGCGGATTACACTGTCTACTCCGGTAAAAGGATCATATTTTACTAAAGTCATAATACACCTCCGTAGGGCAATTCAACAAAACTATTTGGTCAATTATTTAGGGAAAAGCTAAAATTTAATTATTCCAATCTTTATGTTCAAATCCGAACAAAACACAATCAATATGAAACTAATCTATATTTACTTCTACTTCTTTCGGCTTAACCGGCTCTTTTTTACTTAGAGTAATATGCAAGACGCCGTTGTCATGTTTAGCACTGATCGAGGCAGTATCTATATTTTCCGGTAGTTGGAAAGAGCGGGAAAACTCACCAAAACTTCTTTCAGCTCGTATATATGATTTTTCCTTG
Organism: Chlorobiota bacterium; assembly: GCA_041596515.1. Lineage (GTDB taxonomy): Bacteria > Bacteroidota > Ignavibacteria > Kapaibacteriales > UBA2268 > JBFHIJ01. Next base: position 130,078 of record JBFHIJ010000003.1, read on the forward strand.
CATTCATCTGTTTCTTCCTCGCATCTTTTCTTTTCGCCTTTTACCATAAGTACTTTATCTTCGTTTACGGTAATTTTAACCTGCTCTTTCGGAATACCGGGAAGTTCAGCAAAGAGCCTCAATGTTTTTTCGTCTTCTATTATGTCAATCGTAGGGGCAAAAGAGCCATATTCTACTCTATATCCTTTTTCCATATCGTCTACAATTTGTCCCATTCTTTTATTCATCTTTTCGAATCCTCTAAAAGGATCAAATCTTACAGTTCCCATTATTCTATCTCCTATATTTAATTATTTAATTTCTTTGATTCTATTTTCTAAAGAAGAGTCCGATGCTTTTTCACTGCTATTCTGTTCATTTAATAATTGGTGTTATGAAAACTTATTGAGAAGTCTTATGCCTAATGCTATGGTATTCGTTTCACACCGGACTCTGTCCTTAATTTAATCTATCGTTATATTAATCTCTTTTGGTTCTTCAGGCTCTTTTTTGTTTAGTGAAAGCTCTAACAAGCCATTTTTGAAAGAAGCTTTGATATTTTCTAAGTCAATATCTTCAGGGAGAACAAAAGATCTAGTAAATTCACCAAAAGAGCGTTCAATGCGAATTTGTGATTCGCCTTCATTAATCACAGGTTTTTTCTTTTCACCTTTGATAGTCAAAATCCTTTCTTCATTTACCGATACTTTTACATCTTCTTTAGCTAAACCGGGCACTTCTGCAGATACCACTACTTTGTTGTCATATTCTGTTATATCTACTCGTGGATTAAAACCACCTTTTTCGAATACAAATCCTTTTTCAACTTCGCCTGCAATATTTTGCATCTTGCGAGTCATGTTTTCAAAATGTCTAACCGGATCGAATTTAATCATTGTCATCTCTAAATCTCCTATTTATGTATTTGCTTTGTTGATTTCAATTTCGCTTACATGATAGAGTATTAGCAAAACCGTGCCAAAAACAAAACAATGCCACAATGGCAGCAATAAAGGACAAGATGACAGTCGGTACAGTCATTTTGGCAATTATCAGCAATATTAAAGACAATATGTCAGGTGCATGTCTGCCATATTTGCATTGTTCTGTGATTTTTAAAATAACCCCAGATTTCTCATTAGATGTCATCATAGTGCTGTAAATGACCGCATAGCCAAGGAGCATGCTTACTTCCTCTGTAAGAAAATATTACGTAATTGCCTATTGAACAAGGGGTTTCAACCCTTGCCATTTACTGACTCTAGAGCATTTTCATCTTTTCAAATGACATTTTTGGGATAAAGTCAAGTGTATGTTAGCCTTCGCTACTATAATTATTGGCAATTATTATTTAGTCCAATATTTTAAAAGTCTCTTACGTATCATATTAGAGTATCTAATTTGCATCTTGACTTACCAAACAATACTGAATAATATATACCTGAATTTCTTTTTTGACTTGTATAAACTACATGAATTTAGTATTCTTGCTATTATAAAATGTGATGTATCGAGAACACAATGAAACAGATTCGACAAAGCTCGGAGGAGCAACTTCAAAAACTCGTTTCACGCTTGAATGAGGAGAAGGAAGCTCTCTCTGCTAAAATCCAAAAGCAGAATCAGGAACTTTCGGAGTTGCTTATATATTCTGAGATGGTGGTTATTGAATCTACCCAGGATATGAAAATTCTAAATATTTTGGGAGATATAGAATATGTTTTCGAAAATGTTGCTACTCAGGTGGAGCGTGGTTCTGATCTGACTATGCTGGTGGCAAAAGCTACTCAGGCGACTCAAAACAGAACTGAAGACTCTGAGGCTGAAGATATTGTTGATATCGTTACCAAATTTGTACAAAGTCCTCGCTCGGAAAAGAAAATAGAAATACTTGGAGTAAAAGAAGAAAGTGGCGAGCTGTTTTTGCTCGATTGGAAGATGCTAAAAGCCGGAAAATTGATTAAATCCTACTTTAAGATTACTCCTACTAATAATATCATCAAACAGACTACTGATAAATATGAATTCGCACTAGTCGAAAAAGATAAATTTTATGGCCAAGTATTTGAATACTCTCACCGGGGGGTTACTATAATCAATCCCGACGGAAAAATCATATACATCAATACTTCGGCAAAGGATATGTTTATTTCAAAAGATAACAAGTTGATTAAAACAGAATCCTTAATTGGCAGAACTTTCTTCGAGATTTTCCTGAATGATGATGCTGATGTAAATAAAGAAAGGCAAGTCAAGAATAATCAGGCATATATAACAAAATCATCTGTTACTTACGTTTCGCAAACTCACGAGGGCGACATAAAGTACGAGATACACCCGATATTTAACTCTAAACGTGCAGTTGTTTCTTTAGCAATTTTTAGCACTTTACTTAACTCGAGTGTATCAGGAGCCTTAGATAATAAAAAGTTGATGTCAACTCTTAAAACGCTGTATTCAGAAAAATCTATACTTACAGAAAGAATAAAGGAATTAGAGTACAACCATAAGTGGCTTATGAAAAACAGTCGCGATGTAGATATACAAAGGAAAAAATTATTCTATTATCTAAATAATTTGCCAATTCCTATTTCTGTTATTGATTTAAAAACAAAAAAATACGATTTTGTAAATAAAGAGTTTGAACAAAATATCAAAAAGAAAAGAGATGAAATAATCGGGCATAGAGATGTGCAGGTTTTTACTCAAATGGAAGCTGATTTTTTGGATGAAATATTGCTAAAAGGAGTAGAATGCAAACAGACTATTCCAATAAAAGGACTCGTCTTCGAAGGTATGCAGGCTATTGTAAAAAGTCAGCAAGATACCCCTTTGTATGCGATAAGAGTTTTTACTAAAATAAAATAGGAACCAGCATAATGAATAAACCTTTAGTGGGTATTATCATGGGCAGCGATTCGGATCTGACTACTATGCAGCCGGCTGCAGATATATGCAAAGAATTTGGAGTTGAATTTGAAATGAGAGTAGTCTCTGCTCACCGAACACCGATGGATATGGCTGATTATGGAAGAACTGCTCACGAAAGAGGAATCAAAGTTATCATCGCCGGAGCAGGCGGAGCCGCTCACTTACCTGGCATGACAGCAGCTTTTTCTCCATTGCCGGTAATCGGCGTGCCCGTTAAGTCAAGCACCCTAAGTGGTGTAGATTCGCTTCACTCTGTTGTACAAATGCCTCCGGGAGTGCCTGTTGCAACTGTAGCGATAGGTGGTGGCAAAAATGCAGGCTTGCTGGCTATGCAAATACTTGGAGTAGAAAATCCTGAGATACTTAAAAAAATGATTGAATATAAACTTCAAATGGCGGATGAATCACGAGCTAAAAACAACAACCCTGCTTTTACTCAAACATCTTTAAAATAGTTTTAACCCGTATATGTCATTAGATGTCATCATAGTGCTGTAAATGACCGTAGAACCAATGGAGAATGCTTACTTCCTCTTTAAGAAAAAATTACTTTGTGCAACGGGCTATACTTCGACTCGCTTGGCTCGCTCAGTCATCTTCCACCGTTGCACTGATTTAAGAATAGACTATCGCCTAACGATAAATCTGGGATTATCACAATATCTGAATATAAACTTGCATTACACACAAAAAGAGCCACACAGCATAGTACGTCTGTGTGGCTCTTTAAATTTCAATTATATTCGCGCAATTATGCGTTTAGCTTTTTGATTAGATTTAGAGCAGAACCAGCTTTAAACCAAGCAATTTGAGACTCGTTGTAAGTATGATTAGTCATAATTTCTTCTTTGCTTCCGTCTGCGTGGTGCAAGATTACTTTAATCTGCTGACCGGGTGCGAAATCACTAATCATCACGTCTATTGTATCATCTTCCAAAATCTTGTTGTAATCTTCTTTATTGTCAAAAGTGAGACCCAACATACCTTGTTTTTTAAGGTTAGTTTCGTGGATGCGGGCAAATGATTTAGTAAGCACAACTCTTACGCCTAAGTGGCGTGGTTCCATAGCTGCATGCTCACGAGATGAACCTTCTCCGTAGTTTTCATCACCAACTACAATAGAATCTATACCTTTAGCTTTATATGTTCTTTGCACTTTAGGTACTTCGTCATAGCTGCCGTCAAGCTGATTTTTAACGCTGTTAGTTTCTTCGTTATAGAAGTTCACTGCACCTGTTAGTATATTGTCAGAAATATTATCCAAGTGCCCTCTGAACCTTAGCCAAGGTCCAGCCATAGAAATATGGTCAGTGGTGCATTTACCTTTAGCTTTGATGAGCAATTTAAGACCTTTAAGGTCTTTGCCATCCCAAGCAGCAAAAGGTTCTAAAAGTTGCAAACGTTTAGAGTCAGGAGCGACCATTACAGATACCTTGGAGCCATCTTTTGCAGGAGCTTGATAGCCCGCATCTTCTACATCGAATCCTTTTTTAGGAAGTTCATCACCGGTAGGTGCATCAAGCATAACCTCTTTGCCATCTTCGTTGATAAGTTTATCTGTCAAAGGATTAAAGCTCATGCTTCCGGCTATGGCAAGTGCAGTAACGATTTCTGGTGAAGCAACAAAGCCATGTGTGTTAGGGTTGCCGTCATTTCTTTTTGCAAAGTTTCTGTTGAAAGAAGTAATAATAGAATTTTTCTCTTTCTTGTCTGCACCATGACGAGCCCACTGACCGATACAAGGTCCGCAAGCATTCGCAAGCACTACACCGCCGATCTTTTCAAAATCATCGATAAAACCATCTCGTTCGATAGTATATCTAACAAGCTCAGATCCGGGTGTAATAGTATATTCTGATTTTACTTTTAAGTTTTTATCTACGGCTTGCTGAGCTAGTGAAGCGGCTCTGGAAATATCCTCATAAGAAGAGTTAGTGCAAGAACCAATCAGACCTACTTCTAATTTTTCAGGCCAGTCATTTGCTTTAACTGCTTCTGCCATTTTACTGATAGGAGTTGCCAAATCAGGAGTGAAAGGGCCATTTATATGAGGCTCTAATTCAGACAAATTGATTTCAATAACCTGATCGAAATACTTTTCAGGGTTTGCATATACTTCTTTGTCACCTGTTAGATATTCAGCATTTTCTTTTGCCATATCTGCTACTTCTTTTCTGCCTGTAGCCGCAAGGTAATCATACATTTTTTGATCATAACCGAAAGTAGAAGTAGTAGCTCCAATTTCAGCACCCATATTACAGATAGTACCTTTGCCGGTGCAAGAAAGAGACTGAGCACCTTCGCCGAAATACTCAACAATCGCTCCTGTTCCGCCTTTGACAGTAAGGATACCTGCTACTTTGAGGATAACGTCTTTCGCTGCAGTCCAGCCGCTCATTTTGCCTGTCAGTTTCACACCAATAAGCTTAGGATATTTAAGCTCCCATGGCATACCCGCCATCACATCTACTGCATCAGCACCGCCTACACCAATCGCAACCATACCCAAACCACCAGCATTAGGTGTATGAGAATCAGTTCCTATCATCATGCCACCGGGGAATGCGTAGTTTTCTAAAACTACCTGGTGAATGATACCACCACCCGGTTTCCAGAAACCGATACCATATTTATTAGAAACAGAAGCAAGGAAGTCATATACTTCTTTGTTAGTATCTATTGCAACTTCCAAATCTTTATCAGCACCAACTTTTGCCTGTATAAGGTGGTCACAGTGCACTGTAGATGGAACTGCTGTAGTATCTTTACCTGCTTGCATAAACTGAAGCAATGCCATCTGGGCAGTTGCATCTTGCATAGCAACTCTGTCAGGGCTGAAGTTAACATAATCTTCGCCTCGTTTGAAATCTTTTAATTCATTTTGCTCGTAGAGGTGAGCTAAAAGTATTTTTTCCGCCAGAGATAGAGGTCTGCCTGTTACTTCTTTAGCTTTATCAACCTTAGTTGCAAAAGAAGCATAATGCTTTTTAAGCATGTCAAGATCAAAAATCATTACGTTGCACCTATATTTTATAGAAAGAATTACATTACGAATTACTGCTTATATGCCATACGTATTAAACCTTATTCAAAGTATAAGATTTACACCAGATTCGCATATACTTAACACTAAAAGAGTAATTTTACTATCGAAATCTGTACTTGTTCCATCCTTTTCGGAAAAATCATGCTTAGACTCCGTCTTAATCTATTTAGCAAAGTGTTTGGCTTTGCGGCTCTTTTAGAACTTATTATGGTCGTTATTGTCCTTTTTTCAGTATTTGCTTTCAATACTCAAAAAGAGAGAGACGACTTCCGAAAGATTCAATCTTTGATGTTAGAAGCTAATCATCAAAGAAGTGACTTCTCAAAATACAGAGATTCTAGTTCTGTAGCACAATTCAATAATAAGCTTAATACAATTGACAATATATTATTGAATTATAGAGACGACAATACCATATCTTCATTTCTATTAAAGAAGAAAGATTACAAAAAAACATTTGAATCCTATGAGTCTATGATGTCAAAACGTGGTCTGGATGAGGAATCCGGTGTAGAAGGTCAATTTAGAAAATCTGTACATGAGTTAGAATCAAAAATTAAAGAAATTGACTCAAAAGATATGTTAATCTATATGCTCCAAGCTCGAAGAAGCGAAAAAGACTATCTAATGAGGGGCAAAGATAAATATGTAAAAAAAGTAAATGCCGCGATTACTTCTTTACTTAAAAGTGCTGATTCGGACACTATAGATGACGCAGATTATACTTCAATAAAAGAGTTAGCAAAAAACTATTTAGTTGCTTTTTCTTCAACTGTTGATATTTTTGAAAAATTGGGAGAGCTTGAAGCAAAAATTATAGAAGACGAGGCCGAAATAATCGCAATCGTAAAAGACATTTGCTTAGCTAAAACAGATAAAGCAGAAATGATGAAGAATGTGCAGTACATTGCGGCAGGTTTGTCTATATTACTTGGATTGTTTTTTTCATTAATCATTGCCAGAGGGATTACAAATCCGGTCAACAATTTGCAACGGTTGGCTAAGCAGATTGGTGATGGTGACTTTTCTGTACCCGATAAAGTCAAAGCCAACGATGAAATTGGCGAACTTTACAATTCGTTTACTGACATGACTGCCATTCTTTCCAGCCTGATTAAAGATATAAATTATCTCACTCACGCCGCAGCTGAAGGTAAACTTAGCGTGAGGGGCAATTCTGAAAAATATCACGGTGGTTTCAAAGAAATTATAGATGGTCTAAATCATACGATGGATAATCTACTTATTCCGACTAATATTACTGCCGAATATATAGACAGAATCTCAAAAGGTGATATCCCTCCTAAAATAGAAAAAGAATTTATGGGTGACTTCAAAGAACTTAAAAATAACATGAATACATGCATTGATGCTATCAATATGTTGATAAAAGATACGGATATGTTAGCAAATGCAGCTCAGTCAGGGAACCTAAGTACAAGAGCTGACTATACTCTACACAAAGGCAATTTTAAAAGAATAGTATTGGGAGTCAATCAGGCACTAGATGCGATTGTTGATCCAATTACCGAAGCTCAAGAGATCCTAAAAGATATCGCAAATGGCGACTTAACTGTCCAGATGACGGGGACATATCAAGGTCGAATGGATATGCTCAAACTCAATATTAATAGCCTTGCCAATACATTTAGAGCTTTGATTAAACAAGTATCTAATTCTGTTACTACTGCTGTTGCCGGATCTCACCAAATCAGAATGTCTACTGATGAATTTATGGTAGCTTCCAAAGAAACGGAAATGCAGACTAACTTAGTTGCAAACTCTATCGACGAAATGAGCAGAACGCTTTCCGATAATGCTCAAAGCACACATCATGCTACTGACATGGCAGAAACTAACAGAGAAATCGCTACTGCCGGATTTGAAATCGTGGGTAAAACTGTCAATAAAATGAGAGATATTGCAGGATTAGTAAGAACATCAGCAGAAGAGATAGAGAAACTTGGTGATTCTTCGAAAAAAATAGGAGAAATTATATCTGTAATCGATGAAATAGCGGATCAGACAAACTTACTCGCTCTTAATGCAGCTATAGAAGCCGCCAGAGCAGGCGAACAAGGTAGAGGTTTTGCTGTGGTTGCTGATGAGGTAAGAAAACTAGCGGAACGAACAACTGATGCTACCAAAAGCATTACTACAATGATACAAGGTATACAACAGGAAACTCAAAAGGCTGTAAATGAAATGGTGCGTGGTACATCCGAAGTTGCTATCGGCATTGAGCTTGCCGACCAGGCAGGAGATTCATTAAGCAAAGTTGTGAGCAGCTCTGAGGAAGTTCTGGATATGATTAATCAAATATCTGCTTCAAACGTAGAGCTGTCTGCTACAGGAGATGACATAGCCAAGCATGTTACTCTAATTTCTCAAATGGCTAAAGACTCAGTTAAAAGCTTAGAGGAAATTTCTGATTCAGCAAATAATTTGGATAAACTAAACAGCAAAACCAGCAAGTTTATGCAAAACTTCAAAATAACCACACACAATGGTATAATGCAAAATGTAGACATGTTTGAAGAAAATAACTACTATAATGAAAAGCACAACTTAATAGCACTGAGCGATGGCAAGAATTAACACTTAAAAAGTATCAAATGGCATTCAAAATACTAGGGCTGTCTCTCGAAAGAGGCAGTCTTTTTTTTGGACTCTAATGATTCGCCTTAATAAACTCTTAATTAAACCTGGATTTATCATTAGATGTAATCATAGTGCTGTAAATGACCGCAGAACCAAGGAGCATGTTTACTTCCTCTTTAAGAAAATATTACGTAATTACTTATTGAACAAGGGGTTTCAATTCCTTGCCATACAATACACTAGAGCATTTCCATCTTTTCAAATGACATTTTTGGGATTAAGTATAGATTGCCCCAACTACTAATAAAAAATCCTTATAACTTTATCAGCTATAAGGATTTACAATTTTCTTTCTGTGGTCGGGGACGGAATTGAACCGCCGACACGAGGATTTTCAGTCCTCTGCTCTACCAACTGAGCTACCCGACCTATTGCTTGAAATAGAATACAAATATATATTGATTTCAGATTTTTTGCAAATATTTTTAAATTTATTTAGATTTTTCTTTATTCAGATTTTCTTCTATCACCGCATGAACCTTTTTCATCAGCATATTTTCAGCTATTCTGTCTAATTTTCCTTTGTTTTCTATTGGTTGGTCGATTATGAGTTTTACTTTTGTTCGTATGATTTTCTTTGTTTCCGGGTTATATACCTTCCATGCATCTACTAAAGTAATAGGTACTATTGGTCGCTCAGCCTTAGATGCAAGCATAAAAGCTCCTCGCTTAAAGTCACCGAGTTCGCCGTTATTAGAGCGTGTCCCCTCAGGAAATATTACAATAGAACTTCCGCTATTTATTTCATGAACAGCAGTTTCTATTGATTGCATAGCTTTTCTTGGGTCTTCGCGAACAATAGGAATAAAGGGAGATTTTTTTAGGGCAAATCCGAAAATTGGAATTTTTTCCAGTTCTTGCTTATATATCATCCTAATATCATCACCAAGCCCATAAATCAATAGAGGAATATCAAACACGCTTGTGTGATTACTAATAAAGATATAGGATTCATTTGGATCTAATTTGTCCAGACCAACAATTTCAAGGTCTATTTTACTATTTTTGATTATGTGCCTTGCCCATCTTTTAGATAGGAGATTGAAAGACCTTTTTCCTAAAAGCAACATCCCTACTGCTACAAGAGCAGAATCAAAAATTGTGAAAAAACTAATAAGAGATATACGGAAATAGGATGCCATGATTAGTCCTTTGCAGCTTCAAGGCAGTTTGCATCTTCAGATGAGCAAAGTATAGTGCATATACTTTTTACTGTCTGATCTTTTACTGAATAGTACCTTTGCAAGCCTTGTGCTCTACATTCTAAAATATTGTTTGTAAGAAATAATTTCAACTGCTTTGAAACATTTGCCTGAAGCAAGCCTGTTTCTTCTATTATTTCAGTAACGCATTTCTCGCCACCAAATAATGTCCGCAATATTCTTAATCGGGATGGCTCTGAAAGTATTTTAAACTTTGTTGCCAAAATATCAAGCTCTTCATCCGTAAATATTTTCTTTTTGGAAGAATCCACCACAAACCCCCTTTGAAGTATCAGGTTGATTGATATTTAGTTATATTGTCGCTTTTATATTAATAGCAACATCAAGCATAGTAAAGTATAATATATGCATAATAAGCTATAAATAAAGATATTCTAAATATTTATAAAAAACAAATAGTCCTTAGACATTTTCAAGATTTCTTGTAACGGATAAATATCTAACAATATAGATGAATATATTTCGTATTGTTAGGCACACCTAATAATATATTTGTATCAAATAAAAGATTAAATAATATGGCATTGCATACATACACTTGCACTAAATGTGGCAGAGAAAAACAAGTTGATTTGGAACCGGGGCAAAGCATTGATGATGTTAAATCTTCTTGTGGCTGTGGCAGTAAATCAAAAAGCAAAAATAGTCTTGATTTGCTGAATAACAACGATTCAGGTTGTGGATGTGGCGGCAATAGTTGCGGTTGTAACTAATAAAAATATTTGAATCCCAATTCAAAAAAAAAGAAGAAGAGGTCTGAAGTGTTTGTCAGGCTTCTTCTTCTATATTAAAATGATTTGCCTTTGATATGCAAATATAATACTTAAACGCATCCAGTCGGTTTTGACAAACCGGCAACCTTGCAAGCACCTTTTGCTGGGCCTGACGGAAAAAGCTGATAGATTTGTTTCAGAGGAAACCCCGTATCTCTGCAGAGTTTTCTTATCATTGGAGCAATTCCATTTTTTTGGTAGTATTCTCTTAAGTAGTGAATTATCTTCCAATGATCATTTGTTAGCTCTGTTATCTCTTCGGTTGAAGCCAAAGCCAAAGCAATTTCTTCTGTCCACAATTCAGGTTGCTCCATAAATCCTGCTTCATCAACTTCAATCTTAATTTCTTTGTACTCAAAAGTCGGCATAAGCATCCTCCTTGGATGGTATTCGGTAATTTAAATTTTAAGCTAAATATATAACATAAAATTCAAAAAATAAAGAGAAAATTATACGATATTGATAATATTATTTATATAATATCATATCTTAGACCGTTAATGGTGTAATAAATATAATTTAATAGTCTTATTTTGCGTCCTGAGTATACTATTGCTTATTCTCTAATTGGTATTTTTATATAGAAAGTAGTGCCTTCAGGCTCTTTACTTTCAAAATGAACTTTGCCCCCAAGGTATTTTTCAGTTAATAGTTTGATACTATAAGTGCCCAAACCTCTGCCGGATCCTTTGGTAGAAAAAGATTTTTTAAATACTTGTTCTTTTACATGAATAGGCATTACCGTTGGATTATGGACAGTAAAACATATCGTATTGGGTAAGGTTCGATTGCAGGAAATAGTAATCTTGCCTCCCATGTATTCAGCTTCATAAGCGTTTTTCATAAGATTAGTAAGTACTCGCGAAAGTATAGCTTTATCTGTTTTAAACTCAATTTTTTCGAGGTCATCACTTAAAACTATCTGTTCTTTCTGCACATTATATAGCATAGCAAGGTTAGCAGTAGTGCTTACTATATCGCAGCTTATTGTCGTTTGCAAATCTATATTTAAACTTCCGTTTTCAGCTGCCAACATTTGCTTTTGTGATTGAATTTCATCTATCAGCTTAGTGGAAAAATCACCGGCAAGTTGTTTATATCGCAAGTATTTATCTGGGAGTTTTATATTTAGTAGATATGAAAGTGTAGAAATTCCGGTTGCTGTATTCATTATGTCATGGAAAAATAGTTTTTCTAACACTTCTTTGCGTTTTGTATCGCTAATATCAGAAAGTGTAAACACTACAAAATTATTATCTTCGATAGTAAAATGAGAAGAGAACACTCTCATCTGATAAGCATCAATGTTGTCTTTAGTGATTATAACGCACTCGTTTTCATTGTCACTGCCTGCGAGACCTTTTTTTATAGACATCACAGCACCGCAAAATTTACAAGAGGGAGAATCGCCACATCCTGACTGCACATCGTCGGAATGCATACATTCAAATATCTCACCGGGGCGTTTACCGTAAATATCATTTATATCATTAAGTCCCAAGATAGATTGTGTTTTTTTATTGGCAAAAACTACTTCACGCTTGTCATTAAGTATAAGAATCAATTCCGGAACCTTATCAAACAGGGAATGATATGAGGTGTCGGAGTTGAAATAACTAATCTGTTTGGATAATTCTTCAGGAGAAGATCTGTCTAACGAACTGTAATAGTCTATTCTATTCATTGTGTTTTCCCTGTAAATATAGCTAACTAAATGAGAAAATGTATAGTTTTTAAAACGCATTAGAAGTTAATATATCGTAACTAATAAAGCAAATATAATATTTATTTGTGATTTATATCGTAAAAAAAAGTAGTTATGAAATAAAGCATATTCATTTTACTTAATTGTTATATGTTCTCTTATCTTCTTATATTACTGTAGGATATGATATAAATATCATAATATAGTTTATTTCAGATTATAGAGAGAAAAAAAATACCATGTCGCAAAAGGCTATCAAAATATTTCTGAATGGGGTGGAAAAGGTAGGTAATATGCTACCGCACCCGGCTACACTCTTTGGATTATTTGCAGTAAGTATACTAATTTTATCTGCTGTTTTTGCATCTTTCGGATTAGAAGCTATTGATCCTGTAACAGGTGAACTATACAAAGCAATTAACCTTCTTACAAAAGATGGTGTGCATGACATTTTGTTAAAGATGGTAACTAACTTTACTGATTTTGCTCCACTTGGTATAGTTATCGTTGCTATGTTAGGTATTGGGCTCGCTGACGATTCCGGTCTGATTGGAGTTCTTATCAGGGGGCTTGTTATATATTCTCCGACTAAAATGCTTACATTCATCATAGTTTTTGCAGGGATCATGTCTAATCTTGCTTCCAGTGTAGGCTATGTATTATTAGTTCCCTTGGCAGGTACTATCTTTATGGCTGTCGGAAGGCATCCCATTGCGGGAATGGCTGCAGGATTTGCCGGAGTTTCCGGTGGTTATTCTGCCAATTTGATTCTCGGCACTATTGATCCACTACTGGCAGGGCTATCCCAAGAAGCTGCCAGAATAGTTGATCCTGCTTATGTGGTAAACCCTACTTCAAATTATTTCTTTATGGTTGCCTCAACAGTATTAGTAGCAGTGCTGGGCACATGGGTGACAGAAAAAATTGTAGTGCCAAGACTCGGCAAATTTAATGCTTCTGAATATGAGCAAGAAAAGATAGAACATCTCAGTGCGAAGGAGAAAAAAGGACTGCTCCGCTGTACAATTATGTTTGCGGGTTTTGTTATTCTAATTGCAATAGGCTTAGTGCCGGAAGATGGATTACTTCGTGGCATGGATGGCGGTCTGCTGACTTCTCCTTTACTTAAAGGTGTTGTTGCAGTGCTATTTATAGTTGCAGGGCTCATGGGTGTACTTTATGGTTTCAGCGTTGGAAAATATAAAAATGACAGCGATGTGATGAAAGGAATGACTCAATCTATGAAATCACTTGGAGCATATTTAGTGCTTGTCTTTTTCGCTGCACAGTTTGTTCAATATTTTAACTGGAGTAATCTGGGCATCATTTTAGCCATAAACGGTGCGAACTTTATCCAAAGTTTGGAGCTTGGACTATTCCCACTTGTCATAATGTTTTTAATTTTTGCTGCAATGATAAATCTTGTGATGGGTAGTGCTTCTGCTAAATGGGCGTTATTAGCTCCAATATTTGTCCCGATGTTTATGTATTTAGGCTACACACCTGAACTTACTCAGGTAGTTTATAGAATTGGAGATAGTACAACCAATATCATAAGCCCAATGATGAGCTTTTTTGCTCTTATTATAGTATACTTCCAAAAATATGAAAAGGATGCCGGCATTGGAACACTGGTAGCAACAATGCTTCCATATACAATTGTGTTCTTCATAGGCTGGGCAATATTTCTATTGCTGTGGCTGTGGCTTGGCATTCCGTTAGGGCCGGGAGCCGGAGTGCATTTGTAAATGTCTATAGTTTACCCCATAAGAGTTATCATAAATATAGCTCTTATGGGGTGGCTGTTTTCTTCCTGTACCACTTATAAATTGCGTCCCTCTAACCTTTTTCACTAAAAACTACAGGCTTTCATGCCACTATTTTATATCGATCTTCGGTGTTAGTATAACAATTTCTAATATCTCATTTCTTAGCGTTTCTTATAACTGTCCAATTTATTATATATAGAATATTTTATAATCTCTATGATTAATATTGAACTATATATTCTTTTAACCTGGATTTGTCATTAGATACCATAATAGTGCCGTAAATGACCGTAGAACCAAGTAGTATGCTCACTTCCTCTGTAAGAAAATGTTACGTAATTGCTTATTGAACAAGGGGTTTCAATCCCTTGCCATTCAATGACTTTAAAGCTATTTCATCTTTTTAAATGACATTTATGGGTTTAATAGAAACGAATACTACCAACTACATAAATTAGTTACTGAAAAAATTGAGGTTAGATAAATGCAAAATTAGAGAATATTGGGGAGAAGGCAAAATAAGGATAGGTACTAAGAATAATTTTGAACTAAATATTATTCTTTTTCGTATATTATAATAAGTCGACTTTGCTATCTGAATAGGTATGTTGAGCCGCAAAAATCAAAAAAATTGTACCTCGGTTTAAAACCGGGGTTTTTTATTTTCTAACTATACCTAATGTGTCTTGAGAACTTGCCTCTTTAAGTAGTATGGGTTCCAAATTCAAAAACAGCTTTTCGATATTATATTTTTTTAAACTTCCCTTTGGGTACTCTCTTCTATAAAGTAAGTGTACAATTGTATCTACAGATTGAATAAAATATGAGTGATTAGAATTTCTCATAAAAACATCTTCAATTATGTTATTTGTAGGTATATCTCTATAATTTGCATAAAAGGATGGAACCGGATTATACACTCTCATTTTACGCAAAAGAGATCGAATTAGCGGTTCATTGGTATCATCTGATATTATAATGCCTTTCTGGTCTCCTACAGATTTTTTTAGAAAAGTATCATATCTTTGTATTATTCTAGACCAAGCCAGAGTTTGATACTCTTCATACGTGTTCAAGTCTTCTTTATTCAAAGAAATATTTATCACTTTAGAATTACAGAAAATAAGTGGTAACTCTAGAGATGCAAGTTTTAAAATTTCAATTCTATCTTTCTTGTTTATCTTTTTATATGCATCAATTTTATTGATTCGTATTAATTCGGCTGCATGTATTTCAGTCTTCAATAAAAAATTATATTTTTCTTTTAGAAGAGTACGGAATTTTTTAAGCCTATGTAAGCATTCTGACCAATCATCAAAAGCAACGATAATACCACTAAGCATAAAGTGCTTAGAACTAAATTCTGTATATTTTCCTGGGTCACCACTTTCATCTACATAAAGTATATACATGCAAATAGTTCCATAATATTTTAAAATTAAGTATCTAGATTATCTGTATTCTCATCTCTAAATTTCTCTAGCTTATCTATTATCTCTTCAAGTTTTTTACTCAAAACATTAAGGTTATATATTTTGATTTTGTCAGTAATGCCCTCGTGGTTATCAATTTCTGCCTTAAAGTTTTTTAGACTTTGGATATCTTCAATCTGAGTATGTGATATGATTGTGTTCTGATCGTTGGATTCAGTGGGATATATAGTATTAAGGATTTGAACAAAAGAAAAGATAGTTTTATTCTTCAAGAATTTTACATGATTTGCAAAAACTTCACCATCAATATATTTAAATATTGGAATTTTGACTTCACCATAAATACCAGTAATTTCATATAATTTATTGTAAAATGTTCCTCTATCTAATTCATCATTTATACTGAAAATCAAGTTGCTAACTGAAGTTTCTTCTTCTTTCTTTTCATAATTTCTCAGCTCAGTTATTGAATGAGCTATTAACTTGTCGAGAATTACATTATCTGCATCATCAAAATATTTTTCAATATCATAAAACCTATTTTTTTTATATATATAATATCGATCCTTTTTAGGAATATTTTTAACTCTCAAATTAATCAGTTCTTTTGCTCGTTTAACAATATCATCTTTTGTTTGTTCAATTAGTTGTTTTTGAATTAAGCTTAATAAAATTCCTGTTATTTGAAAGATTGTTCGAAGTCCAAAGTCTTTATCATTAAAGAATTTTTTAATGACCTCATCTTTTGTTTTTTTAAAATCTTTTTCTTCTAAATTAAACCATCTCCACAACTTTCCCCAGGGTTGAAGAGTATAAGAAGAGAAAAAACCATTTTGCTTTAGTTCAGACTCCAGTATGTCTTTATCTAAAACACCTGTTTTAAAATAGCTACACAAATAGGCTGATGGATAAGCTGAATCATAATATTTAACAACGAATATATTTTTCGAAGTTATATATTTATTTTCAATATTTTGCATTGTGTTTCTAAAATTATCGTTCTGAATATTCTCATATTCTAACTCGCTACCATCAAAATATTTTTGGTTGCCAGAATGAAATTCCATATAAACTAGAACAAATAAGAAAATAAAGTTATCTAAAAAGTCCTTATAGTTTTTATGTTTAACATACTGATTATCAATATGCTTAATAAATCTCGCTAAATCTTTCAGACAGTGTCTTAGTAAACGTAAATTATTAGTTTGAGAGGCTTCAAATACTCTTATTATCAAATCTTTACGAGCATAGAGATCCGTCCGTATTTTAATACTGTCTTCTGACTTATCTCCGATTTCTTCAATAAACTCTTGAATCGCACTTTCTACATCACATTGAATCTCTAACGTTTGCCCTACGATTTTCTCTTTTATCCGTTTATAATCTTCTATCTCATTATTGTCATCAGATTTAATTTTCTCCTGATCACTAATAATTATCACATTGCAATCATAATGTTCAATAAAGTAGTTTATATAGCCAAGAACTTCCGCTAATGGGATTGTACATCTTTCCAGGTCATCAAATACTATAATTTTTTTGCCTTTAATTGTAAGTTCGTCATTTTCAAAAATGCTCATTATATCAGGTGTGACAGA
This sequence comes from Chlorobiota bacterium, assembly GCA_041596515.1. Classification (GTDB taxonomy): domain Bacteria; phylum Bacteroidota; class Ignavibacteria; order Kapaibacteriales; family UBA2268; genus JBFHIJ01. The sequence goes on from JBFHIJ010000003.1 coordinate 147,196, forward strand.
AATCTGACCATCTTTTTTATTATCTCCTTCTTCTGAGAAAATATCTATGTCAACTCTTAATGCAGCTTTAGTTATCCCGGCTAATATATTTTTGCCTTTTTGAACGTACTTTGAGTATAGTATAGGAAAAAGTTGCTTCCTCATTTCATCATTTATTTGGGAGGTTTTATTTAATCCAAAAAGACTTATGTAAATAGGCTTGAGTTTTATCTCTTTATCTTCTACTTTAAGTGATTTTTTATTTTTATTCCATTCTTTTATAAGATGTTTTATATAGTGAGTCTTGCCCGACCCCCAGCTACCTGTGATCATTACTGCATATTTTGGTTTTGTTATTCCGGCAAAATATTCCAGATATTCTTTTACATGTCCATTCATATCTTTAGTTTCTTGTTTCTTTTTATAACATGATTTATATAATAGTTTACGTATAAGTCTTTTGAAATGAGTTAATAATTTCATGATATCAGGAATATAATATTTAATATCAAATTACAATATACGATTTTAGTATAAATAATATTAAGTGTAATCATGAGAAGAAGAGATTAAGTGTTGTATCTTTTGATCTGATTTGAATCCCACCTACAACTCCAATATAGCAGGTTTAGACGTGCGCTTCGCTCGCTTAACAAACTTGTAGATACCTATATCCTCTTTTCTGCTAGGATTCTTGCTAAAAATGGTAGGCCTAATTTGTTTTGACCTTCAAGCCAATTGATATTTTGCTTTTTGAATTTATATTTAGAGACAAGCAGACCTTTTATTTTTGCTGCTTCCAGGTCTTTCCCATTAGGGTATATAATTTGGAGTTTCTTATTTAAAAAGGAATTGTCAAGCATAAGCAATACCATAGACGCAGGAAAAAAAGCCCTGCACATAGAGTGATTGTCACGCTAACTTACAGACCACCTTGGCAATGTGCGTCTAACTTTTTCGGACTATAAATATGAGACAGATGGCTGGAAGCCTCGCATAAAAGTTCTTTCTAAAAATGATTACTATCCGTTTGGTATGATGATACCTGAAAATTACTATCAGGATAGCACTACTAAAACCCGCTGCAAGGTCACTGCATCTCGGCAGAGCTCGATAACCGCGAGCAAAGCGAGCGATGTGCTGAGTTTGTCGAAGTGTCGAAGATGAAATACCCGCATTGGGTATATTTTAAATTTTTGAGCCTACCAACTTAATGAGCCAAGTAAACATCTATAGATTTCTATTAATATACCCACTTAGTCAATACTCTTCTTGAATAAGATAAAATTGAATTGTATATTACAAATCTGGTTTAGACAATAAGAGTTTAAATTATTATTTTCATTTACTTTATGGTAACTACAATAATACTTTTACGTATAACTCTTATGAAAACAGATACTTAACAAATAAAATAAATCGAAGAGAGAATTCATGGCAGAGAGAAATGACACGCAGCTTGTTGCTGAGCTTGCAGCCGCCATCAAGCAGGTAAAATCTGAAATTGGAAAAGTTATAATAGGTCAGCACGACGTTATAGATCAGTTACTTATTTCACTTTTTGCAAAAGGCCACTGCTTGCTTATAGGCGTGCCTGGGCTTGCAAAAACGCTTTTAATTAGAACATTAGCTCGCACTTTAGACTTAGATTTTAGCCGTATCCAGTTTACTCCCGATCTTATGCCGGGCGACATCTCAGGTAATGAAGTGATTGAAGACAACCTGACTACAGGAGCTAAAAACTTTAAGTTTGTGAAAGGGCCTATCTTTGCAAATATCGTGCTTGCTGACGAGATCAACCGTACTCCTCCCAAAACTCAGTCCGCACTGTTGGAAGCCATGGAAGAGCACTCAGTTACAGCTGCCGGCACTACTTACAAGTTAGCAGAGCCATTCTTCGTGCTTTCTACTCAAAACCCTATAGAGCAAGAAGGAACTTATCCTTTGCCGGAAGCTCAGTTAGACAGGTTTATGTTTAACTTATGGTTAGACTATCCTACTTTTGACGAAGAAATGGATATTGTACGCTCTACTACAGCCGAGTACAAGCCGGAAATAAATAAAGTCATAGATGGTAATAAAATTATCGAATATCAGGAGCTTATAAGAAGAGTTCCCGTTGCTGATAATGTAATCAAGTATGCTGTTAAATTAGTTCGTGCAACTAGACCTGAAGAAAGTGATGTGCAATATATTCGCGATTATCTAAGCTATGGTGCCGGGCCTCGCGCATCTCAGTATTTGATATTGGGTGCAAAATCAAAAGCTGCACTTCAAGGCAGGTTTTCACCTGAAATAGATGATATCAAATCAGTAGCTTTATCTGTTCTTCGCCATAGAATCGTAACTAATTTCAGCGCAGAAGCAGAAAACATCAGCACTAATGATATCATCCAAAAGTTGATTGATAGTGTAAAATAAAGGTTACTTATAGATAATATTTAGCTAAAAGCTACAGCATGTTATTTATGTTGTAGTGTAAAATAAACTCTGTCTGTTCTATTTCTATAGAAGAAAATTCTAGGATGTGATTGTTAAAGATACAACTTTTTTAAATCACATCCTTATTTTTTACATTCCTTATAGGCGCGTTTTTCCCACACTTCGACATTGC
>JBFHIJ010000004.1:0-141718 GCA_041596515.1 Chlorobiota bacterium
CAAAAGCTCGTTACTTGGTTTTTCCTTCTATCACAACCGTAGATGTTGGCGTATAAGAATCAGCGATAAAAGTTATCAACGCTTTAAATCTAAAATTAGAGATTTGACTTCAAGGCGGTGGTCAATAAGTATGGACTACAGACTCAGTCTTATTAATATAATGACACGAGGCTGGATAAATTACTTTAAAATTGCCGATGGAAGGAAGAACTTGAGAATCATAGATGGTTGGTCACGCTTTAGGCTACGGATGTGCATTTGGAAAACGTGGAAGCGAGTGAAAACAAGGATAGCAAATTTAGCAAAACTTGGGATGACACAATTTAACGCAATCCGCAACGGTAATACCCGAAAGGGATATTGCCGAGTAGCACACAGCGGAATTTTGCACACTACTTTGACGAATGACTATCTTGCAAACTTGGGATATACCAGCCTTGAAGGTCTATATCTGAAGTGTCGTGTTTAGCGAACCGCCGTATACCGAACGGTACGTACGGTGGTGTGAGAGGTCGGAGCATGAAATAATCATGCTCCTCCTACTCGATTATTAAAACTCTAAGTTGATCCCAATACTAGGTAATATACCTAAAGAAGATACCTTTAGTTCTTGTTTGCCTTCCCTATAATTCCAATCTATACCGGAAGTGTTTTTTTTGTTGTAAATGTTTTGTATGTCTATATAAGTAATGAGTCCTAATGACGAAAATGTCCAACGTCTATCAATCCTTACATCTAAAGCATGGAAAATAGGTAAGCGTTCACCTTCGTTGTAATTCTTATAATCTATATTTCCATCTTCTGTAAAATTGGTAGTAGGCACGCCAGTCGCTAATCTGAATTTTCCACTTAACTCCCAATCCTGATTAATTCGCCATCCTAAAGCTAAGTTAGCAATAAATCTACTATCATATCTGCTTGGTCTATATATCCCTTCTATAGATTTAAATTCTGACTTTGAGAAAGTTAGACTTAAAAGTCCATAAATAGGGATTTTACTTAATTTCTTCTGTATAAATAATTCTACACCGTAAGCTCTTCCTTCAGCTTGGTTCGATAGTGGTTCTAAACCAAAAGGAATATCTAAACTGATGTCACTAAAGCCACCAGGAGCTAATACTGCTTGAGGTCTATATACTCTAGCAGGGTAGTCGGAGTAAAGTTTCCCGTAAAACTCCAGTTGCACTTTTACATCTTCCATAGGAGTGTGTACGTAGGATAAGACTAACTGATCCGCTTTTATTGGATTGAGTTCTTGATTACTTGCGCCAATGAGCCATATATACGATGGAGACTGATAATAGCGTCCTGCACTAAGTACTAAGGTAGAATTTTGATTGATAAAATAAGAGAAAGAAGCTCGAGGAGAGAAAAATACATTCTCCTTTGTAAAATTAAAATAATCCATTCTAACCCCAAAAGAGAATTTATGCATACCAAATTTGGCATTCATTGTAGCATAGGTAGCATTTTTTACTGTATTGAAGCTAGTATCAACCGATAAAGCTTGTTCTATTCCGTCGTGGTCAGTTCTCAAAAAGCCGGGAATTAATATATCATAAGATTGATTTGCTCCATACTTTGTTTGATTTCCAAAAGCTAAATCATACTGATCATTTAATTTTAAATCTATATCAGCTTTTAGAATCATTTCTGTTTCTTGAGACACATTTTTAAATATTTGTACTAAATTAGAATCATTTTGAAAAGTAGAAAAATCAGTAAATGACTGACCTAATGTAACGGTAGAGTATCCACTTTCAAATAGATGTTTCCATGTAAGACCTGAAAATATCTGCGTTTGTTCCGGAACTGCTACTCTAGAGTTGTCATAACGATTGTCTAAATCATCATTATTTAGTTTTACGTTATTCAGTGCTGAGATAGCAACAAAAGAAAGTGAATTCTTAGAATCAAGCTTATAATTAACTTTACCCTGAAAATCCCAATATTGCGGTACAAATGATAGGCCTGCTGCATCAAAAATGAAGTCTAAATAGCTTCGTCTAGCACTAAAGAGATATGAACCTTTGTCGCTTAAAGGACCTTCTAAGTTCAAACCAAATCCTGTGGCAGATAGATTGACTTTACCTCCAAATTGCTCTTCATTACCGTTTCTAAGTGTAATATTTGTAATAGAAGCTGTTTTGTCGCCATATTTTACTCCGAAACCACCGGACGAAAAGTCAACATTTTTTACAAAATCAATATTAATTATTGATAGAGGTCCACCGGTAGATCCCTGGGATCCAAAGTGATTGATATTTTGCACTTCAATACCGTCCACAACAAATAGATTCTCAAACGGTGCACCTCCTCTAACTACTAAATCATTTCTGCCGGCGGAGGTTACATTTACTCCGGGTAATAAGGCGGTAGCTCTTATTACATCTTCTTGGACTCCCGGTGCTCTTCTTATATCTTCACTGTTAAGAGACTGAGTACTAGTGGATGATTCAATTCGTTTGTTAAAATAGCTTGCTCTGACTTGAATTTTATCAGTTTCAAAAACTTTATCAATTAACTCTACTTCGATAAAAAGTGGTTTTACACCACTAACATATAAATCAGATTTAATAATAGTCTGATAGGCAATACTTGAAAATTTTAGAGCCTGCATCCCAACTGGTATTTTCTCAATTATAAATTTACCTTGGCTATTAGTTTTAGCTCCTAATTTAGTTCCTATAAGACTAACAGAAACTCCAGGCAATGGTGTATTTGTGGAAGCACTATAGACAATGCCGGAAACTGTACCAGTATCTTCTGCAAACAATAGAATATTACTTACAAATAATACATACAAGAGAACTAGTATATATTTCATAATTTCCTTGGATTGATTTAAGATGAATTATAAAAGCATGAAACGAGTTATTTTATAACCTATTGTATAAAATATTCTCTTGTATATAACGCTATATACTATAACTCTAATCACAGGTGAAAAGTATGAAAAGAAGAGATTTTATAAAATTGAATTTTGTCAATAACGACACTCCTATTTCAATTTTAGAACAAAAAACATCAGCCTTAAGTAAAGAGGATGCATATCATTTACTTAGAAGGGTGGGTTTTGCTCCGAGTATTGAGCAAGTTAAAAGTATTTCCGGTTTGCTACCCTCAGTAGCATTAGATAAAATTATTTCTGACAGTACAGAAGTAGCTGTCCCGAGCAGTCAACTACAAAATTGGATTGATACTCCTGACATCGATCCTCTAAAAGAGGGGACTGTAGAGCTTAGATTTCAAGCAGAAGACAGATTAAAACAACGCTACAATGAGTTTATTAATTGGTGGCTTGATTTAATGCGCTTAGAAGACTCAAAACTAAAAGAAAAATTTACTTTGTTCTGGTCTACAGTTTGGACCATAGAGTTTACTTACGATACTTTATCTTTGATACCTCCTCCTCTGATATATAGAAATAATCAGACTCTTCGTAAAAATATATTTTCTGATTACAAAACTATATCCGAAGAAATAATGCTTGATGGGGCGATGTTGCTTTATCAATCCCTTTTTTATAGTACTAAGGAAGCACCAAATGAAAATTTCATGCGTGAGTTGATGGAACTTTTTACTATGGGTGTTGGGAACTATACCGAAGGTGACATTAGAGAAGGTTCCAGAGCTTTGACCGGGTGGCGTACTGCTGCATATGCTCAGGAGCCACATCCAAATGGATATCATGAAACATATTTTGACAGAGACAGTCATGACACTGAAGCTAAAACAATTATGAACACTACTATTCCTGCAATAGATGATGCTTCTAATAACGAATTCCAAGTTAGAGAAAAGGAAGTCAAAGGATTAATTAACATACTCTTTGATAAACGTGGTGGCAAAATAGGCAAATTTGTATCTGAAAAAGCTTACAAATATTTTGTTTATTCAAATCCTGGCTCTGTTGATAATACTTTTATTGAAGAACTTACTACGACATTTGTATTAAATGATTTCAGTACTATTGAAGTATTTAAAACTATATTTACCAGCGAACTTTTTTATAATGCTAATATTCGTGGTTGCCAGTTAAAAACACCTCCCGAATATATTATAGGACTTGAAAGATTGCTTGATTTGAACTATGCAAATTCCAGAAATGCAATATTTAACTTAGAGCAAGTCTTATATGACCCACCAAATGTAGGCAGTTGGGCAGGATATAGAACTTGGATCTCTACAAAAACATTTCCTCTTAGAATTAAATATGGCTTGGAAATGCTCGAACAGATAAATGATCCTGACTTGGTAACGCTGGCTAAAAAGTTTGAAGATTATACAGATGTAGATATGTTGCTCGATGCTCTATTACAACACTGGTTACCTGTAGCTGTGTTAAATAAGAGAAGAACTGACTACTTAGAAATATTACTCAATGGTATAGAAATATCTAATTGGGAGCAAGAAATTACTAATGGTACAGTAGCAGAAGGAATAAGAAATCTGTTGACTGAAATTATTAAATCACCAGATTTTCAATTGACTTAAGGAGAACTAATATGAAAAGAAGAGACTTTGTAAAATCGGGTGCAATAATTGGTGCAGGTTCAGTATTAGCTCCACATATAGTCAAAGGTAATTTGCTTTATAAAAAGATAGACAATGATAAAATATTGGGTGAAGAAGATGATTCTATTGTTGTCATACTAGAGCTCTTTGGTGGTAACGATGGACTAAATACTATCATTCCTTTTGATCAGGAAGACGATTATGTTAATCTAAGACCTACACTTTCTGTAAGTAAAGATAAAGCTACACAGTTTGGCTCATCTGATTTATGGTTCAATGATGCACTGATTAGAGATATTCACAAAGACGGATTTCTGGGTTTGATGGATAATGGTCAGTTAGCTGTTGTGCAGGGCATTGGGTATAACTATCCTAATTTGTCACATTTTCAGTCCAGAGACATCTGGCATTCAGGTATAACTCCCAATTCAGAAGATGATTATCCGAGGTTATTGGAAGGTTGGTTGGGTAGATATTTTTCTAATAAACTAGAAAATTTCCCTATTGAAATACCAGAGCATCCAATGGCAATTCAAATAGACGGAACAGTTTCAATGCTTCTGAACAGCAACAAAGGCTATATGGGAATTGCGGTTGATGATCCTGATACATTCTTTGAAAATGGACAAGGTTTAGCTTCATCTTTACCTAAATTTCCAACTCCTAATACTTTATACGAGGAAGAATTCAACTACGTACATGTTATTGCCCAGCAATCTGAAGATTATGCGAAAGCTGTTAAAGAAGCTTGGGATTTAGGCAAGTCTAAAGTAAAAGTTGATTACACTTCCGAACTAGCTCAAAAGTTTAAAATAATATCTTCTCTGATTGCAGGTGGACTTAAAACTAAAGTTTACTTTGTAAGACTTTCTAATTTTGATTCGCATGCAAAACAGGCAGATGGTGATGGCTTTGGTCAGCATTGGACATTGTTGCAGCAAGTATCTTCTGCTATTACTGAATTTTTAGATGATGCTAAACAAATTGGCTATGCAGATAGAGTAGTTGGTATGACTATATCTGAATTTGGACGGAGGCCATTTGAAAATGGCAGTAGTGGTACTGATCATGGCGGTGGTTCGATGCAATTTGTTTTCGCCGGCAATGATAAATTTATCAATGGTGGATATTACAAAGAGCAAGGAGCTCCAAGTTTGACGGACTTTGATCAATATGGCAATATTCTGAAAAATTATGATTTCCGAAGAGTTTACGTTGACATGCTTGAGACTTGGTTTAAAGCTTCAAAAGAAGAGACTACTGCTGTATTTGGCGAACAGATAACCTCGTTGAACATATTAAACCCAAGAGATACTTCTGTGTCAGATTCATTAGTTATTTCAGGCAATGTGCCATTTACAATTACTCCAAATCCTACAAATCAGAACACTACTATTTCATTCGAATTGAAGTCACCTGATAGAGTCATAATTGAAATTTACAGTGTATTAGGGCAAAGATTAGGCATTTTATTTAATAAAGATTCTATGCCTGGACAATATTCTGTTTCACTAAATAGAACTTTGCAATCAGGCTCTTATTTAGTAAATCTTAGAACAACTAACAGAAGTTTTACTCAAAGACTAATCGTTACAAAATAAATGAAAATCTTGTTATACATATTAGCTATGCTTTCAGTTACTAATCTTTTTGCTTTTGAGGAGTGTGATTCAATTCGAACATGTACTCATAATGCAATAACTTTTGCCGTTTCATCCGGAAAAGGAGCGCACTATTTAGAAGTGCAAGACACAGAATCTCTTGAAGGTATAGCTGATAGTATGACGATTGATTTCTGGTTAAAGGCTGAAGAACAGGTTGGAAAAACACAATATATAGCCGGTATATGGGGGCCTGGAGAGGATTATAATGACGTCTGGGCAATTTATATTGATAAAAATAATCAGCTTTCGTTTATGCTAAACGGAGAAAATAGTAATCAAGGATATTTGGATAACACATTATGCTTTGCCGATTATTCTTCCTATTTCGATTCATGGCATCATATATATGCTATATTTGATGGAAATAGTTCTGAAATTGCTTTGTATATAGATGGAGTTCAAGCTACTTCCGCTATAAATACAGAATATCCAATAAAGAAGCTTCGAAAAAGAGCGAATACTGAATTGAACTTACAAATTGGTTCAACTAATGCTTTATCCGATAATTTGAGCGATAACAGGACACTTTTAGGTCAGATAGATGAGTTTAGGTTGTGGGATAAAATATTTGAAGAAGAAAGAATGTTTTGTCAAAAAGATGAATCTCTAGATGGTGATGAAACCGGACTTATTATATATCATAGATATAATGAAACACAGGATAATTATATTATTTGCGATGCTTCCGGAAACGGAAACTTTGGTTTGGCAAGAAGTGGTGCTGCATGTACACCATCCAAAAGATACTATCAAAACACATTAGTTGTTACCTCTTTAGATCAAGAGTTACCTTTAAAAGATACTATCGTGTGTGACTATCAAAGGATATATAATTTTAAAGTGGAAAATATTTCTTCTTGCCCTAAAGATGTAATTATAAGATTGAGGGGAGACTATTCAAAAAATTACACTATCTCGCCAACAAAAAGATTTACTTTAAATCAATTCGAAGAGCAGAATTTTTCTTTAACTCTGGATGCTGACTTTGTAGGAGAAGCTAATTCTATACTTGATGTATACAGTAATAACAGGTGCAGAGATTGGAATAGCTTCAAAATGGATATTACACGTTTTACGGAGTTTTCTTATAGCACTGATTCTATTGGCTTTAACATACTCAAATCTAACTGCAAAGAAGTCAGAGATTTTACACAAAGTGTTAAAATATGTAATAATAGCAATGCTGTTGGTACAGGCAGAGTTCTAGAAATTCAAGATTTACTTACTACTAATTCTAATGTTTTTGAAATTCTTTTGCCTCAGCCACTTCCGATTCAACTAAATCCCGGAGAATGTATTGATATTCCTATCCGATTCAATAATATAGACATAGCCGGAGACTATTATGATTCTCTACGTGTAGTTACTGATGATAAGTGTGACACTACGAGATATATAGAATTAGAAGGACATATAATTGAGGTATTTAGGATTACAGTTGAAAGTGGCAAAAATGAAATAACTTCTTTTGATTTTGGAACTGAATGTATCGATTATATAACACCTGCGCAATCATATATTTGGCAAAATATGACAAAAGATAATGACTTTATAGAAGAAGAAAGTATAATAATAGATACAATTATTGTCCCAACTCATTTTATAAGTAAAACATTTTCTTTTCCTTTGGACATCGACCAGTACGACGGGAACTATATTCAGTATTTTCGATTTTTGCCCACTGCTCAGGGGACTTTTACTGATAGTGTTACATTTGTTATTAAAGCAGGTGAATGCACCATAGAAAAGAAGATAGAAGTCAAAGGAAAGGGATATTATGCAGAATTGGCATTTCAAGATACGCAAGTTGATTTTGGAACTGTAATCATTGGGCAGGAAAAGCAAATAGATATTCCTATAACTAATTTAAGCGATGAACCTGTTAATTTACTAACATATTTGAGATATGGAAATGGTTTCTTTTTTGCTTCTGGTCAAGATTTAAACCTTGCACCAAACCAAACAAAAAATATAAGTATTATTTTCAGACCAACAGCAGACTCTTCTTATACCGATCAGCTATGCTATTTAGAAAAACGCTGTTATGAATCAGACTGTATACCATTATTAGGCAAAGGACAATACGAGATTTTTAGTTACAATCCTAACATTTTAACATTTGACAATATACTTGCCTGTGACGCTAAGATTGATTCTATTTCTTTTAAAAATACAAGCAATAAGGCTTATGTGTTAAACTCTTTTGTGTTAGATGATCCAAGTAATAAATTTGCTTTCTTAGATAACAGTACTTTGCAAACTATTTCTCCTCCGAATAGCTTAAATATAGCAGTTGGAGAAGAAGTAACTTTTGTATTTTCTTATGTTCCCAATGATTTAACTAAGGATAGGGGAGATCGTGCATTTTTCCGTTTCAAAGATAATAGTGGAGTAGATTGGCATCTCAAACTATATGGCACTTCCGTAATTCCTAAGATCTATATAACTGAAGATACAAAATATGGTATAATTGAAGTAAATGATATAAAACGTGATACTCTTACTATTGAGAATATTTCTGAAACTGATATAAATATAGACAGTTTGTATGTTTCCGAAGGTTTCATCATAATATATCCGAACCCTGTTGGATTTAATAAAACGCTGGCACCTCAAGATACAATAATGGTGATTGTAGATTTTGTACCTACTGAAGCAAAACGTTACACTGGCAATATATCTGTAGAAGCCACTTCTCCATGTGTTTCTACTTTTTTCGGCACACTAAGTGGCACTGCAATTATAGTGCCCTTAGAAGTCCCTATAAGCACTATTAGCTATGGATATATCAAGTCTTGTGATTGTGAAGAACGAACTATAACATTAATCAATAGTTCCAATAGTTTTTCGATGATTATAGATTCTGTGTGGATTGATGATTTTAACACGGCAAATCCATATCCTGAATTTTTCTCATGGACTTCTACATATTATATGTTAAATAGCTCGCAGCTACCTTTTGAAATTCCAGCCAATAGTTTTGATACTTTAGTCGTAACATACTGTCCTGGTAATCCATCTACTAGAGATTTTATTAATAATGACGCTACTCTTCATCTAAATTCTCACGGGCAGGCATGGAATAGAGACTTTACAGTGTATCTGGCAGGTAAGAGAAATTTGACTTTTGAAGCATCACCTACTTATGTCGCCTTTCCTCCTACTAGGGTAGATACATTAGCTCCATCAAGGTATATAGATATCATTATTCCTGAAATTGCCGTTAATCCGAGTCAGAAGTCAATCAAGATAGATTCTATATCGTTTCAACCTAATGAAAGAGTATTTTCTGCTATAGATACCATTACCGGTCAATCTACTAATTTATCGTTAGATACTAACCAAGTACTTACTTTGCGAGTTGATTTTAAACCACGTGCTGTGAGGGATTACTTTGCAAAGATGATTTTGCATTTTTCTGAACCTTGTGTAGATTTAGATTCTACCATTGAATTGTACGGCTCTTCTTTCGCTCCGGCTTATGCTTTGAATTTAAGATTTGATTCTACAGATGTAGTCTTGGATACTTTTAGGATGAAAACATGTGACACACTATATGTTCCTATTTATACATCCAGAGAAATACCTGCTGAGATTGCAGATGTTAAAATGAAATTGATTTACGATACAACTAGATTAGACTTAGTTGGCGGAGAATCATATTATTTATCTCAATATTGCTTTGACTATATACCTGAAATAATATTCACTGACACCTTAAGTGATGGTAAGGCTATTACGCTTAAAAATTTCTGTTCTGTTGACTCTTTACGGCCTTTATATTATGCTAAATTTGTTTCTAAACTGCAGCAAAGAGACACACTAAGATTGAAAATTGATTCTATATCGTTTGACACTGAGGAAGTCCTTTTATATGATATTATAGCTACTAATGACAGTGCTGATGTCATAATTCTAGAACCTGATTTTGAAGTTACTACGATCATAAATTTTGACAGTGTACAAATATTAGATTGCGTGTCAAGGAGAATAAGTATTCGAAATACTGGAGATACACCTCTTAGTATTGCTAATATTTTAGATTTACCAACAGACATCGAGATAGTATCTTCTATACCTCCTTTAGAGACATTATTTGATGTAGGGGATTCTGCATTGATTGAATTGTTATATTGCCCAAAATCTAAAGACACAATAGATAGAACTATATATCCATTCAGTAATAATCCATGTGATATAACTGATTCATCAAGCTTATATGGATTTGGATTTGCACCGGACTTACCTTTAGTATTCCGATTTGATTTGATCAAAACTATTCCCCGATTTAATGCAAAACTAGGTGAAAGAATCACTATTCCGGTATACTTGGATACTAATGTAGTAACTACTTTGGACCATATTGATTATTGGCTTCAAGATTTAAACTTTACTTTAACTTTGAACTATAATCCTAGAGCCTTGCAGTATATTGATATTGCTAATCCTTTTATCAATATTTCTAACATAGATTATCAGCCGGGCAAAATAAACTTTTACGCTGAAAATGTAGATTCGCTAAAACGCGGAAAGTTATTTGATGTGATTTTTGAAGCGTCAGTGCCTGATTCGATTACTTCGTCTTTAAGTTTAGATATAGGTCAGATGCTTTCTAACGATTTAATGTTCATTGATTTATATCCTAGTGGAGGAGAAGCTGTTTATACAAGTGAGGGCAAGTGCTCTATTACATATTTTAAATATCAATCTGAAGAGACAATGTTGTTTAGAAATTACCCTAATCCATGGAATAATAAAACAACTATCAAATTCCTATTAGGTGAAAAAGTGCCTGTTAATATAGAATTATATTCTTATACAGGTGATAAAGTAGAAACTTTGATAGAAGGGGAAACTACATTTGAAAGGGGAGAATACAGTGTTGATATATATTCTGAGAAACTCCAATCAGGAATGTATATTATTTATTTTAAAGCTGGTATATATACGAAAACTATGCCTATAATGCTGGTTAAATAGGCTTTTCTTTACTTGATAGGATTTAAGACTTCTATTAGGACTGTTCTGCAGTAGAACCTACCTTCAGGGGTGTTTATATCATATTCAATATTGTCAGATCCTACACCTATACAAGAAATAATTTGATTAGGTTCTGCATATTTAGCTACATAATTTCTGACTGCATTTGCTCTTCTGAGCGACAATTCTTTATTATATTCATAACCTCCTAAATAATCAGTAGCACCTGTGATTTTTATCTGTGCATCCTCTGATATTTGTGAACTCAAAAAATCAGTCAAATACTTTTTGTTGGTTGGTGTAATTTCGTCACTGTCAAAATCAAATACAATCAAGTTTAAGCGAGCTACTTCAAAATCATTTTTAGATAAATGAACTGGAATCTTTGACTCAACAGTTACAATATTTGATAATCTATCTCTAGCTATAATTCGTAAAGAGTATTCATCATATTTAGCCAACTTACTTTGAATTCCTGTTTTGTAATAGGTAAAATTATTTTTAACATTATCTATAAATTCAGAAGATATAATACTGTCTTTTAGCAGTATTTGCACTTCAAGATTTTGAACTAAATTTGGATTCTCAATATCTGCTTCTAAGAAAATATCGTAAGATTTTAAAGTAATCTCTTGATATTTATTATGGATTACCGGTTTGAATAGTTCTTTATTAGAAGCATTTAGTTCAACTCTTCTATTTTCTTCATAGCCCTCTATATATTCGATACTAGATAATTTCTCGGGAATATCTTGTATTTTTACAGATATTCTGTCATCAGAAATATTATAATATTTATTTACATATCTTTTTATAGCAATAGCTCTATTTTCTGCTAAATTAATTCTAAGAGTTGAATCTGGAATTTCATGACCATCTGTAGTACCCTTTATTATCAACCTACTATCGCTGTACTTTGACATTCTTGAACCTATAATATCCAGTATATGATGATAAATTTGAATATTATCTTTTGGTAGATTTGGCTCGTTATCAAATTTGTTATATTGAGTAATTTTTGTAGGTAACTTAGCAGATGCACTATCAAAGAAGATGTATGGCAAAATTGGATAAGTTTGGGTCACTGTAGTTTCTAAATACTTCAAATCATTTATTTTTATATTTGAAATGCTTATAGAATCATCAATCTTAATTGTATCCTGATTATACGTAATTTCAGTTTCTTCTGGACTTGGTTTTTCGATAGGCCTACTACTCAGATTCATATACCATACTGCACTTATGCCTACCTTTAACATATTGGAGAACCAGTCAGAGGAGGAAAGAGTGGAGTTTAATTGATATCTGTATGATATCTCAGGAAAAATTGCAAAGCTTGAATCTCGCATAATATTACAAAATATCGAAAGCGATATACCATAATTAGTAGAATTTATATCCAATTCGCCTTCTTCGATTATATGGCTCCTTGTTTCATCAGGGAACAATATACCGGTTGGAGTGTCTATTGATTCAGTATTAGTATATTCGTTACCAAACATTTCGGTGCTTATATCAAATCCTACTCTAACACCCATAGGTAAAGATTCTATCGGGTAAACTTTAGCTCCTATATCCAGCATCATATATTTTACTGATGCTTCTAATTTATGCTTTAAGACTAATTCTTGATATTCGGTATTTCTAAAAACGTTTAATCCGGTATTATTTGTCTTCTCCAGTACCAGCTCCCTCGAATCATAAAGTAACTTAGTGTCGATTTCTATAAAATTTGGAATTAATACATATCCCGTATTTAATCCAAAAGAGAAAGAATTTGAAGTGCCATTATCAAATAGTCCACATCCTGCAGAGTTTGGGAATAGAGGGATCTCAGAAGAATTGAAAACATGATTATATAATACACTTGGACCTATATAAAACTTACCATCTAATGCAAAGAGTGTGCAAGACATGATTATAAATACAACTATATATCTTAAAGCAATTATCATAGGTATATTAACTGATAAGTGCCGATTTTAGTATTAAAAAAAAGGAGATAGCTTGCTATCTCCTCTTGTAAACTAAATTAGTCAGATACTTAGTCTAAAAAGTGAACGAACAAGCCGTCTCTTAATTTAGGTTCGAACCAAGTAGATTTAGGAGGCATAATTTTACCTGCATCTGCGATATCCATCAACTCATCTGTAGAAGTTGGGAACATAGAGAATGCAACTTTCATTTCACCTGAATTTACTCTTCTTTCTAATTCGCCAAGACCTCTGATACCACCGATAAAGTCAATATTATCGCTTGTGCGTGGATCTTCTACACCTAAAACGGGTTTAAGCACATTATTTTGAAGAATTGCTACATCTAAAGATTCAACAGGATCATCAATTTTTGTCAAATGATCTTTAGCTGTTAAGCAGTACCATTTACCGTCCATATACATTCCAACTTCGCCTTTAGCTTTTGGTTTGTATTGACCTTCAACTTCTTTGCACTCAAAATGTTCAGTAACTTTGTTGAAGAATTCTTTTTCAGTGTGACCATTAAGATCTTCAACAACACGGTTGTAATCCATAATATAAAGTTCTTTTGCTGGAAATAGAACAGCCAAGAAGAAGTTGTATTCTTCATCGCCTTTATGGTTTGGATTAGCTTCCTGGCGTTCGCGACCAACGATAGCTGCAGCAGCAGATCTGTGGTGACCATCAGCAACATAGAAAGCATCCACTCCGGCAAGTAGAGTATTAATCTTTTCTATATTTGCATCGTCATCTATCAACCAGGATTGGTGACGTATGCCATCTTCTGCAACGTGATCATTATCCGGTTCACCTTTTTTAACCTCTTCAACGATAGCATTAACTTCGTCAATGTCTTTGTATGTTAAAAAGATTGGGCCAGTGTGAGCATTAGTTATTCTAACGTGGTTACATCTGTCTTCTTCTTTAACGGCACGAGTTTTTTCGTGTTTTTTGATAACATCTTTCCAGTAATCGTCAACAGAAGCGCAACCAACTAACCCATTTTGAGTTCTGCCGTCCATCGTTTGAGCATAAACGTAGAAACAAGGTTTTGTATCTTCAACAAGATTACCATCAGTAATAAGTTTTTGTAAATTTTCTTTACCTTTATTATAAACCTCAGGAGAGTAGTGGTCAATATTTGGATCCAAATCTACTTCAGGTTTACCTACATGAAGAAAAGAAAGTGGTTTACCCTCAACCATTTTACGAGCTTCTTCAGAATTCATCACATCATACGGCAAAGCCGCTACATCACCTGCTTTTCCTTTAGCAGGTCTAAATGCTTTGAATGGACGAAAAACAGCCATATCATTTATCCCTTTTAAAATATTATATTATTATGCTTTTAATGTGTCTACAACTTTCTGTGCAATTTCAGTACTTACTCTAACCTGAGCTTCAACAGTAGAAGCACCAATGTGAGGAGTAACAGAAACATTTGGATGGTTAATCAAAGCTTGTTGAGCTTCGCCTGCTGGTTCAGTTTCATATACGTCAATTGCAGCAAAGTCAACAGTACCATCATTTAAAGCTATAAGTAGAGATTTTTCGCAAACAACGCCGCCACGAGCGCAGTTTACTAAAACCATACCTTTTTTCATTTTAGCAAATTCTGCTTCACCAAGAGCAGAACCTTGTTCTTTGATGAAAGGCATGTGCATAGAGATGTAATCAGATTTAGTTAAAACATCGTCTTTAGATACGATTTCAACATCCATGTCAGTTTCTTTAACAAAAGGATCGAATGCAATAACTTTCATGCCTAATCCTAAAGCGCGTTTTGCAGTTTCTCTACCAATTGCACCAAAGCCAAACAAACCTAAAGTTTTGTCTGTAACTTCTCTGCCTTTGCTATAGTCTTTCTTAGGCCATTTACCTTCTCTCATTTCTACATTACTTCTATGCAAAAAGCGACCAACACTCATCATGTGAGCGATTGCCAATTCAGCAACAGAAACAGAAGAAGCTCCCGGTGTGTTTAAAACAGGAATGCCTTTTTCTTTTGCATAAGGATGGTCGATATTATCGATACCAACACCTGCGCGTGCAATTGCTTTCAAGTTTACACCTGCATCAATTGCGTCTTTTGGTACTTTAGTAGCGGATCTTACTACGATTGCATCAAAATCTTTGATGTTTGCAACTAAGTCTGCAGGTTCGTAAAATTGTTCAACTACTTCAAGACCATTGTCTTTTAAAATCTTTAGTCCGTCTGGATGCATTCCGTCAGAAATTAACACTTTCATGATGACCTCGAAAAATATAGGTTAAAATTAATATGATTTAAGTCTATAATCTTTTGTATTTCTAAGAACTTAGACAGTCAAAAATAAACAAAAAGGCATCAGTACCCAAAATATTTTGGAAAATATCAAAATAATAATTTGAAAATCCATGTTTATGATAATGAATTTAAAAATAAGTATAATCCCAATATCAATAGCAAATAATATACTGCGGCATTAAATGTTGTAACACTGATTTTTTTATTTACATAAGTTCCAAAGACGAAGGCAATTAAGACAACAGGTAAGCAAATAGCAAATGTTTGAAATAGATTTGCTGTCCATAAGCCATTTGCATAATGTGTGATACATATTACCAAATTGGTAGGCAAAAAGAAGCCCTGAAGTCTTGCTCTAAACTCTGCCGGATTCCAGTTCGAGACTGTACCGTATATTACAATAGGAGGGCCGTTGACGTTATACGCACCACCTAAAAGCCCACTTATTACTGCAATCGTATACTTTGTAACACTATTTATACGAATCTTCAATGTGTTTTTATAGAAAAGCTTAAATAAGGCAAATGCTATGAGTGTTAAGCCTAAGGTTATGTTTATTAAAGCTTCTGATATGCTGCTTGCCAGGAAAGTTCCTATAGGAATAAAAATAATAATTGCAGCGAGCATCGGCAGATCAAAAATTGCTTTTACATTTTTAATATCTTTCAGTATAATTCCAATAGCTATCAAAGAAGAGAAAAGTGCAACTAAAGGTGATGCCAGAGAAATGTCAGTTACTAATAGCAACAGTGGCATAGCTATCAGGGCATCTGCAAATCCAAAAATGGATCTTACAAATGAAGAAAAAAATATTATAACTAATATATATACTATATCTGTCATGCTACCACGAATTTTCCAAATTTGAAATACTTTTTTATGAAATGATATACGAAAATGCTAACTTGCATTTGGAAATCAATATCCTATACAAATATATAGAAAAAGGAGTTTTGAAATGAAAAGAGCTCACAATTTTAGTGCAGGTCCTGCAATTTTACCTGTAAACGTATTAGAAGAAACTGCAGCCGCAGTTCTTAATTATAATGACACTGGTATGTCAATTATGGAAATGAGTCACCGTTCTGCTGATTATGATAAAGTTATCAAAGAAGCTCAGGCAGATGTTCTTTCTATTATGAACTTGTCTGCTGATGACTATTCTGTATTGTTTTTAGGTGGTGGTGCTTCTTTGCAGTTCACAATGATTCCTCATAATTTTTTGAAAACGAAAGTTGACTACATCAATACTGGTGCTTGGTCTTCTAAAGCAATTAAAGAAGCAAAATTCTTGGGCGAAACTAATGTAATCGCTAGCTCTGAAGACAAAAACTTTAACTACATCCCTAAAGATTTTAAAGTTAGTCCTGATGCTGACTATGTGCATTACACTACTAATAACACTATCTTCGGTACTGAATTTAAAGAAATTCCTGAAGTTGGTAATGTTCCGTTAGTAGCTGATATGTCATCTGACATGTTTTCCAGAGAATATGACTGGTCTAAATTCTCTTTGATTTATGCCGGTGCTCAGAAAAACATTGGTCCTGCAGGTGTAACTCTAGTTGTAGTTAAAAAATCATGGATAGAAGAAGCGAACACAAATATTCCAACAATGTTGAAATATAAAACTCATTCTTCTAAAGATTCTATGTTCAACACTCCTCCATGTTTACCTATTTACATTTTGGGTAGAACAATGAAATGGATAATTAACAATGGTGGATTGGTTGCTATTCAAAAAATGAATGAAGAAAAAGCTGCTGTACTTTATAATTTCTTAGATGCAAATAGCGATTTCTACAAAGGAACTGTAACTAACAAAGACGATCGCTCTTTGATGAACGTGACATGGAATCTTCAAACTCCTGAATTAGAAGCTAAATTTATCAAAGAAGCTAAAGAACAAGAAAATATGACTAACCTAAAAGGTCACAGAGATGTTGGTGGTGTAAGAGCATCTATCTATAATGCTTGCCCTAAATCTTCTGTTGAAGCTCTAGTAGCTTTCATGGATAAATTCATGAAAAACAACAAGTAAACATATTTGAGTCTATAGATTTATTTTGGCCTCTGACTATTTTAGTTAGGGGCTTTTTTATTAAGTGAGATTTCTTCTCAAATAGTAAGGTCACTGAGCGAGCAAAGCGAGTCGAAGTGTTGGAATATAATTATTAGAGTTTATAAAAAGATTATGAGAAATAAAAAAGCCCTTCTGAAACCTCAGAAAGGCATTGTAATAGATTGTAATATATATTACTTATCTCTATTTGATAAGATATCTAATATCTCTTTGCATTTTTCTTCTGCACGTACTTTCATAGCCTCTGCTTCTTTCAAAATATCAGCTTTGAATGTTTCGTCTTCGATCCCAGGCATATTGATAAGTACATTTTTATATGCACCCCAGATACCAACTTCTAAAGCTCTCGCACCAACTTCAACGTCAGATTTAGAAGCTATATTGCCGATTTTAGCAACATCAACCATTTTATCCCAAGCTTGATTACCTTTTTTCATTGTGTCTAATGGAACAAGAATTGCTTTTTTCAAACCTGCCTGCATCGCTGCAGTTCTGGCTTTTTTATCAGCATCAGTTGCCTTAGGCATTCTCATTGCATCAACAAAATCGTTGAAAGCATTTGTATCCGCATCAATCATTGGAATTAAGTCTTGAGTTGCGTTATGCAATGTAGGTATAACTTCTCTGAGTTCTGTTTCTAAATGTTCAAACTTTCTTACACCATGAGTAAGTTTTGCTACCATAGCTCCAAGACCTGTACCCAATGCTGCAACAGCAGCACTTACAGATCCGCCACCAGGAGCAGAAGAACGAGCTGCTACTTCTTCAGTAAATGCGCGAACAGTCATGCTTGCAAGAGGTTCATTTCTTTCTTCTGCTATTAAATATTCTATGATACGTTTTTTAGGATCAAAGTTACCAACTGAATTTAAACCTAATCTTTCGATAACTAAACGAATTTTTTGCTCTTCATCTATTATAAATAGATTTTCTTTTTTCATATAATATTCTGCAGCTTGAAGCATAGCTTCTAAAGGAACAAGGCCAACTAGTTCGGATCCTGCAACAGCTACATTTAGTTCTTTCGCTATTCTCTTAGATTCTTCAAAAGCTACGTGAATAGGAGTTACTTTATAGTTAGTTAAGTTCATAGTGATTTGAGTCATGTTATACTCGTCTACAAACCAGCCCATACCTTGCACTTCTTGCAATAGACCAGGTTGATCTGTGCCACGACCGTTTGTTCTAAGGTCAAGAGCAATTCTATGAGCCTGGTTGCTAGTGCCGATAATATTAACATTGTAAGCAACTAAAAAGAATCTGGCACCGGTTGCAGATGCACCCCAAGTTGGAACAAATTCTGCAGGACCGAAGTCAGGTTTCCATTCCGGATTATAGATTTTTTGAGCCATACCTTCATATTCGCCGGCGCGGATATTAGGAAGCTTTTTGCGTTTATCTTCTTGTGCTGCTTCTCCATAGAGAAATATAGGAATATTTAATTCTTCAGCGCATCTTTTACCAAATATTTTTGCTAATTCAATGCAATCTTCCATTGTTGTATTAGCAACAGGAATAAAAGGACAAACATCAAGTGCACCCATGCGTTTGTGTTCGCCTTTATGTGTTCTCATATCTATCAATTCTTTTGCTACTTTTGCAGCATTGATAGCGCCTTCAACTACAGCTTCAGGTTCACCAACAAATGTATATACGGTACGGTTTGTAGAATAACCCGGATCTACGTCAAGAAGATTACAACCGGGAGTATTTCTTATCGCTTCTGCAATTGCTTCTATTGTTTCCTTATTTCTGCCTTCGGAGAAATTAGGAACACATTCTACAATTTTTCTCATTTTCCACTCTAATTTGATTTGATAAAATTATAATTATTGACTACTAAAAGCAAATTAGCAGAAATAATACTATTTTTCAAATAAATATATTTTAAGTCTGATAACATCAGTCAACCAGCGTCGATCGCAAATATCCATAGGAAATATAATAGTGCCTGCTTTAAAAACTAAAATTTTAGATTTCGTAATCTTAGATAGTTGGCAATAAACTCGCTTTACTGTGGCAATTTTCAACTCTTTATCCAAATCATCATAAACTATTTCTCCTTCAATATTTTCTGATATTTTAATTGTGTCTCCGGTAGAACCGGTTACTTCATCAACTAAATAAAGAGGCGGGATGGCTGTAATCTTTTTTGATAGTTCGAAATAGGAGCATAATATGGATTGCCCATTTTTGGTTTCCATTTCAATAAGAACCATACTGGTATCGATACCTTTAGGTAAGCTTAAAATTTCTTGAATCTCTAATGCATAAAATTTGCCGAGCTTTTGCTTCTTATTATTATAAAATTGGGTAGAGTATGATTTCTTGAAAATATCTTTGGTTTTCTGATTTAAATCAACAGTTTGAATTAGTATAAAATCAGAGCTATGTCCAATAGACAATAGACTTATCAGCATTACGACTATAATAGACAGAGTTTTGAATTGCATAGTTATGTTGTCCTTTTTGTATTAACATAACGCAAAATAAACATTTTATTTCAGTCATAGTAAAACTTATGTCAAATTTCTTTGCAAAATATTTTGCTTTCAATTTAAAAGCAATGTAACTTGCATTTGACATACTTTGTGCACAGATTATACTCTAAGGAGTTTTTTTAGATGCAACGTATCATGTTTAAATCTAAAATACACAGAGCATCAATAACTGATGCAAATTTGAATTACGAAGGTTCATTAACTATAGATCAAGATTTGCTTGATTTAGCAGATATAAAACTTTACGAAAAAGTTTCTGTTGTTAATATTAACAATGGCGAACGCTTCGAAACATATGTTATTCCTGGTGAAAGAGGCAAAAAAGAAATGTGCCTCAATGGAGCAGCAGCAAGAAAAGGTCAGCCTGGTGACAGAATAATTGTCATCACTTATGGTCATTATGAAGATTCTGAGCTTGAAAACTTTGAACCTACTGTTGTGCTGGTTGACGAAAATAACGATATAGTTTCTGTAACAAAACCGGAATAGTCATGTCAAAATCACTTTCGACAATCATACTCGCTGCCGGTTTAGGAAAAAGGATGAATAATCCAACTTTGCCCAAAGTGCTCGTACCAATGTGTGACAAGCCTTTACTTGGGCATGTATTGGATACATCCACTCAGCTAAATCCGGAAAAACAAATAATAATTGTTGGCCACTACAAAGAAAAAGTAATTGATTATATAAATGAATCTGATTACTCAAACTGTGGTTTTGCTGTTCAGGAAGAACAACTTGGCACAGGTCATGCAGTAGCACAAGCTAAAGAATCATTAAAAGATTTTACAGGTGATGCTCTAATTCTATGCGGAGATGTACCTTTACTAACAAAAGATACTCTGGATAAATTCGTAGCATCTCATGAAGAAAACAATTCAGTAGTTTCCGTTCTATCTACTTATACTGATAATCCATTTGGTTACGGCAGAATAATAAGAGATAAAGATAAAAACTTTATTAAAATTACTGAAGAAAAAGATGCTAGCGAGCTCGAAAAACAAGTTACCGAAATCAACAGCGGTGTTTTTCTTGTAGATAAAGCTCTTTTGTTTCATGCACTTGATAGAGTAACTCCTAATAATGCACAAGGTGAGTACTATCTTACTGATATTATTTCAATTCTCAAAGGAGAGAACCATAAAGTAATGGCTTTCCCGGTTGCAGAATTTGAAGAATTGCAGGGAGTAAACACTATAGATGATTTGAAAAAAGTTGAACTTGTTTATAAAAATACAAAATAAGAGAGTCATCATGATACAATCAATTAATCACGTTGGAATTGCAGTTAAAGATTTGGATGCATCAATCGAATTGTTTAAAAAAATCTTCCAATTTGAAGATATTCACAGAGAAGTAGTAGAAGAACAAAAAGTTAGTGTTGGTTCCTTCAAAGTTGGTGATGTTCTGATAGAACTTACAGCTCCAACAGACGAAGCTTCTCCAATCGCAAAATTTATTGCTAAAAAAGGTGAAGGTATTCACCACATTGGCTTTAATTCTGATGACGTTTCTAAAGATTTGGAAAGATTGAAAGGCGAAGATATCAGACTAATTGACGCAGCTCCAAGAAACGGTGCTCACGACATGTTAATCGCTTTCTTACATCCAAAATCTACAAATGGTGTTCTTACTGAAATTTGCATGCCTAAAGACAAGTAAAAATCAGATAAAAAAGTATTTTAAGTCCTTGCACAGTTAGTGTTAGGACTTTTCTTTTATAATAGTGAATATTATGCTATTTTTGTTTCTTTTATAAACATTGGTGAAGTGCCATGAAATTTAAATCAATACTAAATGCAGTTTTGATTTCGTCTTCTCTAGGACTATTTGTCGCTTGCAGCGAAAGTAAAGAAGGTGAAATGAATACAGAAAATAAAGAGGAAATTACTAAAATGATTAATGATTTCGACCAACTCGCTACTAAAATCGAGTTCGAAATGAAAGTAGTATATAGAAATTTAGCTTTATCATATTTTGATGCCGCAGTGTCTGGCTCAGAAGATGACTATAAACGTTCCGAAGAGTTTGAAAACGAATACAATAAATTGGTGGCAAATAAAAATTACTTTGCTGAGCTCAAAAAATTTAAAGAGTCAGGAATGGTTACTGACAGCCTTCAACAAAGAAGGCTTGATATGCTATTTAATACATTTTTGGAAAATCAAACTGATATTATTAAGCTTCAAGGAATGACTTCTTTACAAAGTAAAATTACAGAGCAATATTCTAAATATAGAGCTACAGTTAATGGAATAGAATTAGATGATAATCAAATAGAGTCTATACTCAGAGAATCAACAGATAATAAAAAACTTGAAGCTACATGGAATGCACATAAAGAGCTTGGTAATGTAGTTGCCAAAGATATTATTACACTGGTTAAATTAAGAAATGAAACTGCAAAATCATTAGGTTTCAGGAATTATCACGAAATGTCTCTTACATTAAGTGATCAGGATCCTAAAGAGATTGAACAGATTTTTGATGAATTAGACAAACTTACGAGAGATGAGTATAAGTCACTTAAAAATGATATTGATACATATCTTGCAAAACGTCTAAATATCAAACCTGAAGAATTGATGCCTTGGCACTACCAAAACAGATATTTTCAGGAAGCTCCTCAGATTTATGAGCTAAATCTAGATAAATATTACGAAGGTCAAGACTTGGTAAAACTTACTGAAGACTATTATGCTTCTTTGGGCATGCCAATTGAAGATTTGGTTGCAAAAAGTAGTCTATTTCCGCAAAAAGGTAAAAATCAACACGCATTCTGTACTGATATAGACAGAGATAATAGAGATATTAGAATATTGTGTAATGTTGTTGATAATGCCGGATGGATGAATACTATGCTTCATGAATACGGTCATGGAGTATATTTCAAATATCATGATCAATCCTTGCCATGGACTTTAAAAACACCAGCACATACTTTTACTACAGAAGCTATTGCTATGCTTTTTGGTAGAATGTCTTCTAATTCTGACTGGATGAAAAATATGCTTGGTGTTTCTAAAAAAGAAGCTGCTAAAATTGCTCCGGAAGGATTTAAAATATTGAAACTTGAACAATTAGTATTTAGCAGATGGGCTCAGGTTATGTACAGATTCGAGAAAGAACTATATAATAATCCTGATCAGGATTTGAATCAACTTTGGTGGGATATCGTCGAAAAATATCAAATGATTAAAAAACCTGAAGGAAGGAATATGCCGGATTGGGCAACTAAAACTCATATTGCTACTTCTCCGTGTTATTATCATAACTACTTACTAGGCGAACTTCTTGCTTCTCAGTTAGATCATTATATCAAAATAAATATTTTGAATCAAAAATATTCTGATCCTGCTTCATACTATGGCAACACTGAAGTAGGTAATTACCTTAAAAATAAAGTATTTGCTCCGGGAGCTAAATACTATTGGAACGATATGATTGAAAAAGCTACGGGCGAAAAACTTACAGCTAAGTACTACGCAGAGCAATTCATCTCAGGCAAATAATATCCAAATTTATCTTTAAGGGCATTTGACAAAGAACTTGTTAAATGCTCTTTTTTTTTATATCTTGACTCATTATAAAATAATAGTAATAAATATCATTTTTAGCAACAATACGTGACCTATGTTCGTATAAGCTATTCGGAATACTTACAAAAGGAATAAAATGATGACAGATATTAAAAGACTAGAAGTCACTAAAGAACAAATGAGATGGAACTGCCCGGAAGATGCTTTTCAGTTTGAGACTACAAAAGATTTAGAACATTTAGATAGAATAATTGGTCAAGAGAGAGCTGTTGAAGCTATACGGATGGGGACAGGATTAAGGGCAAAAGGATATAACATTTTTGTTACAGGGCTATCAGGTACCGGTAGATTATCTACCGTCAAACAAATACTTGAAACTACTACTACAGAAAAACCTAAATTATATGATTATTGCTATGTCAATAACTTTTCTGACCCGGACAAACCTATTTTAGTCAAACTGCCAAGAAGCAAAGGAAAAGAATTTAAAGGAGCAATAGGCGATGCTATATCATATTTAAAACGAAGAATACCTAAACTATTCGAAGAAGATTCTTATCAGCAATCAAGAAGAAAAATAGTAGAAGAGTACCAAGAAAAGGAAAGATCTATACTTTCTGAGTTTGATAAAAAAATAAAACCGCATGGCTTTATTAGAGGTCAAATAGAGACAGAGCAAGGGATAGTACAGCCTGAGGTTTTCCCTATTATTGATAATAAACCTGTTCAAATTGAAACACTTGATGATTTAGTGGAAGAAGGAAAATTGAGCTATGAAAAAGCAAGTCAACTAAAAGAACTCTGGAAAAAGTTTCATAATGAAATATTTGAACTTGCTAAATCAGGTATGAAACTGATGAAAGAGTTCAAAAGATCATTGACAAAAAATGATAAAGCTTCTGCAGAAATAGTTGTTACATCTGTTTTCTCCGAAGTAGCTGATATGTTCCATAATGACAGAGTAGATATCTATATAGATGAAGTTATTAATCATATACTAAATAATCTTACTCCTTTTGTACAGGGAGAGAGTTCCACTCAGAATCCACCTGAAGCTGAAAAAAACAAAGAAGCATATTTCAATATTTATGAAGTAAATGTTGTGCTCGATAATTCTAATACAGAGAATGCACCTTTAGTTATAGAGACTACTCCGTCTTACCAAAATTTATTTGGTACCATAGAAAAAGTATTTGACAGCCGTGGTTTTTGGAGAACTGATTTTACTAAAATAAAGGCAGGAGCTTTGCTTCGCGCAGATCAGGGTTTTTTAATAGTGAATGCCGTTGATTTATTTCAAGAGCAGGGAGTATGGCCGGCATTAAAAAGAGTATTACTCTATGGGAAGTTAGAAATACAAACAATGGATGCCTACTTTCAAATTTCTCAATCTTACCTTAAACCGGAGTCAATAAATGCAAACGTAAAAGTTGTTATTATTGGTGGTCAAACTCTTTATCAACAATTATATCATTTCGAAAAAGGTTTTAAAAAGATTTTTAAAATCAATGCACAGTTTGACTATGAAACTAAAAATGATGAAAATATGTTAGATAATTTGGCTCGTTTTGTTTCTAAATTATGCGATGAAGAAAACTTGCCACATTGCAAACCTGACGGAGTAGCTGCTATTGCAGAATGGGCAGTAGAGAAAGCAGGTTCTCAAGATAGAATGACATTGAAGTTTTCTGATATTGCAGACGTAGTTCGAGAAGCTGCTTTTTATGACAAGCTTGAGAATAGTCCATATATAGGACGTGAAGACGTAGATATTGCTTTAAATATGCGTAGAAAAAGAAATGATATGATAGATAACAAAATCAAAAATCATATACTTGAAGGTTCTACTTTGATAGATACTGAAGGTAATAGAGTAGGGCAAATAAATGGTTTAACTGTATATGATAATGGTATTCTGTCTTTTGGAAAACCTGCAAGAATTACCGCATCTATATCAGCAGGAAATAAAGGAGTAGTTAACGTGGAAAGAGAAGCCGATATGAGTGGCAGAATCCACAATAAAGGTATTCTAATTATTTCTGCATTTTTAAGAGAAAGGTTTGCTAAAAAGAAAGCAATGTCTCTTACTGCTTCTTTAGCCTTCGAACAGTCTTATGGAGGGATTGATGGTGACAGTGCTTCTGCCGCTGAAATTTATGTAATTTTATCTGAACTGACAAACACACCAATTAATCAATCTATAGCAATTACTGGTTCAGTCAACCAAAAAGGCGATATACAACCTATCGGCGGAGTAAACGAAAAAGTGAGAGGCTTCTTTGAAATCTGTAAAGAGAAAGGCTTTAATGGACAACAAGGGTGCATAATTCCAAAACAAAATGTAAAAGATTTAATGATGTGCCAAGAGCTTTTAGATGCTGTGGAAGAAGGTAATTTTAAAATATGGTTTATGGAAAAAATTGAGGATGGTATTCCAATTTTGATGGGAATAGAAGCCGGACAACCTGATAAAAATGGTAAATATCCTAAAAATACTCTTTTTGGTAAAGCTTTAGAGCAAATTAATCTTATGCGAGAATGGTCTAAGGACGAAAAAAGTGACAAAAAGAAAAAATCAAAATCAACAAAAAAAGAAATTGAATAATTCTTTCTAATCAAATCAATATTATGCTTTAAATTCGTATTTTTGTATACGATATGTGGGAAATCAAAATCCTGAATATTAGTTTTTCATTTATACTAAAATTCAGGATTTTGAATTTTAAAACTCAAAAGGTATAATAATGAAGCATCAAATCAAAATTGCCCCTTCTCTTTTATCTGCCAACTTTGCTAATCTTGAAAAAGACATTTTACAATGCGAGGCAGCCAACACAGAATTACTACATATTGATGTAATGGATGGACATTTTGTGCCAAATATAACTATTGGTCCTTTGGTAGTTCAAGCTATAAAGCCCAAAACTGATATTCCATTAGATTGTCATTTAATGATTTCAGATCCTGATAAATATGTACCTGCATTTGCAGAAGCAGGAGCTGATTTGATTTCTATCCATGTAGAAGCCACACATCACCTTCATAGAAGCATTCAGTTAATAAAAAGTTTTAATGTCAAAGCGGGTATAGTTCTAAATCCGATTACTCCATTGGAATATGCCTTCGAAGCAGCTGAATATTGCGATTTTATTATGCTAATGTCTGTCAATCCAGGATTTGGTGGGCAAAGCTTCATAGACAGTTTTCTACAAAGATGTTCCAAGTTAAGAAATTATCTTGATTCTAACAATTTAGAGCATGTAGAAATAGAAGTAGATGGAGGTGTAAAACTTGATAATGTAAAGATTATCGCTGATGCAGGAGCAAATATGTTGGTAAGTGGTTCCGGCGTGTTCTCAGGTAATATTCAAGATAATATAAATAAGTTACGCGAATTAGCCAGATAAATTTGTTTGATTAGCCGGTATATCTAATTATCATACCGGCTAAAAATGATTATTATTGAGTAAGATATTTATAAGCTAAATATGCCATATTTGCAGTTCCTAAAGATAAAGCATCTTCACTGGGAGCAAGCTTTGGATTATGTAAGCCGGGTAATATTGTATCATTAGGCTTTACTCCCAAATAGAAAAATGTAGAAGGAATTTTATCTGCAAAGTATGCAAAGTCCTCAGCCCACATTTTGGGCTCAAAATCTAACACATTTCCTTTACCAAAAACATCCACCGCATAAGTTTTTACAAAATTCGTTGTATCTTGATCATTGATTAATGGTAAATATCCTTTCGCTATATTCAACTCATAATCGCAGCCATAGATGTCACAAATATTTCGAATAGTTTTTTTAATATGCTCATGCATTTCAAAACGCCACTCATTGTTATATGTTCTTAATGTGCCTTTTAAATATGCATTCTCAGGAAAAATATTAGTTGTATTACCTGCATTTAGAGATGCAATGGTAAGAACTCCCGGATCAAGTGGATTACGATTTTTATTAATTAGAGTTTGAAAAGCTATAACAATCTGAGCTGCTGTTAAAATAGGGTCATTTCCTAAATGAGGCTGTGCTGCATGCGATCCTTTACCTTTGATTGTTAGGTGAAGTTCATCAGTGGAAGCCATAGTCGAGCCACTGCATGCAGCTAAAGTTCCTAATTTGCCTTGAGGGTCAATGTGTTGCCCAAGCATTATATCTGGCTTAATATCATCAAAAATTCCTTCTTCAAGCATAACTTTTGCACCACCGGGTAGTTTTTCTTCTGCTGGTTGAAAAATCAATAGCACAGTACCATTTATGTCATCTTCAATATTTTTTAGAATTTCGGCTACGCCTAATAACATAGAAGTATGCATATCATGACCACAGGCATGCATAACTCCTTCATTTTGACTTTTATATGTTAACCCGGTTTCTTCAGTAAGTGGCAGCGCGTCAATATCTGCTCTCAATCCTACAACTTTGCCACCATTACCAATTTGTGCAAGAACTCCTGTAGCAGAATTATTGGGCTTTTCAGGATTTTTCCCATATAATTTATATTCTATATTGAGCTCTTCTAATTTATTTTGAATAAATTTTGAAGTATTAAACTCCTCAAAAGACAATTCAGGATTTTGGTGAATATGTCTTCTATATTGGACTAGTTTGTTATGTATTGCTTGAGCTTTTTGAACAAAATAGTTTGCATGCATCTCTATACCTCTAACTCTAATTCTTCTACAATTTTGGCAGGTCCTTCTAAAATCATACCTTCATCATAAATATCTACCCATAATGATTCGCCTGATGGAGGAATTATTTCTACTGGAAATGATATCAAATTACTATTATAAGCAGATAATGCAGTAGATATAGCACCTGTGCCACAAGCACCGGTTTCAGCCTCTACACCTTTTTCAAAAGTACGTAGCTGTATCTGTTCTTTGGATAATACATTATAAAGATTAACATTAACTCCATCAGGTGCAAATTCTTTGTGATGCCGTATAGGTTTAGCAAATAGATTTAAATCAATATTGTCTAAAATAGAATGCTCTGTGAAATGTTCTATGTTAATACATATATGTTCTGTTCCAACATCATAGAAGTCATATAATAGATTATTATTGTGCATCTGCAAAGACTTATTGGATAACTCTTTAGCTGGTTTAGGGAAGTATAATCTAATTCCGCGATCAGTAAATTCAGCTTTGTAAATGGTTTTCGCCATATCAAATTGAAGTTCGGTTTTACTAGCATCACAGATGCCAATGTAATTAGCAAAAAAGACTGCGCACCTCGCACCATTACCACACATCATTCCGGAGCTACCATCAGGGTTGTAGTATTGTACTTGAAAATCTGAATCAGCTGAAGCAGACACAGACATAATCCCTTCGATTTTATAATTAACAGATAGGGTTTGAATAATTTTATTAACAATACTATCTACATCAATCCTATTTGATTTATCAACGTCTGTCTTGAAAACAAAAAAAGTATTTCCTGCTCCACTCATGTAAAATATTTTAACTTTCATTGCATTGCCTAACGCATGTATTCAACACAGACGACGCTTTCTCGTGTATCAAGCCATTTGATGCCAATAGTGTTTGATCATACACAGTATATTTGGTATTATCAAACTGAGTTATATTGCCACCTGCTTCTTTAACTATTAGTACGCCAGCTGCAACATCCCATGGTTTTAACTCTAACTCCCAAAATGCATCAAATCTACCGGCAGCAACATAAGCTAAGTCAAGAGCGGCAGAACCAAGTCTTCGTACAGGTATTCCTTGTTGAACTATTTTGACAAATAAGTCTACGCAGTTGCATGGATTATCTGATACATTATAAGGGAATCCGGTTACAAGAAAAGCTCTATCAAACTCATTTATCGAAGAGACACTTATTCTTTCTCCATCAAGGAATGCACCTTTACCTTTTTCTGCCCAAAAAAGCTCACCTAATATTGGTTGGTAGATGGCACCTGCAATTATCTCACCTTTCAGCTCAGCAGCGATAGAAACACTAAATAGTGGTATACCGTGAGCAAAGTTAACTGTACCATCCAAGGGATCAATAATCCAATTTATTTTATCAGATATAATATCTCCGGTCTTACCTGATTCTTCTGCCAAGATTGAACTTTCAGGAAAAGTTTCCTTAATCTGAGTGATAATATAGTTTTCAGATTTGAAATCATATTCAGTGACAAGGTTGTTTTTTCCATCTTTGCTGGAAATTTTAAAATTAGTTCCATAACCTTCTTTAAGAATTTTTCCGGCTTCAACGGCAGTATCTTTGATGAATTCAATTAAGTTCTGCATTTGATCTCCATATATGTTTACTTCACTCAAATATAGCAATATTTGAACTAATGTTTGTAAAACGGGTAATAAATTTATAAATTTTGTTATCTTTGTAGTCAATCATAAATATACTGAACAAAAGAATATGCGAAATCTTATTGTACTTATTTTTGCCTTTCTATTTACATTGGAATCTCATGCTCAACTTGATAACTCTTATATTTCCGGAGCAACAAAAGAAGAAGTAGATACTTTAGCTTTTGACTACATGAAAGAGAATGTAAAGTTAAATGCAGGTCTATTAGAAAAAGAAATAGACCCTGAGAAATATATCGTTGGTCCTAACGATATATTTTCGATTCTTATAAATACGTCCAAAACTATTCAATTCAAAGCCCCTGTCTCTCCTTCCGGAGTTATTTTACTAAGAGGCATAGGTGGAGTAGACGTAAAGGAGAATACTTTAGCTGAAGCTACTGCTAAAATGATAAAAAAAATAAAATCAGTCTACAATACTGACGAAGTATATGTTGTATTAGAAGATATTAGAAAATTCAAGGTAGTTGTTAGTGGCACAGTAGGTAAACCTTCCACTGTGCAGGCAACTGCTGCTGAAAGAGTTAATGAAGCTATAGACAAAGCAGGAGGCTTAAAGTTTAACGGCTCTTTAAGAAATATCACTTTATACCGAGATGAATCGAATACGAGAATTAACGTTGATCTACTAAAATTTTATAAGTTAGATGATAAAACTCAAAATCCTACTTTGCTCGGTGGAGATCATATTATTGTAGCACCAAGTGCAGATAATATTCTTATTGGGATTTATGGTGAAGTCCCTTCGGAAGGTGAGTTTGAGTTTATGGATGGTGATTCACTATCTACTCTTATCAAATTTGCCCAAGGTTTCCTGCAAAGTTCTAATTTAGATTCTGTAGAAGTTGTTCGTATGAATCCTACAGGATTGGAACATAACTATTTAGATTTAAATAGTTGGAGAAATATATTATTTAGTTCTTCCAAACTACCAAATGATATGCGTTTGCAGTCTGGGGATAGAGTGTATATCCGAAAGAAATATGATTGGTCTGAAACACAATATGCAGTAATTGACGGCGAAATTCTATATCCTGGCAAATATGCTATAGATGAAGAACATGATAAAGTTTATGACTTACTCAAAAGAGCCGGAGGGTTTACCGAGTATGCTTCTTTAGACCATATTGAATTTATCCGTCAAGAAGAATTAGAAATCAAAGATTTAGAAATGGAACGTCTTAGCAAGATGCTTCCATCAGAGATGTCTGAAAGTGAATCAAGATATTTTCAAGCAAAAAAGACAGAAAAAAAAGGCTCTATGGCTATTGATTTTCGAGAATTATTGAAGGACCCTTCAAATATTAATAACATCAAGCTTAGGAATAAAGACTCTATTATTGTTACAAAGAAAAAATACCATATAAATGTTCAAGGTAGGGTTAACAACCCTGGGCTAATTACATATCAGGCAGGTTATAATTACTCAGATTATATCAATGCTGCAGGTGGATATGGTTTTAGAGCCGACGAATCAGAAACTATTATTACCAAGCAAAAAGGGGAACAGTTTTTAGCTGAAAATTTAGACTATAAACTTGAGCCCGGAGATGTAATTCTTGTACCTCCCGAAAAAGAATACTCTTTTACTGACCTTTTCACTCAATCTTTGACTGTGGTAACACAGTTAGTATCAATTGTTGCCATTGTAATCACAATCTCGAAGTAAAAGACACATGAAAAATAATAGTTTTAGTATAAGCATAATATATCGACTGATTTTAAATCAAAAGAAATTATTCTTTCTAATAATTTTTAGTTTTACTCTACTTATGATCGGAATGTCTTATTTTTTACCTCATAAGTATGAAGCGTATTCTTCATTGATGCCACCAACCAATAAAGAAAGTGGTGGATTATCTTCATTTTTTCAATCATTTGCTGGTGGCGCAGGTGGAATG
The DNA here is from genome assembly GCA_041596515.1 of Chlorobiota bacterium. Taxonomy (GTDB): domain Bacteria; phylum Bacteroidota; class Ignavibacteria; order Kapaibacteriales; family UBA2268; genus JBFHIJ01. The sequence continues at coordinate 31,807 of JBFHIJ010000004.1, forward strand.
ATGTTAAGTGGATTAGGAAAATCTAACCAAGGTGGAGTTTATGCAGACATTTTGACTAGTAGATCAGTGGCTGATTATGTTAATACAAACTTACATCTTCAAGAAATTGCTCCATATTCAGATTTTGAGAATAATACATTTAGGTTGGATTATATCAGAGAAAATATTGATGTTGTAGTCGAAAAAACAAGTGGTATTATTTCTGTTTATTCTGTAGCTGAGACTGGATATTTTCCTTCTACAGAAGAAAAAATCAATACTGCAAAATTGTCTTCAGAGATAGTTAACTCAGCTATAACTGGTTTAGATAATGTACTTCGACAAAAAAGTATAAGTTCAGCTAAGCAAAGTCGGGTCTATATAGAGAATGAAATTAATAATTATAAAACTGACTTAGAAAAAATTGAAAACGCTATGGAAAAATTTCAAAGTGACAACAAGGTTTTTTCTATAGAGGAACAAACAACCGCTATAGTAGAACAAGCGATAGAAGTTGGCAAAGAGTTAGCAGAAGCTAAGGTAGAACTATCAATGTATGAGAATGAGCTTAAAGAAGGGTCTGCACAGATTATTTCGTTGCGCAATAAAGTAGCAACACTTGAAAATCAATATAATAATGTACAGACAGGAGGTTTGACCTCAACAGACGCATTTGCTTTTCCTTTAGTGAAGGTGCCTAATTTAATCAAAAACTACGCAAGACTTTTGAGAGAAAGAAAAGTGTTAGAACAAGTAATTCTTTATCTTGAAACTCAAAAACATCAAGAAGCAATACAAGAGAAAAAAGATATTCCTGTAATTGAAGTATTAGATAAAGCAGCAATACCATACAAAAGGATATCTCCTTCAAGAAAGATAATAGCCATACTTTCGCTATTATTATCGACCGTTTTTGCAACAGGATATATATTATTTAAATCCTACAAACAAGGCTTAATAATAATTGAGCAAGAAAAATAAATTTAGTCTACAATTTTGTTTTTCTCTTTAACTAATTGATTTTTTAGATAGGCTATTCGCACGTTATCACTCATTTTAGCAATAGGTAGAAATATGTCATCTATTTGCTTTAATTTAATATGCGGCCTGAATTGCGGAGTGTTATCCAGACTTCTCATCTTCTCTAACTGTTCAGCTAAGGCTAATATAAGAACATCATCGCCTGGGAATTTTGATTCATTAGTCTTTTTATCTATGTATTGCATAAACATGAAATCAGTATTTTCCTTCTGCATTTTTAATAATTCTAAAAGAAATGCAACATAAGCCCCAAAGTTATAATCAATAATCTCTTCTGAAATAGTATCTTGATTATCGTAAATATCATGTAACAAAGCAGATATGATAACATCTGTATCATAAAGATTAAGTTCGTCAATAAGGATGCCACATACACGAGTAGAATGATTGAAATAGGGAATACCATCCTGTCCGCATCTGTTTTCGTAAACTTCCTGCATCATTTCATAAGCAGCACTGATTTTATTGACTTCAAGGCAGTTTATTTTACCTTTCAAAAAGTCTGTAATTTTTTCAAGACTATAATATTTGTTGTTATACATAGCACATATACCTATGAATCAAAGAGTACAAGATAATACGCTAAGATAATATTTTTATTTTTAATAATTTGTTAGTTCTTTTGCAGTTTGCAGTATGTTATCAGTAAGTTTGTCTCCACCAAGCATTTTAGCTACTTCTGTAAGTAATTCATCTTTATTTAGAATATGTGAATTAGAGAAGGTATTTCTTTCTTTTTCTATTTTTGAAACAAATATGGGATTATCTGCCATAGCTGTTAACTGAGCCTGATGAGAAATAGCAATAATTTGAGTTGAACGAGATAAAAGCTTCATTCTATCAGCAACCTTTTTAGCAATTTGACCGCTTATCCCAGTATCAATTTCATCGAATATCATTAAAGGTAGATTGTCTTTTTGTGCTATGTGTGACTTTATAGCCAGCATTATTCGCGATACTTCACCACCTGATGCTACTTCTGATAGAGGTTTAGTGTCTTCGCCTAAATTTGTAGAGATATAAAATTCAAATTGAGAAATACCAGTTGAATGTGGCAAATAAAAATTCTCATTTATTCTTCCTGAAAAGATAGCATCTCTATCTACATCTTTTTTTATCTGGTGCAACTCGAACACTGGATTTTTAATGCCTAAGTCTATAAGTGTAAGCTCGACATCATTTTTCAGAGTTGCAAACACAGTCTCTCTATTTTTTGCAAGTTCAATATCCAACAGACCAATATCTATTTGTAGTTTTTTAATATTGCTCAACATCTCCGCTAATTTGTCAGAAAAATTTTCTGAATCATTTAATTCTGCTTGCAAACCGGGTATAGAATCTACAAGGAAATCTAAAGCACCAAATTTTTTCTGTAATGATTTTAAACTGACCATTCTTTTGCGAATCTCATTGGCTCGATAATCATCTGCATGTATATCTTCTTTGTAGTCAGATATTGCATTGTTTATTTCTTTGAGAGATATAATATTGGTCTCTAATTCATCACAATACTGATTTAACTCATCATTATATTCGGAAAGTTGTATTATTGATTTTTGGATATCCTGAAGTTTCTCTATAATTGCTCCTTCTGAATTATAAAGCGAATAGTTAATTTCATAACATGAATTTCTTAGGAATTCAGCATTTTCTATAACTTCTAATTCCTTTTCAAGAGTATCCATTTCACCTTTTTTAGGATCAACAGATAAAATTTCTTCTAATTTGAAGCGGACTAACTGCTCGCGTTCTTTCAGTTCAATTTCTTTTTTTTGGAAAGCAGTATATTCATTACATAAAACCTTTAAGCTTTGATATGTGGTCTTATAATGATTTAAAAGGCGGTAATCAACGCCGCACAAATCGATAAGTGATATATGATTACCTTGTGATAGCAGAGAAAAGCTGTCGTGTTGGCCATGAAAATCTACAAGCTCTGACGCAAATTCTTTAATAAGTTTGAGATGAGCAGGAGAGTCGTTAATAAAAGCTCTGCTATTGCCAGAACTATTTATTTCTCTTCTCAATATTAGTTCAGACCCCAATACATCCAAATCATTTTTTTTAAGTAAGTTTTTCACAATAATATTATCAGATATATCGAAGACAGCTTCTATTATAGATTTTTGCTCGCCTTTTCTAACTACGTCAATGGAAGCTCGAGTTCCTGCAACTATATTCAACGCACTAATTATTAGTGATTTGCCGGCACCCGTTTCGCCAAGCAAAACGTTTAGGCCTTCTTTGAAAAATACCTTTTGCTCTTTTATGATTGCAAAATTTTTGATATATAAAGTTTGAAGCATATATTTTCCTAGATATATTACTATTGCAAATATAATACAAGAATGCGGATTGCGAAAAATAATGTTAATACCAAAATACAAATAATTTTGCTATTTTAGGAGATATAGGAATTGTAGCAATGTGTATAGTAGAATATGAAATTTACCTTTAAAAATATACCTGATATGTTTTATAAAGTTTGCGACAGATATGGGAATAAAGTTGCATTTAAATATAAACATAATGGAGAGTGGCAAGACTTAACTTACACCAGATTAACAGAACTTGTAGAAGCTTTTGCATTAACTCTGCTTGAGTTAGGTATTCGCAAAGGCGACAGGGTCGGTTTTGTCGCAGAAAATAGAATAGAATGGATTATTTCTAGTTTTGCAGTGTCTCTGATAGGTGGTGTAGACGTTCCTTTGTTCCCAATTCTTACCGCAAAACAAGAAGAATATATTTTTACAAATTGCGGTGTGTCTTGTATTATTGTTTCTAATAATTTTCAACTTAATAAAGTCATGCAATTCAAAGATGATTTAGAAACACTTCGACAAATCATAGTCCTCAATGATGATTTTGATACTCCAGATCCTGCCGTTAGATCATACAAAGACATGGTAAGCAGAGGGGTTGAATTACGAGGTAATAAACACAATAGAGAATATTTCCAAAGAAAGATAGATAAAATATCACAAGATGACTTACTAACTCTAATTTATACAAGTGGTACTACAGGTGATCCGAAGGGAGTTATGTTATCGCATGGCAATCTATGTGCAAATATCAAAGACGCAAATAATTTCTTTGGTGATTTAGAGGATGAAAGCACTTTACTATTTTTACCTCTTTGTCACGCTTATGAAAGAACTTCTGGATTTTATACTTTGTTCTCAGGTGGAGCTCAGATTAATTTAGCAGAATCAATAGATGCTGTTGCCTCTAATTTAAAAGAAATTTCCCCAACGATTATCACCTCTGTTCCTAAATTATTAGAAACAATAAAGAAGAAAATATACCATGCTATGCTTAAAGAAAAACCATCAAAACAAAAAGTGTTTAATTGGGCAGTAGATATTGGTATTAAAAGAGTACATTCTCGTCTATCAGGAAAAAATTCAATTACTTTAAATGCAAAATATAAACTTGCAGATAAATTAGTTTTCTCAAAGCTTCGCGAAAAAGTTGGTGGCAGATTATCCCGCATTATTTCCGGTGGTGCAGCTCTTGCTGACGATGTATTTGAATTTTTTATGGCAATGGGTATTAGTGTGCAACAAGGGTATGGACTAACTGAAGCTTCGCCTGTAGTAGCAGTAATTCAAACAGACAATATTGAAATAGGTACCATTGGACAACCATTTGATTCCGTTGAAGTTAAAATAGCTGAAGATGGAGAAATACTTATTAAAGGGCCTAACGTAATGCAAGGGTATTGGAATGACCCTATAGCTACTAGAGAAGCAATTGATGATGACAAGTGGCTTCATACGGGAGACGTTGGTGAGTTTACAGATAAAGGTAATCTAAAAATAACAGATCGTAAAAAGAATATATTTGTCAATAGCGGAGGAAAAAACATAGCTCCACAGCCTATAGAAAATGTATTAGCCCAGTCACGATTTATTGATCACTGCATACTTATAGGTGACATGAGAGAATATGTAACGGCTCTTATTACGCCAGACTTTACCCAATTAAAAGAACTTGCTACTGAATTTGATATTCAGTTCAATAACGAGACTGAGTTAATAAGTAACGACAAAATCATCAGACATATAAAGCAAGAAATTGATTATCTGCAAAAAGATTTTGCTAAATTTGAAAGAATACGCAAATTCTCTCTACTCTCTAAACCTTTTACTGTTGAAGATGGCGAGCTCTCTCCTAAGATGAGTATCAAACGGCATATAGTGGAAGAAAAGTATTCTGAAATGATAGATAAGATGTATAACAGATAAAAATAGTTTTGCAATATAAAGCCTAAAATATACTAATATTTAGGCTTTATTGTTGGTATGCCCAGCTTTTGAGCAAATTCTATATCCTTATAAAAGAGAGCGTCTTGAACCAGTTGTATTATTTTATTAAGCATAAGTTTATTTATAAAAATAGGTATCCAAGATTTATATAGGCCCTATCTTAAATCTCTATATGCTGCATCTTCGTTCCAGTTTCCATCAGGATTGTTGTATTTGTTTAGACAGAAAAAGCTTACCTTCTCGTCAAATAATAGAGCAGCTATTGGACTAGGTTGCCATAGCTTAAGATTTCTTGTCCATGCTTCACCAATTAAATATTGTTCTATACAGAGAGCAGGATTCGAAGACATACCCCAGTCGATAAATTCTGAAAATTCTAAATCGCTTATTGCTTTATTCATTCCTTTAGCAGCACGGATTGCTAAAATTTTTACTTCTTCATTTAGATCGGGATCAGCCGAACTCCATTTAAATTCCGTTTCATTTACGAGTATAGCTTTTATTTTTCCAAATAGTATGTTCTTATTCATATTGTGCCTATATTTCAAGTTGTAGTAAGTTAAATAAAGTAAATAACCTGTTTGAGTTTACTTAGTATTATTTTATAAGCAATGACGAATCACCATAGCTCAAGAAATTAAAGTCGTTATTCAAGGCGTAATTGTAAATATCCTGCCAAAGCTTTTTACCTGTAAAAGCAGCTACTAGCAATATCAATGTGCTTTGTGGCATGTGGAAATTAGTGATTATACCACGAATTGTATTTAGGTGATAACCCGGCATAATAAACAGTTGTGTTTTGCCTGATATAAGTTCTAATTTGTTAAGATTCATCATCTCTAAAACAGCATTTAGTGCTTCATAAGACGTAGGTAACACTTTGTTTTGACTAGATATTCTGTATGGATCCCACTGGTGTACGTATATCTCAGAGTTACTTGTTTCTTTGAGTAAGAGTTTAACGCCGTACCAATATAAGGATTCTAATGTTCTAAGTGAAGTAGTACCTGTGGCAATAACGTTGTTCTTGCCTGATTTATAATATTTGCTAATGGATTCTATGAAAGTTCTATCTACAAATATTTGTTCTCTATGCATGTCGTGTGAGCTAACATCACCTTCACTAATTGGTTTAAAAGTACCTGGGCCAACATGTAATAGCACTTCTCCCTTTTTCACGCCTTTCTGTTCTAATTTGTTTAATATGTCATCTGTAAAGTGCAGCCCGGCAGTGGGAGCTGCCACAGAGCCTTCAGTCTTTGCATATACTGTTTGATATCTCTCTTTGTCAGTTTCTTCTGTATCTCTTTTTATATAAGGTGGGAGAGGTATTTTACCAGTGTGTTCAATGACTTCAGCAAAAGATAGATTACCTTCCCATCGGAATTCTACTTTTGCTTTATTGCCGTTTTTTTCGATTACTTCACATATTAGAGCATCATCTATCAATGGCTTAAGAATAGCTCCGTTTTTGATAGATCTACCTCCGATAATGCACTCCCAAATACATTTACTATGAGACATCATAGTTATTTGTGGGTCGTTAGACGGGGAGATAGGTTCGACCACTAAAATCTCAGCCTTGCCACCTGTTTCTTTTTGACACTGCAGTCTTGCAGCAATTACTTTTGTAGAGTTCATCACAAGAAATGCATCATTAGGTAATAGCTCAACTATATCAGCAAACTTGTGAGTATGAATGCTTTCTTCAGTAATCTTACAGTACAGCATTTTACTCTGGCTTCTGTCACTGGCAGGGTAACGAGGTATCCTGTTTTCCGGCAAAGTGTAATCGAATTCGGTTAAATCTATTTGAGGAATAAATTCCATTTTTAATTAGCCTATATTTTATGGAGTTGCAAATATATAAAAAACTGATGTTTATAAATAGAGCAATAAAAGTATGGAGATTGAAATAAAAATTAAAACACAAAATTATAATATAATATTGTAACTATTTGATATGTTAAGAGTCTATAGTAATATATTGTTGCTATTTATAGATGTCATGGAGTTTATCATGAGAAATCTTTTTACCGCTTTATTTATTCTTTTATGCTCTTTACCTTTAATATCTCAAGGTTTTGATATGGAGGAGTATCAGTCATTTCTAAATAAGATGAAAACAGCAGATGCTGATAATATGATAGAAACGTATCCTCCCGGGTTGTATAGCGAAAAAACTCAGTTTAACGGAACAATTGATTATCTAGATACATTGAAACAAAAATATAGCTTGACACAAGATGAATTAGAGCTCTTATATCGACAAAACTTTATGGTTACAGAAAGACTTTCTTACCCAAGCTTCTGGGCTGCCTTAGAAGACATATATCATAAAGATTTGCCTGTTTTTATTTCGTCAGATTTAATTTTACATGCCTTACATAAGTCCTATGATAATATTCTTATTGATTTTGAACAGTATTATATCATAGATAAATATGAAGACGCACTCGAAAAAATGCGAGCTGTCTTACCACAAGTGTTACAGAATAATCCAAACTCTGAAATAATAAAGACATCTGCTTTTGATGTTGATTTATACTTGACAGTAGCATATAAGTTATTAACTGATAATGATGTAGATCCATTGTATTCAGAAAATCAAGAAGATTATGATAAGCTAATGGATTACATTGAACAACATTCTATGGTGCAATTACCGCTATTTAGTAAAAATCCTCGTATGTATGACTTTTCGCAACTTACTCCTCGTGGGCATTATACAGACGTGGAAAGAATGTCGAGATATTTCAAATCGATGATGTGGCTCGGAAGAACAGAATTTTACCTTACAAGTCCAAAAGCGATTGATAATGTTCAGGTATTAGAAGACTTGCAAAGACAAATATTAGATGCAGTAATTATGACAAATATTGCTGAAAGCTCTGGAGCAGCTGAAAACTTTGCTAAAATTAATGAGATTATTAGGAGCTTAGTTGGCGAGTCAGATAATGTTACAATGGATAACATGAACGAGTTGATGCAAGATGCAAATATAACAGATTACAGTGACTTAGAAAATATGGACAAAGTTAAAGAATTTCAAAATATATTACTTACAAAAGATTACGCTGACCAAAAGATAGTTTCTCAACTATTATATACAGATCCAAATGCTAACTTAGAAACTAAACCTGCTTCTGCATTTCTTTTGATGGGGCAGAGGTTTATCATTGATTCTTATGTCTTCTCCAATGTAGTATTTGACCGAGTAAGCCCATATAAAATGAACTATAGAGCATTGCCAAAAGCGAATGATATACTCTTTGCACTTGGAAATAATGCAGCAGGTGATTTTCTATATTCAGACTATGAAAAATTCAATTACCAATCAAATTTAGCTGCTTGTAGATATTTAATTGATTCTTATGACGAAACATTTTGGAATAAGTCGTTCTATAATAACTGGCTTTATGCTATAAAGACTTTAAATCCTCCTGAAAACATATTGGAATCAAACTTACCGGAATTTATGAAGACTCCTGCATGGTGGCAACACAAAATGAGTAGCCAGCTTGCAGCTTGGTCTCAATTAAGACATGATAATCTATTATACGCAAAACAATCGTACACTGGTGGTGTAACTTGCTCTTTTCCTGAAGTATATTTAGAGCCTGTACCTGATTTCTATTTGGCTGTGAATAAATTGGCTAAAAATGCTATTGATATGCTTACTCCATTACAAGATGAAGTGAGCTACGCAGGCGCTGCTATCTCTTATTTTTCGACATTAGAGACAACAACAAACAAGTTATATAACATATCACTAAAGTACGCAGCCAATGAAGCACTTACTGAAGAAGAGGTAACTTATTTAAAGTCAATTTTTGATACAAATGAGGCAGGTTGTGCAATTGAATTAGATGGCTGGTTTGCTCGTATGTTCTACCGTTCGCCTGATACTGCCGGGGAATCAGATTATGTTGTTGCTGATGTACATACTTCAAATATTGATTTTAAAGGAAATGACGGAGTAGGTTGGGTATACCATGTTGGGACAGGTGATGTAAATATGGCAGTGATTTTTGCAAGAACTGCAAGTGGTAATATGACTGCATTTGCTGGTCCGGTTCTGAGTTTTTACGAGTATGTTTCCGGTGGTTTCAAGCGACATACTGACCAAGAGTGGGAAGAAACAATTCTATCGCAAGCAAGCAGACCCGAATTTACTGATATATATTTAGCTGATAAGGATGGAAGGGCTACTCTTGTGGATTATCCTATGTTACCTGTTGGAATAGATGAAAACCATGCGACACCATCTATAATATCAAATATTAAAATATCAATATCTCCAAATCCTGTTTCTGAGAAGACTCATATTTCTTTCAGAGTTCCGGATAAACTTTCCATTGCTGAAGTTGCAGCAGAAATATATTCAGTTGATGGGACTCTGATATCTTCAATACACGATGGAGCTTTGCAAAGTGGGAGTTATGTATTTGATTGGGACGCTACCAACAGCAACGGCATAAAAGTAACATCAGGTAAGTATTTGTTAAAAATTACTATAGCAGGTCAAGTATTTAGTGAAACAATTACTGTGGTGAAATAACAAAATTGACTGTTAATATATAAGTCAAACTTATTACTGAGAAACAATGATACTCCAAATTGGAAATCCTTCTTAGAGAGGTATATATTGGAACTTGGTATAAATAAGTCTAAACTAAAAAAAGGGTGTTTCGTAACTGGAAACACCCTTTGCTTAGAATAAGCAATAAAACTAGTCTAAGCCTAATCTTTTAAAAAGATAGTTAACACTTTCGAAAATATTGTCGTGATTGAATAATTTTTCGATATCTTCTTTAGAAATATGTTGCATCAATTCTTCGTTTTCGAGAAGAGTCTGCATGAAAGGTACTTTTTCACCCCATGTTCTCATAGCAGATTTCTGCACCATAACATATGCTTCCTGACGTTTTAAACCGCGTTTAGCAAGTTCTAACAGAACTTTCTGAGAGTTTACCAAACCGTGAGTTATGTTGAGATTTCTTTCCATATTATCAGGATAAACAAGCAATTTATCTAAAAGATTGATTGCCCTATTTAAAATATAATCGCATGAAATAGTAGAGTCAGGGAAAATAACTCTTTCCACGCTACTATGAGATATATCTCTTTCGTGCCATAGAGCATTATTTTCGATAGCTGCCAGAGCGTTAGTACGCAAAAGTCTCGCTTGACCTGCTATGTTTTCTGACGCAATAGGATTGCGTTTATGAGGCATAGCAGAGCTACCTTTTTGGCCTTTAGAGAAGAACTCTTCTGCTTCTAAAACTTCAGTTCTTTGTAAGTGCCTGATTTCAATTGATATTTTTTCAAGCATTGATCCAATCTGTGCAATTGCAAGCATAAATGAAGCATGGCGGTCTCTTGGTATTACCTGAGTAGAAATATTCGAAACACCAAGTCCCATTTTTTCACATACAAATTCTTCAACTTTTGGAGAAAGGTGTTCGTATGTTCCAACTGCACCTGAAATCTGACCTACGCAAACTTCTTCCATTGCTGCTTTCAATCTTGTAATATTTCTATTACATTCGTCATACCACAACGCAAATTTCATCCCAAAAGTCATTGCTTCAGCATGAATGCCATGGCTCCTGCCCACACAAACAGTATGCTTATGTTCATTAGCTCGTCTGGCAAGCACTACTTTCAATGCTTCTAAATCTTTCATTAGTAGCTCACCGGCTTGTTTTGACTGAACAGCAAGGCAAGTGTCTAATACGTCACTGGAAGTCATACCAAGGTGAATAAAACGAGAAACCTTACCGACATATTCTTCTACGTTAGTCAAAAATGCAATTACGTCATGCTTAGTAACTAATTCTATTTCATTGATTTTATCAGCATCACAGTTAGCTTTAGCTCTTATTTCTTTAGCTGCATCCATAGGAATAATTCCCATTTCTGCTTGTGCTTCTACTGCAAGCACTTCTATTTCCAACCAAATTTTATATTTATTCTCTTCTGTCCAAATTTGTCCCATTTCAGGACGCGTATAACGAGGTACCATGAAAGATTCTCCGAAATTGAAAATTATGTAAAAACAAATATAAGGATTTGCACGCTAATTATCAGTTCATATTAAGAATTAGTGGTTTTTTGCCGGTTCTATAGTATAATTTAGGTATTCCTTGGCTGCACTTAGCAACACATGTGGATGTAGACGCACTTTATAATCCGGATTAACGTATTGGAAATTTATTATACCTATTTTGTTAACTATAAAAACTGCAGGCACAGGCAATACGTGATTCTTATTTCCCTGAGTGTTTTCAAGTTCAATTCCCAAATCAATATAATCCTGATAAGCAGATTCGTGAAGATAGTATGCAATTCCTAACTCTTTTGCCAGTTTTGAATCTGAGTCAGATAACATAAGAATTTTATCTGCGTACTGTTTCATAGCCGGAGTCATTTTTTCAGGCAAATCTGATGACAAAGTAACTAATTGATATCCTAAATTTATTAGTGAATCTTCTACTGCGTGAATTTGGTCAAAATGTAGATTACAGTAGTAGCACCATCCACCTCTGAAATATATAAATATAGTTGGCCTTTGACTTATCAGAGAATCAATTTTAACTAAATCACCAGATACTGATTCTAAAGATAAATTTGGGAAATTTGCACCATTCTTAATTGGATTTACGTTGTAAGGAGAATCCGGTATGCTATTTGTCACTACAATATTCTTCTGCTCCGAATTTGAGCAAGAAAACATTAAAACAGACAGAAAAAGTAATATAAATTTCCACATTCGAACGAACCATTGAGTTGTTTGTACTAAATAACTGTGTTAACGAATATTTTACATTTATAATTTATTCGTGATTGTATATCTTTGTTGAATTAGAAAATTGAAAATAGGATTTAATATGTTTAGAATATTTACAGCTATATTTATCAGTTCAATTTTAATGACTGCATGCTTTGAGTCAGAAAATCCTCTCAAAGAGGACGAATTGCCTATAATTTCATCTATCTATCCAAATATTGGTGTTCCCGGAGATACTATGACTATTGAGGGAGTCCGGTTTGGAACAGATAGAGATACCAATATAGTGCGCATAAAAGATATTATAGTGGAAGATTACATTGCTTGGAATGATAATCTGATAAAAATTGTTATTCCTGAGGGAGTGGTTTCTTCAGAGGTAAAAGTTAAAGTATATCAATATACAAGTAATGGACAAAATTTCACTGCTATGCCTACAACTATTAGTATGAAAACTATGTTTTTAGATACGCTATATATGGGAGACACTACGAAGTATGCTGAGCAAGATGAGTATCCAATTCGAAAACTTGCTATGCAGAAAGTAATTTCAATTAGCACTATAGAGGTAAATCAAGCACTGTGGAGGTATTTTATGAGATATAACAACTCTAGGTATCAACATGATAGTTTGCCCGTGGAGAACTTCTCATTTGCCGAAGCTTGTACTTTTTGCAATAAAATGTCAGAAAAGGATAATTTGACTCCTGCTTATATAATTAACGGAGATCAGGTTACGTGGAATAAAACTGCTAAGGGTTATAGGCTACCAACTGAAGCAGAGTGGGAAATGGCATGCCGTGCCGAATCTTATAATCAGGATACTTATGCAGGAAATATTTCTAAGGAAAAATGTTCAGAACTTGATGAAGCTATGGACGGTGTAGCATGGTATTGTGGTAATAATTCAGATTTATATATAGATAAATGGGAATTTACTAAACCTTTTGCTCGGAAGGCTGCAAACAATTATGGCTTGTTTGATATGCTTGGGAATGCATGGGAGTTGTGCTGGGATTATTACGCACCTTATGACGAAAATGATTTAGTAAATCCTTCAGGCCCCGAAACGGGTAACTTTAGAGTTATACGCGGTGGAGCTTTTGACTCTGACCCCACTGAATGTAGGATGAGTAATAGAGAGACATTTTCACAAGACAAAACAGTCACTCTAAGAATTATTAAGTATGAGTAAAGTTGTGAAAGATTGTTTTAGTATATGCTTCAGACTTAGAATTTTATTTAAATATATAGTATTTTTTATAGAATGACTTGCCGTTAGTTTTAGTTCATCCGAGATTTGTTATTTGAAAAGATGAATAAGCTCTAAGTTTATTGAATGGCAAGGGGTAGAATCCCCTTGTTCATTAAGCAATTATGTAATACTTTCTTTCCGAGCAAGTAAGCATTCTTCTCCATTGTCCTATAGTCATTCATAGTTCTTTCGATAACATCTAACTAATTGCAACATGACCTGAATCTCAGCAAAAATCAAGTTTAATTGAGAGTCGCAAAGCATTGCGGTTATACAGTATATGAATAGTAAGTTAGCTTATTTTTGCCACAAACTTAGGGTTTGTATTAGGGATTTGGGTTATTTCAATAATCTACTTAGCTAACTCGATTCTTACGTTTTATTATATTCTGACATATTATTCAAGAGATGGTGTTATTGTATATACCAATATATTTTGACATATAAACAATATTGATTAGTTTCAAATTACTTCTGACTTTTCTAATAATTGTCAGTTTTACAATAGAAAATATTTTGCATTTGTGCTTATATAGAAAAGAGCTTTGATTTCCTAAAATAATCAAAGCTCTTCTTATTTATACTATTCAAGTTAATCTATCTAACTATTGTAAAATTTAATGTAGTTGCTAGTTTATCTGACATGAGTCGTAAAGAATAAGTGCCGGAATGCAGATGGGAGATGTCGATATAGTTATTACTTATCACTCCTGATTGCATCAAAGAACCAAGCAAATTATGTATTTCATATTTAGAGAAATCCCCATTCTTAATCATTACATAATCAGATGCCGGGTTAGGATATAGAGCGATTTTATAATCAGATTCTTCTATACCTGTTATATTTGATTTTGATATAGCTACTTCGTAAATAGCATCAGAAAGATAAGGCATCTCACCTGTATTTATCAAACCTGAAAGAACGTCTTTGTATTGTTCAATTTTTATACGGTATTCCTTATTATCCTCTTTTGACCAATAATAAAGATTACAGGTTTCGTTACTTGTTAGTCCATCTGTATGTCCTGAATTAGGATTGTCGCCCCAAGCAGTAATTGCAATCTTACCATTATAATTTATTCCCGTGCCGACCACCATTCCATTATTTGTTTTGATTGCAAACTCGTCTCCGGAATCAAAATCAAGAAGATTTAGTATGATGTTACAGTTTGAACCTGTTTGTTTGTATGTAACTTCGTAAACGTCATTTAGCATCTCTTTCTGTACAGCAACTTTAGGCACTAAATTGCCTGAATTATAAACAAGCGTATTGTGTTCATTTAATACAATTTTGTAGCCTTCTGTAGGATGCATATTTCCAATTTGATTTATTCCATAAGCAGGGTACCAAATTTGTCCATCATCATTTTTTACCAAAACAATTGAAGAATCGATAGTGGACAATGCTGTAGTAATTGGAATAGGTACGTTGTATAAATAAGAAATTATATACCATTTAGTAGATTCCATAACTATTGGATAGTTATTTGCTTTTACTAATGTACCTTCTATGTCAAGAGTATCTTCTTGACTAACGTAAATCTGGTAGCCATCTGTAACTTCCCAGTTAGAGATAGTGTTTATTTCTTGGCTAGGATAGTATAAGTCTCCGAGCTCATCTTTCATCAGTTCAAGAGATTGAACATCTTTCATAACTGTATCTATATTAGAGTTTGCCGGTAATAGATATGAAGATATTATTGACCATATTCCAGGTTTTAAGATAATTCTCATTTTTTCGTGTGCGTTCATAGTTCCAATTATACTAATACCATTATCAGTAAAGAAGTTGTTCCCTGAAGAGTAGCTTACTCTAGCTCCGGTTTCTTTACCTAACTGAGCATCCCACAATCTTAAAGAATAAGTTTCTTCTATTTCAAATCCATCTTTTGCAGTAGTTTGATCATTATCTCCCCATACTGTAACGGATAGATTACCGTTATCCCAAATGCCATATCCGGCTGATTTTTCTTTACCTGAAAGATCTGTATAAAAAACTCCCAAAGCGTCTCCAGAACTCAAGGATCT
The DNA here is from genome assembly GCA_041596515.1 of Chlorobiota bacterium. GTDB lineage: Bacteria > Bacteroidota > Ignavibacteria > Kapaibacteriales > UBA2268 > JBFHIJ01. Next base: position 47,171 of record JBFHIJ010000004.1, read on the forward strand.
GCCTGAAACTAATGGTTTAACTGAAGTGGGCAAAATGATATTAGCATTTTTCCCTGTATGAGACGTATAAGTCCAGTGCTGTGGAGGAGGGAAAATCCCGCCGGTTATAGTAAAATTAGACTGACTTACTGTGGTCAAGTTAGCATTATCAGAGTCTGATATTCTGATTTGACATTCTGTAGAAGGTGCACCAGATACTGTCCAAATATATTCATTAGTAGTGGCTGGAATAGCAGTCGCTATTCGCACAGGTGTTACGCCATTATTATAAGAAATGTCTATATTTATATATTCGATATTTACACTAGACCATTTAATAATCTCCTGTGTACCTAATGCCCAACTCTCTTTGCCATTTGGAGTTATGAGATTGATACCGGTACCAATAATTTTAAAAGTACCAATATTCATATCATATACTTCGTGATTATCTCTATCTGTTACTTTTAGTTTGCAGTACTCAGCAGGAGTATTTGGAACCAGCCAAGAATAAATGCCGTCTGATTCGGTATAAGAGATAACTGTTAGCCAATTTTTACCTCTATCAGTACTGTATTCAATTTGTACATTTTCCACGTCCTGGCTCAGCCAAGAAATTGGGTATTCAGTTCCAACTAACAATTCTTTGCCATTGAGATTATTTTCTAATAAAAGACCATTGATGCTGAAATTGACATCAGAAATATCAAAAAGTGAAGAATTCTGATTGTCTCGTATTCTCAGTTTGCAAGAATCAGATGGGGGATAAGGTGCATCCCATGTGTAATTTTCAGATTCTGCATTGTAGCTGTTTTCTATAATTTGCCAGTTTGTTCCATTATCTGTTGAATAAGAAATTTGGATATCAGTTACTTCCACGGCTTCCCATGTAATTTGAGTTTTTTCTCTAAAGATTAGCTTTTCACCGTCATTTAAACTTGTGAGCTTGATACCTGCTATAGTAAACTCTGAATCTGATATATCATATATACCAGGATTTTTAGTATCAAATATTTTGATTTTTACATGTGTTGAAGGTATTACAGGAATATCCCAGTTAGATTGCATTGAAGGCGAAGCCGGTTCACTGGAACTTATAGTTACCCACGATGAATCAGGGTGTATCTGATAAGCTATACCTAAATTTATAATTCCCTTGCTATCCCATTTAATTTCTTTTGTATCGTTGATATACCATAGCTCTCCACCATTTGGCGAAAGTAAATTGATTCTAGCATTGCTAATAGAGAACACACTTGAGCTTATGGCGTATATAGAAGGATCAGTAGACTGAGATATTTTTATCATACATTTCTGAGAGCTTACATCTGGAATTGTCCAGTAATAAGGGCTAGTACTTGCATCTATCATATCCACGACTTTAGACCATGTTGATCCACTATCTAAAGAGTATTTAATATCTAAAGAAGCTACATTTTTCGAATTCCATGTTATAGGATATTGATTCCCTGTTTTAAGAAGCTCTCCACCTATAGGTGAAATAAGTTTAAGGTCTAATGTTTGTCTTATATTGAAAACTACTTCTTTGAATATAGCAGAATTATCTACACTGGAAATTTTGATTCTAGCATTTGAAGAGTTAACATCAGGAACTGTCCAAATATATGAACCGGCTTGAGCTGAGATGCTGTTAACTACTTCAGTAGAAGTGCTCCAGTTATCTATGGAGTATTCAATTTTTACATTATCAACAAATGAAGCTGACCAATTAATATTTATTTGGCTTTCAGCTTGAATATCTTGCCCCGGACCTGGAGATAAAATATTAATATCGGATATTTTAAAAGTATTATCAGATATATCAAAAAGGGATGGATTTAAGACATCCGATATTCTAATTAAAGCACTTCCTGATAACTGCGATGGTGTCCAATTGTATTGATTAACGTCAGCACTGATTGCTGCAATGAGTGTGTTCCAATTCGCACCGTTGTCATAAGAGGCTTCAATCTTTACATTATCAACGATAGCGTGTGACCATCTAATATTTACAGTTTGACCTAATTTATAAGAAACAGAAGCATTAGGTTCTACTATAGAAATTTCTTCAGTTGCTGCTATTGATAATTTATGAATATCATAAATATTTTGATAAGAATTGTCTGATATTTTTAACCAAACATCTTCATTAATATTTGGAGTCGAGTTCCATGTAAAAGAGGAATTAGAAGCTGGAGTGCTTCCAATTTTTAACCAGTTAGTACTATCCCTGGAATAGTCTATCCTTACTGTATCAATCAAACTTGAACTCCATGATATAGGAAGTTGATAGTTAGGATTAACAACTGAACCATCGCTAGGATTCTGCACAAATAAATTCGCTAAAGTAAATTGTTCTGAAGTAGAAGTATTGGCAGAATTGCTAATATCTGTTGCTTTAATTCTACAAATACTTGATGAAGAAAGAGGTGAGTTCCAAAAAAAGACACCTGAACTTGCAGGTACATTATTTGCAATAGTCTGCCACGTATTTCCATCTAAGGTATACTCTAGATTAAGAGAAGTAATATCATAGCTATTCCAAGTAATTTCAACACTCTTTCCAGCCTGATATCTTGAAGTAATATTTGGTGTTGTAATATTTATTTTGTTTGTAGTCACTTCAAAATTGTTATCAGATATATCTTTAAGCCCTATATTAAAATGATGTTGTATTTTAATAAGCATCTGAGTGCTTGCCAGGTCTGGAATGTTCCAAGAATAAGACAAATTGCTATAATTGACAGTACTAATAAAGTTCCAAGAAGTTCCATTGTTAGAGGAATAGAATATATCAATATTTTGATTTTCCATATTCGTACCGTTCCAACTTATTTCAGCATTTTTATCTGAAGTATAAGTGGTATCTGAGTTAGGGGAGATCAAGCTCAGCTGCATTAAGCTACCGGCAGCATTATTATCAGTCCTCACTGAACTACCGTTGGCTCCAACTATGTAAGTATAATCAGTGCTGGAATAATATACTGAATTGAGATTATCATTTCCGGAAATGCTTAATGATTTCCAAGTATTTCCACCATCACTAGTAGAAATAACAGTCCCATTTTCTCCGACTGCAGTGCCTGATATTTCATTTGTAAAATAGATAGCCTTCAAATTGGAATTTGTATATTTAGTTAGAGTTGACCAAGTACTTCCACCATCTATAGTTTTAAGTATTCTTCCATTATATCCGCAAGCGTAGCCAATATTGGCTGTCGGGAAATTCACAGATTGAATATTATCAGTTGTTCCGGTGCTTATTTTGATCCAGCTATTACCCAAATTTGTACTTTTAATTATAATCCCTAAATTACCTACAGCTACAATATTTGTCGATGTGAGAAACTCAACATCATGCAATTCATGATTTGGGATATTTGCTAAATCTAATAAACTATCTAGAGATGTCCAATTAATCCCACTATCATTAGAAACAATGACTGTTCTACCTGTTCCTACAATTACTGCGTTGTTACCATAAAAGTCTATAGAATTAAAAGATTCTGTTTCGCCAGAAGTAATACTGTTCCAGTTTACACCTCCATTTGTGGTGCGATAAATACTACCACTGGTACCAACTACAAATAATTTATTAGTATCAATTATAGCAAAATCATAAAAAGTTCGGGAACTGCTGATTGGAGATTTACCCCATGTAGTTCCATAGTCATAAGTATAGTACATATTGCCTAAACTTGTTGCAAATCCAATTTGATTACCTGACATAAATTTTATAGCAGATAAATTATCATCTGTTATATTCATTGCTTGCCAACCACTATAAGAAGTGAGTGGAAAGAATATAGCTATAAGGATAAAAGCAAGTATCTTTTGCATAATAATCTCAATCTATTTATTTATAATCAATTTTTCTATATAAGTTGTCTGAGCAATCTTCATTTCTATAAAATATATCCCATTATTTAGAAACTTTAAATCTATAGCATTCCGATAGTAATTATCGATTGCCATGTATTGAGTTCCGATATAATCATATATTTTAAAGTGTTTAATTGGCTTTTTTGAAAGTATTTGAGTGTCTACAATTGAATATATCTCTTCTATTTTTTTTACTTCAATAGAAGTATCATCATATTTTAAAGTCAAATAGAGTAATCTATCTTTATTATACCTTAGAATTTGAATGCTATTTTCTGAGTCTGTTATATCTAATATGTTTTGTACTATAGTAGACTGAACTGTATCTTTTTCTACATCAAACACTTCTATAGTTAGCTCGCTATCTTCTAAAGCTCCATCTATATCTGAAGAAAAAATATTATCTCCCCATATAGAAATATATGCTCTACCATTTTGAATGATACTACTGCCTATCACATCTTGTCCGGTTTTTATTGCTATCGATGATCCGTTTGAAGCATCAGGGCAGTCTAATATTAGTGACATAGAATTACCAGTTAGACTGGATTTAATATCATATACACTATGTGCTTGTTGGTCGGTACTACTGAAATTATTATCAATAATACTGTTGTAGTAGAAGTCTATGTCTTCGTAGGAATATACCTTATAAGCTTTCCCTGGAATTAGATATTGTAACTCATTAATATTAAATTGAGGAATCCATGCTTTTCCCTCGTCATCTTTGACACATATAATTTTATCTGAATAATAATCAAATGCAGATGTCACAGAGCTGGTATCAGGTTTTAGATAAGGTATTAAATTCCAGCCTTTATGAATGCTTATTTTATAATCTAAAGGCTCAATATTGTAACCGTACAAACTCGTTACTGTATTATTATCAGAATAGAGAATTAATGTATTAGTCGGAACAAATAATTGAGTAAGTGAGACATTTAGTCCTTCTGACGTATATAGATGATTAAACTCAAGTCTATGTGCGAAAGGATTACATAATTCTAGATTAGTAGAAATATATTGAACTGAATTTTTCTTTTGATATATAGTTAAATTATTAGGTTCCTCCGAACTTGTACCTTTAAACACTTTATCAGGTAAGAAATTATTCTTAGGCTGATCTGAGTTTATAAGCACAAATTGTTCTGTACCTTTAATCCCATCCCATACTTTATATCTGATAATTTCTTTTTGGCTAAAGCCTTCCTTTATCATAGAAGTTATATAATTATCACCCCAAATAGGAATTGCTATACTACTATTCGGATTATATCTAGTGTAGCCTGCACAGCTAAGCGAGGTATCATTTACATAAAATACACCTATATACATTCCTGAGTGGAAATCTAAACTGTCTTGAAATTGTTTTGGGTCAAGTACTAATAGAGAATGCTCTCCGGTTTGTTTTTCAAAATCCCAAGATTGAGGAGGTGCCAAAATCAAATCAGGCGTTATAAACTCAAATTCTTCAGAATAATCCGAGTGTAAAAAGGTATTGTCATGAGTTTTAACTCGCCATTTATAACGACCTGATTTAATATTGTTTAATGTGAGTGTCTTTGATTTTGAGTAAGGGGTATCAAACAAAACACTGGTTGTGTCCTCCAAATCCCCTTCTTTTGATACATATATACTGTATGAAAGTGACATTGACTCTTTGTCTGATCCACTAGACCAACTCAAAATTATAGAATTATCGTCTAGTGAGAACGTAAGAGAAGAAGGAGGCTCTGGTTTTGAGTTTAGCACATAGGAGTTATTTGCATAAACAAAATAATTATTTGCCTCTTTTATCAGAAGATCGTTATTGTAGCTATCAAGATTGCAATAGTTGCAGTATGCAAAGCCTTCTTGAGGATTTAAAGTATAAAAATCAAAGAATGAAAAATTTACATATTCTTTAATTGAAATAGAATCCTTATAAGAAAAGACAAAATCATAAAAGCCATTATTGCTTAGATCAACCAAGTCAAAATTCACAATGCCTTGTTCCTTATGTAATGACATCCGAGCATAGTTATTTGACATTGAATAATTATATATGCAAGCTAATGCTCCATCATACTCTAAACTGACAATATCTTTAAATTGATCTGCATCTATATCTCTTACTTCAATTTTCTGAGGTGGAGCGAGAAAGTTTAAAGTATATTTTGTGACTATTTCTGCTGCTTGTAAGGATACAATCTGACCTATGGTATTATTTACAATAAGGAAATCAAAACTTGCATCATTATCAAAATAGTCCTTTATAATTTTATCAAAACGACCTGATAGTTGAATATTATTTGCAGGCACAAATCCTGTTATAATATTTTGAAAGATTTTGACAACTACCTTTTGATTTTGACTAAATGTGACTATGTCAGGAGATAAATTACTATCATAATCAAAGAAAAAGACAGACTCTACATCCTCGTCTAATGTTTGAGAAAATATGCTAAAACTATTGTTATCATTGACTAATATTTGGACTTGTTTTGCTTTTGAAATTAAAACAAAGTCTAAATCTCCATCATTGTCAAAATCAGCAAAGTCGAAATTCTGATTAGATATTTCAGTTTCAAAAACCTTTTTATAGTTATTCCCTACATTTTCAAAGATGTAAAAGGTATTTTCATTTCTGATTGCTAAGTCTTGCCTCAAATCATCATTACAGTAGCATGGTACAATCTGCATGATTGTTCCATCAACCGGTAACAGTACTTGTGCTTTAGAGAAGAGGGGAGCAGTTGTAAATGTGTTTTCTAAGCTCCAAGCACTCCAGCCTCGTTTGTTACCTGCCTTTACTCTAATGTAATATTGAGTGTCATATTTAAGTCTGATATTTATTTGCGTGATTGATGAAGTATCTTGAGAAGCATTGCTAAAAGAAGCATTTGTAGAATATTCAAGTACATATTTATCTGCATTATCAATATTTGACCACTCAATGTCAGCCAGAGTTGGAATATTTACAGAATTATTTTTTGGGTATATAATTGTAGGAGGTTCAGGTTTTGTGGTATCAAAAGTTTTAAAAGCAAAAGTTTCTGACCAATTACTTTCACCTGCCATATTTATACTTTTTGCTCTCCAGTAATATCTCTTACCATTTTTTAAATTTCTGGCGATTGCAAATGTATCTACTAAGTTATCTTTAAAAGAAACTACTTGCGTAAATACTGAATCTTCAGCAATTTGGAAATGGAAAAGTTCGGCACTCTGAATATTATACCAAGAGCATTTCAAATTGGTAGGCATATCAGTTGATTTATCAGAAGGGAATTCTAATAATGGCTCTTTAGGAGTTTGAGGCTCACAGTCCTCTAAATAATTACCAAAATCTATGAACCCTACTGTAGTATTATCATTTTGATCAAATATTTTTTTCTCTATTTCTGATTCTAAAGTTGTACCCCAGCAGTTGAATTGAGCTGAGATGTTATTTGTTGAAAAGTTTGAAACTACTATAGAGTTAGCAAGCTTTGGTTCACCAAATGTATTATAACCTTTCGAGCTTGTAAAACCACTGCCTAAATCTGCTAAACCGGTTTTTTTAATTATAACTGCGTACCTGCTGAAATCTTGGAAATTGCAATACTCAATAGAAGCAGAGCCTTTAACAATGTTTATGCCTGCATAAGAAGACAGTTGGGATGTACCAAAATTGCTAAAATTGCAAAAACTAAAAGTTGATTGATCTAATAAGTCAGACTCTATAGATATTCCGCCCCATGCTCCGTTAGTCGCATTGGTAAAGTTTATATTATTTTGGAAATTTGCTTTTGCTGATATGCTTCCTTTGCAAATAATATCAATGTTAGGATTAATATAAATATTAGTTCCGGGTTCTATGCTAAAAACGGCACCGGCAGGAACTATAAAGTCATTATTGATAATGTAATTAACATCGTTTGATTTAAGTGAAAAATTTTCAAATTCAAAAGGAGCTAATTCAACTTTATCAAATGAGCATTGATCAAATCGAATATTATTGAGCGATGGCACAATCTCAGATTTTATTATAATAGGAGGATGGTATGAGTTACCACCTGAAACAAGCTTTATATTCGAGAGAAAAGATGTATCTTGCTTATTACCTGCATAAAATATTATACTACCCCAATTAGAATTTTCAGCTCTAAATATAATTTCTTCTAATCCATTGGCATCTGCAAAAACAGAGCCCAAAACGGTAATATTTTTATTGTCAGATATGATAATTTCTACACCGGCTTCTATTGTTAGCTGCACATTTTTACTGATAACTAAATCCGTAGAAACATAATATGGAGAATCAGTCTTAGACAAAGTTCTGTCGCTCGAAACAACACCAGTTAAAGGAGTCGCTTCGAGGTAAAACAACTGAGATAAGAGTATCAATATTATATAAATGTTTTTCATAAATAGAGTTAGCATATATTACACTATACATCGGATTGTTCAATAAAAAATTGAGCCAAAGAATTGAGAGTCGGTTCTAATCTATGTAAGATGTTGATAATGATAAAGATAAGCCTATATAATGAATCGGACACTTCTAATAATACTTGAGTAATATGCACCATTTTAACATTTCCATGGTCTATTTTGACCATAGTCCTACTAATAAACAACTGCTTAACACAAGTCTTATCCATGCTTAACACTGATTGCGTATTATTGCTTGTCTGATAAATACCGGAGTATCCGTTGGAAAAGTTACGAAATTCATTGTATGGAAAAATGTTAATATTAGCAGCTTCGTTAGAGATACTTCTGATTGTAATTGCTTTGATAGGCTTTACAGTGGTCAAAATACAAAATGAGCGAGATACATTTAGAAAAGTAGAAACTTTGCTGCTAAAAAACTATCAAAATCGACATGAATTCTCATTGTCAAGAGATGTCAAACAAAAAATAGTATTTGCAGTGAACCATAATAATATTATCACAATTTTAAATAAGTCAGACACAAAATTGAAAATCAATAAGCTTGTAACTAAGGTTAATCGCTATAAAAAATTATATGACGAATATATAAATAAAATGACCAAACGAGGACTGAACGAAGACTCTGGCTTAGAAGGCAAATTTAGAGTAAGTGTACATAATATAGAAGATATCATTAAATCTATAAATAACTACAAACTTATGATGTATATGCTCCAAGCGAGACGAAGTGAGAAAGATTACATCATGAGAAGGCATGATAAATATATTACCAAAGTGTACTCTGCGGTTGACAAACTGATTACAGAATCACATAATACAAATAATAGTAAAATGGAGCATCTTCAAAAATTGGCAGAGGACTATAAATATAACTTTGACCAGCTTGTAGTTGTATTCCAAGAGCTTTATAAGCTTGAAAATAAATTGACTCAACTTGAAAAATCTTTAGAAATTGAAATTAATAATATAGTTTCAGAACAAGATATACTGGCAGATAATAGTCAGAGAATTCAATATTCTGCTATAGGCTTTACTCTCTTAATAGGAATCTTTTTGTCAATGTTCATAGCACGTACTATAGTCAAACCTGTTAGAATGCTGCAAAAGGCTGCTTCCTCTATTGCTAAAGGGAACTATGATACTCAAGTAGAGGTTTATACTAAAGATGAGGTTGGTACTCTTGCTATGCTGTTTAATAGTATGGCTCAAAATATTAAAAAATCAAATGATACAATAATTGAACAACAAAAAGAAGTAGAGATTAAAAATACAGAGTTATCAGAATTGACTCTTGATTTGCAATCTTCAATAAATAATATAAGTCTATTATCAGAAATCGGCAAGTCTATTACTACAGCCATTACGTATGATAACATATTTAATCAATTATACAAACATCTCGGATCAATTACTCAATCTTCGACATTTGCTATTGGGTTGTTTGATGAGGTCAATGAAAATATTACATATAGACTGGTGATTTCTAACTCTATTCGTAAAGATAATTACGAAGTAGATATGACTCAAGGAAACAGACTTGATGTTATCTGCATGACATTTGGGCAGGAAATAATAATAGATGATTTAGATGAAAAAATCATTGACCTATCAACATACACTGAGATTATAGATGAAACAGCTATAGAAGTAATGGATTCTAAAACTAAATCTTGTTTCTATTTGCCTATTTCTTATAACTCAAAAATTATTGGATTGATTTCAATTGAGGATTCTAAAAAAAATGCATTTAATGCCTACCAACTAGAAATGCTGAGGAATCTTGCTTCTTATATTGCAATTGCTATCCAGAATGCTATTTCTTATGAAGCAATAAAACGATCTAACGAAGTCCTGAAAAAAACACAAAAGCAACTAATTCAAGCAGAAAAAATGGCTTCACTAGGTCAACTAACTGCGGGAATTGCACACGAGATCAAGAACCCTCTCAATTTTATAAAAAATTATGCAGAGGGAACTGTTGAACTTTGGCAAGACTTTTTGAATGATGTTGAAGATAATAGCAACAATGCTAAAGAGTTGATAAGTGAAATGGCTGATGACATTACTACATACCTAGAGACTATACAAAAAAATAGTAGCAGAATTGATAAAATTATAAAATCCATGATGAACCATTCCAGGGAGTCAGCAGGTTATAAAGAAGATACAAAAATATCTAATTTTTTAGAAGACAATGTTGATTTAGCTTTTAAGGGATTCAGAACTCAATATAATGAGTTTAATGTTGAAATAAAATATTATTGTGATAACGTAAACGAATGTATTCCTATTCTACAACAAGACTTCAGCAGAGTAATTACAAATATAATTGACAATGCTTGCTATGCACTCATTAAAAAGTATACTATAGAAGGTGATTCATTTATACCTATGATAGAGGTCACCACCAGAAGTATTGGTGATTATGTTGAAATAAGACTTAAAGATAATGGAACAGGTATTCCTAAAGACAAACTGGATAAGATATTTAATCCTTTTTATACTACAAAACCTACGGGAGAAGGGACAGGTTTAGGACTTTCTCTGAGTTTTGATGTAATTCAGTCTCATGGCGGCTCTCTTGAAGTTGAAAGTATAATGGATGAATACACAGAATTTATAATAAAACTACCAAAAGCATGACAACTATGAACGATGTTACAAAAATACTCTTGGTTGATGATGAAGCTGATTTAAAAGGATTGATGCAGCTAAAGCTAAGGCAAAAAGTAAAGGCAGGCGAGTATGAGCTAATCTTTGCATCTAATGGAGAAGAAGCACTAAATGTTGTATCAGAGCATAATGACTTAGATATTATAGTTCTGGATATTAATATGCCTGTTATGGATGGCATAACATTTTTATCTAAAATCCAATTTGGAGAGGTAGAATTTGATGTTATCATGCTTACAGCTTACGGAGATAATTATTATATCAGAAAAGCAATGAACTACGGAGCTTATGATTATCTATCTAAGCCACTTGATTTTCAAGACTTTCAAACTACTTTAGATAGAACTATACAGAGAGTAAAAAGTAAAAAGCTGTATAAAGAGAAGGTAGTTGCCCTCGATAGAATTAGCAAGATAAAAAAAATACAAGAAGAAAAGCTAAATTCTTTAAAAGATAGCTTGTTTTCAATGATTTCGTATGAGTATCGAAATCCTTTAACGGTTATTCAGTCATCTGCTGACATTATACAAAATATTTACTCGAATGCTGATAAAGAAAAAGATATGGAAAAGTTCCTCTCTGGCATAAAGGAATCAGTTTCATTTATGTGTAGAATATTAGACGATGTAATTAAAATCGGCAAGCTTGATTATGATGATTACGATAAACAGAAATCTCAAATAGATATCAAAGATTTGATTTGGTCCATGCTATATGAAATGAAATTAGCTGATAAATCCATGCACCATATAAATTTTGATACTGAGGGAAGTATTGATTATTTCTATGGTAACGAGATAATACTAAAGCTAGCTATAGCAAATATTCTATCAAATGCTTTTAAGTATTCTCCCATTAACAGCCAAATTAAAGTGGTAATAAGAAATATTTTAACACACTATGTAATTATAATAGATGATTCCGGAATTGGGATTAGTAAAACAGATATTTCAAAAATATTTGAACCATATCAACGGGGCAAGAATGTAAGCTCTATTCCCGGAGCTGGACTTGGATTACATATAGTAAAAAAATGTATTGATTTATTAGATGGTGAAATTTCTCTAGCTTCCAAAGAAGGGAATGGAACTATTTGTAAGATACTTATTCCAAAGAACATTACACAGTAATATGGAAGATATAATAATGGAAAGTGTACAAAATGTGCCTACTAAAATTCTTTTGGTCGATGATGAACCGGACGTGGAAGGTATGATCAAGCTCAAATTTAGAAAACAAATAAAAATAGGTAAGTACGAATTTCTATTTGCGGAAAACGGGGAGGAAGCGTTGAATAAACTTACTTCTAATCCGGATATTGAAATAGTAATTTCTGACATTAACATGCCTAAAATGGATGGTTTAACTCTTTTAAATCATCTTAATAGGCTCGATGGATTAATGAAAGCTATAATTGTATCTGCATATGGAGACATGAAAAATATCCGCACGGCTATGAATAGAGGTGCCTATGATTTCGTAACCAAACCCATAGACTTTGAAGATCTTACTATTACCATAGAGAAAACTAGAAATGATATCTTAGAGATTAGAAAAAAGAATATTGATTTAGAGCGTACCGAATTAAATTTACAAGAATCACTGGCTAGAAATTATGCAATAGTCAATACTGCTCAAGATGCCATTATAACCTTAGACAAGAATTTTATTATAGAAGCTGTCAATCCTGCAACTGAAATATTATTTGCATATTCAGCCAAAGAGATAGTTGGGAATCATTTTGAATCTCTTTTCGATAAGCCTATTACTTGCTTGTGTGATGATGATAGAGAATGTTTTAATGGAATTAGTTTAGAAGGCTATGAAGCTGAAGCAGTCAGAAAAGACAAAAAATTATTTCCGGTTGATATTTCTATAAGTAATTTTAATATTCATGATCGACAATATTACACTGTAATTCTGCGCGATATTACTATGCGTAAAAAAGCAGAAAATATTCTGAAAGAGTATAATAATCGCTTAGAACAAGAGGTAGAAGAGCGGACTCTCGATTTAATACAGCTTAATAAAGAAAAAAATGAAATACTCGGAGTAGCCGCGCATGATTTAAAAAATCCACTTTCCAGTATCAAAATGTTAGCAAAGTTTTTATGTGAAGATACAACTTTAACTTCATGTGATATAAAAGAATTTTCTAACGATATTTTAGAAACTTCGGAAAGAATGTTTGAGCTTATAAAAAATTTACTTGATGTAAATGCAATTGAGGAAGGTAAAATACAAATATACCCTGAAAACTATTTACTAAAAGATGTATTAGCTCAATCGCTTAAACAGCATAAAGAGAATGCTCGTCAAAAAAAAATTGAATTGATTTATGATATTGATATGGAAGAGACAATATTTTGTGATAGAACATATTGCATTCAAATGAATGACAACTTGATTTCGAATGCTATTAAGTACTCTCCATATGGTACAAAAGTATATATTTCATTTAGAAAAGACGAAAAATATTATACATTTTCGGTTAAAGACGAAGGCCCGGGCATCTCAGAGGAAGACCAAAAAAAACTATTCAAAAAGTTCTCGAAACTATCTGCTTTGCCTACAGGAGGGGAACATTCTACCGGTCTTGGTTTATCAATAGTTAAAAAATTGGCTGATCTAATGCATGGAAATGTGTATTGCAATAGTATTTTGGGTGAAGGTTCTGAATTTGTTCTTGAATTGCCTGTCAAGAAATGCCGATAAAGTTAGAGGTGACTTAGTTTTAAGTACTATATAAAGTAGTAATGATATTTATAACATAGCGACAAATAGTAATAAAAAATATTATTTGAAGCACAGAAATAAATAGAAATATTTGCTTTAAGGATAAGATTTACTGTATAAAAAGCGTGATTGAGTTCAAAATTTTATATATTTGCTTTTTATATTATACTAAATGTGCAGACTATGACCGATATAAATATTGGATTGCAAGGATCCCTAACAATTTTAATTTTGTGCTTAATAGCCGTTTTATCTTTAAGCTATTATTATTACAAAAGAACCATTCCAAATGTATCAAAAACAAAGAAAACTATACTTCGAATCTTAAGGCTCTTGAGTCTCTTTCTCTTAATATTGATACTATTTGAGCCTGTAATTTACACAACATCTAATGAAATTATAAATCCTCATCCAGTAGTCTTTATAGATAATAGTGCGTCTGTAAATATAGGAAATGATACACCTGACAAAATCAATAATCTGATAAGTAATTTAGACTTGGAAGACGAAGATTACTATTATTTTGATTCTAAAGCTTATCCTAAATCTGACAAGGATGCTGATTATGAAGGTCAGTATACTGATATTTCCTCTGTTTTTGAAAAAGTAAAAGATATTGAAGTAACTGAGAATATTAGCTCTGTTATAGTTGTGACTGATGGTGCTTTTAACAAAGGAATTAATCCTGAATATGCTATCGAAAATATGAATTTACCGGTAGTAGCTATTGGAGTGGGGGAAGAAAAGTCTTACTCTGATATAATTGCTAAGTCTATGTTGTATAATGACATATCTTATATTAATAATGATATCCCTATTTTAGCCAAATTGCAGTTTTCAAACATACAAATTGACTCGATTGATGTTAATCTACTAATTGATAATAAGTTACAACAGACTCAAAGAATAAGCATATCAAAAAATATCGAAGATAACTATGTAGAATTTACATATAGTGACTCTATACCCGGAAAGAAAAAAATTACTATAAAAGTCGATACCTTGTCTATCGAATCAAATAAACAAAACAACAATATCTCAAATTATATTAACATACTCGATAACAAAAAGCGAGTTAGTATTTTTGCTTCTGCTCCAAGCCCTGATGTTTCATTCATCAATCAATTTTTGTCAACTTCAAAACAGTATATAGTTTCTAATTATATAAAAAAGAATTCAAAAGAGTGGTACACTATACCTACACAATCAATGATAACTACGACTGATATATTTGTTTTGATTGATTTTCCGGCTAATAATATTGAAGACAATATCATTCAAGGAATAGCAGAGCAACTAGCAAATAATAAAAGTGTTTTGTACTTAGCAGGAAAGCATGTAACAAAATCAAAAATTAAAGATATTGAAAAATATTTACCATTTACTATGGTCTCAGATTCTAGAAATGAGTTTTTAGCATCAATAAATTTCAACGACAATGCAAAAGCTAATTCAATATTTGCAATTAATAGACTGCCAGATGACAACTATCTTGAAGACTTACCTCCTTTGTATAAAACAGAGGCTTTTTATAAAGCCAAACCAGATGCAAACATATATGCTGATTTTAAAGTCAACAATGTAAAAATTGAAGAACCAACCATTGTCAGTAAAGCTAACAACTTATCCAGATCTTGGGCATTTCTAGCTTATGGATTATACAGATGGGAGATGATAGATGCAGGCTTTAATAATGGTAGTAAGTATTCAAGTGATTTCAAATATTATAATGCTCTGATGGATAATGTTTTTAAATGGCTTTCTATTTCTGATAAAAAAGATAGATTTATTGCTAAAACAGATAAAAATATATATCAAAGTAATGAAACCATTGAAGTAAATGCTCAAATATATGATGACAAATACGAACCATTAGATGATATGCTGATAAAAGCTACTTTAAAAGCTAAAGAATTTGAAAAAGAAATCATTCTAAAAAATATCAATAATGGAAGATATGTTACAAATGTGGAAGGCTTACCAGAAGGGGATTATAGTCTCCTAGTGACGGCATTTACTGAAAATAATGATTCATATCTTCAAACTGCTACTTCTTTTAGTATTGAAACATTTCAAGTAGAAAATAGACACTATGGCCTCAAAAAGTCTCTATTAGAAAGAATCTCAGTGGCTACCGGGGGAGTTTATATGCATATTGATAATATAGCCTCTCTCCAAGAGATTTTATCTAAAGACTTCAAAGGTGCGGATAAACAAATCAGCTTGACTAATGAGACTAACGTTTGGAATTCTTCTTTTATCTTAGTTTTGGTAATCATTCTACTGTCTGCAGAATGGTTCTTAAGAAAAAGATTTGGTATGCTCTAAAATTGAATAGATAAAAGAAGAGAAGGATAGCCATATTTATTAGGGAAATGTCCTAATTTGATTTCATCTGTTACATCAAACTCAAACAAGTGGGCACCTACATAAGCATCTATAGCTGAAAGAACGTGAATACCAAGCATATAAAAGGCTGTCTGGTCGCGGTTGTTATGATATGCTTTCATATTTGCTTCAAGTCTTGAAATGACATAGTCATCGTCTCCTCTATCTTTTGCAGCTTCGTATTCATCTCGAGCAGATGTATATTTACTATGATTATCAATCAAAATATAGACAAAAGTTGCCTCAGTACCTAAAAACAGAGCAGATTTAAAATAGGATTCAACATAATACTGTCCCCAACCGGGTATTAGAGCAGACTTAATAGTAGCAACAGTAGGAGATTTTAAGTATTGATATGATAATTCATCTATGGCAGAGTCTTCTGCATGTAGTGATATGGAGAAGAAATATAATATAATTATAATGTAGAGTCTTTTCATGGATTGAATTCTAAGAATGTTTGTGAAAATAGCCGACATATAAAAACGCCGGCTATTATAACTAAAACTAGTATATTATAATACAGCTATAGCTTCGATTTCAACCATTACATCCAAAGGCAATTTAGCAACTTGGTAAGCAGCTCTTGCAGGTTTTGATTCACCGAAGTATTCGTTATAAATTTTGTTTACTGTAGCAAAGTCACCCATATCTTTAAGCAATACAGTAGTTTTAACTACATTATTGTAATCAGCACCTGCAGCTTCTAGGATAGCTCCTAAGTTTTTGCATGATTGATGTGTTTGCTCTGTAATATTATCACCTGCTAATTGGCCATCAGCAGTGTATGGAATTTGACCTGAGATAAATAATAATTTACCTTCTGCGATAATTGCTTGAGAATATGGTCCTATAGGAGCCGGAGCATTTTCAGTAAAAACGATTTTTTTATTCATATTTTCCTCTACATATTATTATGTTGAACATCTGTGTAATATCTTTCTAATAAAGCAGCACCTGTAATACCAGCGTTGCTAGAAAATTTAGCTTTTAATAAGTTGAAATTATTTGTAACATTTGGTAAAGCTCTTAGAGCTATAGTTTCACGGGTAGTATTAAAGAGTTCTTCACCCAAATGACTCAACCCACCACCGATTACTACGTTATAAATCCCTAAAAGATTCATGGCAGAGGCAATACCAATACCCAAAATTTCGCCACAGATGTTTAAGCATTTAATAGCATCTGCATCATTATCCATAGCTCTGCTATGAAGTTCTTTTATTCCTGAAACAGGCTTTTTTGCAAAAGAGTTCATCAATTTAATGATATGTTTTTTACCTAAATATTCTTCTAACGTACCTCTTCTAAATTCACGTGAAAAATCTCTATCATCATTAAAATTAATTATTGTATGACCAATTTCTCCTGCATTTCTGTCAGAACCTAAGAATAATCTCTTCTCGGAAATAATTGTGCCACCAACACCAGTGCCAAGCGTTACATAAATAAAATCTTTAAACTCTTTGCCAGCACCTGCATACATTTCAGCAAGTGAAGCAGCATTAGAGTCATTTTCCAAATATACCTTAATGTCTACTTTGCTTTCTATATGGTTTTTTAGGTTAAATCCATCAAGTAATGGTATATTAGGAGAGACAATAATCTCACCTTCACAACTAATAGTTCCGGGGATACCTATACCAATATAGTTGCAACAAATATATTCTTGTTTCAAATATGTAATAATATCAATGACTTCAGCTGCAAACTTCTCAATATCAGATACAGATTTAGTTCTAATTGAGGATTGTTCAACCATGTTTAAGTCATTATCCAGTACTCCATATTTTATTGAAGTACCGCCTATGTCAATGCCGAAATACATAGTACCCCATACAAAAAGAGGGACAATAGTTAGTCCCTCAAAGATAAAGATATTTTAGCAAAAACGCTATTATTTACTTTTAAAAAAAATAATATTTTCACCTTTTTTGACTAATCCGTATTCTTCACGAGCTAGTCTTTCGATTTCTCTATTATTTGTTCTTAAATTGAATATTTCTCGCTTTAAGCTATCGGACTCTTGTTTCAGATGATACATATCAGCATGTAATGAATTATAAGTACTTAAGAGAGAAAGTCTCTTATAAATACCATATTCTGAAAAGGCAAGAGTCATTAATACAATCGCCATGAAAGAGAATAAAGCCATCTTACGTTTGTTTAGAGGCCTTTCGCTTATAGATTTTAAAATATCAATTAACATTGCTTATTTTATAAATTTGCCAAAAATTCAACAAAAGTATCCATTTCTTCTTTAGTACGTTTTTCAGTAACTGCAACTAATAGCCCTTCTTTACAGCCCGCAAATCTAGTAGTATCTAAACCTGGTAAAAATCCTTTTTCAACTCCTTTTGCAATTATTTCTTTTGCGGGTATTGGAGTTTCTACTAAAAATTCATTGAAGAAAGGTTTATCAAAAGCTAATTTAAAACCTTTTAGTTCAGATATTTTATTAGCTAAATAGTGAGCTCTCTGGAAAGACTGGTCAGCAACTTCTTTAATGCCTTGCTTACCCATAGTTTCTAAATAAACTGTAGCCATAAGCATAAATAAGCCTTGATTAGTACAGATGTTAGAGGTAGCTTTTTCGCGTTTTATTTGCTGTTCGCGAGTTTGTAATGTAAGCACATAACCTCTTTTTCCTTCAGAATCTTGAGTCATACCTGCTAATCTGCCAGGTATTTTTCTTACGAATTTTTGTTTGCAAGCAAACAAGCCTAAATATGGTCCCCCAAAACTAACAGGAATGCCAAATACTTGACCTTCACCGACTACGATATCTGCATCGTAGTTACCCGGTGCTTCAAGAATACCAAGAGACATAGGATTTACACAAACAATAAACATTGCTTTTGTAGCATGCACAACTTCTTCTAAAGCTCTAACATTTTCAATAACACCGTAAGCATTTGGTTGTTGTACGATTACGCCAGCAGTTTTATCACTAATAGAAGCTTTTAACGCTTCGATATCTGCAGAACCATCTTCAGATATAAATTCTTTAAAAGTATATTCTCTACCGGCACAAGAAGTGTGCATAACCATTGTATAGTTTGGGTTCAACTTGCCGGCTATCAGAAATTCAGTTTTACGAGTTTGAGCATGAGCCATGTGGCATGCTTCTGCTACAGCAGATCCGGCATCATACATAGAAGCATTGGCTACGTCCATGCCTGTAAGCTCAGCTATAAGAGTTTGGAATTCATACATTACCTGCAGAGTTCCTTGCGAAACTTCCGCTTGATAAGGCGTGTATGCAGTTTTAAATTCAGAGCGATCGGAAATAGTGCCAATAATGGCAGGTATAAAGTGATCGTATGCTCCACCACCCATGAAATTTATATTTTGATCAGACGTTACGTTTTTATTTGCGTAGGTATTTAATAATTTTACTACTTCATACTCTGATAATTGAGGTAATAAATTTAATTCGCCTTTGAACCTAACGTTTTCAGGAATTTTTGCAATAAGTTCTTCAAAACTATTTACACCAATTTTACTTAGCATTTCCTGACGTTCGGTGTCTGTATTAGGTACGAATGCCATTTTATTCTCCAAAAAGTTAATAGCTTATATTAGCAAATATTATCGACAAAATTAGTTGATAAAATCGTATTATCCAAATAAACTATAGACAAATCAAAGAAATATAATAGAATTGTTTTTTTACTAAACTTATTTTGAAATGCTTCGTCTAATAGCGTGTCTAGCAATAAAAATATTAGCGAGGAAATGATGGATTTCAGACAAGTAAATTTGCCACTTATTCAAGATGCGGACTTGAAAGGCAAAATTGTGCTCGTAAGAGTGGATCACAATGTAGTTAAAAAGGGTATTATCCACGACCCATATAGGATTGATGCTACGCTTGGTACACTTTATTACATAAACGCTAAAGGTGGCAAAATCATTTTAATGAGCCACGTAGGTAGACCTAAAGATAAAAAATCCGGTCAAATTGATATATCAAACGATACTTCAGTTCAGCCTATAATAGATTATCTAAAAAGTAAATTACACATAAAAATAAAAGAACCTACTTTCTATAAAGATCAAAAAAAAGGCTATATCGGCATTGAGACTTCCGTAAATCATTTGATTAAAGAGCTTCGAGAAAGCGATTTAGATGCTATTTATCTTCCTAATACTCGCTGGTTTGCAGGAGAAGAAGGAAATGGGGAAGAAGCTGAAAGATTTGCCAATCAGCTTGCAGGACTTGCAGATGTTTATATAAATGATGCTTTTGGTAGCTGGCAGCCACATGCTTCTACGGTTACTGTTGCAAAATATTTACCATCTTATGCAGGATTTTTATTACAAAAAGAAATAGAAAATTTGGATAGAATCTTTAATCCTGAAAAACCATTTGTAGCAGTTGTGGCTGGTTCTAAATTTGATACAAAAATAGATTCTTTATATGCTCTTATGCGTAAAGCAGACTACGTTGTTTTAGGTGGAGTAATGTATAACGCTTATATTGCAGCAAAGTATGGCGTCTCAATAAAAGGCATCGATGAACAAGATTTAAAGCATGCAGCTAAATTTGTAGAATTTGCAAAACAATATCAAAATAAGCTTATTGAGCTTCCATATATTATTGAATCTGATACTATGGATGGCAGGATTGAAGGTAAGTATCGTTCACATAAAATTAGTGATTTAAAAAAAGGTGATAAATTAAATTACATACTTGATGTAGCGAAAGAGTCTTTCGAAGATGAGCACGTGAAAGAAATATTTCACAATGCTAAAATGATTTTTGTAAATGCTGTTATGGGCTTTACTCCACATTTTAACGAAGGCACTATTGCATTAGATGAGACCATAGACGAAAATAGAGAAGCTGTTAAGCTATATGGTGGCGGCGACACTATGCAGGAATTGAAACGCCTATTACCGGGCTTATATATTGTTGCTTTAGATAGTCCCAAGTATTATATATTTACTGGCGGTGGTGCTGTCCTAAAAGCAATTCAAGAAGGTACAGCGTTAGGATTAGAGCCAGTAAGAGCTCTCTACCATCAAGTACCCTACAAGACTAATAAATAGATAATTGGAAGATTTAGTATAATTAACAAAACTAAATTGCTCATTTAAACAGAATGTCTTAATTTTCGAGACTAAGAAATTAATTTTCAAAAAGAAGAGTTCATTCATAGATTTCAGGAATAACAAAAATGGCTATACGTGTTGCAATTAACGGCTTTGGTCGTATCGGACGTCTTGTTTTCAGATCATTTTTCGAAAGGAAAGAAGAAGTTGAATTTGTTGGTATAAATGACTTGACAGATGCTAAAACTTTAGCACACCTGTTTAAATATGATTCAGCTCATGGCAAGTTCAATGGTGAAGTATCGGCTGATGATTCTGCTATTTATGTAAATGGCACAAAAATTCCGGTTACTGCACATAGAACTATTGAAGAAATCCCTTGGAAAGACGTTGATGTAGTTATCGAATCTACCGGTGTATTTACTAAGAAAGAAGCTTTGATGAAACACATTAATAATGGTGCAAAAAAAGTTGTATTATCTGCTCCTGCTAAAGATGAGTTAGATGCTACTATCGTTCTTGGTGTTAATGACCATACACTTACAGGCGAAGAAAGAGTTATGTCTAATGCTTCGTGCACAACTAACTGCTTAGCTCCAATCGCAAAAATCTTGAATGACAAGTTTGGTATAGAAAGTGGTTTAATGGTAACTATTCATGCTTATACTAATGATCAAAGAATTTTAGATTTGCCTCATAAAGACTTAAGAAGAGCAAGAGCAGCTGCTGTGAATATTATTCCTACAACGACAGGTGCTGCTAAAGCTGTAGGTATAGTATTACCAGAATTAAAAGGTAAATTAAATGGTTACTCTGTTCGCGTGCCAGTTCCTGACGGTTCTTTAACTGACTTAAGCGTTGTACTTAGTAAAAAAGTTACAAAAGAAGAAGTCAATGCCGCAATCAAAGAAGCTGCTGAAGGCGAATTGAAAGGTATTATTGAATATACTGAAGAACCTGTAGTATCTTCGGATATAATTGGAAACAGGCATTCTTCAATATTTGATGCATCACTTACTGATGTTAATGATACTTTAGTAAAAGTAGTTGCTTGGTATGACAACGAGTTCGGATATTCTAATAGAATAGTAGACTTGGTTCTCAAAATAGGCAAATAATACAGATAATAAATATCAGACCCAAAGAATTCCCTGATTTATTTTGGGGAATTCTTTTAGTTTTGAGAATCTCGATTGTTTATTTATTTTTGTAAATAATTATATTCTAATTTTTTCTTTGGTGTGGCCATGATAAAAAAAATTGACAATATTTCTTTTGAAGATCAAAAAGTTATGATTAGAGTGGATTTTAATGTACCACTCGACGAAAGAAAAATTACAGATGATTTGAGAATAGTAGAATCTCTTCCAACTATAGATAAAGTTATTAATGATGGCGGTATCCCAATTATTTTGTCGCATCTTGGCAGACCGAAAGGTGCTTGGGTAAAGAAATTTTCTTTGGAGCCGGTTGCTGAATATATGGAAGAAAAATGGGGATATAATATTATATTTGCTCAAGACTGCTTGGGTAAAGCTCCTCGTGATGCAGTGGAACAAGCAAAGGTTGGTGATGTAATCCTCTTAGAAAATTTGCGTTTCTATAACTATGAAACTGCAAATGATTTAGAATTTGCAAAAATTTTACGCCCATTAGCTGATTCTTATATCAATGACGCTTTTGGTACAGTTCACAGACACCACTCAAGTGTCTATGAATTACCAAGGCTATTTGAAAATAGATTTGCAGGAAAGTCCTTGAGTTGGGAAGTTGAATATTTAGATAATGCAATTAAAAATGCTAAGCATCCATACGTTGCTGTAGTAGGTGGTGCGAAAATATCTGACAAAATAGATGTTATTAAACAACTAATTGACACATGTGACACTGTTCTGATTGGTGGTGGTATGATGTTTACATTTTTGAAAGCACAAGGTTTAGAAATAGGTAGATCAATTTTTGAAGAAGACAAAATTGGTCTGGCAAAAGAATTGATGGAATATGCAAAAGAGAAAAATGTAAAGCTGATTATACCTGTGGATGTTGTTGTGGCAGATCAATTTGCAAAACATGCAAATCATAGGACTGTAAATTCTGATAGCATTCCTTCTGATTGGTTAGGTATGGACATTGGAGAAGAAACCAGAGAAATATTTGCAAATGAGATAGCAGATGCTCAGACTGTTGTATGGAATGGTCCAATGGGTGTATTTGAAATGGCAGCTTTTGCGAAAGGCACTTATGCAGTATCTAACGCCTTAGCAAATGTAACAGCTAAAGGTGCTACGACAATTATTGGTGGTGGAGATTCAGCGGCTGCAATTAAAAAAATGAATTTCATGAATAAGGTAACTCATGTTACTCCAGGTGGTGGAGCATGGTTAAAATTTATGGAAGGTAAAATATTACCGGGAATTGAAGCGTTAGAATACTAAAGAATAAAGACAAAAATTTCTTTTATGTGAAATAGCGGGACTTTTGTCCCGTTATTTATATATAAAAGAATAGGAAAGAGAAATGGAAAATTATGCAGGTTTTGAAAATCATTTTAAAATGGTAGATTCTATTCTTAAGTCAACTCAGAGTCTAATAGACCTACTTAAGTCTAAATATGAATTAAATGATAAGTTAAGTAATACAGTTGCTGAAATATTCAAGTTTATATCAAAAATTATGAATATATTACCTGACTTATTAGTTACTCAAGAAAAGATACCTAATAGGAAACAAGACTTACTTAGATCATTTGATCGAGTTGTCTTAAGCTGGGAATTATACCCTGATAATGCTGATGAATTTTTTAAATCATGGGATGAGTTTATTCAGCTATGGGAAGAGTTTTATTCGAATCTATCAAATGTAAATAAAACAGCCAGAACAATATTTCTATCTATGAATTAGTTAAACTTATAAAAAGAGATAATATGACATATAAAAGTCAGATGGGAGGTTTCGGCCAGGGACGAGGGATGATGCCTCCTGTTATAAAAATGCTAATCATCATTAATGTAGCGATTTTTGTTATACAAAATATGCTACTTTCTGCAATTTCAGTTCCTTTTACTTATAATGGAGTTTCAGGTAGGATTTTACTGTCTGAACTAATCGTGCATTACTTAGGTTTACAACCTATCGGAGATTTTAATTCTATTGAATTACTTCTTACACCTCTACAGTTAGTGTCTTATCAATTTTTACATGGCGGTTTCACTCATATTTTATTTAATATGTTTTCTCTGTGGATGTTTGGGATAGAACTTGAAAATACGTGGGGACCTAAAAAGTTTTTGATATTTTATCTTTTATCAGGTATCGGTGGTGGTATTTTTCAGCTTATTATACAACCGCTTATCGGACCTGCAGCTGTTACTATTGGAGCTTCAGGAGCAATATTTGGTGTTCTTTTAGCTTATGGTCTTACTTTTCCGAATAGATCTGTATTTATGTTTCCAATATTTATCCCTATACCAGCCAAAACATTCGTTCTTATAATAGGTGGATTACAGATACTTTTAGGTTTTATGTCTTCGGACAATGTTGCCCATTTTGCACACTTAGGTGGTGCTGTTACCGGTTGGCTTCTGCTCAAATATGGTAACGAATTAGGAGTATTCTCACTCTTTGGAAAGGTGGACCAAGGTAAAGCATCATATCAGGAACCTATCTATAAAAGTAAACAATCGTACAGTAGTCAGCCTAAAATATTTCAATTTGATCAAGAAATATCTCCAAATAAAGACAATATTGTTAGCAATAAGACAACTGTTTCTAAGTCTTATGATGTCGATGGTGTTACTATAACGCAAGATATTATAGATAATATTCTAGATAAAATAAATGAATCTGGTTATCAAAACCTTACTGAAAAAGAAAAACACATACTTAATGAACTTAGTAAAAAAATATAAGTGAGAATATAGATGATTCCTATAGAAAATACAGACGTAAAAACTATTTTTGAGCGTCGTAAATCAAAAAAAATATTTATAGGTGGGATTCCTATAGGCGGAGATGCTCCAATAGCTGTGCAGACTATGACTAAAACTAAAACTGCTGACGTTAAAGCTACTGTAGAACAAGTAAAAAGAGTTCAAGAAGCAGGAGCAGATATAGTCAGAATCACGGTAAATCATAAAGAAGCTGCCGAAGCTATGAAAGATATCATCAGACAGGTCGATATTCCTATAGTTGCTGATATTCATTTCAATTATACATTCGCTTTAGCTGCTATCGATGCCGGTGTTTCAAAAGTTCGTATCAATCCGGGCAATATAGGGGATGAAGATAGAATCAAGCAAGTGCTAAATAAAGCAAAAGGTGCTAATATCCCGATACGAATCGGAGTAAACTCTGGTTCTTTAGAAAAAGATTTGTTAGAAAAGTATGGCTATCCAACTTCAGAAGCTCTTTACGACAGTGCTATGAGGCACATAAACATAGCCAGGAATCATGGATTTGATGACTTAGTAGTATCTGTCAAATCTACGAATGTAAAACTTATGTTAGATGCTTATAGACTCATTGCAGCAAGAACAGATATTCCGTTGCATTTAGGTGTTACAGAAGCTGGTACTATAAGAGTAGGTACAATAAAAAGTTCCGTTGGTATAGGTACTCTTTTAGCTGAAGGAATTGGTGATACGATAAGAGTCTCTTTGACAGATGAACCGGAATATGAAGTAGAAGTCGGTAAAGATATATTACGTTCATTAGGACTAGCACAAAGGAATGTAGAGTTGATTTCTTGTCCTACTTGTGGTAGATTGGAAGTAGATTTATTTTCTATAACTAAAAAACTTGAAGAAGCGCTTGCAGGAATAAAAAAACCAGTTAAACTTGCAGTTATGGGATGTGCAGTTAATGGTCCCGGAGAGGCAAAAGAAGCAGATATTGGTATTGCATGTGGCAAAGGTAAAGCCGTGTTGTTCAAAAAAGGTGAATTAGTACGTACTATACCTGAAGAAGATATAGTTTCTGAAGTATACAAAGAAGTAATGGCATTTCAGCCTCAAGAAACTATTTAACTTCTAAAAATTTATGTTGAATATCAACTTGATAAAATATATTTTAATGGATGCAAAAAATTGCATCCTTTTTTTTAACTTTTTTGACTTTAAAGTGTATTACTAATATAGATAAATAATATGCTCGGAGTAAGTATGAAACGACTGACTTATATTTTGATATTCCTTCTGTTAGCTTCTTTTACTGATAGTATAGCTCAATTTGGAAAAAACAAAGTACAATATAGAGAATATAACTGGAAATACATTCAATCTAAGAACTTCGATGTATATTATGATAAAGGTTCAAAAGATCTTGCTGAATATTCAGCCGTGATTGCTGAAAAATCACTGACTTCTATCCAAAACACTTTAAACTTTAAACTGGGTAAAAGAGTGAGCATAGTAGTTTATGATAGCCATAATGATTTTCAGCAGACAAATGTAATTTCTTCTTTTATGCCAGAGGGTGTTGGTGGAGTAACTGAGTTATTCAAAAACCGTGTGGTTGTACCTTTTCAAGGTGATTTTGCACAACTTAGGCACGTGATCCATCACGAGTTAGTTCACGCAGTCCTAAATGACTTATTTTATGGTGGTACTTTCCAGTCTGCAATATCGTCAAACAATACATTTGCAATCCCATTATGGATGAATGAAGGTTTTGCAGAGTATGAAAGTATTGGAGGTTTAAATACTGAAACCGATATGTTTATGAGAGATTTAGCCATTAGTGAAAATCTGCCACCTCTACAAAGACTCGGTGGATACCTCGCGTATAGGGGGGGGCAAACTTTTTTCTGGTATGTAGCTGAGAATTATGGTAAAGAAAAAGTCGGAGAATTAATACAAAAGCTTAAAACTTACAAAAATGTTGACATGGCTTTTGAAAGTGCATTTCAGATGAATATGAAGGAATTTAGTGAAAAGTGGGAAAAAGATATTAAAAAATATTTTTGGCCTGATTTAGAAATCTTTGAAGACCCTAAAGACTTTGCTGTTGAAATTACAGATCATAAAGAAAACAGAAACTTTTATAACACTTCACCAGCTATTTCGCCAGATGGAGAAAAAATAGCCTATATAGCCGATGAATCAGGTTTGTTTGGTATTTATATTAGAGACATTGACGATAAAAAAACAACAAGGCAGTTAGTTAGTAGTTTCAGAACTCAGGATTTTGAAGATTTAAACATTCTAACTCCTGGTATTTCTTGGAGTCCCGATGGTAAGCATATCGCTATATCTGCCAAATCAGGTGGAAATGATGCTATTTATATTACAGATATTGAGACTGAAGATTATAAAAAAATAAAATTTGATGAACTAAGAACTATTGGATCTGTAACTTGGTCACCTGATGGACGTTACATAGCATTTTCAGGAGCAAATGGTAGAGAAAGTGATATTTTTACTTACGATACTAAAACAGAAAAATTGGAACATATAACCACTGACATATTTTCGGATAAATATCCTGTGTGGAGCTCAGACTCTCAAAAACTATACTTTATTTCTGACAGAGGGAATAATACGAATGGTGAAGTCCCTAAAAATTTTAAATTATATAACTATGATGTTGAGCAATCTGATATTTATATGCTAAATATAAATGATAAAGTCGTACAAAAAATTACTTCTTCAAATTATTCAAATATAACATCATTAGCTGTGTCTGCCGATGAAAAATCATTACTGTTTGTATCTGATAATAATGGCATTAGCAATATTTACAAAATGAATGTTAGTACTAATACTGTTAGACCTATTACTAACTCCATAGCAGGTATATCTCAATTACATATTTCACCCGATGATAGTAAGTTACTATTTGCTGTTCAGATTAATGGTGGATATGATATCTATATGATACGTTTTCCATTTGAAAGAAATCTTGATTTTGAAAAACTTCCTCTTACTAAATTGAGAAAAAATAAACAAGAGTCTTTGGAACTCCTGGAATCGTTTGAAGAAACTAAATCTAATCAAGATAAAATATTAAAAGGTTGGGGGAGTTTTGCATTCAACTTTGATAGGCAGCAAGTAGTTCGAGAAAATCCAGATATTAAGTCGTCTGTACTGACTTCTTCTAATCTCAGTGATACAGCTGATTATGATAATTTTGTAGAAAATGATTACAAAATATCATTTTCTCCTGATGTGGTAGTAGCGAATCCCGGCTATTCCACTTATTATGGATTTCAGGGAGTAACTCAGATACTATACTCAGATATAATGGGGAATCATCAGCTCTTTTTTCAAGCAAATTTACAAACTGACATTAGAAATAGCCAATTCATGGCAGCTTATAGTTATATGCCTAAAATCATAGATTATAATTTTTCAATTTTCCACTCTTCTGCATATTTATATTCAAATCCGGAAGGAGAAGTGCCTTATGCAGGTAATAATCTATTTAGGTTTAGGAATTACGGCTTGGGTGTAGCAGCTTCTTATCCATTTGATTTATTTAATAGACTCGAATGGGGAATAAGTTGGCTAAATGTATCTAAAGAGAATATGCTATCACCCAATCAAGGTGATAAGTCAAGAATGTTATTTGTACCAGAGGGAAAATTTGTACATGATGATGTGCTTTGGGGATACTTTGCTCCACATAAAGGTTCAAGGTATTTTGTAGGATTTAAAGGTGCTCCAAAATTGGGCAACGATAATATAGGATTTATCAATATTGATTTTGATTATAGAAAATATATCCCAATTGGGAATTATTTTAGTTTTGCAATGCGAGGAGCTGCAGGTGCTTCTTTTGGACCTGATCCACAGAGATATTTTGTTGGTGGTGTCGATAATTGGATAAATCGTAAATTCTCTTACAGCAGATTACCATTTGACAATCCAGAAGATTATGCATTTTCTCAATTTGTATTGCCTGTTAGAGGTTGGGATATCAGTCAGATATATGGTAATAAATATTTTGTCACAAATATTGAATTTAGATTCCCAATGTTTCAAGCTTTAGTAGCGGGGCCGGTTCCTATACTATTGCAAGGTGTTATGGGGTCTTTTTTCTTCGATATGGGGGCCGCCTGGGATGATAATCTTGTTATCTCTAAAGTTGCAAGAGACGGAAAAAGATACTTTGAAAATATCCTAATGAGTACAGGTATAGGTGTTAGGTCATATCTATTAGGATTGCCTGTAAAGATGGATATTGCTTGGAGAAATGAATATCATAATTGGTCTAAACCATCGTATCTGTTTTCTTTGGGTTTTGATTTCTAAATATTGTAAAAAAAATCTTCTAAGTCTATATTTGATTGTAAAATATAGACTTTTTTTGTTTTAAGTATGGATTATTTTATGTAGTTATACAAAAAGTGTTAAATTTGTAATGCAGCATAAAAAGATACTAATAATAGGGAAATTTCAAATGCTTAGATTTCTTGTAGCAATTCTGTGCATCATGGCGTCATATAATATTTTGTTTGCTTCTCAAAATATGATAATCCTTGATAAAAACACTGACAATTTTCCCGAAGTAAGTGTTAATTACTTCGTTTTTGACGACGCAAGTGTTCTGCCAAGACATGATATTCAGTCTTCTCAGATAACTGTATTAGATAATGGTGTGAATATGCCCGTTATTAATCATACTAATTATGCAGGGGATGTGCAGAAAAGCGTGTCTTTTGATATTTGTTTTGATTTAGGTTTAAATAAAACCAATGGTAATTATAAATTTGGTATAGACATGATAAATTATTTGCTGGAAAACTTTGATTTTGCACAAGCTGAAATTGCACTGTCTGCTTTTGATACCTATACTTTCTTATATAAAGACTTTACGCAAGATAAAGATGTACTTTTAGACGCAATAAAATTATTTCACATGTCTAAAGGGTCTGACTTAAACAATATCTTTACGGTGTCTCCAGGCTCTATTACAAAAGTTTTTGAAAAAGGTATTTACAGCAAAAGAAGTCTGATAATTACTGATGGTAATAGTAATATATCTCTGACTGCAGCTCAAAAACAAGCCTATATAGAAGGAAATATACAATTAAATATCATTTCTATTGGCACAACGGTTTCAGACGATTTAAAGCAATTAGTAGCTGCTACAAATGGTATTATTTTAGAGAATGTTTCGAACACAGTACCCTACCAAGATTATGCACGGACAATATTCGCAAATATATACAATATCACTCCTGCATCACTCATTTGGGATGCATCTTCTTCTTGCGAGGATGTACACAATACTGAGATTTATATTCCTACTACAAATTCTGAATCCGAATTAAAATATGAGACATCGCTTGCTTCCAAAAGACGTTTAGCATCTTTACCGAGTAATATAAAATTCAATCCTATATTGCCAGGTAACTTTGGAACAAAAGAAATAGTAATTGAAGCAGTAAATGGAGAAATTACTATAGATAAAATCAGTTTAGAAAATGATGTACTGTTTGAAATTACAGAAGGTGCAATTGGCTCTTCTCTAATATTAGGCGATGGAGATCAACATAAAGTAAAAGTAAAGTATACACCAGTGGATTCAACTATTCAGTTTACAAAATTGCTAATACAATCCACAGCCTGCTCAGGTAATGAAATTTTAATTGCAGCTGGATATCCTAATACTCCTCCAAAAGAAAAAACAATAAAATTGACTTCGCCGGATTGCAATGAAACTCTGATATTAGGTGAAGAACACTATGTAGAGTGGGAAGGATTACTTCCTGAAGATGTAATTCAACTGGAATATTCTCTAGATAATGGCAAAAATTGGTTGTCATTAGATTCTAATGTAAGAGGTTTGAAGTATAAATGGAATCTTCCACAAATTGAAACCGATGAAGCACTTGTAAAAATTATTCAACTTTGGCCGAATAATGTTGGTCAGACAATGGATTTGAAACATTGGGCACAGGTTAATAGTGCATCTTTTAATCAATTTGGTGATAGAGTTGTGACCGCTTCCAGTGATTCGTCAGCGATTGTATGGAATTCAAATACCGGAGTCAAAATACTAACTTTAGCTAAGCATAGCAATGATGTAAATTATGCTGTATTTAGCAATGATGGCAAGTATATTGCAACTGCGTCAAAAGATTCGACTGTTATCCTTTGGGATGCAACCACAGGCGACAGCTTAGGTACTGTAATACAAAAAGAAAAAATCAATTCTGTTAACTTTTCACATAATTCAAAAGTATTCGTTACTGCAACTTCAGATGGTACTGTAAAAATTTATGATGTTAATACTTTATCATTAGTGCTGAATATAAATGCTTATACTTCAACAAAGCGTGCTTGGTATGCTGAATTTGATCCTACTGATAGCTATATATTAACAGCTGGAAACTCAGTATATGCAAAAATTTATAATGCTGTTGGTACCAATGCAGGCAATTTATACAAGTCATTTAAAGTGCAGGAAGCTAATTACGGAGATGTTGCACATGCTACTTTCAATGATAATGCGACTAAAGTAGCGTTGACTAGTTCAAACTTGAAAAGGACTATCGTATGGGACATGAAAAACTTACCTGACAAAGATACTTATTTTATCCAGGATTCGCTTTACTCTGTTTCTCACAATAAAGATACTTCGGATAACTATTTTATACGTCATGCCTCATTTGCTCGTGATAAAGATGGTGTTGAATACCTACTAACTTCAGGTACAGATAAGAAAGCATATGTTTGGTATGCAGCTGATGGAACATTAAAAATAGAATTATTGGAACATAGAAGCACTGTTAGTACTGCTGTGATGAATTTTGATGGAAGTAGAGTCTTAACTGCCAGCTGGGATAGCACTGCAAAGGTGTGGAATCTTGATAAACGAGACCTACAAATGGATACAACTGATTGTACTTTTAGCATTAAAAAGCCAAACATTACACCAAATGACATAACTTATGGAGATATTTATAGAGGTAATGTAATAGATTCTTTGTTCAAAAGAGTAATCGTAAATGACAATACATTTCCAATAGAAGTGAAATCAATAAAATTGGTAAACGATGCTACTGAACAATTTTCTCTCATCTCCAAACTAGACTTACCTATTAAGCTGATGCCTACCGAGGCAATAGATTTAGAATTTTCTGTATATCCAAAAAATTCTGGAAATATAAAAGCTCAAATAGAAATATTGACAAGTGGAAATGCTACTTTTATGTCTGAAATATCAGCTAATGTGTTATCTGAAGGACTTATAGTAAATAATAGTTATATTGATTTAGGATTGGTAGATTTTGGAGAGTTTAAAGATTCAATCTTAACTGCAGTAATTACTAATACTAACAGTGTAACTATTAATATTACCGATATTAAATTGGATGTACCTGAACCTGATAACTTTAGAATTATAGAAGGAACTGACATTAGCTCTATCGCACCCGGGCAATCTAAAACTTTTAAAGTTAGATATACTCCTTCTGACAACCTAAGAAACAATGCAGTTCTAACAGTATCTCATGATTTACACCAATATCCAGCAAGGATTAACTTGCTCGGTGAAGGTATAAGTCCGATTGTAAGTTCTTGTACTATTTTTATTCCTGATGTTACAGGTGCTCCTGGTGATATTATTCAATTACCTATTAAAATTAAAAATATCAACGAAGAAGGTATCAGAAAAACAATTTCCGGTATAAAAACATATTTAAGTTTTAATGCAACACTGCTTGCTCCAGTTGATACTTACGATTATGACATAATAGATAATAATATAA
Source organism: Chlorobiota bacterium (assembly GCA_041596515.1). Classification (GTDB taxonomy): domain Bacteria; phylum Bacteroidota; class Ignavibacteria; order Kapaibacteriales; family UBA2268; genus JBFHIJ01. The sequence continues at coordinate 80,019 of JBFHIJ010000004.1, forward strand.
GAACAATTGGTATAGACTTACCACTAAGTTTTGGCGAAGATTCTACTTTGTCCATTATTGAATTCCATGTAGGACTTGGTAATTCTGTTAATTCTGAGATGACTTTAAAAAATTCTATACCTATTGGTTTAGGCAAATTTGACATTCAAGAAGAATCGTCTATTTTCACTTTAACAGGTTTGTGTGACGATGAGAATCCAAGACTTTTTGACCCTAATGGAAAATCTATTTTAGCTCAAAACATGCCGAACCCTTTTACAACTGAAGCGAATGTAGTGTTCGAGCTTCCAACAGATTCTCATGTTAAATTTTATGTAGTAGATATGACTGGTAAAACAGTTCTTAATATAATTGATGCCAAACTGGTAAAAGGTGAACACAATGTTCATATCGATGCAAGTAAATTAGGTACCGGAATTTATAGATACATTCTTAAAACTCCATATGATGTATATTCAAGAACCATGCAGATATTAAAATAGGGGATAACGAAGATGATTCAAGCGATAAGAGGAACAAAAGATATATTGCCAAGTGAAATTGAGAATTGGTATTTTTTAGAAAATATTTTTAGATCTGTATCTGATACTTTTGGCTATAAAGAACTTAAAACACCAATATTTGAAAAAACTGAAGTATTTTCGAGAGGAATTGGTGATGGAACTGATATAGTAAATAAAGAAATGTATACGTTTGATGATAGAGGTGGAGAATCATTAACTCTTAGGCCTGAGGCGACTGCTGCATTAGTTAGAAGTGTTATTCAAAATAAATTAGCGAATGCAGGAACTGCTCAAAAATTTTGGTACTTTGGGCCATTTTTTCGATATGAAAGACCTCAAAAGGGAAGGCTTAGACAATTTCACCAATATGGTGCTGAATGTTTAGCTACCGATAAACCGGAATCAGATGTAGAAGTGATTTTATTAGCGAACTCAATCATTAAAAAAGCCGGTATTAGCGACTATAAATTATTATTAAATTCCTTAGGGAATGATAGTTCTCGAGCAGAATACAGAAAAGCTCTTATAGAATATTTAGAAAATAAAAAAGAGCAATTATCTGAAGATAGCCAAAGCAGATTACAGATTAACCCTCTGAGAGTTTTGGATTCGAAAGATAAACGTGATATTGATATAGTTAAAGATGCACCGATTCTTTCAAATTATTTTGATGAAGAAAGCAAAAATCACTTTACAATTGTGACTTCTATGCTTGATAACTTAGGCGTACAGTACGAAATATCACCTAAATTAGTACGAGGCTTAGACTACTATTCGCATACTGTTTTTGAATTTCAGAGCTCTGCTTTGGGTGCTCAGGATTCATTTGGCGGTGGCGGTAGATATAACAAACTATTTTCTGAATTAGGTGGCAAAGACACGCCTGCTGTTGGTTTTGCTTTTGGTGTAGAAAGATTGTTGTTGATATTAGAAGAGTTAAAATTACTTCCTGAAGCAAAAACAGATTGTGATATTTTCATCGTGGCCGCCGGTGATGGTATTCAAAATTATTCTTTCAAAATTGCTCAGGAATTGCGGGATTCAGGTTTAAGAGTTGCAGTAGATTTAAACGATAGATCAATGAAAGCTCAAATGAGGGCTTCAAATAAATCCGGTGCAATTTTTACTATTTTAATTGGTGAAGATGAGCTAAATAACAATACTGTTACTATAAAAAACATGGGCGACAGCACTCAAGTAAATATAGCATACAACGAATTGTCCAATTTTACATTTAATATTGCATAAATATGGCTTATAGAAGCAGAGAAAAGTTTTTCGAGAATATATCGAAACCATTAGCAAAATGGCAAATAAAATTATTATTTGCCATTTTGGCGTTTTCAATAATTTTAGGAGTCATACTTTTTACTCAATCATTAGTAAAAGAGTTAGTCGATAGAGAAAAAAAGACATTACAACTCTATGCAAAAATAAATGAAGATTTTAATAACAGGATATTATCTAATCAAGAAACAGATTACTTATATTTTATGTTAGATAATATCATAGAAACTATCAACTTTCCTATAATTGCAACTGATTCAGATGATAAACCTCAAGAGTCATTTGAAGCATATACTCTTAATCTGGGAATTGATTTTTCAAAGCCATTAGAAGAACAAAGAAAAATAGTAAACTCAATTTTACAAGAAATGAAAGAAGACTATAAACCCATTATTATACATGGTCAAAACAACGAAGTGTTACTTAAGTTTTATTATGCACATTCACCAATAATTGACCAATTACGATATTTTCCATTAATTGCAATGGTTGCAGTAGCCTCTTTTATATTGATAGGGTATTTTGCATTTTCCGGAATTAGAAGAACTGAGGAATCCAAAGTATGGGTGGGCATGGCTAAAGAAGCTGCTCATCAGCTTGGGACACCTCTATCGAGCCTATTAGCATGGATAGAGATATTAAAGTATAATAACGAAGATCCATCTTATGTTTCTGAAATAATAGGCGAAATGGAGCATGACCTTACACGTTTAAATACTATAACAACACGATTTTCAAAAATTGGCTCTCAACCTGAAAAAGAACTGACAAATGTATCGGAACTTATTGAAAATGTATGTAAGTATTATGAAGTAAGGTTACCAAATGTGTCAAAGAAAATTGAAATAATTAGAGATTTACAAGAATCATATATTGCGTTGGTCAATAGAGATTTGTTTGAGTGGGTGATAGAAAACTTGCTTAAAAATGCAACAGAAGCTATAGAAAGAGAAATAGGCAATATTTATATTTATATGAGAGCAAATACAGACCAAAAAATATTTATATATGTGAGAGATACAGGTAAGGGTATGAATAATCAACTTAAACGTATGATTTTCGTGCCAGGGTATACAACTAAAAAACGCGGCTGGGGCTTAGGTCTGAGTTTAGTAAAAAGGATTGTAGAAGATTACCATAAAGGTAAAATTTATATAAAAGAAAGCAACCCCGGCAAAGGAACTACATTTGCTATCGAATTACCTATGAATAGAGACATTAATAATAGGATTCGTCGATCCACTTTTTAATTTTCCAGATTTCCATTTCATTTTCTCGAGTTAGAGTAAAGATGACTTTGCCATAGAGATAAACTTTGTCTTGCTCGGAAAATGTTACGGAAAGCGTAAATCCTCTGGATATATCTTGCTGAGTAGAGTCGCCAACAGAGACTAACACATCGTCCCAAATCAGATTTAAATTCTCTGTACCATTGAAAAGATTATTTGTAGAAACCATATCTTCAGATCTGCCCCAAGATTTATTAAGATCCGGAGACTCAGGGTTTTTATAAATAAAGGTAAAATCGTTAGCTAATAACTTACCATAAACAAGAGTATCTTTAAAAATATAGGAATATTTAAAATTAGCAAATACACCATCTATTGTTTTTTGATCACCCAGGATATCTGACGAATTTTCTTGATCTTTAATACCGGGTGCAAAAGGATTGGTGCATGCGAGGATAAAACAAGCTAAGAATATAAAATTTAGATACTTCATTTGGTTAACTCGTTGCTTTTAAATTACTCCAAGATTCAAATCCTTCTTTGGAGATGTCCTTCCATGTATATACAAACCATAAACCATTTAGTTTGTTTTTTATTATAATAAACTGAAGTTTTCCTTGGTAGATAGATTCTTCTGAAGAAACATTCGCAGGTATATTTAAAGAATAATCAGAAGTAAAAGAAATAGAATCCGGGCTTAAGGATTCATAATTCAAATCAGCAAGTGATAGTTTTGGTGTTAATCCACTTTCCAAAGAGGCAATCTCTGTAGTAAAATATCTTTTCTCTTCAGCTAAATCCCAATTTGAAAAAATATCTGTAAACGAAGCCAACATTTCAGCGGTAGGATTAAAAATAAAACTAGGTAAGCTGGGATCGTTCACAAAGCAAGACAAATAATTATCTGTATTTTTCTCAGCTATAGCTTGCATCACATTTTGAATCACAAGACTGTAAGTCGTAGGAGGAATAAAACTACTAATACCAGAAGAGGGTTCTTCGGGGTCTCTTGGTTCGAAAACCCCACAAGAACAAATCATGATTAATAATATCAGAGTATAAACTTTCCTCATATGAATATCCTACTCTCTAAGGCTTTCGAAAGAGTAGCTTCGTCAGAATATTCTATAGCTCCACCCATAGGTAAGCCACTTGCTAATCTACTTACTTTTATGTCCAAAGTTTTTATCATTTTAGAAATGTATTGCATGGTAACCTCACCTTCAACGCTAGGGTTAATAGCCAAAATTACTTCATCAATATTATTTAATCTACTTAGCAACTCTTTTATTTTTATATCTTCGGGTCCAATTCCATCTAAAGGATTTAAAATTCCGTGCAAGACGTGATATAATCCATAAAACTCATTAGTTCTTTCAATAGCCAAAACATCATTTGGATCTTCTACTACGCAAATTACATTATTTTGTCTTTTATGTGAACTGCATATCGGGCAGGGATCTTGTTCTGTGTAATTTAAACAAACAGAACAAAATTTTACGTGCTGCATCATAGATACCATAGAATTTGCAAACTTATCTACATATTCAGGTGGTTGTCTTAAAATATGATATGTCAGTCTTTGAGCAGTTTTCCTGCCAATAGAAGGCAATGATGCAAATAAATCAATCACTTTATTTATAGATTCAGAAGAATATTGCATTTATAAAGACCTATAGATTTAATCCGGGTATTTTAGGTAGCATTCCTGAGAGTCCGCCCATTTGATTAGAAGCTAAATCTTTTGCTTCTTTGTTTGCTTTATTAATTGCAGCTACAATCAAATCTTCAAGCATTTCTACATCTCTAGGGTCAACAGCTTCTTTCGCTATTTTAATTGATTTTATGTCTTGAGCACCATTCATAGTAACAGTAACCATACCACCACCAGCTTCAGCAGTAATAATTTTAGCTTCTACTTCCTTTTTAACTCTTTCCATTTCTTCTTGCATTTTTTGAGCCTGCGCTAGCATGCTTTGCATATCAAATTGCATTTTTAACCTCAAAGATTTATTTAAATATCAAGATAACAAATATAAGTATTTTACAATAAAAAAAATTTCAAAGAATAATACAAATTCGAATTTAAAGATGCAAAATTGAAACAAAAATTGTATTTTATTCGTTACCTTAATTGGCTATACATTCAATTATAATAGAGGAAAGTAAAATGGGAATTTTTAGTAGAATAGCTGATGTTTTTAAAGCAAATGTAAATGATGCTTTAGACAGAGCTGAAGATCCTGAAAAAATGATAAAACAAATGGTTATTGAGATGGAAGAGTCTGTCAATAAAGCCACTTTATCTGTTGCACAAGCCGTAGCTAATGAAAAATCCCTTGAACGTAAACTTTCTAAAGCTGATAAAGAACGTTCAGATTGGGAGCAAAAAGCAATGCAAGCTTTACAATCTAATAGAGAAGATTTGGCTAAAGCAGCTTTAGAAAAAAAATCTATTGCTGAGAGAAATTTTAATGATTTGCAGCCACTTCAACAATCTGCAAAAGTTACTGCTGATAAATTAAGAGAACAGCTTAATAATTTGAAAAGGAAATTAGACGAAGCCAGATCGCGTCAAAGCACGTTGATTGCACGCTCGCAAGCTGCTAAAGCTCAGAAACAAATTGCACAATCTATGGGTGGTGTAGGATCGGATGCCTTTGGAAAATTTGATAAATTCGAAGATAAAATAGACAAATTAGAAGCAGAAGCAGAAGCTTTCGAATCATTAGACAGTGGTAGTTCATCTTTAGATCAAGAATTCAAAGAACTGGAAAGTTCTACTGCAGTAGATAGTGATTTGCTAGCTTTAAAGGCAAAAATGGGTCTTTTGAATGATTCTCAAAAATCAGAATAGGAGTGTAAAAGTGGAAAATTCAATATTAAACAAAGAGGAAATGACAATGGAAAATACACCTCAAGAATTGATATATGCTACTATTCAAAAAGTAGAATCAATATTAAATGAAAAATATCCTGATCATATAAAATTTGAAGAAGGTCAATATGTTATCAATAGAGGTTCTACTCAAGTAATGGTACTGGTAAGACCTTTCACTGAAAAAGACACAGCTGTGGAGTGTATAGCAAATGTAGTTGCCGGTGCAAATATTACTTCAGAAATAATGAAGTTTTTACTTCGCAAAAATGCTGAAATACATTTTGGCTCTTTTGGATTATTATTTGACGATACTATTACTTTCAGTCACTGTATCACAGGGACTAACTTAGATTTCAATGAGTTAATTGTTTCGGTGAATTCAGTTGCAATTATTGCAGATTATTACGACGATGAAATAGTCAAGATTGCAGGCGGTAAAAGATCCGCTGATGCCTTAGAGCAAGACTTTGAGTAAAATATGTAGTGCAAAATAAAGAGGACTTAGTCCTCTTTTTTTAGCTTTATCCGTATTGAGCGATTTAGAAATCTTCCAATCGGCGAAGAATTTAAGTATCTATAAGTATCTTCTGTGACAAGAATGTTGATTTTCTTGTTTTTAGCTATATTTTGTATAAATGACTTGGCATTTTCAGCTCTTCGGGAAGTTAATTCCATATTTCGTTTATCTGATCCACTACTGTCAGCACTACCGGAAATAATAATAGTAATATTCTCTGGCAAAAAGTCTACCATCTCTTCTAATGTCGCTTTTGAATCATTTGAAAGCAACTCTGAATTATACTCAAAAGTCAAAACTGCAAGGAATTGGTCGACTTGAATATCTTTGTATTTTATAGGCATATTATTCTTTCTAAGAACTATAGATGTATCAATCTTAATACTGTGTAGATAATCTATAGAATATTTTAAAGTATCATTATATTCTTCACTGGGTATAATATATTTTGAATATAATTCCTCATTTGAGATACAAAAAGATTTATATAGGTCTAACACTTTTATTTTCTTAGGGAACATTATATCATTGGTGTCTAATTCAATTTTTGAATACCCAACTACATTATCTTCGTAGTTTTTAGATACAAAATTGGTCAGTAGAACTCCATCAATATCAATATCTACCCTTTGATTTTCTTCAAAACCTGATGAGTAAGCTTCATTTGATTTAATTATTGAATTATGTAGTTTAATTCTGTCGGGGTCTATTCCATTATTAATAAAGAAAGTCTTAACAGATTTGATTCTATTATATATTAACAACATATCATTGTTTTCATCTCCTGAAGATATTGCAGAAAGAGCAATCTTAGCTTTAGGGTCACTGTTAAGAATTTCAATCACATCATATAGTATATTATGGTGCAGGTCAACGGGATTATCATAGGGTGTAAGAGTGGTATCTAAATTTAGATATTTATCCGGAATTATTGATGAGTTCGTTTCAAAAAAGATGCTACTAATTTTTGGGCTATTACAAAGTAATTTGTAACCTTGTTCGATATGAAAATCTGTATATATTTTTTTAAACTTTATCGTTGGATTTAGTGAATCTCTAAAAATTGGTATTATGGTAGCAGAATCTAAAACAGGAGCTTTGGTTTGCGTTATATCGATTGATTGTATTTCTTCTTCAGACCTTAGAAACTCAAAATTGAAACCTAATAGTAGATTTATTGAATAGTGTTGCCACTCAGTGTTTTGAACTATGTCAGTAAAACAATAATCGAATGATAATTCTTGAGTAAAATACTTATTGTCTCCGATAGTTAAGTAGTTTTGCAAGCCAACTATGAAACCTATTCCCGGTGAATATCTATTCTCTATTGTACCTGTAGCCATTTGATATTCTAAAACCTGTTGACCATTTATATCTAATACATGACCGGAAGGAGAAACGGCTTCTTTTGTTTGGGTGTATTCACTATTGATAGGGAAATAAAAATATGCTGCAGAAATCAGTTTTAAAGGTCCATCAATAAAATTATTTGCAATTAAATATTTAAAACCAAAAGAAATTTCAATATTGTTTAGCTTAGCATCTAAATTATATCTATTTGTGACATCAATAAGCTTATCTTCAAAAGAATCATAAGTTCGAAGCAATTCATCATAGCTTAAATTGACAGACCTGTCAGCCAAAATCAATGCTGTAAATAACTCAAAATTATTCAATAGTCTATAGTTTAAGTCAATATTCCCTAGAAATCTAAAATTACTACTATTCTCATAAGTTCCGCAATTATAGATTCCGGGAAAGGAATTAAAGTCAGCATTGTGATAATTGCATAGAGTACCAGCGGATAGTCCTAAGGAAAAAATATTTTTGTTATTATCATTAGAATTTGATATTGTTACACTCAATAGAAAAAGCATTATTGGTAAGATAGTTTTCAATTTTTGACATCCTAATTTGACTTTTGTTTCAAAATAAATATAATAAATACATGATAATTAAAAAAGATAAAGATTTAATCTTAGACTACGAAAAGGATGCTTCCAACTTACATGGTACAGCTGAAAGCGTTTATATCCCTAATGACACGCAAGATATAGTAAAGGTCTTAAAATTTGCAGCAGAAAATAATAAAACTATCGCAGTGTCAGGTAGTCGGACAGGATTAACAGGTGGTTGCGTGCCGGAAAATGATATTGTTATATCATTAGAAGGAATGAATAAAATTATAGAGATAAATGAGACAGAAATGTATGCATGGGTTCAAGCGGGTGTTATAATAGCTGATTTTCATGAAGAACTTGACAAACATGGGCTATATTATCCACCTAATCCAACTGAAACTAACAGTAGCATAGGTGGAAATGTTGCTAATAATGCAAGTGGTTCCAGAGCTTTTAAGTATGGAAATACCAGGCCATTTGTTCAGGAAATGGAAGTAGTATTAAGTAATGGAGAAGTTGTTCATTTAACAGGTAACATCCAAAATGATGTATATAGTCTCAGAACTAAAAATCAAGAATACTCTTTTGAAATTCGTAATGTCAAAATACCACATAAAAAAAACAGTGCTGGTTACTACTCAAGAAAAGGAATGCGTGATTTAGATTTATTTATAGGTTCGGAAGGAACATTGGGAATTGTAACTAAAGTCAAAGTAAAATTGATACCTAAGCCGAATTTTAAAGTATCGCTACTTGCTTTTTTTGCTGATTATAACAATATGTTTGACTTCGTAAAAATAGCTCGTGATTTATCGGTTAATGACTCTTCTCTCCTAGATACTAATTTGATAGAATTTTTAGATTGCACTGCTTTGGAAGTGTCTGAAACTGACTACCCAAAAGAAGCAGTCGGGGCGATATGGATTGAACAATATAGCGATACTGAGGAATTAAAAGATATTATCCTTGGTAAGTGGTACAATTTGATTTCCCAATATACCTGTTTAGTAGATGAAACATTTTTGGCATACGATGCCATAACCGAGAGAAAAATCACTGAACTCAGACATAAAGTCCCATTAGGAGTAACTGAGTATATTGCTCAGCATGGATTTAGTAAAATGGGTACGGACACTGCAGTGGGGGATGAGTACGCAAAAGACTTATTTGATTATGGATGCAAAGTATGCAAAGACAGAAACATTAAGCACGTTGTTTGGGGACATATTGGTAACTCTCACTTTCATATAAATGTATTGCCTTCTACGCAAGAAGAATATGACAAAGCAGTTGAAGCATTTAACTTAATATTGGATAAATCATTAGACTTCGGAGGTACAATTTCGGGAGAACATGGTATTGGGAAAATTAAAAAATATCATTTTCACAAAATGTACAAAAATGAACTTGAATATTTTAAGTCCATAAAGTCTATACTAGATCCCAATATAATGTTAGGTAATGGTAATTTATTTTAAAGAAATAATAATTTCATGTCTAAAATATTCGTTTTCGCGACAGTCTATACTGTCGCGTAAATTATTAATATTAATTATTTTTTTTACTATTGCCAAGCCAAGTCCAAGACCTTGTTGCTCATTTTGTTTTCTGTTATATTGGATATTTCCAAGCTCTTTAACTAAATTTTTATCAAGTCCAACACCTTCATTAAATATGACAAGATGATAACCTGTATGATCTAATTCTAAAGAAACTTCAACTTTTTGTCCTGGATAAGAGAATTTAAAAGCATTATCAAGCAATTCATTCAGTAAATGTTCTGTATGTTTATGATATATTGGTAAAGAAACTGATTCTATTTTGAGCTTCAAATCAGATTCTCTATTATATTGCTTAGCTAACTGTAAGGCTTGTTCATTAATAATAGAATCTGCATCATAAGTAACTTTGTCAATATTTTTTAAGATACTACTATCACCCATCTCTATTTTTTCTAATTCTATGAATAGCTCAAACTTTTTACTTAAATTTTCTATTCTATTTGCTGAATCCAGTATCATACCAAAGAATTGTTGTATTTCCTCATCCGAAAAGCTTTGATAACTTGACTGTAGGAGCTGAATAGTCATTTTAATACCGTTTAGTGGTGTTCTTAATTCATGAGGAATAATCACCGCTAAATCTTTTTTAAATTTATCTAAAACTGCTTGAATAGGTTCTTTAATTTTTGAATGCTTGAATAACCTGGCTGTGATAGTATCAAATAATTGGTTGGGTGTAAAAGGTTTTGTAAGGAAATCGTCAGCACCTTGAACAATGGCATCAACTCTATCGTTATATTCAGATTTAGCACTTAAAAAGATAAAAGGAATGTCTGAAGTTAGTGAATTACTTCTCAGATTATTTACGACCTCTATACCATTCATAATGGGCATCATAATGTCGCAGATAATTAGGTCAGGCAATAACTCTATAGCTTTTTCAACACCAACTTTTCCATTCTCAGCACCATAAACAATGTAATCTTCTGTTTCTAGAAGCTCAATTATGTTTTCAATAACTGCCTTTTCATCTTCAATAACTAATATTCTGTACATTAAAGCCAATCCATAATATTCTTTATAATACATAATAGAAGTATAACAATAATTATTATTATCTATATATAGGATAATTTCTTTTTTCTAACATTAAATCTTTTAATTGAGATGCATTGGCTGAGAATTTCAAATAAAATCCTCTGTTAAATCCAAGAGGTATCCATTGAAAATATAGGTTCCAGCAATGAATAGTTTTATTGAAGGTAAGAGTTGGTACATTCAAGTTCATTTTTACGAAATCATACCCTCCGGATAAAGTAACTTTCCAAGAATTAGTCAAATCAAAATTGAAAGATGCATTTAAATAGCATTTACTGAGTTTATCTTCCAGTAAGTTGTTATTATACTGCACTTGGAAATTGAGAGTTGTAGAAAATGGAACACTAAATTGAGAGTAGCCAGGGCTAGAGTCTCCAAATAAATCAACATCAGTAATTTCATGCTTCTGCCGTTTTGAGAACCGTGAGTTGTAGTTTACCTTTTCAGTATCAGCTGTGGCTGTATCTTCCTCTACTTCATCAGGATTATCAAATATTCCTCTTTCCGTTCGTTTACTTCCACTATTAGAAAAAGAAAAATTCGTACTTAAAGAAAGAGAAGCCTGATTTAATCTAAGAGGAAATTTGTTATTATCCCACAAATAGCTATTTCTTGCAGATAATGAATAGCTACCTTCCATAGTCTCATAAGGGCTAAAAGAGGCACTACCATTCAAAGATATTTTTTTATCGCCAAACTTGATAGCGTCTGAATTATATGACATAGATATATCACTTAGTCCCATGGAATCTTTTGCAAAATCATAAGAGAAATTTGTACTCAAGCGTAGTAGCTGTATATTCAAATCATCTAAAGTATCTCCCTGTGCAATTTTCATCTCAAAAGTGTGATTATCACTATATCTAAGAGACTTTGATAATCTCGATGATGCTAATCCTCCGTCTGCAAGATATTTTGAATAAATTACTTCTTTGTCTGTTTTATAATTATAATATCGACCAAAAGAATTGGTATTTGAAGATTGATCAGGAGTGTATGAAAAAGACAGACTTGGCTCGTAGGTATGCCTAAATGCCTTTGCACCTAACCAATTAGGGTCGATAATAAATAAAAATGGATTTTGCTTATCTACTATTCCAAATAGTTTAGTTTTTGCAGATAGTGACATTGAATAGCGGTAATCTGTAAAAAAGCCCTTTTTATACGTTTGAGTAATTGAAGAATCAGTTGGATTCATCTCTTGTGATACTTGCCTTAAGTAATTATTCGCAGAAAAAGAAAGGCTTGGAGTTAGTGTAAAGTGTCCTAATTTTGGATTAATTGAGATACTTGGTCTATGCTCTATAACTTTTTTATATTTAAAACTAGTATCATTTGGTATGCTGTCAACAGTAGATAAATCTATGTTTCTATTATCCCAATACCTTGCATTTGCAGTATATCTAAGAGATAGCCCTTCAAGAAATCCAGGCAGTTTGGGGAGTATGTTATTAGCATTATAGGATAAAGGTATATTTTGAGTATAAGACCCGGTTACAATATTAAAATCTCGAGTGTAAGATGCAGAAAATCTATGTCCATTATCAAATGTTTTACTATATGAAGCAGATGATTTCATTTCTTGTTGTACACGTTGGTTTATGTTTGTAGAAGTTAAAGTGTTAAAGCCGGTAGAAGCGAAATTCAAGTTAAATGTTGCATATTCCGTAGGGTTAAAGGTGTGCTTATGATTGAATATTATCTCGTAAGCAGTACTATACTCATCATTTGAGTTTTTGACTCTACCATAAGACAAGTTCATTTTACCATTGAATCTATCAGTAAGCACCCAGCGAGTTTCATTCATAAACATGTAACCTGCTCTTGAATATAAGTTGGCAGTCAACTTTGTATCCCAATAATCTGAGGCAGCCCAGTAATAACCTAACTCTTCAAAGACAACACCTCTCTGTTTGGAAAAGAAAAAAGAAGGAATTATTATACCTGATTTTCTTCCTGACTGAGAAGGAAAAAACAATCCAAAAGGTATAGGTAAAATAGGCATATCTTCAACATAAATCACAACATCTTCTAATAGTATTCTGTCATTAGGTATGATTTTCATCTTGCCGGAGGCAAAATGGAAGTGAGGCATAGGGTTATCACAAGTAGTATACATCCCATCCTGTACATACATACAATTATCTGATACTTTTTTTATTTTACTTCCGAAGTAAAATCCTTCTTCCATCTCTGTTTCGCCTTCGCTAATCGTACCTCTTTTCGTTTTAAAGTTGAAATTAATTTTCTTACCGGTAAATTCTTCACCATTATCATTAAATTTGGGAATCCCTGTGATATTGCCTATGCTATCAATCAAAGGTGTTGCTAATAACTTATAATCATCTAAATATAGTTCAATTATCTCAGCTTCTAATTTTTGATTGCCATAATCTAATGTAGAGTTACCTTTTATACGTAGACGCTTACTTGGAAAGTTAAAAATGACTGAGTCACGTCCGTAATAAGTAACATTGGTATCTAAAGAAGAGTTGTTCGTAGGTATTCTTTTGATATTCAATGTAGTATCTTGCACTGCAAGACTATCTATTTCAATATTTTGCAAGGAGTCAATACTTGATATTGAAAAGGTCGAATCCGGCTTATTTACTAAAAGGCTATCATTTAATATAGATTTTATTTGATTTTGAGATGCTGAATCGGTGGCAGCTACTACAAAAACAAAAACTATAATAAACAATATGTGTAAGTATTGAATCGCCTTCTTAGTCATAAGTTTGAGTTCTAAATTATCTAATCTACAAAAATACAGATATTTTACTAATTTAATGGAAATATATGTGATTTGTTATACGCATTATAATTTGCTTTGTTATAGAACTCACTGATAATTGAGACATAGAATCCTTTTCTAAAGGAAATTTGTTTTTGGTCGATACTATTATAGTTGAATAATAAGTACTAGAATATGAGTTAATGTGTACAGAGTCTTTTTATATATAATCTTGCTTGTAATCACTTATTCCTATACTTTAGCCTTTCAAGAGAACAAAGGTCAGTGGGATAGTAGTGTGTTATTTATGCACAAAACTGCCGATGCAAATTATTGGATTTGCAAAGATAAAATAGTTTATGACTCATATACTATTATCAAAGATATGGAGGATAGCCTCGAAATATCAGGTTTTTCTTCTTTTGTATCATTTTCCAATTATAATCCAAATTATTTAGTAAGTATGTCATTGGATAGATATAGTAATATAATTGGGAAGGTAAAATACGATACTGTTACTTTTAAAAACTATTACAACAATATTGATTTGAGAATCTTTGAAAAATCAGGAAATTTAAGATTTGATTTTATATGCAAACTTAATGCAAACCCAAGCGATATTGAACTAAATTTACCGGAAAATTCAATTGATATAATTGAAAATTCAACGGCTATCTTTAAAGCTCAACAGTCTAAATACCATTTAGTGATAGACTCACTCAAAGCTTATACAGAATCATTTAAACCAATAGACTCATATTTCTACAAAGAGGATAATAAACTAAAAATAGGTCTTAATAAAGTACCAAAAGAACCTTATACTATAGATCCTATAATATTTTCTACTTTCCTTGGAGGCTCTTCATACGAATATGCTAGAGATGTAACAGTTTATCATGACTATATTTATACTGTTGGATATTCTAATTCCAAAGATTTTCCGACTCACGTAGGGGCTTATTCTGAAGTTTTATCAGAAAGTGAGGCAGGAGATATAGATATAGTTATTTCTAAATTCAATAAGAATGGGGATAGCTTGTTATCAAGTACCTATTTTGGATCTTATTTTAACGACTACGCAGAGAGTATCTGTATGGATTCACTCGGTAACGTATACTTAACCGGATATTTTGAATCTAATTCCACATTCCCATATATGCAAGGTACAATAGATACACTGTTAAATGCAGGATTTGAAGGCTATGTAGCTTGTTTCGATTCTAATTTAAATACCCTTAAGCACTGTACCTTAATCAGTGGTGAGTCAGATGATTTTCCTCAAAAAGTTAAATATAATAATAAAGATAAAACATTGATAGTAGCTGGGTATACTTATTCAAAATCAGAATTCCCAAAATCAGACACAAAACATTTTAGTAAAATATCAAAAAAATCAGATGCATTTTTACTAATTATGGACACTAATCTGAATACCCTAAAATCAAGTGCTATATGGGGTGGGGAAGATGATGACTTTTGCCATGATTTCATTTGTACTAATAATCTATTAACAACTATCGGATATTCTTTGTCCAACGATTATCCGATAGTTAACTCACCTGATACTATAACTAATACAGACTCTCTATATGGAGATGCATTTATTAGTCAAATAAATTTTAATACGTTAGCATTTTCTAAATCTTTACTATTAAGTGGATTAAAAAAAGACATAGCATATTCAATTTCTTCTTTGAGCGATTCCGTTTTTTCTATAGCCGGCTATACCGAATCCATTGATTTTCCCGTTACAGACAATTCTTTTGATACATTGTATAGCAATGGGATAAGCCTCTCTAAGGGGGATGCATTTGTTGGTAAATTTGACATAGAACTAAATCCTATTTACATCACTTTCTTTGGTGGTGCAGAGACAGATAGGGCATTTGATTGCGGACATGATAGCAAAGGGAATACTTATATAGTCGGTTCTACTTACTCTGTTGATTTGCCAATTAAAGGGCCATATTTATTAAATTCTTTTGCAGATACTAGTGGTAACTCGGATGCATATATAGCAAAAATTAGTAGTGATGGTTCTAATCTGCTATATTCTACATTTTTAGGTGGATCAAAAATAGATATAGCTAAGACATTATTTGTACAAGATGATGACTACCTGATTGTTGCAGGTTGGACTTCTTCTACTGATTTTCCTATCACCGAGCTTGCATATGACACTTTGCATAACAATAACAACATGGCTGATATTTTTCTGTTAAAGACTCTACCATCTAGAATAGAGTTTGATATAGGGAATTTGATTTTCCTTTGTGAGATAGATACCCTAAGTATTCACGCTGAGTTGTATGACTTTGATATTGTAGATTCAATGTGGTGGACCCCGAATTATAACATCACGGAGACAAATAGTTTAGATACTAAAATATTTCCGGATTCAAGTATAACATATACTTTATATGTCAGAGATATTATAGGGTTTGTTGATTCAGCATCAATAGATATAAATATTATAGAATTTCCGGAAAAATCTATTACAGGTATGAATAAAGTAAAACCGAATATTGAATATGAATATTCAGTTTCTCAAAAAGACTTTATCATATATAATTGGGAAATCAATGCCGGAGAAATTATTAGCAAACGAGATTCTAACTCAATCTTAGTAAAATGGGATAATCCAAACGAAGGTTATTTAGCACTTACTTATAATACTGATTATGGATGTATAGATTCTACTGATATATATTATGTTAGTTATGATACTGTAGTGAAACCAACTATAAAACCATTGACTAAAACCAGAGTATGCAAAGGTCAGCCTGTAATATTTGATGCCGGAGCTGGTTATAAAGCTTATCAGTGGTCTACAGGTGCAACATCCAGATATGATACAGTATTCTCTGCAGGACTCTACTGGGCAGTACTTAAGGATAATAGTGAACAAATACTTTTTACAGATACGGTATTTGTTATCTTATTACCTTTACCACAAATTCCTTCTGTATTAGTCAATGGAGATGAATTGAAGTCTTCTGAAGAAGATTTGATATATCAATGGTACTTAAACGGGATTGCAATAGAAAATGCACAGTCACTTACGTATTATGCTAAAGAATCGGGTTTTTATCAAGTAGAGTTGACAAATAAAAATAACTGTACTAATATATCTGATTCTCTTTATGTAACTGTAACAGGTTTGCAAGAAGAGGAAAGAAGTATAGATATAATCCAAATCGATGATTATATAGAAATTGCATCTCCATTCTATTGCACATACAGCATCTATGATATTTTAGGTCATATTATATTTTATGGAGATAATTCTAAATCAAAATATTATGATCTAAAGATTTTGCCTGCAGGAATATATTTTATACAAGTGTATTCTGAGCATTTAAATCAAATGCATATCACAAAAATTGTAAACAATTAAAAATATACATATCATTTAGTCGTTTTTCAGGTATATTAAAGTATAAATAGTGAGATGTCATTATGCCTGAATTAAAACCGCTTATGACCAAGCCAATAAAAGCTAATCCGCCTCTTGGAAAAAATTGGTGGTGTACATGTGGACAATCTGAAAATCAGCCTTATTGTGATGGGAAACACAAAAACCATCCTGGCTATTCACCACTAATGTTTGATATCATAGAAGAAAAAGAAGTATGGCTATGCACTTGCAAAAAGACTGCAAAAGCACCATACTGCGATGGTGCACATAAGAAACTATAAAAAAGGACCGTGGTTGACACGGTCTTAGTTTATTTCCATTTTATTCCACATCCAACACTCGGTATCTGAGTCTTAGAAATAGATCTGCCTTTAATAATAGCTTGTAAAACATCATTCAATGTGGCACCGGTTGCATAAGTGTCATTATTTGGTCTTGAATCATCAAACTGCCCCCTGTATACTAATTCCAGATTTTTATCAAAGACAAATATATCAGGAGTACATGCAGCGTCATAAGCCTTTGCAACTGTTTGTGATTCATCATATAGATATGGAAATCTATATCCCATATTTTTTGCTACTGCAACCATATTTTGAGTAGAATCTTCTGGGTATTTATTTGCATCATTAGAATTAATTGCTATAAAACTCACATCAGAATCTAAATATTGGTTAGTAAGTTTAACAAGGGCTTTATTAATATTTTTAACATAAGGGCAGTGATTACAGATAAATAAAATCACAGTAGCTTTTGTTCCTTTTAGCTCTTCCAAACTTTGGGATGTATTAGTACGTGGGTTGAATAATGTAAATTCGGGAGCTTTGAATCCTAAATCTATCATTTTTGAAGGTGTTTCAGACATGACATTTCTCCTTAAATAATTATAAACGATACGTCTTTTTATAGAAGAGTGAGTTTAAGTAAGGGGATTTATTATATTGAGCAACGATATAAAGTATTAGCATCAAAAAGAATGTTGTAATAATTGAACTCTCAATTCCGAACTTACTAATTATACACGTATCATATATATAATTATTAACCGTATTTGCAACATTATAGTAATTTAATCCAATATCATTACCACTTATTGCAGAATCTAAGAAGAACTGTTGCCCTAAGTTCCAGAGGAAGTGAAAGACAGTAGTAAAAATGATATTTTGGGTCTTTAAATATAATATCGCCAAAAAAGAGCCTGCAAGAAAGATATTCAAACTTGCTAAGAAAGAAATTTCAGGGTTAAAGATATGAGAAATACTAAATATCAAAGAAGAAATAAATACTAATAGGGGAGTATTGTACTTTCCTGATAGATATTGTAGTAAAAAGCCTCTGAAAATAAGTTCTTCAAATAGTGCTAATTTGAAAATTAATAAAGACATACTGAGATAATAACCATCAAAAGCAAAATTCGGATTTTTTAAAATGGCACTTCCGCAAAGATACATAAAGGCAAGAACTGCTACGAAAAATATAATGGGAGAAATCACAAGAAATATGTTTCTATTAAAAGTAAACCAATCAAAATTGAGTATATACTTTAACGGCTTTCGTTTATATAGAAAAATGTTGCTAATTAACCATGCCATTAGCAAAGAGTAGGAAACATTAGTAAAGATGGAATCTGATACTTCAAGCAAAAGGGTTAAATAATAAAAAACTAAGGCTAACCCGGAATATAGAGTTAGCCCTTTGAAGGTATCATAAAGATTGTTAATATTAATCTTCATTGCCTAATTTTGAGATATGTTCTTCAATATAAGCTTTCATTTTATCTTCTACTTCTTCGTGTTCTGCTCCTGTAAGCATAAAATTTAGTTGTGGGCAGTAAGAAGCGTATTCAGATTCAGCACGTCTACGAATTAATATTTCGTAATCAAATGTGTTTTTGCTTTTAGAGATTTCAAAACTCATTTTAGTTCCTTATATTTTGTTTTTTGGAATATGCAAAATAGACTACTAAAAGTCAAAATAATTTTCTTTTGCAATAGGTAAAAATTGAATCTATTTAAAAATATCAAAAAAGCTTTAAAAATTGAAAAGAAAGTTCTTTTCAAAAAGTTTTTTAAAAAAATAATTAGCACTTTTACCTCTAAATTGTCTGAGGCGAAAGATAGGAAGAACTCTACATATATCCATTGGAGTGATTTAGAGTTTATACCACTTAAAATATCGTTAAATAGTTGCTTGGAACCTGAAAGTGATTTTATCGATAATCTTCTACATAATAAAATTAATGTGTTTGGTCATACAGCTGATTTAGTTACTAAAGCAAAGTCTTTACCTTTCCCGAGTAAGTCAATATATCAATCTCTGAATCTACTTTATCAAAAAACAGATACGATAATAGATTGGGATAATGATTACATTAGTGGAAACAGATGGAATTCTACTGCATGGTATAAAAATATAAAATATGGCAAAGATGATGGTGCAGATATTAAAGTTCCATGGGAAATTGGCAGATTGCAATTTTTGCTCCCGTTAGCAATTCATGGATTTAATAATAATTCTTCACAAGAGCAAAATAAAGTTAAGAGTTATCTGATAGATTTTATAATTGCTAATCCTCCAAGATTTGGTACTCAATGGATGACATCAATGGATGTTGCAATTAGAGCGATTAATCTAATACTTGTTTTGAGTTTCTACAAGCAGAATGGTATTCAACTGCTTAATGCAGCTGAACAAGACATAGTATATAGTTATATCTTACAACATGGTCTTCATATTGAGAGTAATTTGGAATTTAGCCAAGGTATGAGAGGGAATCACTACTTTGCAAATATTATTGGAGTTTTAGCTTGTGCTTTCTTTATTAATCAATATCCTAATAAGGAAAATACTATAGTAAAATATATAAATGAATTATCAAAAGAAGTAGATTATCAGTTCAATAAAGATAATTTAAATTTCGAGGCTTCAATACCATATCATTTCTTTGTTCTCGAAATGCTCAACTTCGCTATTCAAATATTTTCTAATTATCCAGAACAGATCTCGAATAATCTGAAGACAAAAGTTCAGCACATTCAAAAAACTTATAATAATATTCTAAAAGTATCTCATAAAATACTGCTCACTGGTAATTATATACCACAAATTGGCGATAATGATAGTGGCTACTTGTATAATTATTTACCCACGAGCGATATAGATAAGATAAAACAACATATTATTCAAAGATTCGGATTGGAATCTGAAATAACACAGTTTGAACATTTTATTGACTCGGGTATATATATTAACAAATCATATTGTTATGATTTTATTATGCGATGTGGTAAAATTGGACAAAATGGAAAAGGCGGACACGACCATAACGATCATACTTCTTTTGAGCTTTTGGTAGAAGGAATTCCTTTTATAGTAGATGCAGGAACTTATAATTATACTGGGTACCATAGTGAAAGAAATAAATATAGATCTTCGTTTCTACATAATACTTTTATTATGAAAGGTGAGGAACAAAATCTTTTTGACACAGGCTGTAAAGACGATTTGTTTTGGCTATCAGAAGTTAGAACCAACAGTAAACTTATAGAAGCAAATAGTAAACAAGTTACAGCGACGCATGAAGCATTCAATTCATTATGCATGCGCAAAATTAGTTTTACGGACAAAATTATCTCTTGTAGTGATACAATCGAAATATCTGGCGATAAATCTTTAAGATTTTATTTTGCACCGGGCGTAAAGATAAATAAAACAGATTCTCATTACTATCTAACTCATAAAGACAGAACAATTATTATCAAATGTATCAATATTGGAAAAGTACAAGAATATCAATATTCTAAAAGCTATCTCCAAAAAGAAAATGCTTTATTTTTAGAATTTGAAACACACGAAAAAAATATAGAATGGAAAATAGAACTTTAGGAATACTATGAAAATCACCGGCAATATTGACAAAGTGGCTTGGACATTATTAGATAAAGGTACGTTTGTATTATTCGCGATAGCAGTAATTAAAATAATTATGAGTTCCATTTCTGTATCAGATTGGGGGGTATTTAGTCAGCTTATTTCTATTAATACATTCATATTTGTAATTATTGATAGCTTAGCACTCCAAAGTGTAATTCAATATGGTCAGGAGGAAAAAACCGCCCCATTTGTAAATACTATTTCAATGAGTATTTTACTGTCATTAGCTTTATTAATTTCCATACCTGCAAGCATATTTAAAGAAGAAATTGCTTGGGTTATGCAGGAAGATAGATATATCACTATATTGTCTTTGCTACCATTAATGATTTTCTCTATGATACCCAGATTTTTTAGCATCAAATTTCTATATAGAGACTTGGAATACAAAAAGCTGTTTTTTACTAACTTAAGCTATTTTGGGGCTATCACCATTAGCATAGTTGCAATTAAAACATCTGTATTTTCTGATTTATCTGCAATTTTTAATGATAATATATTGTTTGACATAGATTCGTTATTTGATATATATTTGTATTCAGCTTTATTTAGTTCTTTGATTGGTTATCTATTTACGTATAAAAGTTGGAAGTTTTCTTTGATAAAAAGTATACCAATCAAGACAATACTTAACTTCAACACTCCAATAGCAATAAGTTCAATATTGCATTCAGTGCCGAAATTATTAGATACATTGATTATACAATTCACTTTAGGTGGAAATATCGGAGCTCAGGTTGCCGGAATTTATAGTGGTGCTAAGATATTGATGAGAGGATTTGAAGATTTAACATCAGCTATATATGGCATTATTTATCCATTGTCTCGTAAATACATAGCCAGAGGTGAACTTGATAATGCAAAAGTACTTATCACTAAAGCAATTTCCTATATGTTCTTATTTTTTATCGTAATCTCTATAGTTTTATATTCAGGAGTGCTCGATACACTAATTAATGTCATCCTCCCGGCAAAATATAAAATAGAATCTAATTTGATTGATATACTGACTTCTTTCAAAATATTAGTCATAGCAGGTATAGCACTGCCTTTTACAACTATTGCAGGACTAATAAATGCAGATGAAAAACCAATAGTAGTTGCTAAAATTACAGGGGTATCTGTAACTCTGTCATCTTTGCTATTTCTTATTTTAGGATACTTGGGCTTTACACAGTTAATTCCACTTGGGTTAGTTATGTTTTATGTTTCGATAGCCTTAAGTTATATCTTTTATGCTAGAAAATACTATGATATTCAGCTTAAAGAATATCTAAGAGCTTTGCATGATACATCTTCCTTCATCAAAAATAAGAGCCATTTATAACAAATATTTATTATATTAGTCTCTAAATATATAATCTAATGGAGACGATATGAAATATATATACGCACTTATTTCTCTTATTTTCCTGCAAGTTAGTCTATTTTCGAGTCCTGAGTCAATTTGGGAATTTGATTCGGATGATTCCTTTATCGTAAAACGTAGTGTTTTAGAATATTACCACAATCAAGATAGCGATACACAAATATCAGAATCTATGATTATAGAGTCTAATGAGTATAAACTGATACTCGAAAAGAGTGATTTTGATATTTCGAATACTATATTCAAGACAAATCACAAAGCTGAATTTAATTTTGGAGATGCTCTTTTTTTAGAAGGATACATTGCAGAAATTCCTAATTCTATCATATCAATAACAATATTTAATGATAATGTTTTTGGTTTTTTAGAATTGGGCGATAATGTATATACAATCAACAAAATAGGAAAATATAAATACAAAATTATAAAAGTTGACGAAACACAAAATCCACTTAAAGAATTTTGTAATACTGACAATCTTGAAGAAAATATAATTTTTGAAGAAGAAATATTACACATTTATAACTCTTCAAATTTTAATAAAGATAAAAATAATAATGATACCAAATTATCTTATAAACGAACTGTAAATGTGGCTTTAGATTGTGATCATGAGTTTTATAATCTGCTAGGGAATGATAGCATTTACGTAGTTCAATATGCTTTAGGCTTATGGGCATCAGTTAATGCTATTTATAATCGAGATGCAAATGTTCATATTGCTGTTCCATATATAAATGTTTGGACTTCACAAGATCCATTTACAGCCTCAACTGCCAATTCACTTTTAAACCAATTTAAAGAATATTGGAAGACAAATTCTCCTTATGATGATAGATCTGTTGCATCATTGTTATCAGGGCACGTTGGGCAAGGTGGATTAGCTTGGGTAGGTAAGCTTTGTAATGAATTTTGGGGCTACTCGTTTATGAGTTTGTATGGCAATTATTCTTATCCAAGCATGGATTACTATTGGGATTTGCATGTAACAACTCATGAATTGGGACACAATATTGGTCTTTTACATACTCATAATTGCTCTTGGAATCCTCCTATAGATTCATGCTATACTCCTGAAAATGGAGATTGTTTTGTACAAACAGTTCCCACTGAAGGTACGATTATGAGTTATTGCCATTTAAAATCCGGAGCATCAGTAAACTTGCATTTTCATGACCGATGTGTTCCGATTATTCAAGCAGCTATAAATCAAGCTTTATGCACTCCAAATACAGAGCCGCCAACTTTAGATATTCCTGAAGAGTATATCACTTGCAATAATTCATTATTAGAAATTGGAGGGGTAGCCATTGGTGGAACACCTCCATATACTTATGAATGGGTACAAGGAACATATATACATACTTTTGATTCCTGCTATACATTAGTGAGTCCTAAACAAACAAATCAATATATATTAAGAGTGAGAGATGCCAATAATCTTGAGGCATTTGATTCTACTATTGTCAATGTGCTTGACGCACCTACCGCACAAATCAACGGACCAAATTCTGTATGCGAAAATTCATATAATGATTTCCATACTATTTTCAATCAAAACTATTCTTATAAATGGTATATGGATGGTGCAGAAATGATTGATCCTGATACTTCAAACTACGTTAGAGTACGTTGGAGTGAAGCAGGTATTAAACAAATTAAAGTAGTCGTGAGACAAAGAAATGGGATTTGTGTAGACTCATCAGAAATAAAGGTTGAAGTTTTAGAAATGGGGATTGAGCCTATACAAGGAAATGATACAGTTTGTCAATATTCTAAACTTGTATACACTACTAATCCGAACTTAGATTTAATGTACTTTTGGAAAGCATTTGGAGCAAAGATAAAAATACTAAATAACGACAACTGTACAATTCAATTTGATACCCTTGGTACTTCAACTCTAAGATTATTTGCAGAAAATGCAGTCACAGGTTGCATAGATTCGACTGATTTTGAAGTAGTTGTTCGTCCTCAGCCAATAGCATTTATTGAATCACAAGATACCGTATGTGAATATTCAGAAGTTGTAGTTACAACACCTATGCCAGAATATGAAGTACATAATACTTGGTCTATTACAAATGGAGACATTATATCCGCAAATGACTCAACGCTTATATTTACTACTGAATCTGCAGGAATAATTATTATAGGGTTGCAATCTGAAAATAGTGATAATTCATGCAGTGACAGCACAAATAAAACAATAGAGGTATTTAAACCTGAAGCTCCTGAAATATTTGGCGTTCCACAAGAAATCTGCGTTAATGAAGAAATAAATTTGAGCACTGCTCCTTTAGATAATTATAATTATGAATGGTCTGCAACTGCTGCAGAAATAATATCTCAAGAGGGTGAGAAATGTGTACTTAAGTTCTTGGAATCCGGTACACAAACAGTAATGATGATTATAGAGCATAAATCCTCTGGTTGTAAAGATACTTCTTATGCAACTATTGAAGTGCTTCAAGGTCCTTCTGTCCCTGCAGTTGAAGGTTTATATACAGTTTGTAAGAATTCAACAAATCAATATAAAACAGTTCTAAATAATAAAGTTATTTATCAATGGTATGCTACAGGAGGAACTATAGTAGGTAAAGATAATGGATTTTTTGTAGAAGTTAAGTGGAATGATGATAATCCTACCCTTCTTTTGGAAATAGAGAGCCCTACAACTGGTTGCAAATCAAATATGTCGTTTCCTATTTCATATCATAATGAACCTAATTACGCAATAGATGGCAGTTTTTATGTCTGTGATTATACTAAAGAATACAAGTATTCTATAAATAAAAATACTAATTTTGACTTAGATATAAATACGACTGGTGGTACTATTACAAGTCAAACCAGCGACTCCTTCATCATAAAATGGGATGAAAATGTAGATGACTTATCCATAGATCTTGAATTCCTTGACAATGAGTATGGCTGTGTTTACAATTATACATATCCTGTCAGCTCACAAATAGAGAATGTTTACTATATAGAGGGTACAGATAGCGTTTGCTATTTACAGGCAGCAAATTTCACTCTAAATAATTTGAATGGAATTGCAAGCATTGATTGGTACTTCAATGATGATTATGTTGGAAGCAATTTAAATCTCGATTTAACAACTGCTTCAGATGGAAATCTACGTGCAGAACTTATTTTTAAAAATGCATGTAGTGCTACATTGCAAAAAGATATTTTTATAGACAATAATTCAGGTAGCATAAATATTTTAGGTCCTGCTAATTCTTGTATTGAATGTATAGAAGAGTATGAGATTATTACCTCACCTAAACATTTCTCTTATTCACTTTATGTAGAGGGTGGGGATATAACTAAACGAAATGGTGATTACGTCCAAGTGAAATGGGGAGATGGTGATGCCGGAACAATAAATGTAACAACAAGTTTCGACTCTAACACGTGCACAGCTGAGAATACTTTAGATGTTGCTATAAATTCAATACCTGATTTAGAATTTGATGTGTCTTATAATAATTGTAAAAATGATACAATTGTCTTATCAACCGGTAGTTTGAATTATGAAGTCGTATGGCAATCAAACGATTTATATATTGATAAACCTTACAATCATAAAACATTTGCTATTTGTTATACCTTGGGAGTTATAGATATAACACTTTTTAAATATTTAGAAGATGATAGCTACAAAGACAGCTTATCTCTACCAATATTTGTGGCAGACAAGCCCGCCACTCCTTCTATTTATATAGAAAATTCAAATATTGCCAAATCTTCAGATTGTCACACTGATGACAATCAAAATTGTGCTATTCAATGGTATTTTGATGGTAAGCCAATTGAAAATGCTACTGATTTAACTTTAATACTTACAAATACCGGTAATTACAAAGTGGAGCATATTTCAGAATATATGTGTTCAACTTTCTCAGAGCCATACTATTATCAAAATACTGCAATAGAGGATGATAACAACGCTAAAAACATGCTGTTATTTCCTAATCCAACTTCCGGGACTATTTCTATTGTTTCGCCTGAACTTATAGAAAATATTGTTATCTATAATTCTTTGGGTGACAAAGTATTTGCAACAAACAATAAGACAATGGCTTATAAACATAACTTAGATTTACATGATTTATCCTCGGGTATTTATTATATTAGCATAAATCATAGTAAGTATCGAGAATCATTTATACTACAGAAATGACAATTTATCAAATAGACAATATTACAGATTCGCGTGTAGATTTATTTAGAAATATTAAATCTACACGCACTCTTTTATTAGAGCAAGGCAAAACAGTTTGTGAAGGACTTATTCTTTTTGAGCAAGCAATTCTTACAAAAGTCACCATAGATTGCATATTAACCACTGAAGAGTTATTCGAACAACATAAAACAAGTATACCACACGATACGGAAGTTTTCCTTGCAGATAAAGATATAATAAATACCATTGCAGGATATAAGCTTAGAAAGCCATTATTATTTGTATATAGATATTCTACTTTGTCAATAGATGAAATCTCCACGGGAAAAAATATTTTGTTCCTAAATGGTGTTATAAATTTTGAAAACGTAGGATCTATAATAAGAAATGCGATTGCTTTTGGTTTCAATAATATAATTTATGACAGTAAGACCTGCACACCC
Organism: Chlorobiota bacterium; assembly: GCA_041596515.1. Lineage (GTDB taxonomy): Bacteria > Bacteroidota > Ignavibacteria > Kapaibacteriales > UBA2268 > JBFHIJ01. The sequence goes on from JBFHIJ010000004.1 coordinate 107,026, forward strand.
TTTTATCCTAGATCTATAGTTGTATCCAGAGGTAGTTTGTTTCATGCTAAGATAGCAAAAGCGAAAAGTACGAGTTGTGAAACAATTAGATATTTTAAACATATTGGTTATAAGATAATCTCTATTGAAATAAGCAATAATTCAATACCTATAGACATATTTGCAGAAAATTTAAATACAATGAATAAACACATTTTTGTATTTGGTTCTGAAGGTGGAGGTGTGGATTTAGAAATTTTAAAAATGTCAGATATAGTGGTTCATATCCCAATGGATTTGAGTATCAATTCTTTAAATGTAGCTGCCTCAAGTGCGATTAGCCTATATATCCTGAGTAAAGCTATTGATTTCCGTTAAAATTAGAGAAAACTGTTTTTCTGAAAGTCCTACTCTTTTAATATTTTCACCAAGAGTTCCCCAAATAGGAGCGCCGCATTTGATACATGCAATACCATATTTCATCAAGATTTCAATAGATTGAGGGACTAATTCTACTAAATCTTCAATATAAATGTGACCATCAATTTTGTTTGCCATCTTTTAGTCTCTTTTTGCTTGGAATAACTACAACAACTCCTGTAAAAGCACCATATAATGTGCTTATATACCAAGTCGATGTAATAGGGCAAGTACCTGAATTACAACCAATAAAATAGTAGTATGCGTAGCCTAATGCAGCACCTGCTATCATTCCAAGTAGTATTTTGTGATATGTTTTCATATTGTTCCAAAAAAATAGAGGGGGAGACTTAAAATCTCCCCAAATTATAAAATATTATTTTAGTCTTTCTCAACGCCAAGCACATCTTTTATTGCTTGCTCGAATCCTTCTTTTGGAAGAGCACCAACTGACATTTGAGGTTTGTCATTAATAGGAACAAATAAAACAGAAGGAATAGATCTTATTCCAAAAATAGAAGCAAGTTCTTGTTCTTTTTCAGTATCTATTTTATAAACATCTACTTTGCCTTCATATTCATTTGACAATTCTTCCATTATAGGAGCTATCATTTTGCATGGCCCACACCAGTCTGCATAAAAATCAATAATGCAAGGTTTATCGCCTGCAAATTCCCATTCTTTTTTATTTTCGTAATCAAATACTTTTGACGTAAATGTTTCTTTTGTCAAAAATTCCATGGTTTCACCTTTGTGTTTGTTAAATGTTCAGATATAAAGACGCAAAAATAAAAATATATTGCCATGTAGCAATATTTATTTTCAAGTATTTTTCGTAACTTTAAGAATCTTTTCTCGTATGTTGTTGTTATGAGATTTCATCATTATAAAGGTGTATTTATGTTTAATATTGTAAAAAGAGCAAAACTATTTTGTACAGCTGCTTTGGTCGGTGCTGTTTTGACAACAGGCTGTACAGAAAAAAAACTAAATTCTGCTCACGATAACAATGCAATTGATCCAGCAAACATGGATCTTACCGTTAAGCCAACTGAAGACTTTTACCAATATGTCAACGGTGCATGGCTGAAAAACAACCCAATTCCTGAAGAGGAAAGCAGATGGTCAGCTTTCAATGTTATCAACGAACAACTAAATGATAACTTGAAAATAGTTATGGAAGAAGCTGCTGCTAAGAAAGCTGAAAATGGAACTGTAGCTCAACAAATTGGCGACTTTTATAATTCAGGCTTGGATGTTGAGAAAATCAACAAATTAAGAGCAACTCCTATCAAACCATATTTTGAAATGATAGAAGCTGTAAAAAATTCTGATGATATCATCCCTACAATGGCAAAATTACATTTGATGGGTATTTCTTCAGGTTTTGGTGTATGGGCAATGCAGGACGAAAAAAATTCTGACAATGTAATTTTCCATTTGCACCAATCCGGCTTAGGCCTACCTGACAGAGATTATTACACAGAACAAAATGATAGATTCGAAAAGATTAGAACTGCGTATGTGAAATTTATTAATACTTCTCTTAAACTTTTTGGTCATAACGATGCAGAAGCTGCTATAATTGCAAAATCTATCATGGATTTTGAAACAAGATTAGCTAAAGCTTCTATGACAATGAATGAAAGAAGAGATCCAGCGAATACTTATAATGGTTTTGAGTTTGCTAAACTTAAATCTACTTATACTAATATCAACTGGGATTCATATTTCGAAATCTTAGGCACTAACGTTACTGATTATATGAATGTACGCCAACCTGGTTTTGTTAAAGAAATCAACGATATGATTAAAGATACTAAAATCGAAGATTGGCAAAACTACATGAAGTGGAATATTGCTAGAGAATCAATGAGCTACTTGTCTGATGATTTTGTACAAGTAAGATTTGATTTTTATGGCAAAACACTTTCCGGTACTCCTGAAATGAAACCAAGATGGAAAAGAGTACTTAATAATGTAAATGGTCTTTTAGGCGAAGCAGTTGGTAAAATATATGTAGATAAATATTTCCCTGCAGAAGCTAAAGAAAGAATGTTGAAATTAGTTGGCAATTTAAAACTTGCATTCCAAGACAGAATTCAAAAATTAACTTGGATGTCTGAAGATACTAAGAAAAATGCTATGGCAAAATTGGAAACAATGAATACCAAAATTGGTTACCCTGACAAATGGAAAGATTACTCATCAATAGTTATCACAGATAATTACCTTCAAAATGTTCTTAATGCTTCGAAATTTGCAGTTAGAGATAACTTAGATGAAGCTGGTAAGCCTGTTGATAGAGATGACTGGGGAATGACTCCACAAACTATTAATGCGTATTATAGCCCAACAATGAACGAAATCGTGTTCCCGGCTGCAATATTACAACCACCATTCTTTAGCTTAGAAGCTGACGATGCCGTAAACTATGGTGCAATTGGTGTTGTAATTGGTCATGAAATGACACACGGATTTGATGATCAAGGTTGTAAATACAACTCAAAAGGTAACTTAGAAAACTGGTGGACAGAAGAAGATTCAAAAGCATTTGAAGATAAAACTTCTATTTTAGTTAACCAATATGCAGCATTTATTCCTATAAATGATCTACATTTAGACGGTAAAATGACTTTAGGTGAAAACATAGCTGATAATGGTGGTTTAACTCTTTCATTAGCTGCATATCAGAAAACAGATGAATGGAAAAACGACCAAAAAATCAAAGACTTCACTCCTATGCAAAGATTCTTCCTTTCTTATGCTCAAATATGGAGAAATAACATCAGAGACGAAGAGTTAATGAAACGCATCAAAGAAGATGTACACTCTCCTGGTAAATATAGAGTAAACGGTGGTGTTGTAAACATCCCTGAATTCTATCAAGCATTTGGTGTTAAAGAAGGCGACAAAATGTACATTGCAGACGAAGAACGCGCAAAAATCTGGTAATCAGTAATATATATATTTTATATTAATCCCTATTCAGTTCGTCTGGGTGGGGATTTTTTGTGCGTCCTAATTGCTGAGTGGGGAAATCACGAACTATACTATTATAGGGAATCGATTGGCAAATGTAAAAGAGTCAATTGCGAGATGCAATAAGAAAAGTACTATAAATATTGTTGCGTTCACAGCTAAATATGGCTTTAAAATTTTAAGAGTAGAAATTATTATATGTTGGCATAATATAAATCAATATTTAGTTTCAATCTGTGCTAAACAATATGATTAAAATAAAACGAGGCTAATCTTAAAAAATAGTTACCAGCACTAAAGGTATATATTTGAAGTGTCATGTTTAGCAAACCGTCGTATACTCCAAGCGGTACGATCTTTGTAGGTGAGAGGTCGGAGCGTGAAAACATCACGCTCCTCCGACTCAATTAATTGGGAGAACAATACAAAAATCTTTAGATTTTTGCTCCATTGCCTGTTTCATGTTCTTTAATTGTAGCATCTTGCACAATCAAATTATATTTATAACCTGATCCAAAATCTACATCTTTATTCAAGATACCTTCTATCACAATAACATCACCAACAGCAGCAGCATCTTTAGTAGTAATAGTTATATCGAAGTTGTTTTTTTGTTTGTCACCAGTGCCATCTTGAATATGTATCCAATTAGTACTTAATATTGCTTCGTTAAATTTGGTTACTTTCCCTTTTAACTTAACTACTTTACCAACATAAGAATCAGAATTATCAAAAATATTAGCAATAGATACTGCACCTTCCGGAAGTTCAATTTGTATATCAGAATTGAAACCTGTTTGAGTATTTGGGTGTTTCATTTCACCTTGCATTGCTTGAGTATTTGTATTTAAAGTTTTAGTGATATCGTTTACCAAAAACAACTCATCAAAAACTTTATCTAATTCTTTAACTTCAAAATTCATTTGTTTAAGAGCATCTGTATAATATAATGTATCTCCAACTTTAACATCGATTGGTGAAGTTGATATCCAGTATTTATTATCCTTTTCGTTTACTTCCATAACAGAGTATCTTACAGCAGGAGTTGTCTGGGTAACAACAATTTGATGCACACCCTCAGGTAAATTTTGTACTTGAGCTTCATCATTGCACGAAAACAACATTGTAGCGGCTAAAGGCAAAAGATATATTTTCTTCATTCTAAATTCTCCTATGTTTTTAAAATTATTTTTATGACGTATTTTGTATAAGAATATTTATCTAAATTGATGCAGCAATTACCAAAGATACAATTGACATCAGTTTAATTAAGATGTTTAATGACGGACCTGATGTATCTTTAAAAGGGTCACCAACAGTATCACCTGTAACGGCAGCTTTGTGAGGCTCTGAACCTTTTTGGTAAAGTACATTATCTATTGTGATACCTTCTTCAAACATTTTTTTAGCGTTATCCCAAGCTCCACCTGCATTCGATTGAAAAATGGCTAATAATACACCGGAAACAGTAACTCCAGCAAGTAAGCCCCCTAATGCTTCAGCTTTAAAGACAAAACCAATAAACACTGGTACTACAACGGCTAAGAGTCCAGGCAGAATCATTTCGCGAATCGAAGCTTTTGTCGATATTTCTACACATTTTGCATATTCTGCTTTTCCATCAGCTTTATGATATATTTCTAAATCAGCAGCATTCCATGAAGATAATTCTTTTCCGCCATTTTTCCTAAGAACTTCTAGGGCATTTTTTAATTCCGGTATATTTGCAAATTGTCTTCTGACTTCTTGTATCATAGACATCGCAGCTCTGCCAACGGCACCCATGGAAAGAGCCGAGAAAACAAATGGTAACATGCCTCCAATAAATAGACCAGCCATTACATTAGCTTTTGAAATATCTATTGTTTGGATGTGTGCTGCAGTCATAAATGCACCAAATAGAGCCAATGCAGTAAGAGCTGCCGAGCCAATAGCAAATCCTTTTCCTATAGCTGCTGTTGAGTTACCCACCGCATCAAGTTTATCTGTTATTTTTCTAACATTATGAGGTAGTTCTGCCATTTCAGCAATCCCGCCTGCATTGTCAGAAATTGGTCCATAAGCATCTACTGCTAATTGAATACCTGTAGTTGCAAGCATACCTACAGCGGCTATCGCTATTCCGTATAACCCAGCGAAATGGAAAGAACCTACTATAGATAAAGCAATTAGTAAAATTGGAACAGCAGTAGACATCATGCCTGTTTCTAGACCTGCTATTATGTTTGTTGCATGACCGGTAATAGATTTTTCGGCTATCATACGTACAGGTTTTTTCCCTAACCCGGTATAGTATTCAGTTATTAGACCAATGCCTACCCCTGCTATCAAACCAATAATCGTAGCAAAGAATATCCCTAAAGAAGATATTTCATAAGTATTTCCATAAAGCGGGTCATCAAACATAAATTTTGAAGGCATTATCCAAGTTATTAAAAAATAAGATACAAGTATCATAAGCGCAGAAGCTAAGAAAGTTCCTTTATTTAATCCATTTTGAGGATTTTCATTCTCTTTTACTTTTACAAAGAACGTACCTACAATGGATACTAAAATGCCCGAAGAGGATAGAAAGAGTGGCAATAGAACAGCAGAGAGAGCACCAAACACAGTAGTTTGCATTTCTGGAACAGAATAATATGCAGTGCCAAGCACCATCGTTGCAATGATAGAACCAACGTAAGACTCAAATAAATCTGCTCCCATTCCGGCAACATCACCAACATTATCGCCGACATTATCAGCTATAGTAGCCGGGTTTAGAGGATGGTCTTCAGGAATGCCAGCTTCTACTTTCCCTACGAGGTCAGCACCTACGTCAGCTGCTTTTGTATATATACCTCCTCCAACACGAGCAAATAATGCAATTGAAGAGGCTCCAAACGAAAAGCCAGTCACAACAGTGATTACTGTCTCTAAAGAATTTTTGCTATCTAAACCTAAAGCGTCAAAATAGTTTGCATAAAGAATAAATAGTGTACTTAAACCCAATACACCTAAGCCAACAACTCCCATCCCCATAACAGAGCCACCTCTAAAAGCAACATTTAGTGCTTTATTTAAAGATGTTTGTGCTGCATTTGTAGTACGCACATTCGCTTTAGTTGCTACTTTCATGCCTATGTAACCAGCAAATGCAGAACACACTGCTCCGGCTACGAAGGAAATTGACACAAACCAATGTGATTTATCTTGTAATGTACCTTGTAATCCAAGTAGAATTGCTATTAAAAATACAAATATGAATAGTATTTTGTATTCAGACCTCAAAAAGGCCATAGCACCATCACTAATATATTTAGAGATTTGTGACATTTTTTCGGATCCTTCCTGTTGAGAAGAGACCCATTTGTAGTTGAAAACAGTAAATGCAAGTCCTAAAATACCTGCTACTGGAATTAAGTAAATTAAAGAGATCATAAGATTATGCCGCATTGTTATAAAATATGTAATTAAGGGAACAAAGATAGATTAAAAGACTATAATATACAAGTATAAAATCTTGATTATGTGAAAATTCTGTTGAGAAGAAATATTATTAGGTGTAAATGTGGAAAAAGTTAGGTATAGATGCGATAATTTTAGTAAACTTAAATTCCATCACATTAGTCTAAATAATGTGAGCACAATGTTCAAAATATAGTTACTTGTAGAAATTTTAAATTCTAATATAATTGAATTGATTGAAAACATTCCTAATACAAAAAAATATTGGCAGGATAAGGTATTAAATATGTTGATAGTTCCAGAATTTATCAAAAAAGAAATTGACTTTGTTGAAAAATATTTAAGTAGTTCTGAAGTGTTTGTCATTGCTGATGAGAATGGTTATATAATATATAAAAACTTATTGGCTAATAAGCTATTCTCAACGAATAAGGTTGAAGATATATTCAATATAGTAGATGATGAAACCAATTTGACTAATATTGATAAGTATTCTCTATTTAGACAAAAAAAGAGAGCCTATAGTACAAATGTAATTGTTAGAAATGAAAATAATATTACAGAATTAGCTGTCAATATTTTTATCAATACAGATAATTATATTGTGATGAAAGGGCATGTGGTTAATAACAGTACTGACAATTCAAATAATCCATGGTATAAGCCTCTTGAAGATATAGGACTAATTCCTTTTGAATATGATTACTATCTTGAAAAATATTGCTATATAGGAAAAAATTATAAAGAAATATTACATATTGATAGAGATATACTTACTAATAGACATGACGGTTTTGAGACTTATATTTCCGATAAAGATGTAATTCGGTTTAAAGAATGGAAGCAAACCGTATTAAGTGGGATAAATGTTCCTATCAATTTACGGCTTTATTACAATTCCTCAGAAATTAAATTAAAACTTTGTGCTTATCTTTATACTGATGGGGGTACTAATCAGAAAAGAATGCGTGGTGGTATTATAAATATCAGTCATGATAGCAAAATGCACATTAATACGACTGAATATCACAATGTTCTTAATTCCTTTCTTAAGAACTCTTCCCTAGGTATTATTATTTTTGATAATGAGTTAAGAGTCGAAACTTTAAATAAACGAGCTGTTGAGATTATAGGTAAATCAGAGAAAGATCTTATTGGTGTGTCTATTGAGAACTTGTCAGGAGGTAAAAATAAAGATAAAAGGATAAAACAATATAAACAAGTATTAAAGACTGGCCAATCTATTGAATTTGAAGATGAAATTCATTACAATAGCAATTTTAAAAAAAATGTTTACGTGTCTGTTTTCAAAATCAATACAGGAATTGTAATAGTTGGTCTTGATGTGACAAAAATGCGACAACTTGAAAATAAAGTGCTACTACAAGACCGAATATTAACAGAAGTACAAAAAATATCAGACTTAGGACATTGGACATGGGATTTAGTAAATAAAGAATTAGTATGGTCAGAGAATACTTACAAAATATTTGATATCAATAAGGAAGAGTTTATTATAGATGTTAATTCTTATTTTAATATGGTACATCCAGAAGATGTGCAGTTTTTGCAAGGAGTCATAGAAAAAAGTATAGCCGAAAAAAAAGCATACAAGATAGAGCATCGGATTGTTACTCCAAAGGGGAAAATAAAATACATCATTGGCTCCGGAACAACTATTCTAGATAAAAACAATGAAATTATCAAACTATTAGGTGGTATACAAGACATTACTAAAATAAAACAAGCTCAACAATCAATAATTGCAACAAATAAAATAAATCAAAAAATACTTAGTTCAATAAATGAAGCTGTAGTTTTGGTTAATAGTAAAGGGAATGTGATAGATTGCAATCAAAATTTTGAAAATATATTTTCTGTTCATAAAACAAATATTATTGGGAAAAGTGAAAGGATATTATTTCAGATAATTTCTAAAGAAATTATTAATCCTGAAGAGTTTTTATCAAAAATATCCGGTGTACTACAAATGCCTGAAATTGAAGTATTTGAATTGGTATATCTAAAAAATAAAAAAGTTATTGAATATTATCACAAAGTTCTTATTGCGAATGGAGAAATATCAAATATTTTATGGATTTTTGATGATATTACAGAATGGAAGCGAGCTAATGATAAATTAGTCTGGTACAGTACAGATTTAGAAATGCTGACTACTGACTTAGAAAATAAAAAATACGAATTAGAAGAAACTGTAACACAATTAGATATGGCAAGAAAAAAAGCTGAATCTGCTACAGAAGCAAAATCAAAATTTTTAGCTAATATGAGCCATGAAATTAGAACTCCGATGAATGCAATTATTGGTTTTACAGAAATATTAAAGGACCAATATTCACATTTAAATAATAATAAATATTTGGACTCAATTTCTACTGCAAGTAATAATCTGTTAGATTTGATCAATGATATATTAGACCTTTCAAAAATAGAAGCCGGAAAAATTGACCTAAAGCCTGAGTATATAAATCTTCACGGTCTAATACAAGAAGTGATAGATATGTTTATGTATACTGCTGGAGAGAAAGGAATAGAGCTCCATTTACATTATGATAAGGCTATCGCCGATTCTTTGTATTTAGATATAATACGTTTGAGACAAATATTAGTAAATATTATAGGAAATGCTGTAAAATTTACTGAAATAGGAAGCATATATATTAATGTAAATCTAATGTATTGTATAGATATTCATCAGAGTATTAAAATTGAAATTATTGATACAGGTATTGGAATCAAAAAAGAAAATATTGAGTTGATATTTGAAGAGTTTACTCAACAAGAATCTTCAAATTCTAAAAAATATGGCGGAACTGGATTGGGATTAGCAATTACCAAAAAACTTGCTAATTTAATGCAAGCAAAACTGAGTGTAGATAGTGAAATCAATAAAGGATCTACTTTTTCATTGGAAATATTTAATATACCAAGTAAAGTAGCAGAAAATATTGAAGTAGATAATAAAGTTGCAAATAATTTATACGTTTTCGAAAAGTTGAAACTTCTAATTTTCGAAAACGTTTTGTTTAGCAGCGAAATAATAAGAGAATATTATCATAATATTGGAGTAGAAGTCACAATTGCTAAAGACATTGATTCTGCTGATATATTGATGTCAGATCTAACACCCGACATTGTAATAACAAATTCTAAAATTCCTATTCCATCTTTAGAAGAATTTATGATAAATATTAGAAAAAACCATAAATATCATAATACAAAAATACTGATGATTACTAATGTACCTAAAGAAATGATAGAGTTAAGAATTGCAGATATGATAGATGGATATATCATAACCCCAATTATTTTTGATACTCTAAATAAGTTATTATTTACATTAGTTCCTGAGAAGGTAAAAGAACAAGATATAAATATACCAAACACTTCATCTGAAATAATATTTGATGATTATATAGAGGAAAATGTATTAGCTAAGTTTTTACCTATGTTAAAAACTCAATTGAAATATTTTACATTAAGTGAATTAGATGAGATGATAAATAATATGTTATCTGTGGCAAAATTTAATAACTATTTAAAGTTCGAATTGTATTTAATATCAATGCAGGTCTCTTTGAATAATTTTGATATTGATGATTTAAATAAGAAGATGCTAAATTTGTATAAATCAATAAAAATGATTGTAAATAAGGATAAATAATATGGATTATTCTAAATTTAAGGTATTGATTGTAGATGATAATACAACGAACATACAAGTTGTAGGTACTCATTTGAAGAGGTTAAAAGTAGATATTTCTGTAGCTACAAATGGATTTTTAGCATTGGAATTAGTAGATAAAATCATACCAGATCTAATATTGTTGGATATTATGATGCCAGAAATGGATGGTTTTGAAGTAAAACAAAAGTTGTTGGAAAATGATTGTACTAAAAATATTCCAGTGATTTTTCTCACTGCCAAAATTGCAACTGAGGATATTTTGAGAGCTTTTGAATTGGGAGCTGTGGATTATATTACTAAGCCTTTTCGGGCACCGGAATTATTAGCAAGAGTTAAAACACAACTAAATATTAAACATTATCTTGAAACATTAGAAAAACAGAAAGCACAATTATCAAAACTAAATCAAGATAAAAGTGAATTCCTTAGTATTGCTGCTCATGATTTAAAGAATCCTATAAATACCATTACAATGCTTGGTAAGGTGCTTCGCGATACTGATGATTTGTCAAAAGAAGAGATAAAAGAATTTGCTGATGATTTAATTACATCTAGCTCAAATATGTTTAAGTTGATTACCGAATTACTTGACATTAATGCTATCGAAGAAGGGCAAATAGCACTTAACAGAGATGCTGTAGATTTAGATTCTGCTATCAAAGAAGCAATTATGAACTACAAGATGTATGCAAACGAAAAAAATATAACTTTGACTTACCATAACATCGCAAATTATAAATATGCTTATGCTGATGAGAATGCAGTAAGTCAAATTATTGATAATCTTGTTTCTAATGCTATTAAGTATTCTCCATTTGACAAAAAAATCGTTATCAAACTTGAGAATGAAGCTCAATGGATAAATATATCCATTAAGGATGAAGGTATGGGATTTACTGATATTGATAAAGAAAAACTATTTAAAAAATTTACAAAACTATCTACAAGACCTACTAATAATGAAAATTCTACAGGATTAGGTCTATCAATAGTAAAAAAATATATCGACGCTATGAATGGAGTTATTTCACTTAATAGCAAACATGGGGATGGAGCAGAGTTTATTGTAAAATTACCTAAATCTGACTATGAAGATAAGTAAGACATGCTTTTTAATAATAATATTAAGTTTATTTCCATGTATTCTATTCTCAGATGGTATGCAGGTAATGGGCTCATTGCAGAGCATATATATGCAAAGAGAAAATTCATTGCATATAACAAATAATTATTGGAATGAAGAAATAAATGAGACATCTTCTAATAGCACTTTTGCAGTTCAACAACTGGATTTAATTCTAAGCAATGAATTTGACTATAATATTAAAACTTTTGTCGACTTAACTTTTAATTGGAATTATGACTCTAATAAAGGATGGGGTGAGTTTAATATCCAAGAAGCCTGGGCTCAATATTCATATAGTGATGCATTGAATATTCAATTTGGTCAATTAATACCTAGATTCAATTATAATAATGAATTACGTAATAAACTACCTCTATTGCCTTACATTATCCGACCAGTTTATTACGAGAAAATATTGAATAATATCTTTAATGTAGAAGATCTAATTCCTGAAACGGCTTACTTTCAAGTTTATGGGATGCTGCCTCTCATGTCGAAAATCAGACTGGACTATAGTTTCTTTGCAGGCAATAGTGAAGATAGTTATATAATAAATAGTAAAGATAATAATCAATATCACCTTTCGGAAAATGTAAATGGTATAGATACAACTGGACTAAAACAAAAATTAATCGGAGGAAGGATTGGAGTACATACCTCGAGTGAATCTATACGTTTTGGTGTATCTGTAACTCATGATTATGATAACAGAAGAGATACACTTTTAAGAATGTGGCCTTCTCCAATAGGAGATCTTGATCGTTGGCGCATAGGCTGGGACATGAATTTTACATTTTCAGGCTTTGAACTTGATGGTGAATTTATATTCGTAGACTACAAAGTTGGGGATTCTAATTTTGAAGATAATATGATGACGTTTGCTCCCAATATTGTTAATAAAAAAGAATATTATATTTTATCTTATTTAACTTCTGTACTGTATAATATAAATAGTAAACTGTTTGTCTATGGAAGATATAACAATATTGATAATACAGTAGATAATTTTAAAGTAAAAGATATTAGTCTTGGTGCAGGATATAGGATTTTACCAAATTGTATAGCTAAAATACAGTATTTAAATCATAATCAATCTTTTAAAAATAGTGATGAGAAAAGATTATTATATAATTATAATGCAGATATGTTAGTATTAGCATTAAGTGTGTTGTTCTAATGAAAAGTATACTCTACATATTGCTTTTCTTTTTTGTTACGATAACGGTGACATCTGAAGAAGATATGCAAATCGCTATTATTGTTAACAAATCGGTACCTGATAAGGTTATTGATAAAAATATTTTGTCGGATATTTATACACTTAATAAACAATATTGGGGTGATGGTTCTAAAGTTGTAGTAATTGATAAAAAAGGGGAGGATCGTATTAAAGCTCTTTTCTACGAAAGACTTAAGTTATCATCTGCACAATTACAAAAGATTTGGATTAGAAAGCAATTTTCAGGAAAAGGTCACGCTCCTATGACATATAAAACAGAAAGTGAAATACTTAAAATAATAGAAGACACGCCGGGAGCTATTGGTTATATTTCTTTAGATTCAGTTAGTAGTAGGGTTAGAGTGATAGCTACTATCTCAATTTAAATAGGAAGCAAAAGACAATGAAAATATCATATTTTTCTACGTTTAAGGTTAGTACGCAGTTAGTTCTACTTTTTACAGTATCAATTCTCGCAATGTCTACTTACTTTTATTTCTATTCTATCAAAATTCATAAAGATACCTTTAAAGAAGGTTTTGAGAATAGTGCTGAAGCAAAATTGAATTTTGTAGTTTTTGGACTTGAATATGGTTTGATTGAAGAAAATTATACAATGATTGATAAAGTATCTTCATGGCTTTTGAAGGATAAAGATATTAAGTTTTTTGTTATTGTCGAAAAGAATGGTACATCAAATGAGATTTTCTTGTCGTATCCTAATGAATTAAAATATGAATATGACAACTTAAAAAAATTAGCTTCGCAAAAGAATTTGGATAAGGGTATCGCAGTCCGTAATAGAAAGTTTAGTACTAAACTTGCAGATGGAACACCATTTATTGGTGAGATTTTTATCGGTTTTAACACAAAAACTATTATTTCTCAAAGAGAACATACTGCTGCAGATTTTGGAATAAGGACATTATTTATACTTCTAGGTGGTATTGGTTTAGCCATTTATATATCAAGGTACATGACAGTACCACTAAGAAAATTAAGTGATACAGCTAGAACAATTTCATATGGTAAGGTGTCGCTTAGAGCAGATAATTTAAAAGGGGGTAGAGAAATTCGCGAAGTAGCTAATTCTTTTAATAATATGCTAGAAGTACTTGAGGAAAGAAATTTCAAGTTGCAACATACTTTAGATGAGTTAAACGAAGAAATTAGAGAAAAAGAAAACTATCAGATTAAAATACTTGAAAGTGAAGAAAAATTTAGATCCTTAACAGAATCCGCTACAGACGCTATTATTATTACAGATGAAGATGGTAGAATTTCTTTTTGGAATAAAGCTGCTGAAAAGATTTTTAAATTTACTGAAGAAGATGCATTAGGTACTAATATTTCTCAATATTTTGATAAGGATTCTATCTCCTTATTACATGATACAAAAAAACATAAGCTTGCACAAACTTTGTCATTTGTTGGGCACACTGCAGAATTAATAGCAATTACTAAATTTGAAAAACGGATTGATGTTGAAGTATCTTTAACTGCTGTAAAAATTAGAAACACAGCAAGTTCAATATCTATCGTTCGCGATATCACAGAACGTAAACAGATGGAAAAGGTGTTGCAAAGAACAAAAATTGAAGCTGAAAATGCAAACAGAGCCAAATCTGAATTTTTAGCGAATATGAGTCATGAAATAAGAACACCTATGAATGCAATATTGGGCTTTTCACAGCTGCTGATTGGCAGGCTGCAAAATGCACAACTAAATTCTTATGTGGAAGCTATTTCTTCAAGTGGAAAATCATTGTTAGGCTTAATAAATGATATTTTAGACCTATCAAAAATTGAAGCAGGAAAACTCGAGCTTGAATATGATGCAGTTAATCCTTATAATATATTTAATGAAGTAAAACAGATATTCACGTTCAAAATAGAAGAAAAAGGTCTCAAATTACTATTGCATATAGATGATTCAATTCCCAAAGGATTAGTCTTAGACGAGATTAGACTTCGTCAAGTTATGGTTAATATGTTAGGTAATGCTGTCAAATTTACTGAATCGGGCTTTATAAAAATATCGGCAGAAGTAGAGGAACATTATTCTGATACTAGCAAGTTAAATCTAATATTCTCTGTCCAAGATTCAGGAATAGGTATTTCGGAAGAACAGCAAAAGGTAATATTTGAAGCATTTAGGCAACAAGCAGGTCAGAGCAATAGGAAATATGGCGGTACTGGTTTAGGCTTAGCAATTACTAAACGCTTAGTGGAAATGATGAATGGAGAAATCAGTGTGCACAGTAAGCCTAACGAAGGAAGTACTTTTATAGTTAAGTTAAATGGTATCGATATTGCCTCTACAATTGCTAAAGAAGATACAAATCAGTTGCAAATTCCTGATCTTTCTTTAAAGAATATGAAAATACTTATTGTCGATGATATTGAACTCAACAGAAAACTAGTAAGAGAATATCTAGGAAATAATAATTTAGATATTTATGAAGCTGAAGATGGAAAGCAAGCTTTACAAATTTCAGAAGCAATTATTCCACATATTATTCTGATGGATATGAAAATGCCTGTTATGGATGGATATGAAGCTACTACTAGGATACTAGCTAATGAAAAATTAAGTGCTATACCTATTATTGCACTTACAGCTTCTGCAATGAAAGGTGACGAAGATAGAATACTCAACATAGGTTGTAAAGCATACTTACCAAAACCTGTTGATCAGTTTGCACTTATCTCTAAAATAGCTGAGTTAGTCCCAGAAGAAAATGTTGAACATTATAATCAACGATTTATGGGAAACAGTATTGAGGAAACGAAAAATGACGTTTCACATGATTATAGTATAAAAGAGTATGACAATTTTATTTCAGAATTCGAAAAGGATATATTACCTATTGTAAATAAGCTGGAACATAGATTTGTTATCGGAGAAGTTGAGGAATTTGTACAGATATTATATGTTTTTGCTAACAAATATAAAGTAAAATTCCTTACTGACTTTGCAAAAAACTTACAAACAAAGTCTGAAAAATTTGATTTACAAGGTATAAAAAAGGTTATAGCTCATATTAAGACTGTACCAACAATTAGCAAGGCAAAATAATATGAATGGTCACTCAAAAGATATGATATTGATTGTGGATGACATTAATGAAAATTTGCAACTATTGGCTACTTATTTGAATAGGCAAGGATATGAAATAGCATTAGCGAATAGTGGTAAAAGCGCATTAGAAGTCTTGGGAAGTTTAACACCTGATTTGATTTTATTAGATATCATGATGCCTGAAATGGATGGCTATGAGACTTGTGAAAGGATTAAATCTAAAAATATTTTAAAAGATATTCCTATTATTTTTCTTACTGCTAAAACTGACAATGATTCTATTCTAAACGCATTTGAAAAAGGTGCTGTTGATTATATTACTAAGCCTGTAAATGTTGCAGAACTATTAGTAAGGATAAAAACACATATCAACCTTAAACATTCTCAAGAAATACTTATTCAGTATAACGATAGATTACAGACCTTGTTGAAAGATCGTGCTGAATTTATGGGTATTGCTGCTCATGATATGAAAAATCCTTTAAATGCTATAATTGCGTATTCTGATTTGTTGATAAATACTCTCAACACTACTAAATTTAGTAAGCAAGACACTGTTTCTAAGCTAAGTATCATTAAGAATAGTGCAAGTTTTATGCTTGATTCAGTTACTGAATTACTCAATCATGATATCATAGAAGCGGGATATAGAGAACTGAATTTCCAACATTATTCGCCTATGAAGATAGTACAAACTATTCTAATTAATAATTTACTCTGGGCTGAATCAAAAAGTATAAGAATAAAGTATATTAAGTATCCTGATTTCGATGTCTTACTTGATGAAGATGCAACAAGAGACATATACCAAAATATAGTCTCTAACGCATTAAAATACTCAAATCATAACTCTAATGTATGGGTTTCTTTATCCCGTTTTCAAAATAATGGTGAGCATTATTTGAGGTTTTCAGTTAAAGATAAAGGACAGGGAATATCTAAAGATGAACAAAGCAAGTTGTTTCAAAAAATGCAGAAACTATCATCCCGACCTACAGCAGGTGAGGGGTCTACCGGAATGGGGCTCTATATTGTCAAGAAACTTACAGAGTTACACGGTGGTAGAGTAGATGTTAAAACAGAGTTAGGCAAAGGTACTGAGTTTATAGTAGATTTACCGATAGAGGACTTTACAAACTTGAATTACTTGAAGTACTATGATAATATTAATTATGAAAAAGACTTTTCTATTTTTGGCTCTTCGGAACATACTGATAAGAAAAAATGGAACTATCTTGAGGATTTAACACTTGAACTTGAGTCTATAAGCAAAGAAAAGGTTAAGATTAATTCCGAAAGGCTTATGGATTCCTATTATTACATTCGTAAAACAAATGTGATTAATGACATCAGAAAATTTGCTTCAGAAATTAGAAATTTTGGAGAAGAGATAAAAAGTGTAGTCTTCTTAGAATATGGTGATGAACTGAATAAACTTGCCATAACATTTGATATAGAGAATCTTCCGGCATTATTAGATTTTTTTCCTATACTTTTAAATACTGCCTTAAAGAAATAAAGTATTCACTTACCTCAAATAAATTTGCAAAATATAATTATATCTTGTATTTTGTCATAGGTAGTTATAGGTATGGGAAGATATATGGAAATTTCTACGTATTCAAGAAAAAGCAAGTCTTTTGAATATTTAAAACTTGTGGCAATTTTTACTTTTGGTTGGATATTAAGTATTGTTATTAATACTATTTTATCCAATTTATTCCCGATTGATAAAGCCAAGCTAATTACGCTTTGCATAATGGTGCCGTACTTAGTTATAGTTGGTATGTTTATTAGGACTAAAAGGCTCTTTGGCTTACATTAGATAAGAGCATTGGCTGACACTATATATGTCAGCCAATGCTTTAATATTTTATCTCCTCATTTTGCATTTCCATTCGCCGACAAGTATTTACAGTGAACATGTAAACTCTTAAAGCTCAAATAATTACATTGATGATAGTGTAAATTATAGCACTTATAGTTTAAGATATATTATAAACTACTTTTAGAAATTAAGCTATAATATTTATATTTGCTAAAAATAGATAAGAGAGTATTAGATATGTTGAAGTTTGCTGTTGTTGGGAGTCCTATTCTGCATAGTTTAAGCCCTCAAATACATAACTATATGTATCAGTATAACGGTTCAGATAGTAAATATATTAAAATAGTATCGAATAATATTTATTCGATTAATAATATTATAAATCATATAGGACTTGATGGAATAAATATTACTGCTCCCTATAAAACTAAGCTTGCTCAACAATATAACTCTATTTTACCTGTTATTAATACCATAGATTTTAGGAACAACAGTACATATAATACTGATATTCTTGCTTTGAAAGAAATAATTGAAAAGCATAATGTCAGAGATGTGATAGTGATAGGTGGTGGAGATTCATCTTATTCAGCTGCAAAAGCGGCTTCTGAATTAGGCAAACAGGTAAAAGTTTTAAGCAGGAATCCACGAAATATAAAAAGTAATTATAAACTTGATAAAGTAAAATACTACTCTTATTCAGATAATAAAAGAGTAAAAGAGAATGTAATATTCATTTCTACAATTCCATCAATACATAATGTAAATTTAGACTTGTTGCATATCAAACAATCTGATATCGTTATTGATGCTTTGTATTATAATAATACGCTATGTAATTACACAAAGTATCGTAATGCAATATATTGCAATGGTATAGAGTGGTTAGTTAAACAAGCTGCCTTTGCAAATAGTGTGTGGAATCCTTTAGAAATACAATTTGATATAGAAAATAAGATTATAGAACAATTATCTTCGTTCATCAGGCCTCGTAAAAAGAAAATAGCACTAATTGGATTTATGGGAGCAGGTAAGAGTACAATCGGAAAGGAGCTAGCAAAGTCTTTGGGTTGGAATTATTTTGATATAGATGAACGCATTGAAAAACAAGAGAATACAACAATAATAGAAGTTTTTAGAACTAAGGGTGAAAAATACTTTCGTAACTTAGAACAGCAATTTTTGATACAAAGCTCTGCATTAGAGAAGTGTATTGTATCTTGCGGGGGTGGAATTATTGAAGATTTAAATAATTTAAAATATTTTAAAGATTTCGACCATGTGTTTTGGATATACCGAGATATAAATGGCTATAAACATCTAATTAAGTCTGACAATAGACCTCTTTGGGATGATAATATAGATGAGTTGTTTGAATCAAGAAAAGAAAAATATTTCCAGTTCTGCACTTCAATAGTGGATAATATTCAGAGCAAAGAAGATACTGTTAACATGCTTAAAAATGAGATAGAACTATACTATGGGAAGTAATCAGTATATAGCAACAAATGGTAGGGCTCATGGGACAATCGATATTATTGGATCTAAAAGTATATCTCAAAGAGCTATATGGGCTGCAACACTTGCTAATGGTACATCGGAAATACTAAATTATTCAAGCTGCCAAGATGTAAATACATTACTAGATATCATAGTAAAACTTGGAGCGGAAGTAGAAACAAGTCCAAATAAAATATTAATCACAGGTATTACTAATTATGTTGATAGGGATTATAATAATCTACTTGTTTATTGCAATGAATCCGGTTTTTGTTTGCGTTCTGCACTTCCAATCTTAGCTGCAAATGGTTCCTATATTATGATTAGTGGAAAACAATCGTTAATGACTCGCAATATTGGTAAAGAAATCAATGAGATAGGGTATTGTGTTAACTATATAAATACTGAATATAAATATAGTATTGTTGATGCTTTGAAACCTGAGATTCTAAATTTTGAAAATCCTGATAGTTCACAGTTGATTTCAGGATTACTTTACGCTTTGCCTTTGCTCAAATATGAGAGTATAATCAAAATCAATAATCCTGTTTCTATGCCATATATTAAAATGACCATAGATGTTCTAAAATCTTTTAATATTAATATTGAATCTAAACTATCAACTGAATATTATATCAGTGGTAGTCAGAAATATATACCGACTAAATATATAGTGGAAGGTGACTTTAGCGGTGCTGCATTTTTTGCTGTAGCAGCAGCAATATCAGGAGAGTTGGAACTATATAATATTAGTATTACTAGTATTCAGGGTGACAAATCAATTCTAAAAATTTTGAAAAGTGTAGGTGCAGATGTTGTAAGTACTGAAAATAGTATCATAATCAAACGCAATAAGTTATTAGCATTTAAATATGATGCAACACATACACCTGATTTGTTTCCACCATTGATTGTTCTAGCTTGCAATTGTGATGGTATTTCATCTATTAAAGGTGTAAATAGATTATTAGAAAAAGAATCCAATAGGAGAGATGCCCTTATAACAGAGTTCTCTAAATTAGGTGCAAAAATAAAATATATGGGCGACGAAATGATTATAGAAGGGACATTATTATCAGGTGCAGAAGTAGACTCAAATAATGATCATAGGATAGCTATGGCACTTGCAATCTCTGCATTAAATAGCAGAGGTAATGTATTGATAAATAATGCGGATAGTGTAAATAAATCATACCCGGACTTTTACAAGCAATTAGAGTTAATAAAGAGATAAAATATGAATAGTATTGGAAGATTATATAAAGTTGAAATCTTTGGTGAATCGCACGGTATAGGTGTAGGAATCCTAATTGATGGAATTCCGGCTGGCATAAACATTAGCTCAGAAGAATTTGAAAATGATTTGAAAAGACGAATGCCAAAAATAGAGGGGACGACAAATAGGAGTGATACCTTACTGCCAAAAATTATTTCAGGTGAATATCAAGGTAAAACAACCGGGTCACCTATGTTATTACTTTTTGAAAATAATGATATACAAAGTAAGGATTATAAAAATCTTATAAAAACTCCACGACCTGGGCACTCTGATTTTGTTGCTATTAAAAAATATAATAGTTTTCATAATCCAAATGGTGGTGGTCATTTCTCCGGAAGACTGACAGCTGGAATTGTAGCAGCAGGAGTTATTGCTAAAAAAATATTAAACAAAGTTGAGATTGACGCAAGAATATTATCAATTCATGGGAGTGCTGATATTGATAAAGAAATTGAGAAAGCAATAGCGAAAAAAGATTCAGTAGGAGGTATAGTAGAATGTACTATAAAAGGCTTAGAGATAGGCATCGGAGAGCCTTTCTTTGATAGTATAGAGTCTTGCATATCTCACATTGTTTTCTCAATTCCAGGAGTGAAAGGGATAGAGTTTGGTTCAGGTTTTTCAGCTGCAGATATGTATGGCTCAGAACATAATGATATTCTTATTTCTAATGATGGAGTTACAAAAACTAATAATTCAGGAGGTATCAGCGGAGGTATCAGTAATGGAAATAATATCATCTTTAGAGTTGCTATAAAACCTACCAGTAGCATACCGAAGCAACAGGAAACTATTAACGTTAGTACTGGACAAAAAGATACCATAGTAATAAAAGGTAGGCACGATGCATGTATAGCTTTAAGAGTGCCGGTAATCATTGAAGCCGCAGCCGCTATAGTTTTAGCAGACTTAAAATTAATACGCCAAAGCCAAATAGTTTAGTCTATCTTGTATATCTTTAGATGTTTAGCCAAAAGCCCTGCTTTAACTTTCAAGAAATATACACCTGAAGGGATATCTTTGATATTCGCTTCAAATTCTGTAGTCCCATCCGAGATAGTACCAAGATAAATAGATTTTACTAAATTTCCCTGAGTGTCAAATAATGCCAAATCTCCTGTTGTTTCAAATGGAACTGTGAGTGTGCAAACTACCATATCTTTTGCTGGATTTTTTGATGATATTGCAGCACTATATTTATCACCTATATTGAATGCAAACAAATCAGATGCACACATCTGTAATGCTGTATATGTAGTGTCAGAGACAAAACTAATACACCTTGTAGAATAAGGGGAATTCTTTACTTGGGCGGTCATTTTAGGATTAACATCGTTTCCCCATAAGAAACAGCATTCTAAAGTACCTAAATTAACATTAGAGCCGATAGATCCACTTTCTGATATAAATTCTAAATTCAATAAACTTGTTTTAGAATCATAATTTACATTTACTTCAAAATCATCTGTTAAATTGCTTTTAAAATCAAAGAATTCATACATTTTAGAATCCAGATTTATGTCAATAGAAAATGAATCTAAATTATAAATATCCCAAGAGTTAGAAGATATTATTATATCTATCTTTATAGTATCATTTAAATCGTATATATCCTTATCTTTTACTAATTGTAGGTTGTAATATTTTCTTACTTCTTCAGGAAAAGTAAAAGATTTTGTAGAATTATAACCTAGTATATCGGTAGCAGTAATAGCAAGATTAACATTCTGATTAATATCATCAACTGTCATAAGAAATTGGTAGTTATATTTTTCAATTATATTGTAGAATCCTGTTGTATCACAAGAAATATTGCTGTTATTATCAAAAGAAAGAGAAGATATACCGGTTGAATCAGTTATAGAAACTAAATATTCTCCACAAGCTATTTCATTTATTGTGATTTTGGGATTACCGTCATTATTAATTGGTTTGAATCCTAAGGAAGTAGTGTGTCCGTATGAAATATATTCTCCAAATCCGTATAAACAAGAGCCAAATTTTAAGTCTCCTTCTATTATATGATTACCTTGTTTAAGTGGTAATCGCAACCAATATAAATCTTCTCCCGTAATTTTATTCAGTAGCAATTCCGGATAATAATTATACAAAGCTTCTCCATCTATTCTGATCGTTTTCAAAAGGTCGATGTCAGTATCTTTAGCATCTACAATTAAATTAGCAAAACTTTCGTCAATTTTGCTGCTATACCCAGGCACATTAAAGACAGTATAATTTACATATTGTTCAGTTGGGACAGCTAAGGTCATAAATGGATCGTATTTGCTATTGTAATCCCAATCTGCTGAATAGCAATATTGCATTAACATAAATGGTTTATTTGATTCCCAAATTGATATACCTCTTATAGATTTGTTTTTAGTTAAACCTACACTTTTTGAATTATATTCAAAGAATTCGTTAGCATCTACCTCAAATGTTAATTCATCATATAGCTCCCCGGTTTCAAAACTATAATATTTACAAGTAACTATAGTACCATTTTCCGAGGCAATCCCTCTAAAGTAATCTCCCCATTTCTCAATTCAAAAGTAAGATATTACATCATCTCTAAGAAGCTGAAGACATACATATTTCTTGCCCCATGCTGTTACAGGAGGTAGCATTTCTACTAAATGATCGGCACCATCGACACTAATATCTCCGGGAATAGGAGTACGTTGATGATAGGAAATAGCACCCACAGGTTTATTTGAGCTTATCATAGTACCTGATAAATCTCTTTTTCTTATATTTTCTCCTTTAGATCTGAAAGAGAAAACTTGCCCTTTATTGAGAGTTACTTTTTCTATGTCTCCGACTTGTTTGTTGTCGACCGTCGTTGTCCCAGGTTTTCCTTTGTATCGTATTGTAAGTTCTGTCTCGTCTTGATTAGCTATAATCAACATTCCTGAACCTTTCGGTCTGTTGTTGATTTGTTCTCCATCCCAATATGCAAGGTGAACGTAGTTAGTACCCCATGCCTTCACAGGAAAAACAATAAAAGAGTCACCTGTGTATGTTTTTGAATTGAGGATAGAAATACTAATGTCTCTATCAGAACTAATATGAAAAGTTTTATTGTTAATAACTCCAGTATTATAAACTTCTTGTGCATACTTATTGCCGGGGTGTGAGAATTCCTTGTCTAAATCAATTTCTAATGTGTTGTTCGGATCGATTATATAATTTGTTTGCTTTCCTGCATATTCAACAGTAATCGTACTCTTAAGTACAGCTACAATGTAGAGTTTCAGAACATTGGTATTTGCGTCTGTTTTTTCATGGTCATTGGGTGGTATTGCAAACCAAAAATCTTTACCATAAGAGGATATTTCTTGAGCTGATAAGCAATTTGTAGAATATATAAATATTGCGATAAGTAAAAATATTGTTTTTTTCATGTCCTTTTCCTTTAAATGAGCTTGCTACAAAATATCGGTATCCCATCGACATATTTGTAGCAAGCATTAAAGATTCATTTTTTAGATAGCTATCCTGTTTGAATCTAAAAATATAAACACACCAATAGATTATTCGTTGCAAATTTCTATAAGATAAAAGAAAAGAAGGATATAATAGAAATACCATCTGCCGAAGAATTGAAATATCTACTAATATCTCTAATACCTACTGTGGCGTTAAAAAAAATACTTTTATAACTTACGTAAATTGGAACTTCAATCTGATTGAAAATATTATTTCTGATTCCAACAAGCAATGAAGGAGCATCTTCGATAAACTGATTATCAATAAGTAAAGATAATTTGGGGATGTATGTATTATATAAAGCGGTATTAATAGCTTGATAGTATGAAAAATATCCATCCATATTATATGGCAAATCTAGATAAGTATTAAGCGAAGTTACTAATTCAAATTTCAAATTACTAGGCATCATTGATGAAAAATTATTTTCTGCACTGTTAAAGTAAAAAGTTTTTTCTAAGCTGTCCAATTGAGCTTTATTAAATATATCGCTAAAGTTATATGTCGAATTAGATATATACTTGCCTGTGTTCTTGCTCCATGATATACTACCAATATCATAGATGCCAATTTTAAAATTTATAGAGCTATCTTTCTTTTGCGATTCCCAATAAACATCAAACGAGAAACCTGTTCCGGAAGGTTCATTTAATAATCCAATATTTGAGATATACTCGGTATTTGCATACTCATGATTGATACCAAAGTCCGGTGAAAAAGCGGTAAGTGCATCAATATTTATAAACCCTGATATTTGTGCGATATCATTAGTGTATAAATTTGATGATTTTATATTGGCATCTACAAAGCTATAACCTTGGACGAAAGCCCCAGAGAAACCTATTCTGGAGTTTTTAGGAATAAATGTAAGTAAAGGTATATTTTTAGCGTAAGAGGATAGCCCTAACATGTATTTTCTATAATACAGACTCTGGAACTTTGCATCATCAAAATTATAATGCTTTTCTTTTTCATTCCCAAGTAGTAACAATTTAGCCGCATCATATGGTATATCAAATTTAAAATAAGCAAGATCTGTAACTGACAAGTTAAAAGAAATGTTTTCTAAATTCAGATTAAACTGCAAAGGAGTTGTTTCTATAAAAGTTGAAATTGTAGACTTGCCTTCAAATTTGCTAAGTAAATAGGATTTATCTGATTGGTCCAGATAGCCATCCGAATCTTCAGAGAAGTGTTTATTGATATCATCAAGGGTTAAAGAGTTTGTATATGCCATAAAATTTATATCTAATAAATCAATTTGAATCAACGAGGAGTCATTAGCAGGATGCATCCAAGATTCGCCGGAGTATACGAAATACTTCATAGTACTCAATAGTATCAATATAAGAAGTAGAAATAATTTCATGTTTTTAGTTTTAGTCTTCTTTTATTCTGTAATCTATTTCAAGATAAGATTTTATATCTATTCCATCGGTAGCTTTAAATTTTGTGATAATATCTGTTGAGCTTTTTAGCTGTAGTTTATATATTACAAAGAAACTTTTGCTAATTCTATTCAAATCTAGTGAGTCTAATGGAATTGATATATTCGATATATTGGGAACAAACTCTATTTCGTTCAATGTCTCAGCGGGTAAAATATTAAAATTCTTAGTTACTATATTTTGAAACATATTATCAACTATAGTAATTGTAGCTACAATATCTACAGGTAGACCGTTTGTTAATCGACAAAATATGGTTGCTTCGTTTGCATCTTCCAGATTTTCTTTTTCACTACCTAATTTATGTTCTAATGTGTCAATTATGCATATTGAATCAATATTTAAAGCTAAAGGGGTTTTTATAAAACTGTTTACTTCGATAGAGTCAAAAATTGAAGCTTCAAAGTATTTATTATTAGGATTTATAATAGAATTGCCTGAAAAAGAGATAGCTGAAGGCAAAAAAGAAATAAAATCGTTTACATTTGAATTATCTGAATCGTAGATTTTGTTAAACGTACTTCCTGTAAATATAATATCTGACAAGAATTGTTCGCCATTTTCTTCAAAATAGATAGAATCATTTTGAAAAGAGCCTATGAGAGCTAACTTGCTAAATTTTACTTCCGGAATATTTACATAATCAGAGATATACTTCGCATTAATAAACAATTGTGCTCCATCCAACTTAATGTGATTGCGAAAATCTTCTACTTGTTTGTCGAAGTCTATATTAATGGATTCGGATATATTTTCTATAAAGGTAGGAGGTAGCTTGCCTTTTAAGTATTCAATATTTGTCTTTGTAAATCGAATCGAAAAGATAGCAGAATCACTTTGATTGAAATTACCTTTAGCATTTACGCTCAAGGAAATATTATTATGATCTGATAGATTAGCCTCTAAGTCGTCAAGTCCGAATTTATGTGTTTGCAGTTCATACTCAGATATAGAATTATTTAGATTAAGTGTACCTTGTGCATTAGAAAAATCTGAAAAAGTAATATCATAAGAAAAAGGAGTAGCAGATAAATTTTGTAAGTCTATACTGCAATCACCTGATAAAAAAGTAGCCGTTTCTATAGATATGCTATCAGGCAGAGGGATATTTACCTGCAAATTTCCATCTGCAAGAGGAAATTTGAAATTCAGATATTCGAAATCTAATTTATTTTTAAGAAATTCGGCAATGCCACTTTTGTACTTTAGTGTATCAGTGTAGAAAGAGTAAACAAGATAATTTCCGATGTTTTCTACTCTGCTGTAGTCGCTATCTTTTAATAAACTATCAATATTATAAAATCTGTCAGTAATGGGTAAATTAAGGTCAACATCCCATTCAGGTATAGAAATATCATTAGGAATTTCTATGCACCCATTTAGAATAATAGCAACAAATATATAGTATAAATTTCTCATAGTACATTAAAAGAGCAATATGTATGCCTATTATTGTACAGAAGCAAATAATACTTATTCTAAAAAAGTCCATGAGAAGGAAAGATTGAAATTCCTTTGAAGTGCAGGGTAATAAGGCACATAATAATAATCTTGACCTAAAATATTTTCCATAGCGAGTTTCACGTATGCTGTGCCTAATTTTAGAATAACAAATAAATCAACTCCGTTAAACTTAAAGCTAGTTTCAGTAGGATTATTAAGGAAAGCGTAAACTCTTTGCTGGGGTATAAAACGCATCCCTGTGAATGGTGGAATAAATACAACATTGACTCCTGAGAATAGCTTACTTCTACCTATGATAAAGTCATAAGTTGTTCCAAGTTTGATAGAATAGCCAGGTAGTGTCTTGTAATCGCTGTTGTCTTTATTGTATAATAAACTAGTTCTAAAGCCAAGCTTGTCTTTATCGCCCATAATATAAGGTATAAAACTTACTCCTGAACTTAAGGAAGCAGAAAATACATTTTTATCACTGCCGTTGAATGATTCGGATGAATATATTGTTTCATTTCTATAAAGTGCATTTGAATAAATAGGAGAAGTAAAAATTCTATAAGAAGCTTTTGCAGAAACATAATAATTATCAGTTGCATAGCTATAAGCTGCTAAAAAACTACTAATGTCAGATTTTGAAAGATTTATTCCTTGCGATAGCGAAGGTGACTGTTCTGTATATGAAAAATCAAAAAAAACATTTGAAGAAGTGCTAAAATCATATTTAATCTTAGTCCCAAATGAAATATTCAAATTATCATATAAATAAGCTTGTCTTAGGCCACCTGAAAGAGTTAACCTCGGAGACAGAAAAATATTTGCCAATCCATAAGTAGAATATTCCATACTGTTGTATTTCTGCCATGCGTAACTTTCTGGTACGCTATGGTAAGAGAAATCACTACCAATATTGAGTTTTATAAAATCATGATATTGGAAAGAATATTTTGTAAAACCACCTAACTGATCAATCCTGTATTCCTGTATTTCATTTGAGTTAGTATCTATTCTTTCTGAAGAAGGAGCTTCAAATCTCCATAATATGTCAGAGAAGTATAACCCGCTACTAATAAAAGAAGTGGAATCATTATTCAAAACAGAGGTCACGTTTAATGTAATGTCGTGTCTATAATTTCTTTCTGTAAAGGCAGTTAACTGCTGATTTGAATATATTGGACTATAAAGGAATACATCACCCGCAGCATCTAAGCTGGTAAGTTCATTCATACCACCACTGATGCCCAGTTTATGATTAGTGAAATTATCTGTAAGTGAAATCGAAGTCCTATCTGACGGGTTCCACCTAAGTCTTAATCTGATATTCCAATGTGAAAAATCATCATTATTGTATTGTCCTTGAGCTGTTTGTCCTTTGTATCCAAAAGTAAAATTCCAGTTTGGTTTAAAATTCAAGCTATATATTCCGTCAGAAGCTAAATGTCCAAATCCTGCTTGTGAAAACCACAATCTAGTGTATGGAGATTTTGTATTATGAATTATCTCTTGAGAATTAACAAGCAAATTAGATCCATTAGGAGATAATAATACAGCATCAGAACCTTCTAGTATTTCTAAGTTCTCAAAATCTTCGTGAGGAAGTTGTGATGGATTTAAAGAAAGAAAATTTTTGTCTATTATTGATCTGCCGTTGTTAGAGTAGTCTATATTATTGGGCATTAATCCCAAATATGAGAATGAGTTAAATTGACCGAAATTACCAAGCGATAGAGAAGTGACAGGCAATTTGTCATAAAATATATCCGACATATCTCTATAAAGGACTGTCTGTAAATCTTTTTTATTTATAGTATAAGAAGGAGATACCCCAAAAGTAGATATTTTGCCATGTATAGTTAGTGGAATTGACAACAAACTATCAGGGATTACCGGGACTATATCTTTATCAACATCATTGGTATCAGCATCGTCTGCTAAAGAGAGACAATGCATTGCCAAAAATAATATATATATAATTCGATTAAATTTCATAATGCAAATATAACAATTTGATATCTGCTTATTCGTAAAAATCTTATAATTGTTGCATTATATACATAAAGGCTTTAAATTTATAGCAAAATACCTTCGATACAAAAACAACATATAGGTGATTAATTATGGAAAAATATTATTTACGAGTGCATAATGCAACATCTACTGATAATTGGGTTGAACTCAAATCGCCATACGATGGTAAATCTATAGCGTTAGTTGAAAAAGGGAATGATGCCACAATAGAGCAAGCACTCAAAAATGCACATTTCCACTTCGAACATACCATGAAGAAAATGCCAGCTTGGAGAAGAGCTGAAATATTAAGGAAAGTTGCAGATTATATTGAACAAAATGTAGAAGATTTAGCACACACAATTGCGTTAGAAGGTGGCAAGCCAAAAAAAGATGCAAGAGTTGAAGTTATTAGAGCTGTTAATACTACAAGAATGTCTGCTGAAGAAGCAATCAGGTTAGACGGTGAGCAAATAACAATGGATAGAGCTAAAGGTAGTGAAAATCATACTGCTTTTACAATAAGGCAAGGGGTGGGGCCGGTTTTAGCTATTTCTGCATTCAATCACCCTGTGAACTTAATCTGTCATCAAGTAGCTACTGCTTTTGCAGCAGGCAACACTGTAATAGTAAAACCGGCAAGCCAAACACCTCTTTCTGCTATTAAAATAGTTGACTTCTTTGCTAAAGCCGGATTACCAGAAGGTGTAATTAGTCTTCTGATGATCCCAGGCAGAGAAACAGAAAAAGTAGTAACTGATTCCAGAATAAAATTCATAACCTTTATTGGTAGTGCCGAAGTGGGATGGAATTTGCTAAAGATTATCAAACCGGGTGTAAGATTAGAACTTGAACATGGCGGGACTGCAGTTTGCATAGTAGATAAAAATGCTCGTATTGACAGAGCATTGCCTTCAATAGTAAAAGGTAGCTTTTACCACGCCGGTCAAGTCTGCGTTTCAACTCAAAATTTATATTTGCACAATAATATCTATGACGACTTTATGGCAAGCTTTACGCAAAAAGTAGGTCTTTTAAAAACAGGCGATGCAACTGATGATAATACTGATGTAGGTCCAATTATTAGTAAATATGAATTAGAAAGAGTGGATAGTTGGGTAATGGAAGCTATAAACGAAGGTGCGAAATTGAGAAAAGGTGGGCATAGAATATCCGAAAGTTGTTATGCTCCAACTGTTTTGGAAAATGTAACTCATAAAATGAAAGTATATAACAAAGAAGTCTTTGGACCGGTAGTAAATATAATAAGATATAACGATTTAGATGAGGTAATTAGAACAGTAAACATGACTGAATACTCTTTTCAAACTTCCATTTTTACACAAGATATAGATACCGCAATGTACTATGCAAAAAATGTAGAAACAAAGGCTTGCATTATTAATGATAATACTGCATTTAGAGTAGATTGGATGCCATTTGGTGGTGCGAAAGAATCTGGTTTGCATGTAGGTGGTGTCAAATATTCTATTAGAGATATGACCGAAGAAAAATTGGTAATAATGAAAAATTACGAACAATTATAAATGCTATGTAATAATACAAAAGCTCATCCTATTTAAATATGATGAGCTTTTTATCTAATAAATCACTCGAATAGATAAAAATATACAATAAAAATATATTCATATCCAATATGAAAATATTCGTACACGAAGATTATAAAGTCAATCTCACAAAATATAGCTTTGTCTAAAAAAGGTAAATTATACTAAAACTTAAATCCCTTCTAATCATATTATTTACCCTATTGATTTGGAATTATGCAATTAAAATAGTATATTTTACTATTCTAATTCCGGAATTGCTTCCTCGTTTACCTCGGCTTTTATCGCCAAAAGTAATTCTATAGGATACTATACGAATTTGTTCCATATAATCAAACATCATTATGTCTACTGTAAATAAAAACTCTTCACAAATTATTTTTAATAATAAGCAACAAAAATTGGCACATAAGATTGAAGATAATACCAAAATATCTAAATGGAAAGATTGGAAATGGCAATTGAAACACTCAATTAAAAGTTTGGATACTGTTGAAGAATTACTGGGCATTACAATTGAAAAAGAAGAGAGAAAGAAACTCGAAGAAACTCTTGAAAAATTTCCACTTTCTACCACACCTTACTATTTATCTCTAATTGATGCAAGTGATTATAAAAACGATCCAGTTTTTATGCAATCTGTACCTCAGGCGCACGAACTTATTATTCAAAATCAAGATATGGCTGACCCATTGGCGGAGGACAAAGATTCTCCTGTAGAATCTATTACTCACAGATATCCCGATAGAGTATTATTTCATATAAGTAATATCTGTTCTATGTATTGTAGACATTGTACCAGAAAAAGAAAAGTTGGTGAGGTTGATTCTATTCCAAACAAAGAAGTTATTCTAAAAGGTATTGAATATATTAGAAATACTCCGCAAGTTAGGGATGTTCTCTTATCTGGTGGAGATCCATTGATGTTAAATGATGACTACTTAGAGTGGATTTTACAAGAGTTAACAGCAATTAGTCACGTAGAAGTTATTAGAATCGGTACCCGAATGCCTGTTGTGCTACCTTATCGAATCACAGATGACCTTGTAGAAATGCTAAAAAAATACCATCCTGTATGGATTAATACTCATTTCAATCATCCGAGAGAAATTACTTCTTCTTCAAGAGAAGCTTTGGCTAAATTGGCGAATGCCGGTATACCATTAGGTAATCAGTCAGTATTGTTAGCCGGTGTTAATGACTGCCCACGAATTATGAAAGCATTGGTACATCAATTAGTACAAAACAGAGTAAGGCCATATTATCTATACCAATGTGATTTGGCAGAAGGGTTGTCACACTTTAGAACTCCTGTAGGGAAAGGTATTGAAATCATAGAATCTCTAATAGGTCATACTTCAGGTTTTGCCGTACCTACCTATGTGATAGATGCACCTGGAGGTGGTGGCAAAATTCCAATTATGCCAAATTATCTTATCTCATGGTCTACAAATAAGGTTGTACTTAGGAATTACGAAGGTGTAATTACTACTTATAAAGAGCCAGATTCTTATGAGCCAATATTCTGTGATAGGAACTGTGATGATTGTGATTTGCAACTTAAAATAAGTGGAGCTGACGAATATGCACAAGTAGGCATCGCTCAGTTGTTATCAGATGCAGAAGATAGAATTTCACTGGTCCCTGAAAATAATGATAGATATGAAAGAAGAAACAGTTAAGGGAGATTATGTCTTATATTGATTTTTCAATATTCGCTATATATATGATTGGAGTTTTTCTTGTAGGTTTACATTTCTATAAAAAAAACAACTCCAAAGAAGATTACTATGTAGGTGACAGAAAGATTGGTCCATGGCATGTGGGCCTTTCTGTTGCTGCTACGGATGTTGGAGGTGGCTTCTCAATAGGCTTGGGCGGCTTAGGTTATATGATTGGTTTATCTGGTTCATGGTTATTGTTCACAGGTCTTGTAGGAGCATGGGTTTCTGCCATAACAATTATTCCTTATCTTAAAAAGTTAGATAAGGTAAATAACTTTTTGACATTCCCTGATTTTTTAAGATATAAATACAATGGAAAAGTAGCACTCTTAGCTTCTATTATTACCGGTATCGGCTACATGGGGTTTACCGGTGGTCAGATATTAGCAGGAGCGAAACTTTCGGCTGCAACTCTTTTTAGCGATTTACCAATTGGAGTAGACCCATATTTATTTTCTGTAATAGTAATCGCCACAGTAATCATTTTATATACTGTGTTCGGTGGCATAAAAGCGGTAATTTATACAGATACTATTCAATGGATAATACTAATATCAGGGCTGGTCTTCTTTGCTTTACCGTTTGCAATATATCAAGCAGGAGGTATCACCAATATACAAAATCAGTTACCATCTGAATTCTTTTCACTTACAAATGTAACTGCTACTGACCTCATAAATTGGTCAATTACTATTTTACCAATATGGTTTATAGCAATGACTTTATATCAGAGAATATTTTCTTCCCCAAATGAAAGAGAGGCTAAAAAGGCTTGGTATATTGCCGGATTGTTTGAATATCCGGTGATGGCATTTGCTGGCGTAAGTCTTGGTATGATATCAAGAATATATTTTCCTGACATAGATCCTGAAATGGGAGTACCAATGCTATTAAAAGGAGTGTTACCAATTGGTATCAAAGGTATTATCATTTCAGCTTATTTTTCTGCAATAATGTCAACAGCAGATAGTTGCCTAATTGCTTCCTCCGGTAATTTCTCATTAGATATTATTGGTAGATACTTCTATAAAGGAAAGCAAAGTACCAAATCATTGATAAAACTATCACAATATACAACTCTGGGAATTGGTGTTATTACATTGATAGTTGCCATTTCTTTTGAAAGCGTTTTAGAGATAATTTATCATTCATATTCTTTTATGGTTGCAGGTTTACTGGTGCCAACATTGATAGCTTTTATCGTTAAGAAACCAAATTCTACTGCAGCATTGTGGGCAATGATTTCCGGAGGTACTATTTCATTATTAATTATCTTTATGGAATGGAAGACACCTTATGATTTACATCCTTCTGCATTTGGTATCGTTCTCTCTGCTTTAATTTATTTTGTAATATCAACTGTGACTAAAAATAATGCAATACGACAAAATTGAAAAAATTGGTAATTCTTTAATTCAGCATGGTAAATATAACGATAGAGTATATATCATGCACTTAGAAAAGCAGGATATGAAAGAAGTATTTCGTTACACCGAAGAGACTGCTGCAAATAATAACTATTCTAAAATATTTGCGAAAATTCCTGCTTCCATTTATTCTGATTTAGATCAATCAGTTTATTTGACTGAGGCAAAAATTCCATTGTTTTATAATGGAATGGAAGATGTCCTTTTCCTTTCAAAATATATAGATTCTAACAGAAAAAATATGTTGCCTGAAGTGACACAAGAAGTTGCAAATAATATCGAAATTGCGAAAAGTAAAGCAGGAAAACTTAATCTGAGTGATTTGGGTGAAGAATATGCCATGAGGGTGCTTAATCACAATGATGCAGAGGAACTTGCCGAGCTATATAAAATTGTATTTGAAACTTATCCTTTCCCTATACATGATCCTAATTTTTTGAAAGAAATGATGGATGATAATATTGAATATTGGGGGATCTTTTGGAATGGAAAATTAATTTCTGCTGCCTCCTCTGAGCAGTATGTATCTGAATCTGTAGTCGAAATGACTGATTTTGCTACCAACCCTGACTATTTGGGTAAAGGTTTTGCACTGCATTTGCTGAAAAAAATGGAAAAATCAATGATTGAAAAAGGATATAAAACTCTTTATACCATTGCAAGAAGCCTTTCACCAGCGATGAACATTACTTTTGCTAAAGACAATTATTTATTTGCAGGTACTCTAATCAATAATACGAATATATTTGGCAAAATAGAACCAATGAATGTTTGGTATAAACCGATATAAAATTCTAAATATTTAGTTAATACAAAAAAGCAGACTATTTTATAGCTGCTTTTTTTTATTTTTGTTTCATGCTATTTATCATGGAGAAATATAGTGCTTAATAATAAAAAAGAGCGTGTCGGCTGGTATATGTATGACTGGGCAATTTCAGCGTTTTCTGCCACCGTCGTTACAGTTTTTATTGGCCCATATCTTACTTCAATTGCTCAAACTG